>NZ_JBKDZH010000047.1:0-1641 GCF_047971185.1 Kluyvera sp.
AAGGTAACTGTACAGTGCTGTGTTCCAGTAAGGTAAACACAACAATTATACAGTGACAAGGAAAGGTACTGTACAGTGCTGTGTTCCAGTAAGGTAAAGACAACAATTATACAGTGACAAGGTAAGGCACCTGTACAGTGCTGTGTTCCAGTAAGGTAAACACTGCAGCGCCGTGCATCGAGGGACTCGCTGTAACAGGAGACACTTGAGGGTTTGCTTACCTTCAAGCTTGGCATCTGAATGACTTGCCGTCTGTCCGTGATGGAAGAGTTTGGATCTGACTGGGGTCTGGTCTTTGGGTCTGACTGGGGCCTGGTCTTTGGGTCTGACTGGGGCTTGGTCTTTGGGTCTGACTGGGGCCTGAGCTCTTCTGTAGTAACAGCAGGACGAGTTTCCATACTCGCCTGGACGGCCTGCAAAGCCTCCAGGGCTGCAGTGGATGCTTTTCTTGCCTGAAATAGCAACACTGTGTTAGGGAAGAAGTTCATGCCCACACCCTTGTTGGTCTAGCAGGACAGAGCCACAGACTGTGTGTTGCCTGCTGTTGTTACTCTTGATGGGGAAGCCCCTAACAATTCTAGGTCACAACCAGACATGGGGCGATTACTTATGTTATGTAATCGATTACGATTACGATTACTTCATATTTTCACGATTCCGATTCCGATTACAATTACAATAAAATTAGGTGTAATCGATTACGATTACGATTACATGATGTATTAATCGTGATTACAATCGTGATTACAGGAAGGACTGAAAGGTGAACTTGCAAATTTCATACACATGTACTATACTAAATATTTAATTGGTTGAATTACTACAAATATTTAGAGTACATACTTGCTGTACGAGAAACTATAAACTAAAACTTTAGGTTTTTTGTTGTATTTAATGAAAACTAAACTCGGGAAATTCTTATCCTTAAACACCTGTCTGGCCTGTAGATTCGGCCTGCACACCATGGTCCGCGCAAAGCCTGGAAGCCACTGAGGCCTTGGGTCCGTGAGTCGCGACTCGCGACACGTTCAGTTCAAGTACTGTAACATTCAAATACTCGTACGGTTGTACCTTGTAGAAATGCATACCTTATATGGCTTCTGTACCTACTATTGATTTACTATTTTTAGTAGTTCATAGGGTACATACAGTAGATTCCTAATCCTCGGCAAGTTGGGGGTTCCACTGTATAACCAACGATGCTTATGTAATCGCAAAAGTAATCACGGTTACGATTACATTTTTAATGTATTCGATTACGATTAAGATTACATTAGAAAAATAAGAGGGTAATCGATTACGATTACGATGACTTGAAAAACTGTAATCGATTGTAATCGATTACGATTACAGATTACGATTACCCCATGTCTGATCAACACCCACTGTCCATTAATGTCTCTAGATTGGCAACACTGACTCCCTACCCGACAGTGCCTCACCTTGTCCCTGAGGGTGAGGGAGCCCAACTCAATGTCAAACTTGTATGACTTGCTTCTTGGACGAGACTCAAGCGCCATCTTCACGCTGGCAAACTCCAACTCAAACAACTCAACTCTGGGGAGGAAGCAGTAGTAATAGTAGTAGTAGTAGTAGTAGTAGTAGTAGTAGTAGTAGTAGTAGTAGTAGTAGTAGCAGCAG
>NZ_JBKDZH010000048.1:0-43730 GCF_047971185.1 Kluyvera sp.
AGCTAACCGATACTAATGAACCGTGAGGCTTAACCTTACAACGCCGAAGATGTTTTGGCGAAAGACAGACACAAGATTCAGCTTGATTACAGATTACATCGACATGCAAAAGCGTGTTGATAAACAGAATTTGCCTGGCGGCTGTAGCGCGGTGGTCCCACCTGACCCCATGCCGAACTCAGAAGTGAAACGCCGTAGCGCCGATGGTAGTGTGGGGTCTCCCCATGCGAGAGTAGGGAACTGCCAGGCATCAAATTTAGCGTGCTGATATGGCTCAGTTGGTAGAGCGCACCCTTGGTAAGGGTGAGGTCCCCAGTTCGACTCTGGGTATCAGCACCACTTTTTCGGTTAAAGTTTGGCACTTAGCAAAGAATTTGTCTGGCGGCTGTAGCGCGGTGGTCCCACCTGACCCCATGCCGAACTCAGAAGTGAAACGCCGTAGCGCCGATGGTAGTGTGGGGTCTCCCCATGCGAGAGTAGGGAACTGCCAGACATCAATTTAGTGAGAAAGCCCATCCTGACGGATGGGCTTTTTTGCGTTTGTAGTCCTGAGAATTCCCGGCGTCGCTGCTCGCGTCCGGGGGCAACATGATGATGGTATTATCCTCGATATAAACACCGTCTTGTCGCCTGGACGAGGCACATTCACGCCTACCCCGGAAACCCTCATCGTTAAATGACAGCGTTCTTAAAACCAGGCGGTAATTAAAAAACGTAAGGCTATCTCTTTATTATGGCTGGTGTTTTCTGACGGAGAAAATAAGAAAGGATGCTGTGAGATGAATAAAACAAACCCGCGCTACGATTATGAATAAAATAACCATATACGCGGGTTAATGTTGGAGATAACGATATCTCCGGCCGGGCTATTACTTCGTCAGAGCAACGATACCCAGCGTCAGCCCTGCCAGGGCAGCAGCGCCACCGGCAATGGCACCGGCCGTTTCCCAGTTGTCTTGCGTCGTGCCTTTCATACAGGTGTTGGTGTGAACCAGACGGCCCTGATCGTCATAGACCGGAACGCAAGGTGAGTCATGTGCACAGCCCGCAAGCAGCGTTGCCAGCAGCGTCACCAGAATGAATTTTTTCATGATATAGCCTCTAAATAATCCGTTTCATTACGCCGCAGGAGCGTATTACGGAATGGCTTGTTTTATCACCGTCATGCCGGCTGCCTGATAGGGGAAATAATCTCAATTTATGAGTTACGTAAATATCATGGAGAAAGGGCGCTAAATTGGCGGGATTATGTAGAAATGATGCAGATGAAAATAACGAAATAGTTTGCTAACCCGCGTGATTAGCGGCGTAAGCGATAACGCATTGAACCTTTTGTATTTATCTCGCAACAAAAAAGGCGTCCGAAGACGCCTTTCACATACGGTGGATGGGGTTACTCAGAATGTCTGGTAAATCGACGTCTGACGACCACGAAGAACACCGGCACGAAGAAGATAGCCAACAGCGTTGCCGTCAGCATCCCGCCCATTACGCCGGTACCCACCGCATTCTGCGCCCCGCTGCCGGCGCCGCGGCTGATAACCAGCGGCATAACGCCAAGAATGAAAGCCAGCGAGGTCATCAGGATAGGACGTAGACGCATGCGCGAGGCTTCAAGCGTCGCCTCAATAATCCCCTTGCCCTCTTTATCCATCAGGTCCTTGGCGAACTCAACGATCAAAATCGCGTTCTTCGCCGATAGCCCGATGGTGGTCAGCAGACCCACCTGGAAGTAGACATCGTTATTCAGACCGCGCAGAGAAGCGGCCAGCAGCGCGCCCACGACGCCCAGCGGCACAACCAACATGACGGAGAACGGAATTGACCAGCTTTCATAAAGCGCCGCCAGACACAGGAAGACAACGATTAACGAAATGGCATACAGCGCAGGCGCCTGGTTGCCGGATAAGCGCTCCTGATAAGACATTCCCGTCCAGTCAAAGCCAATACCTGAAGGCAGCTTACCGGCCAGCTGTTCCATCAACGCCATTGCTTCACCGGTACTTTTCCCCGGTGCGGCTTCCCCGAGAATCTCCATGGAAGGCAGACCGTTGTAACGTTCGAGGCGCGGAGAACCGTAGACCCAACGCGAGGTGACAAAGGCGGAGAACGGCACCATCTCTCCGTTGGCGCTACGAACGTACATGTTATTGACGTCGCTCGGCAGCATACGGAATTTCGCATCTGCCTGGACGTAAACCTTCTTCACGCGACCATGATCGATAAAGTCGTTAACGTAGTAACCACCCAGCGCCGCAGAGATGGTCTCGTTGATGTCCGATAACGAAACGCCTAATGCCTGCGCCTTTTCCTGATCGACATCGAGCTTAAATTGCGCGGTATCTTCCAGCCCGTTCGGACGCACACGGACCAGCTGATCCGGATGTTGCTGTACCATCCCCAGCAGCTGATTACGTGCCTGCGTCAGCGCAGTGTGCCCAAGGTTTCCCTGATCAATGAGCTCAAAGTCAAACCCGGTCGCCGTACCCAGCTCAATGATCGCGGGCATATTGAACGGGAAGACCATCGCGTCTTTAATCTGGCTAAAGGCCATGGTTGCGCGCTTGATAATCGATTCCGCGCCATTCTCTTCACCGCTACGCGCTTCCCACGGTTTGAGGCTGACGAACGCCATACCGGAGTTCTGCCCCTGGCCGCTAAAGCTAAAGCCGTTAACGGTGAAGACGCTCTCGACGTTAGCCTTCTCGTTGTTCAGATAGTAGTGGGTGACCGTATCCAGCACCTTCTGCGTGCGCTCCTGTGTGGCGCCCGCGGGCAGCTGGACCATGGTCAGGAACACGCCCTGATCTTCGTCTGGCAGGAAGGAGGTGGGCAGGCGCACAAACAGCACCGCCATGCCGGCCACGATCAGCACGTAGATAACCAGATAGCGGCCAGTACTGCGCAGAATACCGCTCACGCTGTTAGTGTAGTGATTAACGCTCTGATCGAACTTATTGTTGAACCAGCCGAAGAACCCTTTCTTCTCATGGTGATCGGCCGATCCCGGCTTCAGCAGCGTGGCGCACAGCGCGGGCGTCAGAATCAAGGCAACCAGCACCGACAGCGCCATAGCCGACACGATGGTGATAGAGAACTGCCGATAGATGGCGCCCGTCGAGCCGCCGAAGAAGGCCATTGGCACAAACACCGCCGAAAGCACCATGGCGATGCCGACCAGCGCGCCCTGAATCTGCGACATGGATTTCTCCGTCGCTTCGATCGGAGAGAGCTTCTCCTCCACCATCACGCGTTCTACGTTCTCAACCACCACAATGGCGTCATCGACCAATAGGCCTATTGCCAACACCATCCCGAACATTGTCAGGGTATTGATTGAGTAGCCAAACATCTCCAGCACCGCAAAGGTTCCCAGCAGCACCACCGGCACGGCGATGGTGGGGATCAGCGTCGCGCGGATGTTCTGTAAGAACAGATACATCACGAGGAAGACGAGGATAATCGCCTCGAACAGCGTCTTAATCACTTCGTGAATGGAGATGGTAACGAACGGCGTCGTGTCATACGGATAGACCACCTTCATCCCCTGTGGGAAGAATGGCTGCAGCTCGGCCAGTTTGGCCTTGATGGCGGTTGCCGTATCCAGCGCGTTCGCGCCCGTGGCGAGCTTGATCCCCAGCCCCGAGGCTGGTTTACCGTTAATGCGGGCGATGACATTATAGTTCTCTCCGCCCAGCTCAATACGCGCCACGTCGCTCAAATGCACCACCGAACCGTCGGCATTGACGCGCAGGGTCACTTTGCCGAACTCAACCGGGTCTTTCAGACGCGTTTGCGCAATGATTGAGGCATTAAGCTGCTGGCCCTTCACCGATGGCGTACCGCCGAGCTGCCCTGCGGCAATCTGGTCGTTCTGTACCTTCAACTGGTTGATCACATCGACCGGCGTCAGGCTGTATTTGTTAAGCAGGTTACCGTCAAGCCAGATACGCATGGCGTATTGCGCGCCAAACAGCTGAACGTCACCCACGCCGTTCAGGCGGCTGATCGGGTCTTTTACGTTAGAGGCAATATAGTCGGAAATATCATCCTGCACGGTCTGTGGATTATCGGAGATAAACCCGGCGACCATCAGGAAGCTGCTGCTCGACTTCTCAACGCTGATCCCCTGCTGCTGCACCTCCTGTGGCAGCAGCGGCGTTGCCAGCTGCAGTTTATTTTGCACCTGAACCTGGGCAATGTCCGGGTCGGTCCCTGAGTTAAAGGTCAGGGTGATGGTCACTGAACCCGCAGAATCACTGGTTGAGGACATATACATCAGGTTATCGATACCGTTCATATTCTGTTCGATAACCTGAGTCACGGTATCCTGTACCGTCTGGGCATCAGCCCCCGGATAGGTGGCGGAGATCGCGACCGCTGGCGGGGCAATCGTCGGATACTGCGCGATAGGCAGCTGTAAAATCGCCAGCCCGCCCGCAATCATCATGATGATGGCCAGAACCCAGGCAAATACCGGGCGATGAATAAAAAACTTAGACATGGGTTTGCTACCTTATTGCGCAGCCGGAGCCGCGGTATCCGCTTCTGCCTTCACGGTCACGCCTGGGCGCACTTTTTGTAACCCGCTCACGATGACTTTATCGCCGGGCTTCAGGCCGCTGGTAATCAGCCACTGGTCGCCCACCGCTTGCGCGGCAACAACGCTGCGGGTTTCTACCTGATTTTTGTCGTTCACCAGTAGTACGGTGGCATCGCCGCGCGGCGTACGCGTCACGCCCTGCTGAGGCACCAGCATCGCGCTCGGATTGACCCCTTCATCAATGCGCGCACGCACGAACATACCCGGCAGCAGCGTGTGCTGCGGGTTCGGGAAGATGGCGCGCAGGGTGATGGAGCCGGTACTTTCGTCCACGGTGACGTCAGAGAACTGCAGGGATCCTTTCAGGGCGTACGGCTGGCCGTTTTCCATCAGCAGCTGCACGCTCTTTGCGGCGCCGCCCTGCTGCAGGCTTTCCTGCTTCAGGCGCATAAAATCGTTGCTCGACTGGGTGACATCGACATAAATCGGATCGAGCTGCTGCACCGTCGCCATGGCATCGGACTGACCGTTGGTGACCAGCGCGCCTTCCGTTACGCTGGATTTACCAATGCGGCCGGTAATCGGAGAAGTGACTTTGGTATAGGCGAGATTAATACGGGCGCTCTCGACGGCCGCTTTCGCCGCCATCACGTCGGCATCGGCCTGGCGTGCGGTAGCCACCGCCTGATCGTAATCCTGCTGACTAATGTATTTCGTCCCTAACAGCGGGACATAACGTTTTACCGTCAGATGGGCAATGGCTGCAGCGGCCTCTGCTTTGGACTCATCGCCTTTCGCGCTGTCATAGGCGGCCTGATAGGTTGCAGGGTCGATCTGGTACAGCGATTGCCCAGCCTCAACGTCGCTACCTTCCACGAAGTTGCGCTTCAGAATAATGCCGCTGACCTGTGGACGAACCTCGGCGACACGGAACGCGGAGGTGCGCCCCGGCAATTCTGTGGTGATGGATAGCGGCGCATTGTTCACGACATGAACGGTAACCTGGGGCATAGGCGCATGCGCTTGTTGAACCCCAGAATTATCGCAGCCGCTCAGTAATGCCGCAGAGATTATTAAGCTGGATAACAGTGTAACCCTGGCGTGGCTCGTCATTGCGGTTCCTTATAGATTGATAGCCAGATTTGACTACAAATCTGAGAAAGAAAGGGAGAATAAAAAAACGGTTCGTTATCCTACAAATAAACATCGGTGGATGTAAGAGATAGTTATTTTGGGAGGAATGACAAAGGCACGGAAACACAAAAACAGCAGGATTGGAGAATTTGCTTAACGAAATTTAAGAGGTTTATATTTATCCGGTGAATGCAATGGTGCTTAAATATATGTGTATCGGATTTATTTGTTTTTTAACCGGCATCAAACTTTTTGGTAAATACAGCGCTGATACAGAGTGGTAAATTAAATAGATTATTCCATTCGTCGCTTATTTAGCGGCAGGTGATTGACATCATGGCCCGAAAAACGAAAGAAGAGGCGCTCAGGACGCGTCAGCTACTGCTGGACTCGGCAATTCAGCAGTTTGCGCAGCGTGGCGTCAGCAACACCACGTTGACCGATATTGCCGATGCGGCCGGCGTGACCCGCGGCGCGGTGTATTGGCATTTTGCCAGCAAAAGCGAGTTATTTAATGCTATGTGGCAGGAACAACTCCCGCTACGCGAGTTAATTCATCATAAATTGCAACAAATAGAGAGCGGGAATCCGCTACTGGATTTACGCAATAAGTTTGTATTAGGTTTGCAATATATTGCTGAGAATCCCCGGCAGCGCGCCCTGATGCAAATTTTGTATCATAAGTGTGAATTTAGCAGTGATATGATGTCAGAATATGATATTCGAACGCGAATTGGTTTTAACTATGATGCAATACGGGATATATTCCGGATGTGTGAGCGTAACGGAATTTTACCTCCGGATACAAATATTGAAATTATCCTGATTGTATTGCATAGCGCATTTAGCGGCGTCATTAAAAACTGGCTTATGGATCCGCACCAGTTCGATCTCTATCAGCAGGCACCGCTGCTGGTCGACAATATCATGTCTATCGTTTGCACCCCGCATCACTGGGCCACTCGACCCGCGCTGGTGGTGAATTACTAGCGCAGCTCTTACTCAGGCAGGGATGCCTGAAAAGATTTCATTTCTCCGCCTCCCTCTGTTTTCCCCTGACGGTATCTGTCATCTTATCCATTACTTATCGTGCTCATAATGAGGTGTTTATGAATGCTGTCTCCCGCCAGATTGGGGATTTTCAGGTAACCGCGCTGAGCGACGGGAATATGTCCGCCAGCCTGGATCTGCTTTCGGGTATCACGACGACCGACGCGGGAGAGATTCAGCGCCGCGCCGGCGTGGCTGAACCCGGCAACCTGCATATTTATGGCTACCTGATACGCGGACGCGGGCGCACGATGCTGGTGGATTCAGGGACTGGAGGTGCTAACAACGTGGGCGGGCAGCTTAGTGCTAACCTCCAGGCGTTGGGCGTGGCGCCGCAGGCGGTGGATACGCTGCTGTTGACCCATGCGCATCCCGACCATATCGGCGGCCTGCTGGATGAGGCCGGTAAAGCGGTGTATCCGAATGCGCAACTCTACCTCCATCCGCTGGAAGTGGCATTCTGGCAGGATGATGGCCTTCTGGCGCAGGCGAGCGAACGGGCGCAGCGTAACTTTGCCCGGGCGCGCCGCACGCTGGCGATCTACGGCGAGCGCGTCCGTCTGCTGGACGACAAGCCGATTGTCGAGGGGATTCAGCCCGTTCCGCTGCCGGGCCACACGCCGGGGCACACGGGCTTCAGGATTGATACGCCGCAGGCTAGCCTGATTATCTGGGGTGACATCGTCCACTTCCCCTATATTCAGACCGCGCATCCGGAGGTGTCTATCGCCTTTGATATCAACCCCGAGCAGGCGAAGGCCTCGCGTAAACGTATTCTGGCACAGGCGGCGCAGGAAAAGCTGCTGGTGGCGGGAATGCACTTTGGCGGCAGCGGTTTTGCGCGGGTGATGCCTGAAGGGCAGGGATACCGCATCGTCTATTCTGAGGCGTAAAGCAGGCAATAAAAAAGGCGCTTCCCCATGCCGAGTAGCGCCTTCAAAATCAAGCAATTAACTGATTAGTATCAGTTCATGCCGTATTTTTTCAGTTTCTTACGCAGAGTACCGCGGTTGATGCCCATCATCAGGGCAGCGCGGGTCTGGTTACCACGGGTGTATTGCATCACCATGTCCAACAGGGGCTGTTCTACTTCAGCCAGTACCAGCTCATACAGGTCATTAACGTCCTGACCGTTCAGTTGAGCAAAATAGTTCTTCAGTGCCTGTTTAACCGAGTCACGCAGGGGTTTTTGGGTTACCTGATCCTGAGAGTTAACGGTAGAAACGGTCAGTACGTCAGAATTTACGCGTTGTTCGAACATAGTTCTGTCAGCTCTTTATTTCTATTACGCAAAATTTTCGAAGTATGCCTCCAACGCCTCCAGCTGTTCGCTGGCATCCTCAATGGCGTTGAATGTGCGCCGAAACTGGTCATTTGGAGCGTGCTCCTGGAGATACCAGGAGACGTGTTTCCGCGCGATTCGGTACCCTTTTGCCTGACCATAAAAGTCATGCAGTTCCCGAACGTGCGCACAAAGCAAGCGCTTCACCTCTGCCAGAGGCAGGGGGGGTAGCAGCTCCCCAGTGTCCAGATAATGCTGGATTTCCCGAAAGATCCAGGGTCTTCCCTGAGCCGCACGGCCTATCATCAGGGCATCAGCCCCCGTATAGTCGAGTACAGCTCTGGCTTTAAGCGGGTCAGTAATGTCACCATTCGCGATAATCGGAATGGAAACGTTCTGCTTAACTGCCCGAATGCTGTCGTACTCAGCTTCTCCGTTAAACAAGCAGGCGCGGGTGCGTCCGTGAATAGTCAGAGCCTGAATGCCACAATCTTCAGCCAGTTGGGCAATTTCTACACAGTTACGGTGCTCAGGAGCCCAGCCAGTGCGAATCTTGAGTGTGACAGGAACGTCCACCGCCTTCACAACCGCGTTCAGGATAGCCTTCACCTGATCGGGGTATTGCAGTAGGGCTGAGCCTGCGAGCTTGCGATTCACCTTTTTTGCCGGACAGCCCATATTGATATCAATAATCTGGGCGCCGCTTTCCACATTAATGCGGGCGGCTCCGGCCATCTCTTCAGGATCGCTACCGGCAATTTGCACGGTTCGGATACCTGGTTCATCCACGTGCACCATCCGTAAGCGAGATTTGTCGCTCTCCCACACCTGTGGGTTGGAAGACATCATCTCTGATACGGTTAAGCCCGCTCCCATCTCGTAGCACAACGTCCGGAATGGTCTGTCTGTAATGCCAGCCATGGGCGCTGCGATCAGGCGATTTCTGAGCTGGTGTTGTCCGATACGCATGAGTTAAGAAATGACCATACTGTGACTGCAAGGCGGCGTATATTACGCATTTTTTGCACGAGATGAAAGGCCAAACTTTGAGCAATCAGATGTTGTAGATCAATGAATCTCAGTGCTGAAAGCGAATCGAAGATAAATTTCTATATTAATCATCACATTAAACAAAAGTGGATGATTTGTGCGCATTTCAAAAATCGTAAAACTTCTCTCGCATTCTTACGAAGTGGCGAGCAGTTGAGCGATAAAGCGATGATTTTATGTGCAATATTGGTTCAGAAAATGCGATCAGTCTCGCATTTATGGCGGGGAAAAACGGCAGGGTAGGCTAAAATGCGGCCCGTGGGCCGCATTCATAGACGATTATTTTTTGCGGCCAGTAATGCGGCACCACTCTTCTTTTTCGACCACGGCATCGAGGTCGAAGAGGTCGGCATACGCTTCACAAACGCTTTCCGCCTGACTGGCCAGGATACCTGACAGGCCCAGCAGGCCGCCTGTAACCGGCAGCACGCTGATTAACGGTGCCAGCTCGCGTAACGGGCCGGCCAGGATGTTTGCAACCACCACGTCGGCTTTCATGGCTTCTGGCTGGTCCTGCGGTAAATACAGCTCCAGACGCTCGGAAACGCCGTTACGCTGGGCGTTATCGCGGCTGGCCTGAATAGCCTGCGGATCGATATCGATCCCGATCGCTTTTGCCGCGCCCAGCTTCAGAGCGGCGATCGCGAGGATCCCCGAGCCGCAGCCGAAGTCGATGACCGTTTTGCCCGCCAGATCCAGACCGTCCAGCCATTGCAGGCACAGCGAGGTGGTCGGGTGGGTACCGGTGCCGAACGCCAGACCCGGGTCGAGCATCACGTTGACTGCGTTCTCGTCCGGCACGTCGCGCCAGCTTGGGCAGATCCACAGACGCTCGCCAAAGCGCATCGGGTGGAAGTTATCCATCCACTCACGCTCCCAGTCTTTGTCTTCCAGCTGTTCGATTTTGTGCGCAAAGCCCACGCCCAGCAGCGGATGCTGCTCCAGCAGGGAAACGACCGCTTTCATGTCGGTTTCTGCGTCGAACAGGCCGATAACGTCAGTGTCGCCCCACAGGCGAGTTTCGCCCGGCAGCGGCTCAAAGACCGGCGTGTCATGCGTATCCTGGAAGGTGATGGAGACCGAACCGGCTTCCATCAGCGCATCGCTAAGATCTTCGGCATTCGCGCCGGTTGTGTTCAGTTTCAGTTGGATCCACGGCATGGCAAAACTCTTTATTTAACAGTAGAAATTACGGCAGCCTGCGGCACGGGTTGACCAAAACGGTTCCCGACCACAAACGCCAGCAAACTTAGCAGTAGCGAAGGCACAATCGGATGGAAGCCCAGATACTGAATATTAAATGTCGCCAGTATGGCGTACAGCACGCCGCCGACGATCATCGCGCTTAACGCGCCTGCAGCGTTGGCGCGCTCCCAGTACAGCCCCAGCACCAATGGCCACAGGAACACCGCTTCCAGCCCGCCAAAGGCCAGCAGGTTCAGCCAGATGATCATCTCCGGCGGACGCCAGGCGGCCAGCAGCAGCAGGGCGCCCAGAATCAGCGTAATCGCCGCCGACATGCGCTTCAGGCGGCGCTCATTCTGCATCTGCTCCGGATGCAGGTTGAGATAGAGATCTTTGATGATCGTAGCGGAACTTTGCAGCAACTGGGCGTTAATTGTCGACATAATTGCCGCCATCGGCGCGGCAAGGAAGATCCCCGCGGCGAACGGAGGCAGCACTTTGACCATCAGCGTGGGGATAACCAGGTCAGGCACGGTAAGGTCGGGAATCACCGCCCGCCCCAGCGCGCCAGCAAGGTGCATGCCGAACATCAGGATGGCGACGACGATCGTGCCGATGATAATCCCTCTGTGCACCGCCTTGCTGTCTTTATAAGAGATGCAGCGTACCGCCGTGTGCGGTAAACCAATGACCCCAAAGCAGACCAGCACCCAGAACGAAGTCATAAAGGTTGGCGACAGAATATCATCCGCACCCTGTGGTGAAACGAGTTTCGGGTCAATCGCTTCCAGGGTTTGCACCGCGTGGCTCAGCCCGCCCGCCGCATGCACAATGCCAACCAGCAGCACGATGGTGCCGATAAGCATCACCAGGCCCTGCATGGTGTCGTTCAGCACGCTGGCGCGGAAGCCGCCGAACGCGGTATACAGCGCAATACTGATGCCGAAGATCAGCAGGCCGGTTTCATAGGGAATGCCCGCGGCGGTTTCCAGCAGACGTGCGCCGCCGATAAACTGGACGGTCATCGCGCCGACAAAAGCAACCAGCAGGCTCAGGCTCGCCAGCCAGACCAGCAGACGGCTCTGATAGCGGGCAAACAGCATATCGTTTAGCGTCACGGCGTTATAGCGCCGAGCAAGAATGGCGAATTTTTTACCCAATACCCCCAGCGACAGCCAGATCGCCGGCAGCTGAATCATCGCCAGCAGCACCCAGCCCAGCCCGTACTTGTAGGCCGCGCCCGGCCCACCAATAAACGAGCTGGCGCTGATATAGGTGGCGGTCAACGTCATGGCAAGGACGATGCCCCCCATTGAGCGGCTACCGAGAAAATACTCGTTGAGGAAGTTTCCCGTCGCTCGTTTGCGCATCGCGTAAATCGACAGCCCAAACACTACGAGCAAATAGGCGATAAGCGGCAGAATGACTTCAAGCTGCATGGTCGTCATCCTCCAGCGGAATATCGCGATAGATAAATTTCACCATCGCCCAGCACAGCAGAATAAAAATAAGCGGCATCAGCAGGCAGGCCATTTCAAACCAGTGCGGCAGGCCGGTGAAGCCCTGCATCGAGTTTGGTATGTAAGCACTTGCTAACCATGCAGCAAGATAGAGAAGGGTTAGCCACAGCGCCCAGCGCGCCTCTTTATGGGCCTGAACAAAACGTTTGTCCATTTTTTGTCCCTTGTGGATGAAGAAAGCGGGGATTGTACCGCAAGGACAAGATGAGAGGAGAGAAAAACAAAAAAGGCCGGAAAATCCGGCCTTCTGCTGCGATAACAGGATTATTTTTCCTGCAAGCCGAGTTTTTTCTCCAGATAGTGGATGTTGGTACCACCATGCTGGAAGTTCTCGTCGCTCATAATGCGCATCTGCAGATCAACGTTGGTTTTGATACCGTCGATGATCAGCTCCTGCAGCGCATTCTTCATGCGAGCAATCGCCACGTCACGGGTCTCACCGTAGCAGATGAGTTTGCCGATCATTGAGTCATAGTACGGCGGCACGGTGTAGCCAGCGTAAATATGAGATTCCCAACGAACGCCAAAACCGCCCGGCGCGTGGAAGCGGGTGATTTTACCCGGGCTCGGCAGGAAGGTGTCCGGGTCTTCGGCGTTGATACGGCATTCCACCGCATGGCCGCGAACCTGAACTTCGTCCTGCTTGATGGACAGCGGCTGACCGGCAGCGATACGCAGCTGCTCTTTGATCAGGTCGACGCCGGTGATCATCTCGGTAACCGGGTGCTCTACCTGGATACGGGTGTTCATTTCAATGAAGTAGAACTCGCCGTTTTCGAACAGGAACTCGAAAGTACCTGCGCCACGGTAGCCGATATCCACGCACGCTTTCGCGCAGCGTTCGCCGATGTAGCGACGCAGTTCCGGGGTAATGCCCGGCGCCGGTGCTTCTTCGACGACTTTCTGGTGACGACGCTGCATGGAGCAGTCTCGTTCCGCCAGATAGATAGCGTTGCCCTGACCATCAGCCAGCACCTGGATCTCGACGTGGCGAGGATTTTCCAGGTATTTCTCCATGTACACCATGTCGTTGTTGAAAGCAGACTTCGCTTCCGCTTTGGTCATGGCAATGGACTGCGCCAGATCGGCGTCGCTGCGCACAACGCGCATTCCGCGACCGCCGCCTCCGCCGGAGGCTTTGATGATAACCGGGTAGCCGATGCGTTTCGCATGCGCGCGGTTAGCGTCCATGTCGTCGCCCAGCGGGCCGTCAGAGCCAGGCACGGTCGGTACGCCGGCCTTCTTCATCGCGGTGATCGCAGACACTTTGTCGCCCATCAGGCGAATGGTGTCGGCTTTCTGGCCGATGAAGATAAAGCCAGAACGTTCAACCTGCTCGGCAAAGTTGGCGTTCTCAGAAAGGAAGCCATAGCCTGGGTGAATGGCAACTGCCCCGGTGATCTCAGCGGCGCTGATGATTGCCGGGATGTTCAGATAGCTTTTTACGGACGGAGCCGGGCCGATACAGACCGTCTCATCCGCCAGCAGTACGTGTTTTAAATCGCGGTCCGCAGTGGAGTGCACGGCGACGGTCTTGATGCCCAGTTCTTTACAGGCACGAAGAATACGCAGTGCGATCTCGCCGCGGTTGGCGATGACAATTTTATCCAGCATCTTCGCCTCGTTTACTCGATGACGACCAGAGGCTCGTCAAATTCAACCGGCTGACCGCTTTCTACCAGGATTGCTTTCACAGTCCCTGCTTTGTCAGCTTCGATCTGGTTCATCATTTTCATCGCTTCAACGATGCACAGGGTGTCGCCCACGTTAACTTTCTGACCAACTTCCACGAATGCTTTAGCATCCGGGCCTGGAGTGCGATAGAAAGTACCAACCATCGGGGAACGTACGATGTGACCACTGATTTCAGCTTTAGCCGGAGCTTCCACTGCGGCTGGTGCGGCTGCCGCGACAGGTGCCTGCTGTTGCATTACAGGCGCTGCATAAGCCTGCTGCATCACTGGAATACCGGTGTTCGGCGCGGTACGGCTGATGCGTACAGACTCTTCGCCTTCAGAAATTTCCAGTTCGTTGATGCCAGACTCTTCGACCAGCTCGATCAGTTTTTTAATCTTACGAATATCCATGAGTGGGTTCCGTACTCTTTGTTTAGTTTGATTGTGACAGGCGTTTTACCGCCGTCTGTAAAGCGTATGAATAGCCGTCAGCCCCGAGTCCGCAGATAACGCCGGAAGCGACATCAGACAGATACGAGTGGTGGCGGAATGGTTCGCGCGCATGGACATTGCTCAGGTGAATCTCGATAAACGGGATGCTCACCGCCAGCAACGCATCGCGAAGGGCAACGCTCGTGTGCGTGAACGCGGCCGGATTGATCAGGATATAGTCAATATTGTCTTTAGCCTGATGAATACGGTCGATGAGGACGTACTCGGCGTTGGACTGCAGGCTATCGAGCGTGACGTTCAAGGCTTCGGCTTCCGCGGTTAAGCGGCTTACGATCTGGGAAAGCGTCAGCGTGCCGTACTTCTCTGGCTCACGGGTGCCTAACATATTCAGGTTCGGGCCGTTCAAAAGCAAAATGCGAAACTTGTCAGTCATTGTGCTGCTATCTCCTGCAATTCTCGGGTAAAAAACAAAATATACCTTCGATGCGCGATTGTCACCTTTTCAGGGGGGTAAAATCCCTGTCAGGAAAACCAAGGTCGCACATTATAACTATTTCGTAGCATTTGGCAGCTAAATACTGGTCTTATCAGGGAAGATTATCAACCGCTATCGTGTAAAGAACGTCTGACTATAAGTGAATTGTGGTAAACCGCACATATCGCGACATCATCGCCACCACTGGCGGAACTTCTTATATCGGCAGGCTAAAAGCACGATCGCGCACCCGGCATAGATGAGCGGCTGCGGTGAGAGTATCTTCACCGACCATAGATAATGTATCGGCGCGAGGATCGTGACCAGATAGACGAAATTATGTAACAGTTGCCAGCGCCGCCCCAGTTTTCGCTGCATCGTCTGCGTTGAAGTCACCGCCAGCGCCAGCAGGATGAGCCAGCAGGCTAAACCCAGCAGTAAATAGGGGCGAGTCACGATTTCCTGCCCCAATAGCGACAGATTCTGAATCCCCAGCTCCAGCACGCTGTAGCTGGTGAGGTGAAGGGTCGCCCAGGCAAAACACCACAGCCCCAATAACCGGCGCGTGCGAATCAGCAGCGGCTGTTTAGCGTAGCGCGCCAGCGGGGCGACCAACAAGGTCGCCAGCAGCAATTTCAGAGCCATCCTACCGGTAAAGTGCTGGATATCTTTCACCGGATCGGCGCTGAGCTGCCCCTGAGACACCGCCCAGAACAGCCAGACGAGCGGCAAAAAGGCCGCAAGATGCAGGAAAACCTTCAGCCAGGTGACCTGTTTTACGCTCAGACGCATTAAAAATTCTCCCGTAAATTCATCCCGCGATACAGCGAAGCCACCTCATCGGCATAGCCGTTAAACAGCAGCGTCGGCTGGCGCTGCACGTCGAGGATCCCGCCCGCGCCGATAAAGCGCTCGCTGGCCTGCGACCAGCGCGGGTGATCGACGTGCGGGTTAACGTTGGCGTAAAAACCGTACTCATTCGGCGCCGCCAGGTTCCAGGTGGAGTCCGGGCGTTCTCGGGTGAGCGTAATGCTGACAATCGACTTAATGCCTTTAAAACCGTACTTCCAGGGCACCGTCAGGCGAATCGGCGCGCCGTTTTGCGGCGGCAGCGCTTTACCGTAGACGCCAACGGTGAGCAGTGTGAGCGGATGCATGGCCTCATCCAGCCGCAATCCTTCTATATAAGGATAAGCCAGACCGCCGCCAATAAACCGATCCTTCTGCCCGGGCATGTGTTCCGGGGAGTAGAGCGTTTTAAAGGCCACGTATTTCGCGTTGCTGGTGGGCTCGACGGCGGCCAGCAGCTTATGCAGCGGGAAACCGACCCACGGCACTACCATCGACCACGCTTCGACGCAGCGCATCCGGTAAATGCGCTCCTCCAGCGGAAAGCGTTTGGTTAAATCATCGTGATCCAGAGTCAGCGGTTTGGCCACCTCGCCGCCGATGGTCAGTTTCCAGGGATTGAGCGGTAAACTGCCGGCGTTCGCCGCCGGATCGGCCTTATCCAGCCCAAATTCATAGTAGTTGTTGTAGCCGGTGACTTTGCTTTCCGGCGTCAGCGTCAGTTTGCTTTGCCACTGGGCGGGTTTATCGAAGGTGAGCGGCGCGCCTGAGGGGGCGGCGGGGCGATCGTTGCCTTTGAACCAGTCGGTCAGGCTGGAGGCGTGCAGAGGAAGCGAGGCCGCAGCGGTGCCGATCCCCAGCATCTTCAGTACCTGGCGGCGCTTGAGCATAAAGACGGACTCGGCGGTCACGTCTGCTTCGGTCAGTTTTTTGGGCTTCATGGTGCTCTCCGTCATGCTTTTTTTCTAAGCATGACGGAGGCAAAGCGTTAATGCGAATATGTCACGAAAAATTGTAGATTAGGCGATTTTGACCAGCGTACGGCCCTGAATCTGGTTGTTAATGATCTTGTCGGCGAAGTCAGGCGCTTGCTCAAGGCCAATCTCCGTGGCGCTCTGCGCGAAGAACGATTCCGGCAGATCGGTGACCAGGCGCTGCCAGGCTTCGGCGCGGCGCGCGGCTGGCGTCATGACCGAATCAACGCCCTGCAGGCGCACGTTACGCAGGATAAACGGCATCACGGTGGTTGGCAGGGCAAAGCCGCCCGCCAGGCCGCAGGCCGCCACGCAGCCGCCGTAGTTCATCTGTGCCAGTACTTTCGCCAGCACTTTATCGCCGACGGTATCCACCGCACCGGCCCAGATCTGTTTTTCCAGCGGGCGGGTTTCCGCGAACTCATCACGCCCCAGAATGCGGCTCGCGCCGAGCGCGCGCAGGTAATCATGGGTGCTTTCGCGGCCGGAAACGGCGGCGACCTGATATCCCAGCTTGTGCAGCAGGGCCACCGCGGTGCTGCCCACGCCGCCGCTGGCGCCGGTGACCACAATTTCGCCGTCTTGCGGATGGACGCCCGCCTCTTCCAGCGCCATCACGCACAGCATGGCGGTAAAGCCCGCGGTGCCGATGATCATCGCTTTACGCCCGTCGAGGCCCGCCGGCAGCGGCACCAGCCAGTCGCCGTTGACGCGCGCGCGTTCGGACAGCCCGCCCCAATGGTTTTCGCCCACGCCCCAGCCGGTCAGCAGCACCTGTTGGCCTGGCGTAAAGCGCGCATCGTCGCTTGCAGAAACCGTACCGGCGAAGTCGATACCCGGCACCATCGGGAAATTACGGATAATTTTCCCTTTACCGGTGATCGCGAGCGCATCTTTATAGTTCAGACTGGACCACTGGATATCGACGGTGACGTTGCCCTGCGGCAGCAGACTGTCGTCAACGGCCTTCACTGCGGCGAGGGTTTTGCCATCCTGCTGTTCTAAGATGAGTGCCTGCATAACCTTTCCTTACATGGTCTGATAGTGAAAAAAATTAACGGGGACTATACTCGCTTATCATCTTTTGATGTCGATTTGGCGCAATAAATTGCCAGATCCGCCAGGTTTGGTAGTATGCCGCCCTGGTTTGATATGTTAGTGCTTACTTCTTGTAAGACACGGACGCTGGCGCCCGACCGCTGTCGGGAGATGATTAACCCACGGAGTTAACTCAGGGATGCGATTAACGACGAAGTTCTCAGCCTTTTTTACGCTCTTAACCGGGCTTACTATCTTTGTGACGTTAATCGGCTCCTCACTGAGTTTCTATAACGGCATACAGTATAAGATAGCCACCCGCGTGCAGGCCGTCGCCACCGTACTGGATAATCGGCTGGTCAACTCCTCGTTTGATAAGCTCGACCACCAGCTTGATGAAATCATGGTGCCGCTCGACATCGTGCGCATCAACTTTACCCTCAACGGTAAATCGCTGTTTCAGCATACCCGCGACAGCAGCTATCTGCCGATGGGCAGCCACTACCAGTACCGCGAGATGTCGGTGGCATCGCTCAAACATCCCGGCGTGACGATTGTCCTGACGTATCAGGATCCGATGGCCAACTATTTCCGCTCGCTGATGACCACCGCGCCGCTGACCATCACCATTGCCTTTATGGTGCTGGTGGTGTTTATCGCCGTGCGCTGGCTGCGGCGTCAGCTGGCGGGGGAAGAGCTGCTGGAGATGCGCGCGACGCGGATCCTCAACGGCGAGCGCGGCGCGAAGGCAAAGGGGAATATCCACGAATGGCCGGCGCGCACCAGCTCGGCGCTGGATACGCTGCTGTCTGAGATTCAGTTTGCCGGCGAGCAGCGCAGCCGCCTGGATACGCTTATCCGCTCCTACGCCGCCCAGGATTCAAAAACCGGCCTGAGCAACCGCCTGTTCTTTGACAACCAGCTGGCGACGCTGCTTGATGACCAGGAAAACGTTGGCGCGCACGGCATCGTGATGATGATCCGCCTGCCAGATTTCGACTTCCTGCGCGACAACTGGGGCCGCGCGGCGGCGGAAGAACACGTCTTCACCCTGATAAACTTGCTCTCTACCTTTATTATGCGCTACCCCGGCGCGCTGCTGGCGCGCTACCCCGGCGCGCTGCTGGCGCGCTACCGCCGCAGCGACTTTACCGTTTTGCTGCCGCACCGCACGCTGAAAGAAGCCGACAGCATTGCCGGTCAGCTGTTAAAAGCCATCGACGGTCTGCCGCTGGCTAAAATCCTTGATCGTGACGATATGATGCATATCGGGATCTGCGCCTGGCGCAGCGGGCAAACCACCGAGCAGGTGATGGAACACGCGGAAGCGGCGGTACGTAACGCGGTGCTGCAGGGCAGCAACAGCTGGGCCATCTATGACGATTCGCTGCCGGAGAAAGGGCGCGGCAACGTCCGCTGGCGCACCCTGATTGAGCAAATGCTCAGCCGCGGCGGGCCGCGCATTTATCAAAAACCAGCCGTCACCCTCGACGGTGCCGTGCATCACCGCGAGCTGATGTGCCGTATCTTCGACGGTAAAGAAGAGGTTACCGCCGCCGAGTATCTGCCAATGGTGCTGGAGTTTGGGCTGGGCGAAGAGTACGACCGCCAGCAGATTACCCGCCTGCTGCCGTTCCTCGGCTTCTGGCCGCAGGAAAACCTGGCGATTCAGGTCACGGTGGAGTCATTGATTCGCCCGCGTTTTCAGCGTTGGCTACGTGATGTATTAATGCAGTGCGAAAAATCGCATCGTCGGCGGATTATTTTTGAACTTGCAGAGGTAGATGTCTGTCAACATATGGCGCGTCTTCAACCTGTGGTCCGTTTAATTCACGCGTTAGGCGTTCGGGTGGCGGTCACGCAGGCGGGTTTAGCGCTGGTCAGCACCAGTTGGATTAAACAGCTTGAGATTGAACTCATTAAGATCGACCCGGTTCTGGTGCGCAATATTGAAAAACGCAGTCAGAACCAGCTGCTGGTACAAAGCCTGGTCGAGGCCTGTAAAGGAACGTCAATACAGGTATTTGCCGCCGGTGTACGCAGTCGAGGTGAGTGGCAGGTGCTGACGGAATGCGGAGTTTTCGGCGGTCAGGGGGATTTTTTTGCTTCTTCCCAGCCACTTGACGCAAATGTGAAAAAATATTCGCAAAGATATTCGGTTTGACCTGCTGTTTAACGTGTTTATCACGTAGAATAACGCGCGCGGTTTTTTCCGGGAGTGTGCATGTCTGCTTGCCGGGGGAAACGACGCATCACGCATGTGACGACCTTTGACAGGTACAAATCCAGGATGGAGCGGCAGTGAGTTTCCCTGCACTGAAGGAGTCAGGTTGGATTTGTAACAAAGGTAACGAACTGCACTAATTTTCACCGTTGCAGATGATTTTTGCGCCTTGTCGCTGCTGCGTGTGGTTGGTAAAGTAAGCGGATTTTATTTTTCCGCCCCAGCTTTCAGGATTATCCCTTAGTATGTTGAAAAAATTTCGTGGCATGTTTTCCAATGACCTGTCCATTGACCTGGGTACCGCGAATACCCTGATTTACGTAAAAGGACAAGGCATCGTATTGAATGAGCCTTCCGTGGTCGCCATTCGTCAGGATCGTGCCGGTTCACCGAAAAGCGTGGCCGCCGTAGGTCATGACGCTAAACAGATGCTGGGCCGTACGCCGGGCAACATCGCGGCTATTCGTCCGATGAAAGACGGCGTAATCGCTGACTTCTTCGTCACTGAAAAAATGCTTCAGCACTTCATCAAGCAGGTTCACAGCAACAGCTTCATGCGTCCAAGCCCGCGCGTGCTGGTGTGTGTGCCGGTTGGTGCCACTCAGGTTGAACGTCGCGCCATCCGTGAATCCGCTCAGGGCGCTGGCGCGCGTGAAGTCTTCCTGATTGAAGAACCGATGGCGGCGGCAATCGGTGCTGGCCTGCCGGTTTCTGAAGCGACCGGTTCGATGGTTGTCGATATCGGTGGTGGTACGACTGAAGTCGCCGTTATCTCCCTGAACGGCGTGGTTTACTCCTCTTCCGTACGTATCGGCGGCGACCGCTTCGACGAAGCGATCATCAACTACGTTCGTCGTAACTACGGCTCTCTGATCGGTGAAGCCACCGCAGAACGTATCAAGCACGAAATCGGCTCCGCTTATCCGGGCGACGAAGTACGTGAAATTGAAGTGCGTGGCCGTAACCTGGCAGAAGGCGTTCCGCGTGGCTTTACGCTGAACTCCAACGAAATTCTTGAAGCGCTGCAGGAGCCGCTGACCGGCATCGTGAGCGCGGTGATGGTTGCACTGGAACAGTGCCCGCCAGAGCTGGCTTCCGACATTTCTGAGCGCGGTATGGTGCTGACCGGTGGTGGCGCGCTGCTGCGCAACCTCGACCGCCTGTTAATGGAAGAAACCGGTATTCCAGTTGTCGTGGCTGAAGATCCGCTGACCTGCGTAGCGCGTGGCGGCGGCAAGGCGCTGGAAATGATCGACATGCACGGCGGCGACTTGTTTAGCGAAGAGTAGTCAGCATGAGGTTCAGGGTAGCCAGAAGGCTACCCTCAATTTCACTGACACGAGAATACGCATAGCCTATGAAGCCCATTTTTAGCCGTGGCCCGTCGCTGCAGATTCGCCTTATTCTGGCGGTGCTGGTGGCGCTGGGTGTCATTATCGCCGACAGCCGCCTGGGTATGTTCAGTCAAATCCGAACGTACATGGATACTGCCGTCAGTCCTTTCTATTTTGTTTCTAATGGTCCCCGTGAACTGCTGGATAGCGTCTCGCAAACGCTGGCTTCACGCGATCAGCTCGAACTCGAAAACCGCGCATTACGTCAGGAACTGCTGCTGAAAAACAGCGACCTGCTGATGCTGGGTCAGTACAAGCAAGAAAATGCCCGTTTACGTGAACTGTTAGGTTCACCGCTGCGCCAGGACGAACAGAAAATGGTGACGCAGGTGATCTCAACGGTTAACGATCCCTATAGCGACCAGGTGGTTATCGATAAAGGCAGCGTCAATGGCGTCTATGAAGGCCAGCCGGTCATCAGCGACAAAGGCGTGGTCGGCCAGGTGGTGGCGGTAGCCAAACTCACCAGCCGCGTGCTGCTGATTTGCGATGCGACCCATGCGCTGCCGATTCAGGTGCTGCGTAACGATATCCGCGTGATTGCCGCCGGTAACGGCTGCACCGACGATCTCCAGCTGGAGCATCTGCCGGCTAACACCGATATTCGCGTTGGCGACGTGCTGGTGACTTCCGGTCTGGGCGGCCGCTTCCCGGAAGGCTATCCGGTCGGCGTTGTCTCGTCGGTTAAGCTGGATACGCAGCGCGCGTATACGGTGATCCAGGCGCGCCCAACCGCGGGCCTGCAGCGTCTGCGCTATCTGCTACTGCTGTGGGGCGCCGATCGTAACGGTACCAACCCGATGACCCCGGAAGAGGTGCATCGCGTGGCCAACGAACGTCTGATGCAAATGATGCCTCAGGTGCTGCCATCGCCTGATGCGATGGGGCCACAGCTGCCCGCACCGGCGACCGGAATCACTACGCCACCTGCGGGCACGCCGCCACCTCCGCTCCCCTCGGGAGGGCAATAGTGGCAAGCTACCGTAGCCAGGGACGCTGGGTTATCTGGCTCTCGTTTCTTATCGCACTGCTGCTACAGGTCATGCCCTGGCCGGACGACCTCACGGTTTTCCGGCCAAACTGGGTTCTGCTGATTCTGCTTTACTGGTCGCTGGCGCTGCCGCATCGGGTGAATGTTGGCACGGGCTTCGTGATGGGTGCCATACTGGATCTGATCAGTGGTTCAACGCTCGGCGTGCGCGCGCTGTCGTTGAGCATTGTGGCGTATCTGGTGGCGCTGAAGTATCAGCTGTTCCGTAACCTGGCGCTCTGGCAGCAGGCGCTGGTGGTCATGTTGCTCTCGCTCGCCACGGATATTATTGTTTTCTGGGCAGAGTTTTTAGTGATCAACGTCTCTTTCCGACCTGAAGTGTTCTGGAGTAGTGTAGTAAACGGCGTGCTCTGGCCGTGGATATTTCTTCTGATGCGTAAAGTTCGTCAGCAATTTGCCGTTCAATAAGGTCGTTATGGTATCTCTCTATCTTGCTTCAGGTTCCCCACGTCGTCAGGAACTGCTTACTCAGCTAGGTGTGACCTTTGAGAAAGTGGTGCCGGGTATTGAAGAACTGCGCCGTCCTCACGAGGAAGCGCAGCACTACGTGGCGCGTCTGGCGCGCGAGAAAGCGCAGGCTGGCGTGGCCTTAGCCCGCGAAGATCGCCCGGTGCTGGGGGCGGATACCATTGTTATCCTTAACGGTGAAGTGCTGGAGAAACCGCGCGATGAAGCCCATGCGGCAGCGATGCTGCGTAAGCTTTCGGGGAATACCCACCAGGTGATGACCGCCGTGGCGCTGGCCGATAGCCAGCACACGCTCGACTGTCTGGTGGTCACCGAGGTGACCTTCCGGACGCTCTCTGATGACGATATCGCAGCGTATGTTGCGAGCGGAGAACCTTTAGATAAAGCAGGTGCATACGGTATTCAAGGGTTGGGTGGCTGTTTCGTCAGGAAGATAAATGGCAGCTATCACGCCGTAGTCGGCTTACCGCTGGTGGAAACGTATGAGTTGCTGAGTAACTTTAACTCGCTACGTGAAAAAAGGGATAAACATGACGGCTGAACTATTAGTGAACGTGACGCCATCGGAGACGCGAGTGGCGTACATCGATGGCGGCATTTTGCAGGAAATCCATATTGAGCGTGAAGCGCGACGCGGAATAGTAGGCAATATCTACAAAGGTCGTGTCAGTCGGGTCTTGCCGGGTATGCAGGCGGCTTTTGTAGATATTGGTTTGGATAAGGCGGCCTTTCTCCACGCCTCCGATATCATGCCGCATACCGAATGCGTGGCCGGTGAAGAGCAAAAACAGTTCACCGTCCGCGATATCTCTGAACTGGTGCGTCAGGGCCAGGACCTGATGGTGCAGGTGGTGAAAGATCCGCTGGGCACCAAAGGCGCGCGTCTGACCACCGACATCACGTTACCCTCCCGCTACCTGGTCTTTATGCCCGGCGCCTCGCATGTCGGCGTTTCCCAGCGCATTGAGAGCGAAGCCGAACGCGAGCGCTTAAAGAAGGTGGTGGCCGATTACTGCGATGAGCAGGGCGGCTTTATCATCCGTACCGCCGCGGAAGGCGTATGCGAAGAAGATTTGGCCTCTGACGCCGCCTACCTCAAGCGGGTGTGGACCAAAGTGATGGAGCGTAAAAAGCGCCCGCAGACCCGCTATCAGATGTACGGCGAGCTGGCGCTGGCGCAGCGCGTACTGCGCGACTTTGCCGACGCGCAGCTGGATAAAATTCGCGTGGATTCCCGTTTAACCTACGAAGCGTTAATGGAATTCACGGCTGAATATATGCCTGAAATGACCAGTAAGCTCGAGCACTACAGCGGTCGCCAGCCGATTTTTGATCTCTTCGACGTTGAGAATGAAATCCAGCGGGCGCTGGAGCGTAAAGTTGAACTTAAGTCAGGCGGCTATCTGGTTATCGACCAGACCGAAGCGATGACCACCGTCGACATCAATACCGGGGCGTTTGTCGGCCACCGCAATCTTGATGACACCATTTTCAACACCAACATTGAAGCCACCCAGGCGATCGCCCGCCAGCTGCGTCTGCGCAACCTCGGCGGCATTATCATTATCGACTTTATCGATATGAATAACGAAGATCACCGCCGCCGCGTGCTGCACTCGCTGGAGCAGGCGCTGAGCAAAGACCGGGTCAAAACCAGCGTTAACGGCTTCTCACCGCTGGGGCTGGTGGAGATGACCCGCAAGCGCACCCGCGAAAGCGTCGAGCACGTGCTGTGCACCGAATGCCCGACCTGCCACGGTCGCGGTACGGTGAAAACCGTCGAAACGGTGTGCTACGAAATTATGCGTGAAATCGTTCGCGTGCATCATGCTTATGACTCCGATCGTTTCCTGGTCTACGCTTCTCCTTCGGTGGCCGAAACGCTGAAAGGCGAAGAGTCCCACGCGCTGGCGGAAGTGGAAATCTTCGTCGGTAAGCAGGTTAAAGTACAGATCGAACCGCTCTATAACCCGGAGCAGTTTGATGTGGTCATGATGTAATAACGCAGTCTGCTGCGACCCAAGGAGAGATGCGTGAGGCGATTGCCGGGGATTTTACTGCTCACCGTTGCCACACTGGTTGTCGTTGTCGCGCTGCTGGTGAGCGGCCTGCGTCTCGCCTTGCCGCATCTGGACAAATGGCGTCCGGCGCTGCTGGAGAAAATTGAAACGGCAACCGGGCTGCCGGTCTCTGCATCACAAATTCAGGCCAGCTGGCAGAATTATGGCCCGACGCTCGACGTGCGCGATATCAAAGCCGGGCTGAACGACGGCGGCGAGCTCTCCATCAAACGCGCTTCCATGGCGCTGGACGTCTGGCAAAGCCTGCTGCACATGCGCTGGCAGTTCCGCGAGCTAACCTTCTGGCAGCTGCAAATTCACACCAACACGCCGTTGCAGAAAAACGACAGCGACGACAGCCTGCAGGGCGATCGCATCGGCGACCTCTTCCTGCGCCAGTTTGACCATTTCACCTTACGCGACAGCCATCTCAGCTTCCTGACGCTCTCCGGCCAGCGCGCCGAGCTGGCGGTGCCGCAGCTGACGTGGGTCAACGATAAAAACCGTCACCGCGCCGAAGGCGAGCTTAGCCTTTCCAGCCTCACCGGGCAGCACGGGCTGATGAAAGTGCGCATGGATCTGCGCGATGAAAACGGTCTGCTGAACAAAGGCCGCCTGTGGCTGCAGGCCGATGATATCGACGTTAAGCCGTGGCTGGGCCGCTGGATGCAGGACAATATCGCGCTGACCAGCGCCCGCTTTAGCCTTGAGGGCTGGGCGACGCTGGATAAAGGCGAAATCGCCAGCGGCGATGTGTGGTTGAAGAAGGGCGGCGCCAGCTGGCAGGGCGACCAGAAAACCCATCAGCTCTCGGTGGATAACCTCACCGCGCACCTGTCGCGGGAGAAAGAGGGCTGGGAGTTCCGCATTCCCGATACCCGTATCACCATTGACGACACGCCATGGCCGCGCGGCGCGCTGGCGCTGGCGTGGATCCCCGCCCAGGAAGTTGGCGGGCAGAATAATCAGCGTAGCGATGAACTCCGTATCCGCGCCAGTCATCTGTCGCTGGCCGGGCTAAATGGCCTGCTGCCGATTGCCGAGAAGCTCTCGCCGGAAGTGGCCGATATCTGGCGTACGGCTCAGCCGACCGGCATGGTCGATGCGCTGGCAATGGATATTCCGCTGCAAGAGACCCACAAAACGCGCTTTAACGCCAGCTGGGATAACCTGGCCTGGAAACAGTGGAAGCTGCTGCCGGGCGCGGAGCATGTTTCCGGTAGCGTGGCGGGTAGCGTAGAGAACGGCGCGCTGCATGTCGCTATGCAAAAGGCGCTGATGCCGTATGAACACGTCTTCCGCGCGCCGCTCGAGATCGCTGACGGCGTCGCCACGCTGAAATGGCTGAACAACGACAAAGGCTTTATGCTCGACGGCCGCAATATCGACGTGCAGGCGACCGGCGTTCGCGCGGCCGGCGGCTTCCGCTATCTGCAGCCAAAAGACGATCAGCCGTGGCTGGGGATTCTCGCTGGGATCAGCACCGACGACGGCGGCCAGGCGTGGCGCTACTTCCCGGAAAACCTGATGGGCAAGAAGCTGGTCGACTACCTGAGCGGCGCGATCAAAGCCGGCAAGGCGGAAAACGCTACGCTGGTGTACGGCGGCAACCCGCATCTGTTCCCTTATAAGCACAACGAAGGCCAGTTCCAGGTCTACGTTCCGCTGCGCGATGCCACTTTCGCCTTCCAGCCGGATTGGCCTGCGCTGACCAACCTTGATATTGAGCTGAACTTTATCAACGATGGCCTATGGATGAAGGCCGATAAAGCCGCGCTCGGCGGGGTGACCGCCAGCCATCTTGAAGCGGCCATTCCGGACTACGAAAAAGAGAAGCTGCTGATCGACGCCGACATCAACGGCCCGGGCAAGGCGGTTGGACCCTATTTCCAGCAGACGCCGCTGAACGATTCGCTGGCGGCGGCCCTTGAAGAATTGCAGATTGACGGCGATGTGAGCGCCCGCTTACATCTCGATATCCCGCTCGACGGTGAGCTGGTGACCGCCAAAGGTAAGGTCGCGCTGAACAACAATAGCCTGTTTATCAAGCCGCTGGACAGCACGCTGCATAACCTGAAAGGTCAGTTCAGCTTTGAAAACGGCAATCTGACCAGCGAACCGCTGAGCGCGACCTGGTTTAATCAGCCGCTGAATGTCGATTTCACCACCACCGAAGGGGCGAAGGCGTATCAGGTTGGCGTGAATATGCAGGCCGATTGGCAGCCCGTTAAAATGGGCGTGCTGCCGAAACAGCTCAACGATGCGTTGAAGGGCAGCGTGCCGTGGAAAGGCAACGTGGCGATTGAGCTGCCGTATCACGGTAGCGCCACCTACAAGGTGGGGATTACCGGCGATCTACAGAATGTGAGCAGTAACTTACCGTCTCCGGCCAACAAAGCGGCGGGGCAGGCGCTGCCGCTCAACATTAACGTAGACGGTAATCTGCATCGCTTCGACCTGACCGGTAACGTTGGAGCGAGCAACCACATCAACAGCCGCTGGCTGCTGGGTAACAGGCTGGCGCTGGAGAGCGCTATCTGGGCGTCGGACAGCCGGACGGTGCCGCCGCTGCCGCAGACGCCGGGGATTGAGCTGAATTTACCGCCGATGGACGGCGCGCAGTGGCTGGCGTTGTTCCAGCGCGGCGCGGCGGATAGCGTGAGCTCGGCGGCTTCTTTCCCGCAAAGCGTCACGCTGCGCACGCCGTCTCTGGCCTTTGCGGGCCAGCAGTGGAACAACCTCAGCCTGGTGTCAAAACCCACCGCTGACGGTACGCGAGTGGAAGCGCAGGGCCGTGAAATTAACGCCAGCCTGACGATGAAAAACAACTCGCCGTGGCAGGCCGCGGTGCGCTATCTCTACTACAACCCGTCGGCGAATCCGCTGACGCAGACGGCGAGTACGGAAAGCACGGGTGGCTCCGCCAGCAGCAGCGCCATCGACTTCCACGGCTGGCCGGATCTCCAGCTGCGCTGCGCCGAATGCTGGCTGTGGGGGCAGAAATACGGGCGCATCGACGGTGATTTCAGCGTGAAAGGCGATACGCTTTCGCTGGCTAATGGCCTGATCGATACCGGTTTTGGGCGACTCACCGCCGACGGCGTATGGGTTAACGCGCCTTCCGGCCAGCGGACGTCGCTGAAGGGCAAAGTTCACGGCAACAACGTGGACGATGCGGTGGCCTTCTTCGGCGTTTCCACGCCGATCCGCGACGCGTCCGTTGATGTAGACTACGATTTACATTGGCGCGATAAGCCGTGGCAGCCGGATGTCGCTTCGCTGAACGGCATTCTCAAATCGCGTCTCAGCAAAGGGCAGTTCACCGATATTTCTACCGGCCACGCCGGGCAGCTGCTGCGTCTGTTGAGCGTTGATGCGCTGCTGCGTAAGCTGCGTTTTGACTTTAGCGACACCTTCAGCGAAGGTTTCTACTTTGACTCCATCCGCAGCACCGCGTGGATTAAAGACGGCGTGCTGAACACCGATGACACGCTGGTGGACGGCCTGGAGGCGGATATCGCGATGAAAGGTTCGGTTAACCTGGTGCGCCGTGAGCTGAATATGGAAGCGATTGTCGCGCCGGAAATCTCGGCGACGGTCGGCGTTGCCACCGCCTTTGCGGTGAACCCGATTATCGGCGCGGCGGTGTTTGCCGCCACCAAAGTGCTGGGGCCGCTGTGGAATAAGGTCTCGATCCTGCGCTATCGCATCACCGGCCCGATCGACAAGCCGCAAATTAACGAAGTGCTGCGCCAGGCGCGTAGCAACAAATAGCCGTGATTTGACGCAAGCCTTGAATTGCCTCAATCTCATACGACAAACACCCGGAATATCGGCCCGCTATGCTTAACGCATGCGGGCCTTAAAGAGTAGCGAAATAATGAGTCTAAACCTGGTAAGTGAACAATTGCTGGCGGCGAACGGCCTGAATCATCAGGACCTGTTTGCCATTCTTGGTCAACTCACGGAGCGCCGTCTGGACTATGGCGATCTCTATTTTCAGTCCAGCTATCATGAATCCTGGGTTTTAGAAGACCGCATCATCAAAGACGGCTCCTACAATATCGACCAGGGCGTCGGCGTGCGCGCGGTCAGCGGCGAGAAAACGGGCTTTGCCTACGCCGACCAGATTAGCCTGCTGGCGCTGGAGCAGAGCGCGCAGGCGGCGCGTACCATTGTGCGCGAAGCGGGCGACGGTAAAGTGCAAACCCTGGGCGCGGTTGAGCACCCGGCGCTGTACACTTCGCTCGACCCGCTGCAAAGCATGACCCGCGAAGAGAAGCTGGATATTCTGCGCCGCGTCGACAGCGTCGCGCGCGCCGCTGATTCCCGCGTGCAGGAAGTGACCGCCAGCCTGACCGGCGTCTATGAGCTGATTCTGGTCGCGGCAACCGACGGCACCCTGGCGGCGGACGTTCGCCCGCTGGTGCGTCTGTCGGTAAGCGTGCAGGTAGAAGAAGACGGTAAACGCGAGCGCGGCGCCAGCGGCGGCGGCGGTCGTTTTGGCTATGACTACTTCCTTGCCGATCTCGACGGCGAAGTGCGCGCCGATGCCTGGGCGAAAGAAGCGGTGCGCATGGCGCTGGTGAACCTGTCGGCGGTGGCTGCGCCAGCGGGAACGCTGCCGGTAGTGCTCGGCGCGGGCTGGCCGGGCGTACTGCTGCACGAAGCGGTCGGCCACGGTCTGGAAGGCGACTTCAACCGTCGCGGCACTTCGGTCTTCAGCGGCCAGATGGGCCAGCTGGTGGCGTCTGAACTCTGTACTATTGTCGATGACGGCACGATTGGCGATCGTCGCGGCTCCGTGGCGATTGACGATGAAGGGGTGCCGGGCCAGTACAACGTGCTGATTGAAAACGGCATTCTGAAAGGCTACATGCAGGACAAACTCAACGCGCGCCTGATGGGCGTGGCGCCAACCGGTAACGGCCGCCGCGAATCCTACGCGCACCTGCCGATGCCGCGTATGACCAACACCTACATGCTGGCGGGCAAATCGACGCCGCAGGAAATTATCGAATCCGTCGAATACGGCCTGTATGCGCCGAACTTTGGCGGCGGCCAGGTGGATATCACCTCCGGGAAATTCGTCTTCTCAACGTCGGAAGCCTACCTGATTGAAAACGGTAAGGTCACTAAGCCGGTGAAAGGGGCCACGCTGATTGGTTCCGGCATCGAAACCATGCAGCAGGTGTCGATGGTTGGTAACGACCTGAAGCTGGATAACGGCGTTGGCGTGTGCGGTAAAGAAGGCCAGAGCCTGCCGGTGGGCGTGGGTCAGCCGACGCTGAAGGTGGATAACATGACCGTTGGCGGCACGGCGTAATCACTCACGCGCCCGCGTAACGCGGGCGCGATATTACCGCACCATCTCGTTCTCTTCTCCGCGCCCGCGCATACTCTGATAAATTCGCGCCACCTCCACGAAGTAATCGGTCAGATAGTTAATACACACCTGCACCTTCAGCGGCAGCTTATCCTTTTCGGTATAGAGCGCGTAAACCGGGCGCGGATCGGACTGATAGCGCGGCAGCAGGATCTCCAGATCGCCGCGGTTGATCTCGTCGATCACCCACATCAGCGGCACGTAGGCCAGCCCTGCGCCAGCGGAAAGCCAGCGGGTGAGCGTCATCGGATCGTTGGTCACGAAGCGCCCTTCGGGGATCAGGCGCGTAGAGATCCCTTCCGGGGCGACCAGCTCAAACTCGTTATCCGGCCGCACGCTGTACTACAGCCACGAGTGGTTGGCGAGGTCGGCGGGTTTTTCCGGCACGCCCGCGTGTTGCAGGTATCTTTTTGCGGCGCACACCACCATCGGCATCGCGCCCAGACGGCGGGAGAAGAGGCTGGAATCCTGTAACGCGCCGACGCGGATCACCACGTCCAGCCCGTCGGCAATCAGGTCCGGCGCCGGGATCCCGGTGACCAGGTTTACGGTAAGGCCGGGGTATTTTTTCAACATATCGGCGGTGATCCTGGCGAGGACATTTTGTGCCATAGTTGAAGAGCAGCCGACGCGTAGCGTACCGATCGGCGTGTTGTTGAAGGCGTAAAGCTGTTCATGAACGTCCTGGACTTCGTGCAGCATTCGGCGGCAGCCCTGGTAGTAAATTTTACCGGCTTCGGTTAACCCAATGCTCCGCGTACTGCGGTTAAGCAGCTTGACCTGAAGCTCATCTTCCAGTTTAGAGACAGTCTGACTGATGGAAGAAACGCTCATTTGTAGCTGCCGAGCCGCGGCGGTAAAGGAGCCTTGCTCAACAACTTTGGCAAACACCGACATCCGTTTTAGTCGTTCCATTGTTCACTCTGGCTTAAAAGTGATTTGCATCACACTATGTAGATAAGGCGATAACAGTTACGTTAATATACTGTTAGTTGAATAACTAAAGTTCCACTCTCACCTGCACGCTAGTCTAGTAAGGTCAACATGAGCCTGTTTCCTGTCATCGTGATTTTCGGTCTCTCTTTTCCGCCGATCTTCTTTGAGCTGCTCTTATCGCTCGCCATTTTTTGGTTGGTGCGTCGAGTGCTGACGCCAACCGGGATCTACGATTTTGTCTGGCATCCCGCGTTGTTCAACACCGCACTGTATTGCTGCCTTTTTTATCTGATATCACGTTTGTTCGTTTGAGGTAGATGTGAAAACACTAACAAGAAATATCTCCCGCACCGCTATTACGGTGATACTGGTTATCCTGGCGTTCATCGCAATTTTCCGCGCCTGGGTCTATTACACCGAATCCCCCTGGACCCGCGACGCCCGCTTTAGCGCGGACGTGGTCGCCATCGCCCCCGACGTTTCGGGCCTGATTACCGGCGTGCAGGTCAAGGATAACCAACTGGTTAGTAAAAATCAGGTTCTGTTTGTCATTGACCAGCCGCGCTACCAGAAGGCGCTGGCCGAAGCCGAAGCCGATGTCTCCTACTATCAGGCGCTGGCCGAAGAGAAAAGCCGGGAAGCCGGGCGTCGTAACAAGCTGGGCGTAAGCGCGATGTCGCGCGAAGAAATCGACCAGTCTAACAACGTGCTGCAAACCGTTCTGCATCAGTTAGCGAAAGCCCAGGCGACCCGCGATCTCGCGCGCCTGGACCTCGATCGTACCGTGATCCGCGCGCCGGCAGACGGCTGGGTGACCAACCTGAACGTCTATGCCGGTGAGTTTATTACCCGTGGCTCCACGGCGGTAGCGCTGGTGAAACAGCACTCCTTCTACGTGATGGCCTATCTGGAAGAGACCAAGCTGGAAGGCGTGCGCCCCGGCTACCGGGCGGAAGTTACGCCGCTGGGCAGCAATCGCGTGCTGAAAGGGACCGTCGATAGCGTGGCGGCCGGCGTCACCAACGCCAGCAGTAGCGTCGATAGCAAAGGGATGGCGACCGTCGATTCCAACCTGGAGTGGGTGCGTCTGGCCCAGCGCGTGCCGGTCCGTATTCATCTTGATGATGAACCGGGTAACCTGTGGCCTGCGGGCACCACCGCCACGGTGGTGATCACCGGTGCGAAAGATCGCGACGCCAGCCACATGACCTTCTTCCAGAAACTGGCACTGCGCCTGCGTGAATTCGGTTAATCGCTATGGGCATCTTCAGTATTGCCAACCAGCATATCCGCTTTGCCATCAAGCTGGCCTGCGCGGTGGTGCTGGCGCTGTTTGTCGGCTTTCACTTTCAGCTTGAAACGCCCCGCTGGGCGGTGCTGACCGCGGCTATCGTGGCGGCGGGCCCGGCCTTTGCCGCCGGGGGAGAACCCTACGCGGGAGCGATTCGCTATCGTGGGATGCTGCGTATCGTCGGTACCTTTATCGGCTGTATCGCCGCGCTGGTGATTATTATCACCATGATCCGCGCGCCGCTGCTAATGCTGCTGGTGTGCAGCATCTGGGCCGGTTTCTGTACCTGGATCTCGTCGCTGGTGCGCGTCGAAAACTCATACGCCTGGGGCCTTTCCGGCTATACGGCGCTGATTATCGTTATCACTATTCAGACTGAGCCGCTGCTGACGCCGCAGTTCGCGGTTGAGCGCTGTAGCGAGATCGTGATCGGTATCGTCTGCGCGATCGTCGCCGATCTGCTGTTCTCGCCGCGTTCGATCAAAAAAGAGATCGATAACGAATTAGATTCCATGCTGATCGATCACTATCGCCTGATGCAGCTGTGCATTAAGCACGGCGACAGCGATGAGATGGATCGCGCCTGGCTGGCGCTGGTGCGCCGCGCCACCGCGCTGGAAGGGATGCGCAGCAATCTGAACATGGAGTCTTCACGCTGGACGCGCGCTAACCGCCGCCTGAAAGCGCTGAATACCGTTTCGCTGACGATGATCACCCAGGCGGTTGAAACCTTTATCATGCAGAACTCGCGCCCGGAGCTGGTCACGGACGCCTACCGCGAACTGTTTGAAGAACCGGTAGAGACGGTGCAGGACGTGCATCGCCAGCTGAAGCGCATGCGCCGGGTGCTGGCGTGGACCGGTGAACACGACACGCCAGTGACCATCTACAGCTGGGTGGGGGCGGCCACGCGCTATCTGCTGCTCAGGCGCGGCGTGGTGGGTAACGCCAAAATCAGCGTCCGCGAAGAAGAAATTCTGCAAAGCGAAGTGGTGGTGCGTCCGGAATCCGCCGAACGCCATCACGCGATGGTCAACTTCTGGCGTACCACCGTCTCCTGCGCGCTGGGCATTTTGTTCTGGCTGTGGACCGGCTGGACTTCCGGCAGCGGGGCGATGGTGATGATCGCCGTGGTCACCTCGCTGGCGATGCGTTTACCGAACCCGCGTATGGTGGCGATAGACTTCCTCTACGGGACGATTGCGGCCTTGCCGATTGGGGCGCTGTACTTCCTGGTGATCATGCCCGCCACCCAGCAAAGTATGTTCCTGCTGTGCCTGAGCCTGGCGGTGATGTGCTTCTTTATTGGCATTGAGGTGCAGAAAAGGCGGCTTGGCTCGCTCGGTGCGCTGGCCAGTACCATCAACATTCTGGTGCTGGATAACCCGATGACCTTCCACTTCAGCCAGTTCCTCGACAGCGCGCTGGGGCAGATTGTCGGCTGCTTTATGGCGCTGATAGTCATTCTGCTGATTCGCGATAACTCGCGCCTGCGTACCGGCCGCGTGCTGCTTAACCAGTTTGTGTTTGCCGCCGTCTCGGCGATGACCACCAATATGGCGCGGCGCAAAGAGAACCATCTGCCGGCGCTGTATCAGCAGCTGTTTTTACTGCTCAACAAATTCCCCGGCGACGTTGCCAAGTTCCGCCTGGCGCTGACGCTGATTATCGCGCACCAGCGCCTGCGCGATGCGCCGATCCCGGTGAATGACGATCTCTCGGCGTTCCACCGCCAGCTGCGTCGTACCGCCGATAAGGTCATTTCAGCCAGCAGCGACAATAAACGCCACTACTACTTCTCGCGGCTGCTGGACGAATTGAGCGTTTATCAGGATAAGCTACGCGTCTGGGAAGCGCCTGCGCAGGTAACTCAGCCTGTTGAGCGGCTGGTGGCGATGCTGCATAAATATCAGAGCGCGTTGACCATTAACTAACAGACTCCCCGGTGCCTGCTGGCACCGGAACTTTCCCCATCTCACCTATCCCCGCAAAAGCGCTGACTATACTTAACTGGAAACACTTTTCAGGAGGGTGTAATGACCACGCAAGCGCTACAGGACAATGACCTTTTTCAAACCGGCTATCTGGTAAACGGTGAATGGCGTCATCTCGACACCACCTTTGACGTGCTGAACCCGGCGACGGGCGAGGTGGTGGCAAAGGTCGCGAAGGCCGGGCAGAAAGAGACCGAGCAGGCGATTGCCGCCGCCGCCAAAGCGTTCCCCCAGTGGCGAGCGAAAACGGCGAAAGCGCGCTCGGAACTGCTTTACCGCTGGTATCAGCTGATTCTCGAAAACAAAAGCTGGCTGGCGCGCCTGATGACCCTTGAGCAGGGCAAGCCGCTGAAAGAGGCGGAAGGCGAAGTGGACTACGCGGCGAGCTTTATTCAGTGGTTTGCCGAACAGGGTAAACGAGCGAATGGGGAAATTATCCCGCCGGTGAAACCCGGTTCGCGGATTCTGGCCACGCGTGAACCCATTGGCGTGGTGGCGGCCATCACCCCGTGGAACTTCCCGATGGCGATGCTGACCCGTAAGCTCGGTCCGGCGCTGGCCGCAGGCTGTACCGGGGTGATTAAACCCGCCAATAACACCCCGCTTTGCGCGTTCGCGCTGCTGGCGCTGGCGAAGAAGGCCGGGATCCCTGACGGCGTGCTGAACGCCGTCGCGGGTAATACGCCGGAGATCAGCGACGCCATTATGGCCAGCCACGAGGTGCGTAAAATTTCCTTCACCGGCTCGACGTCGGTGGGGAAAACGCTGGTGCGCAACGCGGCGGAAACCATGAAGAGGGTGTCGATGGAACTGGGCGGTAATGCGCCGTATATCGTGTTTGAGGATGCGGATATCGACGCGGCGGTACAAGGGGCGGTGGCTAACAAGTTCCGTAACGCCGGGCAGGTGTGCGTCAGCGTGAACCGTTTTTATATCCACGACAGCGTCTATGAACGTTTTACCAGCCAGCTTGCTGCTGCCGTGAAGGCGCTGAAGGTGGGTAACGGGCTGGACGACGGCGTGGTGATCGGCCCGTTGATTGAAGCGTCGGCGGTGAAAAAGGTGCGTGAGCACGTGGAAGACGCCGTCTCAAAAGGCGCGAAGGTGCTGGTCGGCGGGGAGCCGCATGAGCTGGGCGGTAACTTCTGGCAGCCGACGGTGCTGGGCGACTGCCAGGAAGAGATGCTGCTGGCGAAGGAAGAGACGTTTGGCCCGCTGGCGGCCTGCTTCCGTTTTGGTGATGAAGACGACGTTATTCGCCGGGCGAATAATACCCCCTACGGATTGGCCGCCTATTTCTACACGCAGAATCTGTCGCGGGTGTTCCGCGTCTCGCAGGCGTTAGAGAGCGGGATGATTGGGATTAACGAATGCGCGGTCTCGACCGAACTGGGGCCGTTTGGCGGCGTGAAGGAGTCCGGCCTGGGGCGTGAAGGCTCGGTGCTGGGGCTGGAAGAGTACCTTGAGGTGAAAACGCTACACATTGGGGGGCTTTAGTTTGCACGATGGGAGAGGGCGTGAGATGAAAATCTATACTTTTGATTTTGACGAGATAGAGGATCAGGGCGATTTTTACCGGGAGTTCGCTCGACTCTTTGCCCTCGATCGGGAGTCGATACACGATTTAGATGCGCTTTGGGATGTGGTCACCGGCGCGACAATGCCGTTACCGCTGGAGATCGAATTTATTCATCTGGATGAGAAGCAGCGCCGTCGCTACGGCGCGCTGATTCTGCTGTTCGATGAAGCGGAAGAAGAGCTGGAAGGGATGCTGCGTTTTAACGTTTCGCGCGCATAAAAAAGCCCTCGCATAACGGCGAGGGCAAGTCGTCGGACAAGACGACGAGGGTTTATTTGTACAGCTCAGCCGTAGCGTGCCAATGGTCGCCGGTACGGGCTTCAATAATGCGGTAGCTGCTGGCGCCTTGTTTTTCGGCTTTGGCGGCTAACGCGCTGCGCATATCCATCGGGTCGCTACCGATCTGAGAGACAGATACGGTGCCGACAGATTGTAAATTCTGTGCCTGGTCGGCGTTCACCTGGTGTACTGCGGCGCTTGCGCCGAAAGACAGTACGGAGGCCAGACCAAGGGATGCGATAATCATTGCGCTTTTCATAATATTTTACTCCTCACCTGATTCTTTATTCTTCAGCGGTGAGAGGATGTTATTTCCGATTCCTGGGACCGCTGGGTCATTCACTTTTTTACGCTGCTGACGTGCTGGACTTATTTGTACAGTTCAGCCGTTGCGTGCCAGTTGGCGCCGGTACGGGCTTCAATGATGCGATAGGATGAAGCGCCTTGTTCTTCCGCTTTTTTGTTCAGCATTTCGTGCATATCCATCGGGGATGAACCGACGGAACCGATAGAAACGGTGCCGATTGACTGACGCGCCTGGGCCTGATCGCTGCTGATGGAGTCAGCGGCAAATGCGCCAAAAGAGATAACGGAAAGGATGCTCAGAGCGGCAACTGTTGTTTTGATTTTCATGATACTTACCTCGTCGAATTTTTTTGGAAGGTCTTTGTTTTGTGACCCTCATCACGAAATTAAGTATACACTAATCACATGAAATATTAATACCCCGCTAATTGTTTCTTGGGTAATTACCTGTCAGGAAGCGTCATTTTTAGAACATTTGTGTATAAAAAAATGCACATTTTGGCAAAGTTGTGTAGAAATAATGCGTAGAATCAAACATGTAGAGGAATTTGATTTTTCGTGCGGTTAAAAATAGATATATTCACTGAATCTATGTTTTTAGCCAGAAAATCGCACTTAATGCTAACGAAACGAGAGTAGAAGCTGTGGGGATTGACGGGAAAAGCAGCTCCTCTGGCAGACCAGAGGAGAAAGGAAGAGGGATTACAGCTCCTGCTCGAACAGAACCTGAATGGCCTCGTAAAGATCTTTAACGGTGAAGCCGCGCGCCGGCGTGGTGAAAATGGTGTCATCACCGGCGATGCTGCCGAGGATACCTTCCGCTTTACCCAGTGAATCCAGCAGACGTGCAATCAGCTGCGCAGCGCCCGGGCTGGTGTGGATAACCACAACCGCATCGTTGTAGTCGATATCCAGCACCAGATTTTTCAACGGGCTGCTGGTGGTGGGTACGCCCAGCTCAGCGGGCAGACAGTACACCATCTCCATTTTGGCGTTGCGGGTACGCACGGCGCCAAACTTGGTCAGCATACGCGACACTTTGGACTGGTTAATATTATCGAAGCCTTCTTCCTGTAAGGCCTGAACAATTTCGCCCTGAGAGCTAAATTTTTCTTCCTTCAGTAACGCTTTAAAGGCTTTAACTAATTCTTCTTGTTTAGTTGAACTTCGCATAAGTCACCCGAGTATGGTGGTGAAATTAACATTATTATGCATATAGGTGAATTTTTATGCAAAATAATTTGCTCCAGGAGGCAATGCCAGATAGAGAAAGGCCGAATTTTAGCAAAAATTAGACCTAAGAAACATGCCTATATCACGGGATCTAAATAAGTTAAAAGTAAATGAAATGTTATTAAATTGCTGTTGTTTTACGCAACATGCTGGGTATATTGTAATCGATAGTTGATGAAAATTTGGTTTCGTAGTCAGGCCTTTTTCTGGGAGTAGTGCGGATGCTGTTGAATGGCCCGCATTCTGTAAGCAATTATATTGTAATTATTTACCTTGTGAATTAAGGTCGCCGCAACGGAGTAACAACGGGTATCTCCTGCGTTGGTTTATGCGGTCCACGACAGGTTGTTACCTGAAAGTCATTAACCATAATAAGGAGTTTAGGATGAAAGTCGCAGTCCTTGGTGCCGCCGGCGGTATTGGCCAGGCGCTTGCCCTACTACTAAAGACCCAACTGCCTTCAGGTTCAGAACTCTCCCTCTATGATATTGCCCCCGTCACGCCGGGTGTGGCAGTCGATCTCAGCCATATTCCTACTGATGTCAAAATCAAAGGTTTCTCCGGTGAAGACGCGACGCCCGCGCTGGAAGGGGCAGATGCTGTCCTGATTTCTGCCGGGGTGGCGCGTAAGCCCGGCATGGATCGCTCCGATCTGTTTAACGTTAACGCCGGGATTGTCAAAAACCTGGTGCAGCAAATTGCCAAAACTACGCCGAAAGCCTGTATTGGTATTATCACCAACCCGGTGAATACCACCGTGGCGATTGCCGCCGAAGTGCTGAAAAAGGCGGGCGTGTACGACAAAAACAAACTGTTCGGCGTGACCACGCTGGATATCATCCGCTCTAACACCTTTGTGGCGGAGCTGAAAGGCAAAAGCGCCGGCGATGTGGAAGTTCCGGTTATTGGCGGCCACTCTGGCGTCACCATTCTGCCGCTACTGTCGCAAATCCCGGGCGTGAGCTTCTCCGAACAGGAAGTGAATGACCTGACTAAACGCATCCAGAACGCCGGCACCGAAGTGGTGGAAGCGAAGGCGGGTGGTGGTTCGGCGACGCTCTCCATGGGCCAGGCGGCGGCGCGTTTCGGACTGTCTCTGGTTCGCGCCCTGCAGGGCGAGAAGGGCGTGGTTGAATGCGCCTATGTCGAAGGCGACGGCCAGTACGCGCGCTTCTTCTCGCAGCCGCTGCTGTTAGGTAAAAACGGGATTGAAGAACGCCAGTCGATCGGCAAACTGAGCGCTTACGAACAGCAGGCGCTGGAAGGCATGCTCGATACGCTGAGAAAAGATATTCAGCTGGGTGAAGATTTTATTAATAAATAAGCTGTTCCTGCCCGATGCCGGGGCTTTTGCTCCGGCTTCTTTGGCTGTAAACAAGCCACGAAATCAAGCACTAAATCTGCTAAACTCCCCACGTCTTATCGGTTATTAACGAGAACGTCGTGAAAAAGATCCAAAGAACGCAAACTCGCGATCACATTACGCAAATGCTTCGCTATGAAATTCTTTCCGGCAATATAAAAGCGGGAGAAGAACTCGCGCAGGAAAGTATTGCGGAGCAGCTCGGTCTTTCACGAATGCCGGTTCGAGAAGCGCTACAGTCACTCGAACAGGAAGGTTTTTTAATCCGACTGCCCAACAGGCACATGCAGGTCGCGCATCTTGAGGCCGATCGCGTGAGTCATATTTTTCGCGTGATTGCCGCGATGGCCGCCGAAATGTTTTCGCTGATACCCAGTGAAGTCGGCGATGCCCTCCTGATACGTGCGCAAGCGCTGGCCGTTGCAGAAGACAAATCCTGCGAGCTGGAGTGTCATGCGATGCTGATTTCTTATGTGAATAACCGCTATCTGGAAAAGGTGTATCAGCAGTTCCTGGACGGCTATGTCTCTTATGTTATTTTGCATCTGAAAAAAGATAATCAGGAGTCAGCCCAGCTATTTGCTGAACTGGCTGACGTCATACGCCAGGGGCGGCGTGATGAGATTGGGCAAGTTACGCAGCGTTATTTCCTCTCTTTAGCAGAAATAATGCGTCAACATATGAAGGATTGGGAAAGTGCAGAAGCCTAAGTTAGGGAAGATTAAGCTTCTTTCAGCGAAAGAACAGGTCGCGGCGGTGCTGCGTAAAGCGATTCTTTCGAGGGAGCTAGTGGAAGGGCAGGAGATTACGTTAGAAGGCATTGCCGGCATGGTTGGCGTGTCCAGTATGCCAGTGCGCGAGGCGTTTCAAATTCTGGCGGCGGATGGGCTGATAAAAGTGCGCCCTAATAAAGGGGCGGTGGTGTTGGGCATCAATGAACAAACGATCCGTGAACACTATGAAATTCGCGCGCTGTTAGAAAGCGAGGCGGTGGCTAAAGCTTCTCGTCCCGGCACCGATATCTCGCGGATAGCCGAGGTACATTATGCTGCTGAAAAGGCCCTGGCGGAAAATAACTCGGCGGAATACTCCGACCTGAATCAGGCATTTCACATGGAAATATGGAATGTTGCTGGCAACGAAAAAATGAAAATGTTGCTCTGTAACATGTGGAACGGCCTGTCGATGGGCCATAAGGTCACCGAAGAAGAGTATGCCGTGATTTCCATTCAGGAACATAAAAGTATTCTGCAAGCCCTTGAACTTCATGACGAAACATTGGCTCGCCAGCGCATGCGCGAACACATTATTCGCTCGATGGAGAATATGCTGACCCGCTATGTCGGCGACCCTTCTGCCTGATCTTTTCGCCTGCGTGAGCATCGCAGGCGCTTCAACCGATTCTTCAATTCTATTAATCACCTCCAGTAACGATCCAACTACGATCTTGATGTAGATCCCACTCCAGCATCTTTCCTGAGAAACGATTTGACTTATTTTTTGTATGGGAATAATTTCTCCTCGTCAGTATTGGATACAATATCATATATCATTGATTGGATAATTATAACTATGGAACCCATTACCCTTACCCTATGTTTATTGGTGTTCGCTATCGTCATGTTTGTATGGGAAAAAGTGCCGCTGGCCGTCACTTCCATGATTGTCTGCGTGGCCTTAGTTATCACCGGCGTTCTGAATATCAAACAGGCCTTTGCTGGCTTTATCGACACTAACGTCATCCTGTTCGTTGCGATGTTCATCGTGGGCGGTGCGTTGTTCGAGACCGGCATGGCAAACAAAGTGGGCGGCGTCATCACGCGCTTCGCGAAAACAGAAAAACAGCTGATCTTCACCATTATGGTGGTGGTGGGCTTGATGTCTGGCGTCCTCTCTAACACCGGCACCGCTGCGGTTTTGATTCCGGTGGTGATCGGCGTGGCGGCAAAATCGGGCTTCTCACGTTCTCGTCTACTGATGCCGTTGGTTTTCGCCGCTGCGTTGGGCGGTAACCTGTCGTTAATTGGCGCGCCGGGCAATCTTATCGCGCAGTCTGCGCTACAGAATATTGGCGGCGGTTTTGGCTTTTTTGAATACGCAAAAATCGGCCTCCCGATGCTCATTTGCGGCATTCTCTACTTCCTGACCATTGGCTATCGCTTTCTGCCGAATAATGCGACCGGCGGTGAGGTGGGGAGCGTCGGGGAGCAACGTGACTACAGCCATGTTCCACAGTGGAAACAACTGCTCTCGCTGGTGGTGTTGATCGCAACGATCCTCGGCATGATCTTTGAGAAAAAGATCGGTGTCAGCCTGGCCGTGATCGGCTGTATTGGCGCTCTTGTGCTGGTCGTGAGCGGCGTACTCACGGAAAAACAGGCCTATAAAGCCATTGACTCCCAGACCATTTTTATCTTTGGCGGCACCCTGGCGCTGGCAAAAGCGCTGGAAATGACCGGGGCAGGCAAGCTGGTTGCGGACTATGTGATTGGCATGCTGGGGCAAAACTCCTCGCCGTTCATGTTGCTGATTGCCGTTTTCGCCTTATCCGTTGTGATGACCAACTTTATGTCCAATACCGCAACGACAGCGCTGTTGGTACCGGTGAGTTTGTCGATTGCCGCAGGCATGGGCGCCGACCCGCGTGCGGTTCTGATGGCGACGGTCATTGGCGGTTCCTGCGCCTACGCAACTCCTATCGGCATGCCCGCCAACATGATGGTGCTCTCCGCGGGTGGCTATAAATTTGTCGACTACGCCAGGGCCGGTATCCCCCTGATTATCGTTTCAACCATTGTCAGCCTGATCCTGCTGCCAATCCTTTTCCCTTTTCATCCGTAATTAGACGGACGCTGTTCAGACCAAGGAGTATTTATGAGCAAAAGCGAACAGATATCGCACATGACCAATGTGATGGCCAAATTCGTGGGATATACCGGCAAAGTGCTGCCTGATGATGTCACTGCAAAATTAGAAGAATTGCAGACCAAAGAGATCAGCCAGCTGGCGAACGTTATCTTCACCACCATGTTTGATAACCAACGGCTGGCGAAAGAGCTGGATCGTCCTTCCTGTCAGGATACCGGCGTGATTCAGTTCCTGGTGGAGTGCGGAGCAAACTTTCCGCTGATTGGCGAACTTGAAGCGCTGCTGCGCGAAGCGGTGATCAAAGCAACGGTTGATTCCCCGCTGCGCCATAACAGCGTTGAGACTTTTGACGAATACAACACCGGGAAAAACGTGGGTAAAGGTACGCCGACGGTATTCTGGGAGATTGTTCCTGAGTCCGACCAATGCAGCATTTATACCTACATGGCCGGTGGCGGTTGCTCTTTGCCAGGAAAGGCAATGGTGCTGATGCCGGGGGCGGGCTATGAAGGTGTCACCCGTTTCGTGCTGGATGTGATGACCAGCTACGGCCTGAATGCGTGCCCGCCGCTGTTGGTTGGCGTGGGCGTCGCGACCTCGGTAGAAACCGCGGCGCTGCTATCCAAAAAAGCGCTGATGCGCCCGGTGGGTTCGCACAATGAAAACGAGCGTGCGGCGTCGCTGGAGAAAATGCTGGAAGACGGGATTAACAAAATTGGCCTGGGGCCACAGGGTATGTCTGGTAACACTTCTGTGATGGGCGTGAATATTGAAAACACCGCACGCCATCCTTCCACGATTGGTGTGGCGGTCAATGTCGGCTGCTGGTCGCATCGTAAAGGGCATATCGTTTTTGATAAAGATTTGAACTACACCATTACCTCCCACTCCGGAGTAAATTTCTGATGACAAAAAAAATTCTGACTACGCCAATTAAAGATGAAGATTTAGCCGATATTAAGGCCGGTGATATTATTTATCTCAATGGTCATATTGTTACCTGTCGCGATGTGGCGCATCGTCGTTTAATTGAAGGCGGCCGTGAACTTCCCGTGAATATTGACGGTGGCGCTATTTTACATGCTGGCCCTATTGTTCGTCCGATTAAGGGCGCTGATGATAAATTCGAAATGGTTTCCGTTGGCCCGACCACCAGTATGCGAATGGAAAAATTTGAAAAAGAGTTTATTGCCAAAACGGGCGTGAAGCTGATTGTTGGCAAAGGCGGGATGGGGAAAGGCACTGAAGAAGGCTGTGCTGAGCATAAGGCGTTGCATTGCGTATTCCCTGCGGGTTGCGCGGTGGTTGCTGCGGTCTGTGTTGAAGAAATTGAAGATGCACAGTGGCGCGACCTGGGGATGCCTGAAACGCTGTGGGTATGTCGGGTAAAAGAATTCGGTCCATTGATTGTGTCAATTGATACCCATGGCAATAACTTATTTGAAGAAAATAAAATCATCTTTAATCAGCGCAAAGAGATTGTCGCTGACGAAATTTGTCAACACGTAAGCTTTATTAAATAAGAAAACTGCACAGTAATGGCTGTTGTTTAGTGAGTAAATAAAAGACTCGGCTCTGGGGTGATTCGGGGGAATCCGCTCTTACCTATTTATTCTTTAAACGCGCCATTACTGTGCCTTCCATTTAAAGGTCATTTTATGACAGATGCATTGCTATTAGGTGAAGGCTTCACCCTGATGTTTCTCGGCATGGGATTTGTACTGATCTTCCTGTTCCTGCTCATCTTCGCCATCCGCGTGATGTCTGCCGCCATTGCCCGCTTTTTCCCGGAGCCCGTCGCCGCACCCGCGCCCCGCGCCGCGCCCGTCGTGGACGATTTCACCCGCTTAAAGCCGGTGATTGCCGCCGCCATTCACCATCACCGTCTTCATGTTTAATTCACGGAGGAACCCATGACCGTTGCCATTACCGATGTCGTCCTGCGCGACGCCCACCAGTCCCTGTTTGCCACCCGCCTGCGTCTTGATGACATGCTGCCCATCGCCGCACAGCTCGACGACGTCGGCTACGGCTCGCTCGAGTGCTGGGGCGGCGCCACCTTTGACGCC
>NZ_JBKDZH010000049.1:0-105105 GCF_047971185.1 Kluyvera sp.
AGCAATTCCGAGGCGCTTCAATTCTGCCTCCATCACATCGACAAGCGCAACCAGCATTTGTGGCCATTGGTGCTCAAGCTCACCGACAGGGATATTGTCGATATGGTCAAGCAACTGGTGAATGGCCGGGTCGTGTTCAAAAAGCTCCGACTGTTGTGACATAAACCCTCCTCAAGGTAAGTGCACAGTCAGTATACAAAAAATCCCGCACGTTGGCGGGATTGTTGATGACATCAGCTGTCACGTTTGCATGGGTGAAGCTTGAAGAATTTTATATCGTCATGGAGATACAATTTTTTCCCCGATTTATCGACTATAAAAAACTTGATGACTGCCGGGTTACGCATTGAAGCAAATGTATACGAAGTTCCATGCACAGAAATTTCTTTGTCATTCTCTGGTGACGGCGGCTCTGTCTGCACATAGGTATCACCATCATCAAGATTCTGCCAGGAAACCAGGTCAACGCCCATATGAAGCTTGATGCCGTTACATGTCCAGAAGCCAGATGCAGGGTCTTTCTTGCCCGACTCCTCTGCCGCATAAGAGGCCAGACTAACTACCATTACGACTATTGCTAACAAATACTTCATATAACCCCCTTAAAAATAATGATTAAAATTTATCACCGTTTTGCTTGAAAAGCATTTACTGATAACGTTTCCCCGTGGCGTCATCATGGTCACAAAGAGCCGGGATAATTTTCTAACAGTGAGATAGTTGAATGAAACTCGATCTTGATAAAATGAAGAAGTTGCTAAATTGTTTTATTGAATCTCCAGAACCCTACATCACCCTTAAAGAACTTGGTCTGTTTGACATCGATGAGAAGGAACAGAACATATTGATTGCCCACTTGCTACTTCTGGCCGAGAACGGGTTCGTCAGTAGTCTCAAACTGGAGACAGGCTTTGAATCATTAGGCCTACATCCGTCGCATAGAAGCACAGGCATCTCATGGAATTTTGCAATCAAACCAATACGGTTGACACAAGCGGGACATGATTTTGCTGCTGTATTAAATCAACGCCCCGTATTTGAAAAATTGAAAGAAGAAGCGCAGGAGGCTCCAGTCGCCCTCCTGCGCAAGATCGGCAGTGCGCTTGCCGAAAAATTGCTGAAAGAAAAATTAGGGCTGGGGGACTGAAGGTAATAGATCCGCCAATCGAGCTGCTGCAATTGCAGCAGCATCATATTCACCAGCAGCCATAGCCTGTGTTTTGATTGTTTCCAGATTACAAACAACACGGTACAGATTCATTTTTGACATCAGTTCAAATTTATAATCACGAACCAGCTCAGCAATGACGGGTACACGATAAACAGGGTCAGTATTTTTTAACAAATCGTGAATTACCCCACCCCCTCTGGCCAACCGCTTGCAATCAGTTCGGCCGCATGAACTTCAGTGTGCGACACCTCACGAATGTTGCTAGATTCTGGTTTCATTTTGCCCCCTTGCAAATACTCAACATGTTCTGGTAACGCTCACATACACTGTCGTAAGTTGGTTTAATACCGGTGTCAGGTAAACGCTCAAGCATGCACCGCATATGCCACCGTTTCAGACTTTCCAGAACAGTTCTGGCTTTCTCGTCACGCAGCCAGTTCAGCTTTGCCACTCCTTCGCCGCCGTTCTGCTGGCGGGTAATGCGTTTAACGTAAGCATCAATCGCGGTTGTGTCGTTACTGGTGACGAACCCCTGATTGTACATGGTGAACCATACCGCACGAATTTTGCCGGCAATCCCTGATGATGCTTTAGGTTTAGATGATACAGGCTTAAATCCTCTCGCCTTCAGTGCATCAAGAACGGCCTGCAGCTGCGATGCGCTCATATCGCGGCAACTTCTCTTACCGGGTACAACCGAGCCCAAAAAGACGCGATAGGTTTCATCGTCAAGGCCCAGAGAACGCCGCGCCACGTGGATCAGTTTGATGGTATTAGCACGCATCAGCCATTACCTCGCTCAGTGGTGTAACAAGCTCTAGCCCGTCGATTTTCTTAAACTGGCGAACCAACGATGCAGCGGTGCTGAAATGACATACCCAGTACTCCACTACCTCATGGAGGTGCGCATTTTCCTTCTGTTTTAACCAGCGCTTGCCGTCTCTGGTTTTTGATGCACGGCGAATGATAGACGCACCTGGTTTGTAGGTCTTACGACGCCAGACAACCTTTGTTACAGGGCGAAATTCTTTATGTGACGGCCACCCCCACGCTTCACTGCGGGTATCATCAATCCAGACTATTAACGCCAATTTATTCTCAGAGACCATCGCCTTATAAACTGCAATTTTTTCCCCTGAAGACAACTTAAACTCAACCCTGCTGTACAAACCACCAAGTGTATTTTGGATGCCTTGCCATTGTTTCTTTGTGATAGTGGTAGTCATTTGCGACTCCTGAAATAGGTTGAGGTAGCGAAAAACAACAGCTCCAGCACATCAAACAGCCACCAGAGCGTGATGCACCCAATCAGCGCCATCAGAGTGAACGGCCAGGCTACAGCCGCAACCAGAGCGCTGATTGAATCAGTCTCTTTATCCATAATTCCGCTTCCACGCAGCGCAGCAACGAGAATGAAGGTCAATATGCCGCCAGCGATATAACAAACAATGACGATTACCATCAGGCAACTCCTTGCACATCAATAGGCAGGTATCTAAGGACATCTCGGGTAATAATCTGCCCGGTTCTGGCGCACTGAAAATGCCCCATTCGAATGTCGATTAATGCACTTTCAAATTGTGGCCAGCCCTGCATCTGCTTTTTGTCATCAAGCTCAACGAGAACAAGCACCGTTTCAGCTGACCGTGGCCCGGAAGCCAGGTACATCACACTTCGGGGAATCTCAGTACCCTCAATCCATCCAAATGAGCGGCGAGCGGCCACCGGTGATTTGCTACGGATAATGTCGTAATAACCGTTACGCTCTTTCAGCTCGGAACGTGCCACCGCTTTGCGTAGCGCCTTGATAAGCAACTGGGCACTGGTTCCCGTCGCACTGACCAGTTGCAGACAGGTCATTTCGCCCTTATCGGACAGCACGGCTTTGATTGCATCGATCATCATTTGTCTCCCCGGCGCTGTTCTGCCTGTTGCTGTTCGCGGATCATGCTTTGTGCTGCATGCATCAGAACGGCGATACAGCGGCGAGTTCTTGCAGCAGCCAGGCGCTTACTGGATTGTTTGTCCTGATAGAGAGCCTGAGCCAAATCAAGTTGCTCAATGGCCTCTTCAAGCAAGCTGGATACAGACTGGAAAACAGGCAATACGGCATCAGGTAACTCTGCCCCCACGCGCTGAGACAGACGGGCCATTTTTCGGGATTTATGCTGGTCAATCATGTCACTCATTCCATTGTGGCGAAGCTGCTCAATCATAATTTCAACGTCGGCAGCTTCTTCGGCGATACGGTTGCCATTCGCTTTATGATTAACAAAACGAGTGCACGCAGCGGCTAACTCATTACATTCTTCAGCTGTTGCCAGCACCTGACGGTCATATCCCCACATAGCCAGGGCAGCATCGAAAATATGAGGCTTATTCATCGTCTTCATCCTCCATGTTGTCATCCGCCGGTTTCATGGTGATCGGGAAAGACTGGAACTGAAGAAGTGCCAGTTGGACACCAATTCGGATGAAACGGGCTTCTTTGGTGTCAGCCCCAAATTCAATCACCTCGTTATCGCCTAATTCACCCATTTGCAAACAGATATCAGCGTCCCTGTTGTCAATAATCATCTGGCATTTATCAACGCGATTTTGATGCCAGGATTTCAGGTCGATAATCATCGAAATTAATTGTTGTTCGGTCATAAAATATTCCTTTTGCTGAATTCGGCGCGAACGAATCCCTGACGCAAGCGCCGAAATAAAACAGAGTTAATTAAATATATGCTTTAAATATCGGCAGTCTGCTCAAACGGAATAATTGAGAAATCCTCTATTCCCGATTTGACTGTAATACCAGCCACACCAGCTACTGCCAATGGCTCGTTGAGGATGGCCTCTTTGTTGATCTCCTGCTTAGTTCGGATAAAACGCGACAACCCCAGGCGAGTCAGTGTTTCCATCACCGCATCAGGCCCACGAACGGAGACTGACGGTGGGCGGATACGCCACTGAATATCGCCAGTCACCAGATTGGCGGTTTTGACTTTGCCATTGCTGGTCAGGTCATCACGATTGGCTTCACACCAGCCCTGAACACCTTTCGAAAGCGTTTCGACATCTGCTTTAAGCGGCTTGATAAGACCTGCGTATTTCTCGGTAATAACAGCGATTTCGTCATTCATCGCCGATTCAAGCCGGGTAGCTTCACGCTGCAGGTCACCAATTTTACGGATATCTGTGATTACCGCATCCCGAGACTGAGATACGTAATTCGCCGCTGCGGCTTTAATGCGTTTCGGTTTTGATGCCATTATCTTTCTCCTGATAAATAATCTGAGTAGTAACGCTGTTATGCATTACGATTTTGTAATAAACGCCGCCACAAAATGGGCAGGACGTGAATGAACTCCAGCTTTCCCCATATGCAGCTGTCATTGTTTTTACTTCGAGTACACAACATGGGCACTTGTATGTAGTCAATGGGACCAACTCCTTTTCCAGATAGAGAACCCAGTTGAGATAGCGAGTTATACGATCGCTTTTATCCATAAATTATCTCCAGATAATCCGGCAACCATTGAAACTGGCTACCCACACGGAGCGGGAACCTGAATTGTTACGCTCAACAATACGCACAGCACTGTTTAGCAGTTCAGCCGGAGGACATGACACCTCCAGAACGGGACGTGAACGGGTCTGGCGAAACTCCGTAACCAGACAGCCTTTTTGGTTCAACAACGCCTCTGTTGCCATCGCTTGCTGAATATGAGAAGAGATCAGTTCACTAATCACGGCATTATTCCTCCACGATTTCAGCATGCCCCAGTTCAAGCATTGCTGAATGAATGTGGCCAGAGTTAACCGGCTCGCTTTTACCACTGGCATAGATATGGGCCAGCGGCAGAATATGGGAGAGAGAGCGCAGAGCGCCTGGGCGCTTTGCAATCGCGCGTAACAGCTTGCGTTCGTCGCGGCCTTCAACCTTCCATGCGTCGCAGAAAGCATCAACATCGGCGGCCAGCACGTTGTTGATGACAATTTTCTTCGCCACGCGAGAGAACAAACGCGCAAAATCGACGGTGCGACTACCACCGGTCAGGCGGTCATAGACTTTATGGTTGCCGATAAATGCCAGCCCGATGCCGCATTCTTCCTGGAGGATGCGCAGCTCTTCGATGGCGTCATAGTTCAGCCAGTCCGCTTCATCAATGATGACCAAGGCATTGGTGTCGCGCAGCCGGCGACGCAGCAGACGGGATAACGCGCCGCGCTGATAAGGCGCATCTGAAATCCCCATCTCCAGCGCCAGCTCATACATAGTTTCCAGCTCGTTCGTGCGGGACTTGCTCGCAGTAAGACGCCAGACGTTGTTGCCTGTACGGGTGTATTGCTTCAGCGCTTCCGACTTGCCCACACCAGGATTCCCGTAAACGAGCGCGATGGTATGGGTCAACTGGGCGTAGGTCAGTGCGGCCGTGATTTTTTCAGAGGTCGGCGTCACAACATAGTCAGGGATTTCCGGCAGCGCACTCTGGGCAGTTTTACGGGACTCAAGCCAGGTGCTGATTGATGCCGCCACGGCATCATTGTCGCCCTTATATTTACCGTTAATAAACTGAGAAAGGGCAGACGAAGACACCCCGGTTTCACGCGACAGCGCAGCACCAGAAATGGTTTTGTCATCAATCAGACCTTTTACGGTATTACGGATTACATCATGGTTAATTTGCGTCATCGTTTTTAATCCTGTATTTTTTCATTGTTAATACGGTTTTAAACACTTCTCAAAAGCGGCGGCTCAAACGTCGCTTTTTTATTTCTTCGACTTGCTGACACTTTTCATCAGCGTCTGGAAAATCACATCGTTCTCGTTCTGATGATCCTGGACTTCCTGAACTTTTTTCAGTGCATTACCCTGGGCAAAGACACGTTCAACAACATGCCGCTGCGGTGGTTCTGGCGGTGCAACTTTTGGTAGCAGATCGTTAACCTCGATTGCCGTCATGCGGCGTTGAGCCTTGGCTGCGCGTTTGGTATGGGTCATCATCTGCTTACGCTGGCGGCTATGTTCGCGACCTGTTTCGGTATCGCCGAACGCAACAGCTGAGCGGCATTCCGCCATACAGAGGAAGCGGCCATCAAGGTCGTAGCACGCCACTTCGCTGTGAAGGTTGCGAGGGTCGAAACGCACTGTAATTTTGCGCTGGCGAATATTGGCCAGAAGCGGATTCCAGTAGCTGTTTTTGCGGCCATAAAGAGTGCCGCCACATTGCAGGAAGAATTCACCCGTGGTTTTCACCGTTACGGCTTCCGCTGGCAGCATCAGCTGGCGGATCTGTTCTTCACTGAGGCGCGTGACAACCGCATTGCTGTAACTGCGCTCAAATGCCTGGTCAAATGACAGCTCACCCTGACACATCTCAGTTTCACGGCCGACACGCGCGTTATATAGGGCGATCCCCTCGTTGACAGCGGAAAGGAATGTCTCAACATCAACAACCCGGTCACCGTAATTGTCCGGTTTATTCTGGGGGTTCGGGCCAGTATATGCCCCGGCCAGAGAAGGATGTTTATCGATATAATCCCCCAGACCACCGATACCAAATGCACGTTCAATCGGTTTTGCCTGGCCCCAGCCTTTACCGCCAATCACGCTTGTCCAGTGCACCTGAATACCGAGCATCGGCAGAATACCCATCGGATCATCCGGCTTAACTTTGAAGCGATAGCGGTTAGGAACACCACCTGACAGCCATTTGTTAGCCGCTGCGCGGGTGTTATCGATGGTGACATGTTCAGGCTTGCCGAATTCTGAAATGGCATCCATCAGGGACAGGCGAATGCTGTCGCTGTTTTCAGAAACGTCAGTACGCCAGCCAATAATTTTGCGGCTATGAACGTCCTGCCAGACCCACGTTTTTGGGCGGATCACTTCACCGTTGTACCACTGCACGAATACGTTGTGCTGGTAACCATCGCCGTTTATCCATTCCATCGCATGCAGCTGCGCGACAGTGCGCTGCTGGCTCGGAAACATACGCGCCAGTGCGTTATCACCTTTGCGGGTGGCGACAATGACTCGTGCATCAATTTCGCGTTCAACACGGCGGCGCAGCGTGCGTTCAGATGGGATTTCCCAGCCGTACTCACGGGCAGCGACCTGAAGAAGTTCATAGGACTTTGTGAAGCATGGCTCTTCCGGGCGCAGATAATCGCCAAGGAAGAACTGCCAGGCATCTTCGCTGATTGGCGCTTCGCGGTTGGTTTTGCACTTCTCACGCAGACGGCGGTCAAGCAGAACGGGTGCCCAGACGTCACGGCTGCGGTTCTGTACGCGGTAATACAGGTTACGCAAAGAGCCTTCGCTCATATGCAGTTTCATGGCCGCTGTTCTCAGAGCCAGGCGCAAAGACAGACCTGAATCGACCAGCTCCGCGACAAGAGAAACAGCAGTAGTACGCTGCTCAGCACGCTGGCGCTGTTCGTTGGTCGCACCTTCCCAATGCTTCCAGAGCTGCTGGCGCTCGAAGTTATGTGCAGAGTCAGCATTACCCTTAGTGCGTTCAGGCAGAGAGATAACGCCAGAAGATGTTTCCACCATGCCTTTAGCGGAGAGTACCTCTGCACGTGCTTCAGGTGGTAAAGCAGAAATGTGGTATTCAAACGCTTTAGTACCAGCACGTTTGCGAACAAGTTGTGGGGCATTATCAGTTATTTTTTTCAGGCTATATCTCAGCCCCTGCAGAGTGGTTGGTAGTCCAGGCACTCCCACTAATTCATTAACAGTCACAAACATTTCACTAATCCTTGTTGTAACGGCTTGGCCAGATTGATGCAGGTTCTGTATTGAGCGCATCAGCGATGATGCGCTCCCCTTTTGGATATGATCTTGCCAGTGCATTTTTCAGCGTATCGGGTTTCAGTCCGGCACTGACGGAAAGGTAACGCATTGTGAAACCACACTTATGAAGCGCGGCAACAATGTCAATGCGATGCCAGTCACGCTGTCCTTCATTTCTTTGCATCTTTCGATTACCCTAAAAAGTTATCCATGCGGATAATCCGCACGGGTTATCCGTTGGGATAAGTATTGATCCACATTGAGCACAAGTAAAGAAAAAAACACAACATAGTTTGTTTCTTTGAGTTTTTGATGTGCCTGTGTGAGCTTCAAATTCAAAATCAATTAGTTAATGGGAATAGCAATGCAAGAACATAAAAACAAAAAACTTTCTTTGGAGTCCCTTGAAAAAGAAAGCATTTCAGAGAGATTGAGGGTGCTCATTGGCTCTAGAACTGTTCGTGCAGCAGCCGAAGAGTGGGGGTTACCGTTTTCCACATTAAACAACTACCTTACAAGAGGAACTGAGCCGCCACTCAATGTGGCATTAAGAATTGCCAAGATTGAAAACGTACCGGTTGAATGGCTTGCCGAAGGTATAATTTTCGTAGAGGAGGTGCACAAGGGGTCTAGCGTTGAAAACCTTCAAAATCGCCTTATTGAAGAAGGTTATGAAGGCGTTAGCCTGGCCTTTACAGCAACGCCCGCTACATCTATTGATGGAGCGATCTCATCCGCATGGTCTTTGATTTTTGACTCGCTGGATGCTGAAGAGCGTTATGAACTCGTGCATTTATTTTTCAGGATTGGCGCTAGAGGTGTTCTTCAAAATCTGAAGGGGCTGGAAGCTAATGATAAGACGTGGTCAAACCTCAGTGAATCTGAAAAAGAACGCTTGATTCGACTTCATGAGCAGTTGAAAAAAGGGCCACCTGAGGATGATAGCAGCGTAGCCGAGGCTGACCTGTCCAGTAAAAACCAGAAGGCCGGCTAAATTATTCATATGAACAACTTAACCGGCCTGATTGACGTTGTGAGTTGACTCTAATCAAACCGTGCTACCCCACGATCAAGGCAGTACCTAACGATTACAAAAAGCTTCCAAATGGTACCAAGCAAGTTACACAATTAATGATATTTAAACGCTGTATGAAGCCATTAAATACTGTGTATTAGCGTTACAGTTTTATGTGTCATAAGTATGCAAGCGCTCGGCGGTGATCTAATTTTGACAATGAACAATCCGTCGCAGCACACAAACAAGCATATTGCCGCCAAGCCTTAATTCGCCTGACTTTGTCCCACCAGATCCCGCTTTCTTTCACCTGTTCCCGGATTCGTTCCGATGTTCACTACATAACTGTCACCTTACATCCAGTCGATTGCCGATGGTCGTCTGTATCAGGCCAAGCAGGGGGGGCGTAACCGGGTATGCGCTGAAGACCCCGCGACGTAGACAAAAGATAAAATCATAAATTTAGCTTATGGATAAGCTTGATGATCAGATAAATCTCAAAAAAAAGAGGGGTGGCAGGCGACAGCGTAAATTGCCATCTGCTTGATTTAACTCGATGTTATCAAAACAAGTCAGGAAGCATGACTACGAAGTCATACATATTTATTAGGTGAATAATTCTTGTCATTCAACATAAACAACGATAATGTTTCATCCACGTCAGGTTTCCTGATGTAACGAATATTTCAATGCTTCTTGCTTCGGCAAGGTTGATCCCGACGCAGACGTGTCGGGATTTTTTTGCCTCTAGCGCGTCACCTCAGTCACGCTGAAGTCATGGACGTCCAGCTCGAAGGCTTCCGCCAGCTCACGCCAGGTATGGTATTCACGACCGTCGACGCTCACGTGGTGAGGGTCGCTCGACGAACGGTGAATTTCGCTTTCGCTGATTTCGTTGATGGCCGCCAGCAGCGCATCGACGTTGACCCCGCGAGGGTCGATCGCTGATTTCATCACAGATACCCTTTTTACCGCTCCCTGTATAAGTATACATTCAGCGCATAATGTTGCTCATTTTTTGTTCAATTTCTACGATTGGTGGATATTTCGCCGGTTGGTCCGCGGAGCCGCTGTCAGCACGCCTATTTTGTTCTACACTGGGAAAAACCAATCAGGAGAGGCGTTTATGCAAGTTAACGATCGTGTGACGGTCAAGACCGATGGGGGGCCGCGTCGCTCCGGCGTGGTACTGGCCATTGAACAGTTCAATGAAGGGACGATGTATCTGGTGGCGCTGGAAGATTATCCGCTGGGCATCTGGTTCTTCAACGAAGCGGGCCACCCTGATGGGATTTTTGTTGAGAAAAGCGAATAGCCATCAATCATCTGGCGGTAACCCTACCGCCAGTTTCCCTGCTGTGGATGCCCTAGCGCATATTGACGAAAATGCCGGAGGTGACGTTTTCTGCCAGGCGCACAACATGATAGATAACCTGTTTGTTATGCGTTTTAATTTTCTTCTTAATATTACCCTTATGTGACGATACGGTTTTGGCTTTAATATTCATCTGATCTGAAATCTGAATCGTGCCTTGTCCTGACATCCACATTTTTAACATGCTTGATTCTGTCCTGCTCAATGACAGAGTAGACATATTAGTTTGCTTTACGTCAGATTTTTCTTTTTTCAGATAATTCCCCAGAATGCTGTCCAGGGTTTCCGGTTTTATCGATTTGGAGCTTATTAGCAGATTACTCCGCACCATCAGGTATTCGTCAAAATGAATATTGGCAATTGCCATAAAAACAATGAATAAAGTCCTGGGATGTTGATTAATGATCTGCTTGATATGCAGGCTACTCTGCACGTCATGGATGAAGCAGTCCTCATTAATGAACACGACAGATGGACGGCGAGACGCACAAAGTTCAGTAAGTCCTTCTACGCTCTCAACATTGTCAATATCTCTTTTTTTTACTCCACGACTGGCCAGGTATCCGGTTAACCCTAGCCGCGTATAACTGCATAGATCCATAATAATCGTTGACATGGCATACCCTCACTCAATGCGTAACGATAATTAACCCATTACCCCTCGAACTTCATCGTCGCAATGAACCTAATGAAAATAAAATAATTGAGAATGAAGACGATCAGGCGGCATCAACTATCCCGTAAAGTTACGTATAATTTGCCAGGAATCATCTCAAAGTAAAGTAAATGTTAGGTTATGTGAAAGACGTAAAAACAAATAACCCGCGCCAGCGATATGCTGGTAGATGTTTTTGCGATTTTACTTTAGGAATTTCCTTATAATAACCAGGAAAGTACTATGGAGAATTTATACGTGGTAACTCACTGATAATATCAGCTAATAGATCAAAAATTTCGCTAAATAAGTGTTCGCAGAAGGGGGCGACCAGCGGCATTAATGCCGCCATCAGCAGAATGCCGACGGTCAGGGTAATGGGAAAGCCGATAACAAACACCGACAGCTGCGGAGTCATACGGTTCAGCATCCCGAGCGCGAGGTTAACCGTCAGCAGCAGCGTGATGATCGGCAGAGCGAGCATCAACCCGTTGAGGAAAATCATCCCGCCCGCGCGGGTCAGCGCCAGAAACGCGTTGCTGTTAATCGGCTCACCGCCAATCGGCAGGGTGTGGAAGGTGTCCACCAGCAGCGAAATCAGCCACAGGTGGCCGTTGAACACCAGGAACAGCAGCATCGCCAGCATATCCAGAATGCGCGCCAGTACCGGCATGTTGAGGTTGCTGCCCGGGTCGACAAAGGTGGCGAACGACAGCCCCATTTGCAGGCCGATAATTTCGCCGCAGGTCCGCACGGCGGCAAAGGCAAACTGCATGGTAAAGCCCAGCGCGATGCCGATCAGAATCTGTTGCAGCGCCAGCCATAAGGCGCCTGCGGAGAAGATGCTCACTTCCACCGGCGGCAGCGAGGGGGCAATCACCACGGTGATGACGATCCCCAGGCCCACCTTCACCCGTTTAGGAACGGAGCGTTCGCTGAGGATCGGCGCGGTGGTAATCAGCGCCAGCACGCGCAGCAGCGGCCAGAAGTAGAGGCCGAGCCAGGAAACCCACTGGTCGCTGGTGACGTGCAGCATGGCGCTTAACCGATGATATAGGGCAGGTTGTTAAACAACGTGCGCACGTAATCGAGCAGCAGATTCAGCATCCACGGCCCGGCGACAATAATCGCGATAAAAACGGCGATGATTTTGGGAATAAACGACAGGGTCATTTCGTTAATCTGCGTTGCTGCCTGCAGAATACTGATGATCAGACCGGTAACCAGCGACACCAGCAGCAGCGGGGCGGCCAGCGCCAGCGCCACCTTCATCGCCTCGGTGCCGATCATCATGACGGATTCAGGGGTCATCGGTGCTCCTTAACTGTAAAAACTTTGCGCCAGCGAACCGACCAGCAGCTGCCAACCGTCGACCAGCACAAACAGCATCAGCTTGAAGGGCAGGGCAATGGTGGCGGGCGGCACCATCATCATCCCGAGCGCCATCAACACGCTGGCGATCACCAGGTCGATAATCAGGAACGGAATGAAAATGGTGAAACCAATCTGGAACGCGGTTTTCAGCTCGCTGGTGACGTAGGCGGGCAACAGAATGCGCATCGGCACCGCTTCCGGGCCCTGAATCGGCGCGCTGTTGGCGAGGCGGGCGAACAGCGCCAGGTCGGCTTCGCGCGTCTGGCGCAGCATAAATTCACGCAGCGGCTGCGCGCCTTTGTCCAGCGCCTCCTGCATGGTGATTTTGTCTTCGCTAAACGGCTGATAGGCGTCGGTATAAATTTTATCGATCACCGGCGACATGATGAAAAAGGTGAGGAACAGCGCCAGCCCCAGCAGCACCTGATTCGGCGGCGCGGACGGCGTGCCCAGCGCGTTACGCAGCAGGCCGAAAACGATGATGATGCGGGTAAAGCTGGTCATCATCAGCAGAATTGCCGGGATAAAGGTGAGCGAGGTGATAAACACCAGCGTCTGTACCGGCAGCGACCAGCTCTGTCCGCCGTTGGCCAGCGGCTGGCTGATCAAGCCCGGAAGCTGGGCAAAAGCAGAGGGTGAAAGCAAGAACAGCCCGCTCAGCGCAAGGGAATAAATACGGCGCATCAGGATCTCCCGGGACGCTTAAGCATGTTTTTCATCAGTGAAGCAAATTCCGGCGTGGCGGCCTGCGGCGGCTGGCTATCCTGCGGCGCGGGCGGCAGCGTATGCAGCAGCGTGACCTGCTGGGCGGTAACGCCGAGCACCAGTCGGGCATCCTCGACGTTGACAATCACCACCCGCTCGCGCGCCCCCAACGACGCGCTGGCGCTGACCTTCAGCGCGCTGCTGGACCGGCCCTGAACCGTGCCGGGCAGCACGCGTTTGACCACCCAGGCGGCGGCCAGAATCAGCACGATAATACCAAGCAGCGCGCCGCTCACCTGAATCAGCGGCGAGGTCATCGGTTCATTGGCGTGCGCCACCGTGACCGGCGTGGCGGTGTGGCTGGCCGACGCTGCGTGCGACGGCGTCATAACGGGCGCGGAGTGGGTGGCGCTCATATCAGCGGCTCAGACGGCGCATACGTTCAGACGGCGTGATGATGTCGGTAATGCGCACGCCGTATTTATCGGCGACCACCACCACTTCACCTTGCGCAATCAGGTAACCGTTGATCAGAATATCCAGCGGTTCGCCCGCCAGACCGTCCAGCGCCACCACCGAACCCTGCGTCAGGCGCAGCAGCTCCTTGATGGTCATCCGCGTGCGGCCCAGCTCCACGGTCAGCTTGACCGGAATATCCATAATCAGATCGATATCCTGCAACGTCCCACTGACGTCACCGCCGCCCAGCTGCTGGAAAACCGCATCGGCGGCGCTTTTGCCGGAGGTGGATTTTTGCTCGTTCAGCGCTTCAGCCCACAGATCGTCCACGGATCCGCTGTTGTCATCGGGTGGAGTATTCATATCACTCATTTGGGCTGTTCCTCGTTCAGCGAATTCAAAATCGGGTTGATCAAATGTTCTACACGCAGCGCATACTGCCCGTTAACGGTGCCGTACTGGCTGGTTAATACCGGTACGCCGTCGACGTGGGCAATAATGCGATCGGGCTTGTCTATCGGCAGAACGTCACCGGGTTTAAGTTTGAGTATTTGTGACAGTCGCAGCGAGATATCGGCGAAGTTCGCCACCAGTACCAGCTCGGAATGCTGCACCTGGCGTACCAGGTTTTCGCGCCAGTTCTGGTCCTCGTGGCGGGAGTTTTCCAGCGGCGGGTTCACCAGCAGCTCGCGCAGCGGCTCAATCATGCTGAACGGCAGGCAGATGTTAAATTCGCCGGTCAGGTTGCCAATTTCCACGTGGAACGGGGTGTTAACCACAATATCGTTCGGCGAGGTGGTGATGTTGGTGAACTTCACCTGCATCTCTGAACGGACGTACTCCACCTCCAGCGGGTTAATCGCTTTCCAGGCATCGCTATAGCCTTCCAGCGCCAGCTTGAGCATGCGGTTAATCACTCGCTGCTCGGTGTGGGTGAATTCGCGGCCTTCCACCTTGGTCGGGAAACGGCCATCGCCGCCGAACAGGTTGTCCACCGCGATAAACACCAGGCTTGGCGAAAACACGACCAGCCCGGTACCGCGCAGCGGCTTCAGGTGAATCAGGTTGAGGTTAGTCGGCACCGGCAGGTTGCGGGCAAACTCGTGGTACGGCTGAATGCGAATGGCCCCCACGGTAATGTCCGGGCTGCGGCGCAGCAGGTTGAACAGCCCCATACGGAAGTGGCGGGCGAAACGCTCGTTGATAATCTCCAGCGCCTGCAGCCGTTCACGGACTACGCGGCGCTGGGTATTGGGGTCGTAGGGGCGAATGTCGTCTTCGCCCTTCGCGCCCGCCAGCGGTTCGCTCGCACTGTCGCTGTCGCCGTTTAACAGCGCGTCGATTTCGGCCTGAGAAAGAATACTGTCGCCCATGGCTCTACCGCAGAATAAAGGCTGTGTACAGAACATCGGTGATGTCCTGTTTCGGCTGGCCGGCAATCAACGGCGCGCTCAGCGTCTCTTTAATATCGCTGGCGAGCTGCTTTTTACCGTCATCGGTCGCCAGCTTCGTGGCGTCCTGACGCGACAGCAGCAGTAACATACGGCTGCGCACTTCCGGCAGATAGTCGTTCAGACGGGCGCGGTCGGCTTCAGATTTCATACGCAGCGTGACGCCGACGTACAGCACGCGATCGGCATCGCCGAGGTTAACGGTAAAGGTATCCAGCGGGAAAAAGACCGGTGCGGCCGGCGGCGGCGCTTCTTTCGCGGCGGCCGGGGCGTTCTGATGCTCTGTACGCCAGTAGCTGTAGCCTGCGGTGGCGCAGGCGGCGAGCGTTACCAGCACCAAAAGTGGGATCCAGAGCGAGCGTTTGCTCTTTTTATTGATAGCGGTGTCAGTCATCTGATGCGGTCTTCCTTTTTACTACTGCTTATCCAATGATTATCCCGCCTCCCGCGCCGGTCAAAGCGTGGAAAAGACGGGAATAATCATGTTACCTCTGGCGTTTAAGCGAAGATGTCTACCGCGTTATCGCCGCGGGAGGCGGCGTGCAGGGCAGCAGGGACGGCCAGCATATCGCCGTCGTCGTGTCCATCGCTGGCGTTGGCGTCAGCGCGTGAGGCAAAAGACTGCTGGGAGGAAGATTGCTGCTGCTGGCCGGCAAAGCCGTCGCTGCTGATGTTGCTCTGCCCCAGCTGAATGCCGCTGTCTTCAAGCTGGCTGCGCAGCACCGGCAGCGCGGCTTCCAGCGCCGCGCGCACGTGGCTGTGCGGCGAAGCCATCTGGATCTGCGCAAGGTTATCTTCCACTTTCAGCGTAATGTGCACCTGGCCTAGCGATTCGGGGTGCAGGCGCAGCTCGGCGGTCTGCTGGCCCTGACGGGTGAACAGAGTGATGTGCTGGCTGACGTTCTGCTGCCAGTCCGGCGTGCCAAGCTGCGCATGAACGCTGGCGCTGGCGGCGGCCGGCGCGGCCAGTGAACTGCTGCTCTGGGCGGCAACCGGCGATAGCGTAGCCGTCGGCGCGGTTGAGGTTGATGTACTCTCCGCTTCGGCTTTCTGCGCCGGGATCACGAAGGCGGCATCGGCCGACAGCGCGCGGGCATCGGTTTGTGGCTGGGAGGCCGGAGCGCTTTTCACATCAATCAAGCCATCGGCCTTCGCCCCGTGACGCTTCAGGGGCGCGCTTAACGCGTCCAGCGTGTCGCCGGTGGTCGCCGCGGAGGCGCTTACCGTGGTCTGCGGGGCCTGTGGCGGCGTGGGCAGCATTGCCATCAGCGCGTTCAGGCTGTTCAGCTCGTCATCGCTTAGTTTGCCGTCATCGGCGTCGCTCTCTTTGGCGCTGGCCTTCTCTTTACCCGACGACAGCTCGCTTTTGAGGTGCGCCGCCAGCGAGCTGAGCAACGATTGCGCATCGCTCTCAGCGGCGATGTCGGTCGCTACATCGGTTTGCGCGGTGGTGCGCGCGGCTTCCTGCTGCACCAGCCACTCGGTGATGGATTGACCTTTGGCTTTGACATCGCGCAGTGTCGCCGCGTCGTCGGCGGACAGCTGCACGGTTTTCCCTGTGCCAGCCGTCTCGCCGGTTTGGGTTAATGCGCCCGCCAGCAGAGCCAGAAAATCCTCGGCGCCGCCTGCGGTTTTGGCTGCGGTGTCGGCCCCGGCGAGATTTGCATCGCTGATAGCCAGGTTAGGCAGAGTGATCATTCTGGTTTCCTCATGGTCGCACGTTGGGCAAATTCATCCATCTTCTTCTGATCCAGACGGTTTTCCGCCAGCAGCTCCGCAGAGGCCTGCCGGTCCTGAAGCGTTTGCCATGCCTGCAAACGCTGCTTTTTCTCGCGCCAGAAGTTCAGCGCCTGTTCCACTTTGTTGTTCCACTGGATAAGCTGCTGACGATGCTGGTCAATGGCTTTTTCCAGCGTCTGAATGAACTGCTGGTAGTTTTGCCAGCGCAGGCTGGCGATCCCCTGGGTCATGTCGTTATTCAGGCTGTTCTGGTATTCAAGCTGATAGTCCATCAACATTTTGAGCTGTTCTTCCGCCTGCTGGCAGCCGCGTCGCATTTCGCCCAGCACCAGGGCGGCGTTATCGACATCGGTTTCTGCCAGTTCTTTAAGCGTTGCTAATGCACCGTGCTGCGCCATATTGGTGATCCTCTTGCTTCACTATGACGTGGGGAAAATCAATTCCAGCGCCTGGATTGATGATTCCCAATCTGCCTTTTCAAGAATGCCTTGCTGCAAAAATGCTTCCAGATGCGGCCAGAGCGTAATGGCTTTGTCCAGCATCGGATCGCTACCTTTGGCGTACGCACCGACGCTAATCAGGTCGCGGTTACGCTGGAAACTGGAGAGCAGCTGTTTGAAATTGCGCACCCGCGCGTAGTGCTGCTCGCTAATCAGCGCGGTCATCGCGCGGCTGATGGAGGCCTCGATATCAATCGCCGGGTAGTGACCGGCTTCGGCCAGCCGTCGCGACAGCACGATGTGGCCGTCGAGAATGGCGCGGGCCGAGTCGGCGATCGGGTCCTGCTGATCGTCACCTTCGGTGAGTACGGTATAAAACGCGGTGATCGAACCGCCGCCGGTGATGCCGTTCCCGGCGCGTTCAACCAGCGCGGGCAGCTTGGCGAAGACCGAAGGCGGGTAGCCTTTGGTGGCCGGCGGTTCACCGATGGCCAGCGCGATCTCGCGCTGCGCCATGGCGTAGCGGGTCAGCGAATCCATAATTAACAGGACGTGCTGGCCGCGATCGCGGAAATCTTCCGCCACCCGGGTGGCGTAGGCGGCCCCCTGCATACGCAGCAGGGGAGAGACGTCGGCGGGCGCGGCAATCACCACCGATCGCGCGCGGCCTTCGGTGCCGAGAATATTCTCGATAAAGTCTTTGACCTCGCGGCCACGTTCGCCGATCAGCCCGACGACAATCACGTCGGCGCGGGTATAGCGCGCCATCATGCCGAGCAGCACGCTTTTGCCGACGCCGGAACCGGCAAACAGCCCCATACGCTGGCCGCGTCCGACGGTTAGCAGGGCGTTAATCGGCCGCACGCCGGTATCCAGCACGTGCTCAATCGGCGTGCGCTGGAGCGGGTTGAAGGGCGCGGTGATCAGCGCGCCGGTTTCGGTGGTATCCGGCGCGGGCAGGCCGTCGAGCGGCTTACCGCTGCCGTCGAGCACGCGGCCAAGCAGCGCCGGGCCGAGCGGCAACTGTTTCCCGCTTTGCAGGCCATCGCCGACGGTGTTGCGGGCGTAAACCCGTGCGCCGGGTAAAATGCCTTCCACCTCTTCAAGCGGCATCAAAAACAGACGATGACCGTTGAAACCCACTACTTCGGCCTCGACCTCCTGCACCTCAGCGCCCTGTTGGCGTTCGATAATGCAGGTCGCGCCGAGCGGCAGCTGCAGCCCGGTGGCTTCCAGCACCAGCCCGGTAGCGCGGGTGAGGCGCCCGTAGCGGCGCACGGCGGGCAGCTGAGCGATGCGCGCTTCAACGTTGTCGAGCGTATTCAGCCAGCGGCTCAGGCGCACGGTCATCAGCAGGCCCCCGGTGCCGCCAGGCGGCACAGTTCCTGCCAGCGCGTCGCGACGCTGGCGTCGAGATCGCCTTCATCGGCGGAAACTTTACAGCCGCCGGGATGCAGCGTCGGGTCGCCGCGCAGCCGCCAGCCGTGCAGATTCAGGGTGGCGCCCAGCATCTCTTCGACGCGCGGTAAATCCTCCGGGCTCACCCGCAGCTGCGGCTTGCCGCTGAACAGCGGTTCCTGCTGCAGCAGCGCCTGAATCTGTTTAATCAGCGCCGTGTTGTCGACGGCAGGGACCTGGCCGACGATCTGCCGCGCCGCTTCCAGCGCCATCTGCATCAACCGCGAGGCGATGACGCTGTCCAGGGCATCGAGAGTGTGCTGAAATTCGCTCGCCAGCTGCTGCATGCGGGCATGAATCGGCGCCTGATCCTGTTTGGCCTGCGCCAGACCTTGTTCCAGCCCCTGCGCCAGCCCTTCCTGATAGCCCTGCTGCTGACCGGCGGCGTGGCCTTCCCGCAGCCCGGCCTGATAGCCCTGTTCATGGGCCTGAATTTGTAGCTGGGCCAGCTGCTGCTGTTGCAGCTGCTCGGCGGAAATTTCCTCCTGCTCGGCGTCCGGCTCGTCGAGGGTGAGCGGGGTAAACTCCACCTCCATCGGCGGTGACAGATCGTCAGGCTGCCAGACCTTCCACGGCGTGGTATCAGACATAGGTATCGTCTCCGCTGCCAATCACCATCTCGCCGGTTTCGGCCAGGCGACGCACGATAAGCAGAATCGCTTTCTGTTCGTTCTCGACCTGCGACAGACGTACCGGGCCACGGTTGGCGAGATCGTCGCGCAGGATATCGGCGGCACGCTGCGACATATTGCGCAGGAACTTCTCGCGTAGCGGCGGCTCGGAACCTTTGAGCGCGATAAGCAGCGATTCGGAATCCACTTCCTGCAGCAGGCGCTGGATGCTGCGATCGTCGACCTCGACCAGGTGTTCGAACAGGAACATCTCGTCGAGAATTTTCTGCGCCAGCTCGCCGTCGAATTCGCGTACCGCGGTAATAACCGCTTCTTCCTGCTGCGTTTTCATCAGGTTGATAATTTCGGCCGCCGTTCTCACGCCGCCCATTTTGCTGCGCTTGAGGTTCTGGCCGTCGAGCAGGCCGTTCAACACTTCGGTCAGCTCCGCCAGCGCCGCCGGCTGCACGCCGCCGAAGGTGGCAATACGCAGCATCACGTCGTGACGCAGACGCTCGTCGAACAGCGCCAGAATATCCGCCGCCTGGCCACGCTTGAGGTGGACCAGGATGGTGGCGATGATCTGCGGGTGCTCGTCGCGGATAATATCGGCGGCGCTCTGCGGCTCCATAAAGTTGAGCGTTTCGATCCCGCTGGTGGTTTCGCGGGTTTCGAGAATATCCTCCAGCAGGCTGGAGGCGCGCTCTTCGCCCAGCGCCTTGACCAGCACCGAACGCAGATACTCATTGGCGTTGACGCTCAGCGCCGCGAACTGCTCCGCTTCTTGCTCAAACTCGGCCAGCACGTCGGTCAGCTGTTTGTTTGAGATCTGCTTGATGCCCGCCATGGCGGTACTGAGCTGCTGCACTTCACGCGTGTTGAGGTGCTTGAACACCTCCGCCGCGCGGTCTTCGCCAATCGTCATCAGCAAAATGACGCTTTTGTCGATTCCGGTAAGATTACTCATGGTCGTTATTCATCCATTGGCGAATGACCAGCGCTACCACGCGCGGATCGTTGTCAGACATTTCGCGAATACGCTGGCTCATGACCTCGGCGCTCAGACGCTGATTGGCGCGGCGTTGCTGGGTCTGTTCATCTTTGCTGAGGCGAACCTCAACTGCTTCCTGAATTTCCTGCTGCGCTTTCGCTTTTTCCACCGCGGCCTGCGCCACCTGTTCACGGCGGGCGAGCTGCGGTTTGATGGCTTTACGCCACAGCAGCCAGGCAACGATCAGCACCAGCAGCCAGCGACCGGCGGACATCAGCTGATCGATAAACGACTGTTGCTTCCAGAACGGCAGCTCGCCGCTGCTGTCATCGGTGCTGTTAAACGGCGAGTTGACCACGTTCAGGGTGTCGCCGCGCTGCCCGGAGAAGCCCATCGCCTCGCGGGTTAAATCTTCAATCTGCTTCATCTGATCGCTGGTCAGCGGCAGCGGTTTGCCGTCCGGCAGATTGCGATAGTTGACCACCACCGCCACCGACAGGCGCTGGACGTCGCCCACGTTCTTTTTGGTGTGCGAAATGGTGCGATCGAGCTCAAAGTTGCTGGTTTCGCTGCGCTGGGTGTTGCGCGGACCGCTCGCGTTGGTGGTGGTGGTACGGGCGTTAGCGTTCTGCGCGTTGGCCTGGTTTGCCGGCGGGTTGGCGATCGGTGCCGACGGGGCAGGGGGCGGGGTATTAGACAGTGCCCCCGGTACGCCGCCCGGATACGGGCTGCCGACCTGGTCATTTTCGCTCACCTGACGCGAGCGAATGGCGGCCTGGTTAGGGTCGCCGTTCGGGCGGTACTGTTCGTCGGTTTGCTCTTTATTATCGAAGTTAACCTGCGCGGTGACCTGAGCGTGGACGTTGCCGTTGCCGACAATCGGCCCGAGGATCGCTTCAATGCGGCGCTGGATACGGCCTTCCACGTCGGCGGTGTACTTCAGCTGCGCGTCGTTCAGGTCGCGGGCGCTGGTGTTGGACTGGGTCAGCAGATGGCCGCCCTGATCGACCAGCGTGACGTTGCCCGGCGGCAGGCCGGCGACGGCGCTGGAGACCAGGTGAACGACCGCGGAGATTTGCCCTTCATCGAGCGCACGGCCCGGTTCGAGGTTGACGGTGATGGAGGCGGACGGTGATTTCTGCTCGCGCACGAACAGCGACGGTTTCGGCATCGCTAAATGCACGCGGGCGCTTTTCACCGGGCCGAGGGTTTCAATCGTCCGCGACAGTTCGCCTTCCAGCGCGCGCTGGTAGTTCACCTGCTCGCTGAACTGGCTGATGCCGAATTTTTCCTGATCGAGTAGCTCAAAACCGACCGCGCCACCTTTCGGCAGCCCTAGCTGGGCCAGACGCAGGCGCAGCTCATGCACTTTGTCGGCGGGTACTTCCAGCGCGCCGCCGTTATCGGCGAAACGATAGGGGACGTTCATCTGGGTCAACTGGGTGACGATGGCCCCGCCGTCCTGATCGGACAGGTTACTGAACAGCGTGCGATAGTCCGGGGACTTCGCCCACAGCACCATCGCCACGAGAATCGCCACCGCGGCGGCACTGGCCACCATCAGCGGAATTTTTGGATTAGCGCGCAGGCGGTTGACCCACTCTACCGTTTTATTTTGCGGCGTAGCCGTAGCACTCGCGCTCATTGCGCACCTCGTCGATCCTGATCAATGGCGTTAAACGTAAACGAAAACAAAGCAGACTCCCTGGCGCAAAACACATAAAGACAGCGATGCCATTATTTGATGCTTCGGGAAATTCGATGGGCCAAATAACCCGTTTTTATAGCGTTAATTAGCGCCTTTATCTTATTGACAAACTGTTAAGCTCGTTCACAGGTTAAAAACAATCCGGGAGTTAACATGGCGATTCAGGGTATTGAGGGCGTGCTGTCACAGATGCAGGCAACGGCGTCGATGGCGCGCAGTCAAAGCGTGGATACGCAGCCAACTATCAGCTTTGCCGGCCAGCTGCACGCGGCGCTAGACCGCATTAGCGACACGCAAAACAGCGCCAGAACGCAGGCAGAGAAGTTTTCATTGGGCGAGCCGGGCATTGCCCTGAACGATGTTATGACCGATCTGCAAAAAGCGTCCGTTTCGCTGCAAATGGGGATTCAGGTGCGGAATAAGCTGGTAAGCGCCTATCAGGAAGTGATGGGCATGCAGGTTTAGGTTTCGTTACTCTCTCAATGGGGTTTGATGTTGAGAGAGTTCCATCATTCGTCTTTCCCCCCTTCAGCGCGTTCCTACCACGTCTATTCCTGAGTCTTTTCCGTGAAACCCCCGCAAATTTAACGCTATAATGTTCCTGTTTTTTTCTCCCGGAACAGGATGAATAATGAAAAAATTAGCCATTGTGGCGGCGCTGATTGCGCTGGCGGGCTGCGCGCAGATTGACAACTACTCAACCGTGGTCAAATCACCTGCGCCGGCGGGGCTGGCGGGATACTGGCAGACCATGGGGCCGCAGCGCGCGCTGGTCAGCCCGGAGGCGATGGCCAGCCTGGTTGTGACCCGCGACGGCGACACGCTGGACTGCCGCCAGTGGCAGCGGGTGATTGCGCAGCCGGGTAAACTGACCCTGCGCGATAGCGACGTGTTAAACGTCACCAATAAGCTGGATGTTTATCCGGTGGAGCGGGAAGGCAATACGCTGAAGTATGACGGTATGACGCTGCAGCGGGTTGAGCGCCCCACGACGGAATGCGCTAACGCATTGATCAAAGCGCCGCTGTCGTCGGTGCTGCCGTAAAAGTTTGTCGCTCCGGCATCAGACGTGCCGGAGCGCGTTTCATCAGTGGTTCAAATCGACGTTATCCTGCGGTACCAGCACCTGGCCGCCCTGATTGCCGTAGGCGGTCATCACCGTTTTCTGAATCGATGATTGCCCCACCAGTTTTGCCAGCTCGTCCATGCGGGCCTGCAACAGGCGTTTTACGTTATTTTCGTTATCCAGCACTTGACGCAGCAACGGGCGAAGCTGTTCCTGAAGCGGGTCGGTGGGCTGAGTTTCCCGCGTCAATTGAGCAATCTTTTGCACCGCATTCACGTACTCCATTTCGCTGGCGATTAATTCATCCCACAGACCCTCCGTGGCAAGCCGCAGCATCAGATTGCTTTTTTCAACCAGCTTTTGGTACGACAGATAAAGGTGCGGTGCATGGCTCATTAGACGGCGTCCTGAATCAAGTTAGGCGTAAGTAAAGATTCCTTCCAGGCATCGGCGATGTTGCGGATTAAGGCCTCAACTTCTTCAACGGCGCTAACATCATTGTGCAGGTTGGCCTGCAGAAGGCGTCTGACCATATAGGCGTAGAGCGACAGCAGATTCTGCGTCAGCTCGTCGCGGCTATCCTCATCAAGGCCAACCTTCAGCCCGTTTTCGATAATATTGATGGCTTTCGACAGGGAAAGCCCTTTCCCCTGCTGGTTGCCGTCCTGCATAAACAGGCGGGCGCGGATCAGCGCGCTGAGCGCGCCGTCGAACAGCATGGTCACCAGCTGTTGCTGACTGGCGCTCATCACGGCGCTTTCCACGCCAATCTGTGCGTAGGCCTGCGTACCTTTTGCCCCGTACATGATGTCTCTCCCGATCAAAAGTGATTACTTGGAATTGCTGGTGGATTCAAACTGCTGCGTTAAGTAGCTGCTGGTGCTGTTCAGCGACGTCATTAACACGTCCAGCTGGGTAAATTGTTCTTTGTAGCGCGCGACCTGCGCATCGATACGATCGCTGGCGGCGTTGTAGTCCTTGGTTAATTTGTTCAGCGTTTTGCTGACGCCATCGGTGGCGGCCTTGATGATACCGGTGGTGGAAAGCCAGCTGGTCAGGTTGGTGCCGATGGTGGTGGTGATACCGGTGGTTTTACCGTCGCCGACGATTAAGGTGCCCACGCCGGAGGCATCTTTTTTCAGCGCGGCGGTAAGTTTGTCGGCATCCAGCTCAAGCTGGCCGTTGCTCGGGTCGGTGGAGATACCGATCTGCGCCAGCGTTTTGTACTGCGACGAGCTGACGGCGTTGCTGAGCATGCTTTTCAGCTGGGTCTGAATGGTGCGCAGCGTCGAGTCGCCGAGCAGGGCACCGTTGTTGGCGCTCTGGCTATCGGCACCGGCATCGACGGCGGTGTATTTGGTCAGGCTATTAAAGGTATCCAGCAGCGTGTTATAGGCGGTGACCCAGTCGCTGATGGCGGTTTGTGCCTTGGTGGTGTCCTGAGTGATGGTCAGCGTCTGGTTGCCGGTGGTGACATCGTTCAGGTTCAGGGTAATGTTTTCCAGCGCATCGCTGATGGTGTTGCTGCTGTTTTCAATGGCAACGTTGTTGACCGTCAGTTTGGCATTCTGGGCGACAACGGAGACGTCCATTCCGTTGCTGCTGGCTTTGGCGTCATAGCCCATAAAGCTTTGCAGCGCGTCGTCACCATCGACGGTCAGCGTCATTGCGTTGTCGCTGCCCGTGTCGTTCGCGGTCACCGATAAACGATATTCACCGTTACCGACGTTAATGATACTGGCGCTGACGCCCGCTTTGGCGTTGTTGATGGCATCGCGAATACCGCTCAGCGACGAGTTGGCCGCGCTGATATCAATGGTGACCGGGTCTTTACCGCCGCCTTGTTGAATCGTCAACTTGCTATCGCTGGTGGCGATGGCGGTTTTGGTATCGCTTTTGGTGGTGCTGGTGGTCAGCGTTTGCGCCTGCGCCAGATGGCTGATGCTGATGGTGTATTTACCGGCAATCGCGTTGCCCGCCGTCGTGGCGCTAAACGCGGTGCTGCTGCTGGTGGTGGTGGTCGCGGAAAACAGGTCGGCCTTTGACAGCGCGGTGTTAGCGGTCTGGAAGGTGGTCAGGGCGCTTTTCAGCGTTCCGTAGGCGCTCAGCTTAGCGGTATAGGATGTCTGCTGTTTAGAGATAGGGGTCAGCGTCGCTTTCTGGGCGGCGGTGAGGCTATCAAGAATGCTGCTTAAATCCAGGCCCGACCCGACTCCCAGCGATGAAATACTTGCCATGTGATTTCCTTTTATCTGTCGACACGTAGAACGAATACCGGAGTTATCGGCCTGAATGTCGCAAAGTTTACGCCTGATGATAAATTTCTAATGGCAGGAATAAGGGCAAGAGGAAAGAGTATTTCGGCGGCTAAAAAAAAGCGTGATTACGAAAAAAAATTCTAAAGGTTGTTTTACGGCAGACGATAACAAGTTTGACGGCGATTGAGCCGACGGGTGGAAACCCATTACGTAATCAACGACTTGCAATATAGGATAACGAATCATGGCACAAGTCATTAATACCAACAGCCTCTCGCTGATCACTCAGAACAATATCAACAAGAACCAGTCTGCTCTGTCGAGTTCTATCGAGCGTCTGTCTTCTGGCTTGCGTATCAACAGCGCGAAGGATGACGCAGCGGGTCAGGCGATTGCTAACCGTTTCACCTCTAACATTAAAGGCCTGACTCAGGCGGCACGTAACGCCAACGACGGTATCTCCGTTGCGCAGACGACTGAAGGCGCGCTGTCTGAAATCAACAACAACTTACAGCGTATTCGTGAGCTGACCGTTCAGGCCACTACCGGTACTAACTCCGATTCTGACCTGGACTCCATCCAGGACGAAATCAAATCCCGTCTGGACGAAATTGACCGTGTATCTGGTCAGACCCAGTTCAACGGCGTGAACGTGCTGGCAAAAGACGGCTCCATGAAAATTCAGGTTGGTGCGAACGATGGCGAAACCATCACGATTGACCTGAAAAAAATTGACTCTTCAACTCTGAACCTGACCAGCTTTAACGTGAATGGCAAAGGTGCTGTTGACAATGCTAAAGCAACAGAATCGGACCTGACTACCGCTGGTTTTACCCAAGGTGCTGTAGATACTAATGGCAATAGCACCTGGACTAAATCTACGACGACGAACTTCCAGGCAGCAACAGCAGCCAGTGTGCTTGGTTCAGTGAAGACTGGTAGCACCATTAGCTATACCGGTACCGATACTGGCTTAGGGGTTGCAGCCAGTGGTAATTACACTTACGACGCAACTAACAAGTCCTATACATTTGATGCGACAGGCCTCACCGGTGCTAACACTGCGACTGCTCTGAAAGGTTACTTAGCTACAGATACTAATACCGCCAAAATTTCAATTGGTGGTACTGAGCAAGAAGTGAACATCGCTAAAGATGGTACCATCACCGATACCAACGGCGATGCTCTTTATCTGGATACAACGGGCAACCTGACTAAAAACAGCGCAGGTACTCCGCCAGTTGCTACTCTGGATAATGTGTTGGCTTCTACACGGGATGCCACCATCAGCTTCGATAGCGGTATGAAGGTTACTTACACTTCTGGTACTGGCGCAGATATCACTGGTGCATCAATTTCCGCTGCTGATATGGCAACAAAATTGGATGGAAAGGCATATACAGTTGCTACTGGTGCTGAGTCCTATGATGTTGCTGCAACTACAGGTGCAGTGACTGCAACTACAGGCGGCGCAGCCGTATTTACTGATACTGATGGCAAACTCACTACCAGCCCGAGCAGTACAGTTACCCAGACCTACCATGAATTTGCTAACGGCAACATCTATGATGATAAAGGTGCTTCTCTTTACAAAGCTGCTGATGGTTCTCTTACTACTGAAGCAACAGGTAAGTCTGAAGCTACTACCGATCCGCTGAAAGCTCTGGATGACGCAATTAGCCAGATTGACAAATTCCGTTCTTCCCTGGGTGCTATCCAGAACCGTCTGGATTCCGCGGTCACCAACCTGAACAACACCACCACCAACCTGTCTGAAGCGCAGTCCCGTATTCAGGACGCCGACTATGCGACCGAAGTGTCCAACATGTCTAAAGCGCAGATCATCCAGCAGGCCGGTAACTCCGTGCTGGCAAAAGCCAACCAGGTACCGCAGCAGGTTCTGTCTCTGCTGCAGGGCTAATCGCTCGCTTCCTGACCCAACCCCGCCTCGGCGGGGTTTTTTGTTACTGAAATTTCACTTACTCCGTAAATAACCCCACATTTGCCCCACTGTTCCACCGATTAAAACGGCTACAGAAACGGATAATCGTGCCGATAACTCATATTAATGCAGGGCTGTTTATCGTGAATTCAATGTATACCGCTGAAGGTGTAATGGATAAACACTCGCTATGGCAACGCTATGTGCCGTTGGTGCGCCATGAAGCGCTGCGCCTCCAGGTGCGTTTGCCGGCGAGCGTGGAACTGGACGATCTGCTCCAGGCGGGCGGTATCGGCTTATTGAACGCTGTTGAACGCTATGACGCTCTGCAAGGTACGGCATTTACCACTTACGCAGTGCAACGCATCCGTGGGGCGATGCTGGACGAACTACGCAGCCGGGACTGGGTGCCGCGTAGCGTCCGGCGGAACGCGCGTGAAGTTGCGCAAACGCTGGGTCAACTGGAGCAAGAGCTGGGACGAAACGCGACGGAAACTGAAGTCGCGCAGCGATTGGGGATTGCGGTTGAGGAATACCGTCAGGTGCTGTTAGATACCAATAACAGCCAGCTTTTTTCCTACGACGAGTGGCGAGAAGAGTATGGCGACAGCATCGAACTGGTGACGGAAGAGAATCAGCATGAAAACCCGCTGCATCAACTGCTGGAAGGCGATCTTCGCCAGCGCGTGATGGAGGCGATTGAAGCCTTACCGGAGCGTGAAAAGTTGGTGTTAACCCTCTATTACCAGGAAGAGCTTAATCTCAAAGAGATTGGCGCGGTGCTGGAAGTGGGGGAGTCGCGCGTCAGTCAACTGCACAGTCAGGCGATCAAGCGTCTGCGCATCAAACTGGGTAAGCTTTAGGTTTAAAGAATGCCGCATTAATCAATGAAAACCCGGAGTTATCATGATGATGCAGGTAAAAAGACGGCCACTAAGCCGCTATTTGAAAGACTTCAAACACAGCCAGACGCACTGCGCACACTGCCATAAACTGCTCGACCGCATTACGCTGGTCCGGCAGGGGGAGATAGTCAATAAAATCGCGATCTCCCGTCTTGATACATTGATGGATGAAGTGGCGTGGCAGCATGAACGCGAAGCCTGGTCCGCGCTGTGCCGTTTCTGCGGCGATCTGCATTGTAAAGAGCAGAGCGCCTTCTTCAATATCATCCGCTTTAAACAATATCTGCTTGAACAAACGGACATGAGCGCGGGAACCGTGCGGGAATACGTGGTGCGCTTGCGTCGTCTCGGTAATCACTTTGCCGAACAACAGGTACCGCGTTCGCTGCTTCAGGAACCTTACGCCGACGAGAAGCTGGAGGCGTGGCTACCGGACACCAGCACCAACAATTATCGTATCGCCTTACGTAAATACCTGCGCTTTCAGCGCCATCTGCCGTTGAACGACGAGCAAAATTTCGCAGACCGGGAAACCTCTGATATATATTAAATTGGAATAAGATGTATCGCATGGGTGTTTGTCATTGCTGACGAACGGTTTACACTACGAAAAAATCGATGTTTTTCGGGGGCATAATGAAATTGAATTTTCTGGGTCGTCAGGCGCTGATGGGCGTAATGGCCGTTGCGTTAGTCGCGGGGGCAAGCGTGCAGGCGTTTGCAGCCGAAAATTTATTAAACCAGGTAAAAGAACGCGGCACGCTGCGCGTTGGGCTGGAAGGCACCTATCCCCCGTTCAGTTTCCAGGGCGATGACGGCAAGCTGACTGGTTTTGAAGTTGAGTTCGCCAACGAACTGGCGAAGCACCTTGGCGTGAAGGCCGATCTGAAACCGACCAAATGGGACGGCATGCTGGCGTCGCTGGACTCCAAACGTATTGACGTGGTGATTAACCAGGTGACCATTTCGCCGGAACGTCAGAAAAAATATGACTTCTCTACCCCGTACACCATCTCCGGTATCCAGGCGCTGGTGAAAAAGGGCAGTGAAGACACCATCAAAACCGCCGCCGACCTGAAAGGGAAAAAAGTGGGCGTCGGTCTGGGTACGAACTATGAAGAGTGGCTGCGCCAGAACGTGCAGGGCGTGGACATTCGTACCTACGACGATGATCCGACCAAATATCAGGATCTGCGCGTAGGCCGCATTAACGCGATTCTGGTCGATCGCCTGGCAGCGCTGGATCTGGTGAAGAAAACCAACAACACCCTGGCGGTCGCCGGTGATGCGTTCTCCCGTCAGGAATCGGGCGTTGCGCTGCGTAAAGGTAACGATGACCTGCTGAAAGCGGTAGATAGCGCGATTGACGCCATGCATAAAGACGGTAGTCTGAAGGCGCTGTCCGAAAAATGGTTCGGTGCAGACGTTACGCAGTAATCGCTCTGAAGGAAAAAAGGCGCTGAAAGAGCGCCTTTTTTTATTTAAGGCGCATAATAAAAACGAGACCAAGGAGATGCTATGTCACTGCAAAATTTAACCCGTTTCCCGCGCCTGGAATTTATTGGCGCGCCGACGCCGCTGGAATACCTGCCGCGTTTTTCCGACTACATCGGGCGCGACATCTTTATCAAACGTGACGACGTGACGCCGCTGGCGATGGGCGGCAATAAGCTGCGCAAGCTGGAATTTCTCGCCGCCGACGCGCTGCGCGAAGGTGCCGACACGCTGGTCACCGCTGGGGCGATCCAGTCTAACCACGTACGCCAGACCGCGGCGGTGGCGGCAAAACTGGGGCTGCACTGCGTGGCGCTGCTGGAAAATCCGATGGGCACCACGGCGGAAAACTATCTCAGCAACGGCAACCGCCTGCTGCTGGATCTGTTTAATACCCAGGTCGAGATGTGTGAGGCATTGACCGACCCGAACGCGCAGCTGGCTGAACTGGCGACGCGTCTTGAAGCGCAGGGCTTTCGTCCTTATGTGATTCCGGTGGGCGGTTCAAACGCGCTGGGGGCGCTGGGGTACGTGGAGAGCGCGCTGGAAATCGCGCAGCAGTGCGAAGGTGCGGTGTCGATTTCCTCCGTGGTGGTCGCTTCCGGCAGCGCGGGAACCCATGCCGGTCTGGCCGTGGGGCTCGAACAGGTGATGCCGGAAGCCGAGCTGATTGGCGTCACCGTTTCCCGCAAGGTGGCCGATCAACTGCCGAAAGTGGTCACGCTCCAGCAGGAAATTGCGCGCAGCCTTGAATTGACGGCTACCGCCGGGATCACGCTGTGGGACGATTATTTCGCCCCGAGCTACGGTATTCCGAACGACGCCGGCATGGAAGCGGTGAAACTGCTCGCACGTCTGGAAGGCATTCTGCTTGACCCGGTCTACACCGGTAAAGCGATGGCCGGGCTTATTGACGGCATTAACCAGAAACGCTTTAAAGATGAAGGGCCTATTCTGTTTATCCATACCGGCGGCGCGCCTGCGCTGTTCGCCTATCATCCTCACATTTAAATAGAACGCGCTCATGCAAGAAAGTATTCAATTAGTGATCGACTCCGCGCCGTATCTGCTCAAAGGCGCGGTATTTACCCTCCAGCTCAGTATCGGCGGGATGTTCTTTGGGCTGGTGTTGGGCTTTATTCTCGCGCTGATGCGCCTGTCGCCGGTTGCGCCGGTGCGCTGGCTGGCACGCTGCTACATCTCTATTTTCCGCGGTACGCCGCTGATCGCGCAGCTGTTTATGATCTACTACGGTCTGCCGCAGTTCGGCATTGAGCTGGATCCTATCCCCTCGGCGATGATTGGCCTGTCGCTGAATACCGCGGCCTATGCTGCTGAAACGCTGCGTGCGGCGATTTCGTCGATCGATAAAGGTCAGTGGGAAGCGGCGGCGAGTATCGGCATGACCCCGTGGCAGACGATGCGCCGGGCGATTCTGCCGCAGGCGGGCAGGGTGGCGCTGCCGCCGCTGTCGAACAGCTTTATCAGCCTGGTGAAGGACACTTCGCTGGCGGCAACGATCCAGGTGCCGGAACTGTTCCGTCAGGCGCAGCTGATCACCTCCCGCACTCTGGAAGTGTTCACCATGTACCTCGCCGCCTCGCTGATTTACTGGGTGATGGCGACCGTATTGTCGGTGCTGCAGAACTATTTTGAAAATCAGCTTAACCGCCAGGAGCGAGATCCGAAATGAGCGCAATTGAAGTCAAAAACCTGGTGAAAAAATTCCACGGCCAGACGGTGCTGCATGGTATCGACCTCGAGGTGAAAGAGGGGGAAGTGGTGGCAATTATCGGGCCGAGCGGCTCGGGAAAAACCACGCTGCTGCGCAGCATTAACCTGCTGGAACAGCCGGAAAGCGGCACCATTCGCGTCGGGGATATCACCATTGATACCGCCCGCCCCATCAGCCAGCAAAAAGGGCTGATCCGCCGCCTGCGCCAGCACGTCGGCTTTGTGTTCCAGAGCTTCAATTTGTTCCCACACCGGACGGTGCTGGAGAATATTATTGAAGGGCCGGTGATCGTCAAGGGGGAAGATAAACCTGGCGCGATTGCCCGCGCTCGCGAGCTGCTGGGTAAGGTGGGGCTGTCCGGGAAGGAGGAAAGTTATCCGCGGCGTCTGTCTGGCGGCCAACAGCAGCGTGTGGCAATTGCCCGCGCTTTGGCGATGCGCCCGGACGTGATCCTGTTCGACGAACCCACGTCGGCGCTGGATCCCGAGCTGGTAGGGGAGGTGCTGAACACCATTCGCGCGCTGGCGCAGGAAAAGCGAACCATGGTCATCGTTACCCACGAGATGAGCTTTGCCCGCGACGTGGCGGACCGGGCCATCTTTATGGATCAGGGGCGGATTGTGGAACAGGGTGAAGCCAAAGCGCTGTTTGCCAATCCGCAGCAGGCCCGTACCCGTCAGTTCCTGGAAAAATTCCTGATGCAGTAATCGCATTGGGGCGCGTCGGGTATCCCATCCCGGCGCGCCGTAAGCGGGACTTAATTTGCATCGAAAATGATGACGCCAGTATACCCTCATCTTTTTTATGAGAAATTTTACTTAAGTATGTCCAATCAATGGGCAAATATTATGTTGTCCGTATCGCGTGCAAAGCGCCTGAAGACAGCAATATCGCGTATTGAGTTACGAAAATAGGGTATATTAAGATTATTTTGACGATGCGTGATATTTTATACATATAAATAAGATTTATGTGTTAGGTTTCTGTATTCATAAAAATGATTATTGATCAGGGGGTTTCTCGTTCGTTATGAGAGACGATGATTTTTTCAGTTGGCGGCGGGAAGTGCTGCATCTTTTCCAGGCGGCTACGGCAAGCGAACAGATATACGCGTTACTTCAACAGCAAACAGAATATCTGGAATACGATTTCTTCGCCCTGTGCGTTCGGCATCCGGTGCCGTTTACCCGACCGCGCATTTCGGTGTACACCACTTATCCTGATGCCTGGATGTCGCACTATAAGTCTGCGAACTATATGGCTATCGATCCGGTGCTGAAGCCAGATAATTTTTCGCTCGGCCATTTACCCTGGGATGATGAGCTGTTCAGCGACGCGCAGGAGCTGTGGCACGCGGCGCGCGCGCATGGCCTGCAAACCGGTGCGACGCAGTGTCTGATGCTGCCTAACCACGCCCACGGTTTCTTATCGGTGTCGCGCACCCGTATTCCGCACCTTACGCACGATCAAGATGAAATCGCGTTGCGGTTACAGATTCTGCTGGAAATGAGCCTGCTGGCGTTATTACGCGTCGAAGATGAAATGGTGATGCCGCGGGAGATGAAATTCAGTAAAAGGGAATTAGAAATTCTGAAATGGACGGCGGAAGGGAAAACCTCGGCGGAAATCTCTATCATTTTATCGATTTCTGAAAATACGGTGAATTTCCATCAGAAGAACATGCAGAAGAAATTTGATGCCCCGAATAAAACGCAGATTGCCTGCTATGCGGCGGCGATTGGATTGATCTGACTCGTATTCACGTTCTGCGTGCCAGACGACAAACCGGCTGTCAACAGCGATGCTGACAGCCGGTTTTTTATTACTGGCGGTAAGCTTGTTTAATTTGCTTAACGGTGCTGGTAAATACGGCAGCCTGAGCTTCATCTTCTAACTGCGCAATTTGCTTTTCCATCTTAATAATCACGCGACCCGCATCAGCCTGGCCCATCGCCTGCAGCATCAGGGTCAGCATAGCCTTCAGGCAGGATACTTCCTGGGCCAGATTTTGATTATTTTCTGCGGTGGAAAAATCAGGTGTGCTCATTTATTGCCTCGTACAATTTCTGCGCATTATGCGCGATCAGGATTATGAAAGCGGCGCAGTATACCACAAGCGGAGAGAAAAAAAGGAGTGCCTGTTTTTTGCGCGCTGCTCAGATGTGATATTCATTATTATTTCAACTGTCTGTACAGCGGGTTAGCGGTAAATTGTTTAAATACGGTTCCGGCATCGTTAATTATTGTTACATATTATAAGGGGTATTTATCAAATATACGACAAAGCGCCTGTTTACGCGATTAATCGCTGCGAGCATACTGACATCTGCCCTTGCCATCTTACTGTTTTTTCGCGCTTTCCAGCGTGTGTACATGATTATTTCCAAAAACGAGATCGAAATCGAGACTCTGGCATTTTTAGACTTTCACAGATGATATAAAACCCGGTAGTATGGGGGAATTAAGCAGTAGTAGCGTTATCCCTATTCTGGAGATTATTCCTTTGATCAACGTCCTTCTTGTTGATGACCACGAACTGGTGCGCGCAGGGATACGACGCATTCTCGAAGATATAAAAGGTATTAGAGTCACCGGTGAAGCCAACTGCGGAGAAGATGCGGTGAAGTGGTGCCGTGCTAACCCTGTTGACGTTGTGCTGATGGACATGAATATGCCCGGCATCGGGGGCCTCGAAGCAACGCGTAAAATCGCACGTTCCGCGGTCGATACCAAAGTTATCATGTTAACCGTACACACGGAAAATCCGCTGCCGGCTAAGGTGATGCAGGCAGGCGCGGCGGGTTATCTGAGTAAAGGCGCTGCGCCGCAAGAGGTGGTTAACGCCATTCGCTCGGTATTTTCCGGCCAGCGTTATATCGCGTCAGACATTGCTCAGCAAATGGCGTTGAGCCAGATTGAGCCGGAAAAAACGGAATCGCCGTTCTCCAGTTTGTCTGAACGTGAATTGCAGATTATGCTGATGATCACTAAAGGTCAGAAGGTGAATGAGATTTCAGAGCAGTTGAATCTGAGTCCCAAGACGGTGAACAGTTACCGCTACCGTATGTTTAGCAAGCTGAACATACACGGTGACGTTGAGCTGACGCACCTGGCAATTCGCCATGGCCTGTGCAATGCGGAGTCGTTAGCAAGTCAGTGAGTGATGTTTTTGATTCAAAAGCCTTCCTGAAAACTGTGACCAGCCAGCCCGGCGTTTATCGTATGTATGATGCCGGCGGCACGGTCATTTACGTTGGCAAAGCCAAAGATCTTAAAAAGCGCCTTGCCAGCTATTTTCGCGCCCAGGTTGCTTCCCGCAAAACGGAAGCGCTGGTGGCGCAAATCGCCCAGATTGACGTTACCGTCACCCACACCGAAACCGAAGCGCTGTTGCTGGAGCATAACTACATCAAGCTCTACCAGCCGCGCTATAACGTGCTGCTGCGTGACGATAAATCGTATCCCTTTATTTTCCTGAGCGGTGACGCTCACCCGCGTCTGGCCACGCATCGCGGCGCTAAGCATGCCAAGGGCGAGTACTTCGGTCCTTTCCCTAATGGCTATGCGGTGCGGGAAACGCTGGCGCTGCTGCAAAAAATATTCCCTATCCGCCAGTGTGAGAACAGCGTCTATCGCAACCGCTCGCGTCCTTGCCTGCAATATCAGATTGGCCGCTGTCTGGGGCCATGCGTTAAAGGGCTGGTGAGTGAAGAAGAGTACGCGCAGCAGGTGGACTACGTGCGGCTGTTCCTGGCGGGGAAAGATGACCAGGTGCTGACGCAGCTGATTGCGCGCATGGAAAAAGCCAGTCAGGCGCTAGCGTTTGAAGAAGCGGCGCGCATTCGCGATCAAATTCAGGCCGTGCGTCGGGTGACGGAAAAACAGTTTGTCTCCAATAACGGCGACGATCTGGACGTCATCGGCGTGGCGTTTGAAGCCGGAATGGCCTGCGTGCACGTGCTGTTTATCCGCCAGGGTAAAGTTCTCGGCAGCCGCAGCTATTTCCCTAAGGTGCCAAACGACACCGAGCTTGGCGAGGTAGTCGAGACCTTCGTCGGCCAGTTCTATTTCCAGGGCAGCCAGATGCGCACGCTGCCGGGCGAGATCCTGCTCGATTTCACGCTGAAAGATAAAACGCTGCTGGCTGACTCGCTATCGGAGCTGGCGGGGCGGCGTATTCAGGTGCAGACCAAACCGCGCGGCGATCGCGCGCGCTACTTAAAACTGGCGCGCACCAACGCGGTGACCGCGCTGTCGACTAAACTGTCTCAACGGTCCACCGTACACCAGCGTCTCCAGGCGCTGGCCGCCGAGCTGAAGCTGCCGGCGATTAAGCGGATGGAGTGTTTCGACATCAGCCACACCATGGGCGAGCAGACCGTTGCCTCCTGCGTGGTGTTTGACGCCAACGGGCCGCTGCGCGCCGAGTATCGTCGCTACAATATTAACGGTATCACCCCGGGCGATGACTATGCGGCGATGAATCAGGTGCTGCGCCGTCGTTACGGCAAGGCGATCGATGAAAGTAAAATTCCTGACGTGATTTTGATCGACGGCGGGAAAGGGCAGCTTGGGCAGGCGAAAGCCGTGTTTGCCGAGCTGAACGTGCCGTGGGATAAGCACCACCCGCTGCTGCTGGGCGTGGCGAAAGGCAGCGACCGTAAAGCCGGTCTGGAGACGCTGTTCTTTGAACCGGAAGGCGAGGGCTTTAGCCTGCCTCCGGACTCACCGGCGCTGCATGTGATTCAGCATATTCGCGATGAATCGCACGATCACGCGATTTCCGGCCACCGTAAAAAGCGCGCCAAAGTGAAAAGCACCAGCTCGCTGGAAACGATTGAAGGCGTGGGGCCGAAGCGGCGTCAGATGCTGCTCAAATACATGGGCGGGCTGCAGGGTTTACAGCAGGCCAGCATCGAAGATATCGCCAAAGTGCCCGGAATCTCGCTTGGCTTAGCAGAAAAGATCTTCTACTCGTTGAAACATTAGGGGCTCTGTAGCAACATAGGGCTAATATTTACTAACAACAGATAGTTACCACGCCATGCAATATAATATCCCTACATTGCTTACGTTGTTCCGCGTCATCCTGATTCCGTTTTTTGTGCTGGCGTTCTACCTTCCGTTTGTCTGGGCGCCGTTTGTCTGCGCGCTGATCTTCTTTGTGGCCGCGGTGACCGACTGGTTTGACGGCTATCTCGCCCGTCGCTGGAACCAGAGCACCCGCTTCGGTGCCTTCCTCGATCCGGTGGCGGATAAAGTGATGGTGGCGATCGCCATGGTGCTGGTGGCCGAGCACTACCACACCTGGTGGGTCACCCTGCCGGCGGCGACGATGATCGCCCGGGAAATTATTATTTCCGCATTGCGCGAGTGGATGGCCGAGCTGGGTAAACGCAGCAGCGTCGCCGTATCGTGGATCGGCAAAGTGAAAACCACCGCGCAGATGACCGCGCTGGTGTGGATGCTGTGGCGTCCGAATATCTGGGTTGAGTGGGCCGGTATTGCGCTATTCCTGGTGGCAGCGGTGCTGACGCTGTGGTCTATGCTGCAATATCTGAACGCGGCGCGAGGCGATTTGCTTCAAGAGTGATCGTTTCGGCGTAATTTTCAGCAAACGATACAAAGTTGCGAAAAATACCGTTGACTCACCGCGTCAGATAAGTAGAATGCAACGCATCGAACGGCAGCACTGATTGCCAGACGATAGCAAAATCAAGTGGTTATCGAATCAACTTGATAATGCGGGAATAGCTCAGTTGGTAGAGCACGACCTTGCCAAGGTCGGGGTCGCGAGTTCGAGTCTCGTTTCCCGCTCCAGATTACAAGCATCTGCGTTAGCGGATGTATAAGATTTAAAGGCGCGTTAGCACAGCGGTTATGTCGCGGAGTGCAACTCCGTCTAGTCCGGTTCGACTCCGGAACGCGCCTCCACTGTCTTCCCTGGCCGGATGGTGGAATCGCTAGACACAAGGGATTTAAAATCCCTCGGCGTTCGCGCTGTGTGGGTTCAAGTCCCACTCCGGCTACCATGGGAAAGACAAGAATAATCAAAGCAATAAGCAGTGTCGTGAAACCACCTACGGGTGGTTTTTTTGTTTTTGTACTCTCCCTTCACCACGTTGTTACCTATTGAGAACGATAATATTTTCTTTTCCGGCCAGAAGCGGTTTACATAAAATTTTATAACCATCCTGATCAAAGCCTGCCTGCTGTCGCGAGAGCATTTTTGCCTCGTCAAGCGAACTGACAGAACCAAGCCACATCCAGTTGCGAATAATATGGTACTGAGTCAAATCAGCACTCTCTTCTTTCATCGCGATGGCGCCGTTCCACGGCCAGCACACAAGCTGCAGGCGCTCAAGTGCCAACAATAGCCTCTGGTGATGAGATTCAAGGGTTTCTTTACCACAACAGGCGCCTGCGCATCGCTTCAGGGCCGAACGAAAGCAACCACGATGGCCGCTCAGAGATTCCAGACCCAGCAATCCATAACAGAGGCGATGTTCATCGGCGATAGACTTCAATGCTTCAAGCGCACTGCGTCGATGAGAAAACAGGCCATACAAATTTGGTTGATGAGAAAAATCTATCTCCTTTGCATACACCACTTTCGGTTGCCCTTCATCTAACCGTAATGAACAAAGTTGATGGGTGCGACGAAGACGTTTATTGAAGAGTGGTTGCTGCTCTTTGATCATTTTAGCCTCAAGCAGCAGCGCGCCAACTTCACCGGCGGTACGTATCCAGCTTATTTTTTTGGCTTGGTAGAGCAGAGATGCTTCATCCTGGGCGCGGAAGTGGGACATCACGCGGCTGCGTATATTCACGCTTTTCCCTATGTAGAGCGGTAGCGTTTCACTTTCTCCGTGGAAGACATAGACGCCGGGTAATGGCGGAATTTCAGAGAGATACCGACGGAGATGCTCTGGATATTGGTAAATCGCTGAAGGCTCAAATCTAAGGCGTTGTGTGGGCAAGTTCCCTCCGATATCTGTTTATTTAAACAGTATAATGTCAATAAACAGAGAACTCTAGCTGGTTTATATGTAAGCAACGTGGAGTCGGGAGACGGAACCTTTCTGATCATACTGCTATTCACGCACTTCGATGAACAGCGCTAACTGTCGGCACGCTCTCAGGCTTCCCCAGCGATTTCCATTCGCTTTCCGCAATCCATTGGCTGCTAACCGATGTCTTATGTATCAGCATTCTGTATGATTGCGGGGCTGCTGCGTATGACAGCGGCATACTCAGTATTGCGAGGGAATAAAGATGGGTTTATTTGGTAAGGCGGTGTCTCAGCAGGAATATGATTCTCTGTATCTGAGCTTTCAGTCGTTGGCGAAAAAATATGACGCTTTAGAACAAAAGTGCGCGGATTATGAGCAAAAAATTCAGCAACAAAATGAGCTGATTTATTCGCTGAAAGAGAGAGAAGCCGAGCTGTTGAACGACATCGACAGCGTTACGCGCGAGAGCGTCGATCTTCCCGCTGAACCCGCCTCCATTCAGGAGATGTCCGTCTTTAGCGTTCTGTCTGCACTCGTTGAACAGGTCAATAGAGAGTCGTGTACGCTGCAAGATGTGAAAAGTATGAAAGCCAATCTTGTCGACTATGCTAAAAAAATAACCGATAGATATGAACGCGTTGAAGATATCCGCATTACTACATTAGGCCAACGCGCCCATGATGACGGGAATCCGATGCAGATGGGTTTTGAGATAAAAATGCAGTCTCTGAATAAATACGAGATTGATATCTTTTTATCGATGGTGAGAGGCATGTATTCAAACACCGTTAACGCCAGTTTAATGGAGGGGGGATATATTGATCTTGAGGTTGCCGGAGGATATACCGCGGTCATTCAGCTGACGTTTGGCTCCTGGGGAGATGCATCCGCCCCCACGTTCTCTTTCTACACCGATGTGTACAATGAAAACTGGAAGGATAAATATCTCTCTGAAGTGTATGTCAAAGTTCCTTACGAAATTGAAAACCTCGTCGCCAAATTTGGCTATGAGTACAGAATGAATATCTGGCGAAAGCTGGCTGAAAAGGGGTTGCCTCCGCTGGGATAAGCCGCTTGAAAGCTGATTCTCCAGCCTTCATCGTTGATAAACTCAGCAAAACCCCAAAATGACAATGCCCCTGCGCAAGGCGCGCAGGGGCAAGACATGGCGTTAATTAGAGCGCCGAGGCTTTGCGGCCGCTAAAGTGCTCGCGACTCTGCACGATGGCGCTGCGCCACAGCGCGTAGCCCACCAGACACACCGCAGCGGCGCAGCCAAGGTACAGACAACGACCCCACAGTGGGTTTGGAATCAGCGCCATCAGGGACAGACCCGCCGCCATCACCATCGTCAGCATCCCTAGCTTTCTACGCTGCATGATATCCACGATATCCTGCTCATCGCCCGCCAGACACTCGGTCTCAATATCCTGGAAGAAGGCTTCGGTGCTTTCGCGGCAGACGTCTTTCTCTTCGCGCCAGAACAGGCGAGTCAGGCAGAAGAAGCCGCCGGTCAGTACCAGATGCGCCACAATCGGAATCATGGTACGCAGTTCACCAGCTTCACGGGCGGTGATGGACTCAACCCCAAACCAGCTCATGACATACTGCGGCGTGAAGACATCCACCACCAGCCAGGAGACGCCCAGACCGACCAGCACGGTCGCCCACGGTGCCCAGTTTGGCGTTTTGCGGATCAGCATACCGAAGAACAGCGGAACCAGAATCGGTGATTGCAGCAGCGTGGCGACCTGCATCATCAGATCGAACAGGCTCAGGTGCTTCAGCGAGTTGAAGAACTGCGCCATCAGAATCACCAGAACACCGTTGATTAAGCAGGCTACCTGGCCCGCACGCAGCTGCTCGGCGTCTGAGGCTTTGCCTTTACGCAGAATGGTCGCATAGAAGCTGCGCACGAAAATGCCGGAGTTACGGTTCAGCGCCGAGTCCATTGACGACATCGTGGCGGCAAACAGACCGGCCATCAGCAGGCCAACGGTACCTATCGGCATCGCATTACGCGCAAACACCAGATACACCGCGTCACGCGATTTGGCGCCCAGTTCCGCATACTCATTACCGGCCTGCGGATAGAGAATGGCGGAAGCCCACGGCGGGATAAACCAGATAATCGCGCCCACAACCATCATACCCAGCGCCATCAGCGCCGCTTTGCTGGCATTTTTAGAATCTTTGGCATTCAGGAAACGGTAGGATTCCTGCATGTTGTTGATGCTCTGCAGCTGCTTCACCACGAAGAACAGGAAGGTGCAAACCACCAGCAGCGGATAGTTTAAATCCGGGCCGGTAAAGAAGTTGACCGGGAAGTCATTAACAATATGCGATGGGCCGCCGACCAGGAACAGCGCGACAATCGCGCAGGCGACGGAAATCACCGCTACCACCAGGGTTTGAATAAAGTCAGAGGCCACAACGCCCCAGGCGCCGCTAAGCAGCGAGATAGCCAGCACGGCGAGGCCGGTGATCCAGATGGTGATGATGATATCGGCGTTGAATACCGCCGAGGCAAACACGCCGAGGCCGTTCAGCCATACGCCGGCGTTAATCACGCTCAGCGGAATAATCACCCAGGTAAAAAACTGCTCGTTAACCGGGCCAAAACGACGGCGCACGGCTTCCGTTGGGGTATCGACGCGCATCTGGCGGAAACGACGCGCGAAGTACTTCCAGGCAACCAGGTAAGCCACCATGTTACCGACAAAGACCGCGAGAACCGCGAAGCCATCGGTGAAGGCTTTACCCGCCGCACCGGTAAAGGTCCAGGCGGAAAACTGGGTCATAAAGGCGGTGGCACCCACCATCCACCACAACATTTTACCGCCGCCGCGGAAGTAGTCGCTGGTGCTATTGCTGGCCATCTTCTTGAATAATAGGCTGATTACAATCATCAGCGCAAAGTATCCGAAAATCACAAAATAATCGTATTGCATACCTGCTCCCTGCATGCGTTATTGTTCCGCGGCATTAAAAACGATATTCATTTTTATTGAAACTACATTTCATATTTATTGCATGAATTTGTGTTGAAGTCGGCAATATTTAAAAAAGTGCTAAAGTGACGGGCTTTCTTGCCGAGGGGGGCAGAAAGGGTGAATTTTGCACCATCATGTTGCAGCGCAAACAAAATGCACAAAGCGTGACTATTGCAATATTTATGTACTTTATTGTTAACGAGATGTGATCTTCTCCGTAATTTCTCTCCATCGCGCCAGAATGCCCACCACGGCGCTCTATACTCAAAATTGTCAAAATCTGTGCGTGGGTTGTGCAAAGTTGGCAACCATTTTGCTTAATGATTTGGCCTGAAAAGCGTAAGGAAACCTCGCCGTTATCAGCAGGATATTGTCAGGATGTCGTTTGTCCGGCGCGTGCGCCGGTGGTTCGGCTTCACACCGTTATGCATAAACCTCTTTTGCTAAGGTAGATAATAATGTCGCTGAAATTAATAAGAAGTCCGCTTTCTATTGTGTTGGCAGGGTGTCTGGTGACGGCGTTTTCCGCCCAGGCCGATATCGTGATTGGCGTTGCCGGGCCGTTTACCGGTCCGAATGCCACCTACGGCGATCAATATTGGCACGGCGCGACCCAGGCCGCGGCGGATATTAACGCCGCCGGAGGGATTAACGGCGAGAAAATCAAGCTGGTGCAGGGCGATGACGCCTGTGAACCGAAACAGGCGGTGGCGGTGGCTAACCGGCTGGTCGATCAGGACAAGGTGCAGGCGGTGGTGGGCCACTTCTGCTCGTCATCCACCATGCCGGCTTCTGAGGTGTATAACGACGCCGGGGTGCTGGCCATTACCCCGGGTTCAACCAACCCGCTGATTACTGAACGTGGGATGAGCGATATGTTCCGCATGTGCGGCCGCGACGATCAGCAGGGTGACGTCGCCAGCAACTTCATCATTGATAAGCTGAAGGCCAAACGGGTGGTAATCATCCACGATAAAGATACCTACGGCCAGGGTCTGGCAGACGCCACGCGCGCGGCGCTGGCCAAACGCGGCGTGAAGGATGTGATGTATGAAGGCCTGTCGCGCGGCGAGAAGGACTTTAACGCGCTGGTGACCAAGATTGGCGCGCAGAAGCCGGACGTGGTCTTCTTCGGCGGCTGTCATCCGGAAGCCGGCCCGCTGGTACGCCAGATGCGCGAGCAGGGCGTGCAGGCCAAATTCTTCTCCGGCGACTGTATCGTTAACGAAGAGATGGTGACCGCCGCCGGTGGCCCGCAGTACACCAACGGCATCTACATGACCTTTGGCAAAGATCCGCGTCTGATCCCGGACGGTAAAGCGGTGATCGAAAAATTCCGCGCCAACAAGTTTGAACCTGAAGGCTACACCCTCTACTCCTACGCCTCTATCCAGGCGATCGCCGCCGCGTTTAAAGCGGCGGGCCCCGACTCGGCGAAAGCCAGCGAATGGCTGAAGGCTAACCCGGTTGAAACCGTGATGGGCAAAAAAGCCTGGGACAGCAAGGGCGACCTGAAAGTCTCGGATTACGTTGTTTATCAGTGGGATGACAAAGGTAAGTATAAGGAAGTGGATTAACCGGATGGAGTCACGCTCAGCGCCGGTGTGCTCGCATACCGGCGCTTTATAATAGGCCAATAACATGAGCGCGCGAAGATGGAGACATTCTTTCTGCAACAGTTAGTCAATGGCTTGACGCTGGGTTCTGTCTACGGATTGATCGCCATTGGTTACACCATGGTATACGGTATTATCGGCATGATTAACTTCGCGCATGGCGAAGTGTATATGATCTCGGCCTATCTCTGCGCGATTGGTCTGGCGCTGCTGTCGTTCTTCGGCCTGCACTCCTTTCCACTGCTGATCCTCGGCACGCTGGTCTTTACCATCGTGGTCACCGGCGTGTATGGCTGGACTATTGAGCGCATCGCCTACAAGCCGCTGCGTAACTCTACGCGCCTGGCGCCGCTGATTTCCGCCATCGGCATGTCGCTGATTCTGCAAAACTATGCGCAAATCAGCCAGGGCCCGCGTCAGCAGGGGGTTCCAACGATGCTGGACGGCGTACTGCGCTGGCATATTGGCGAAGGATTTGTGCAGATCACCTACACCAAGGTCTTCATCCTGCTGGCGTCGTTTGCCGGGATGCTGCTGCTGACGTGGATTATCGGCCACACCCGTCTCGGGCGGATGTGCCGGGCGGTGCAGCAGGATCGCAAAATGGCGTCCATTCTGGGGATCAACACCGATCGCATTATCTCGCTGGTGTTTGTGATCGGGGCGGCAATGGCGGGGCTGGCTGGGGTGTTGATCACCATGAACTACGGCACTTTCGACTTCTATGCCGGGTTTATTATCGGCATCAAGGCGTTTACCGCGGCGGTGCTCGGCGGTATCGGTTCGCTGCCGGGGGCGATGCTGGGCGGGCTGCTGCTTGGCGTGGCCGAAGCGCAGTTCTCGGGGATGGTCAATTCTGACTATAAAGATGTGTTCTCATTCGGCCTGCTGGTGGTGATCCTGATTTTCCGCCCGCAGGGGCTGCTCGGCCGCCCGATTGTGGCCAAAGTGTAGGAGCGGACGATGACTCATTCAACGGCTTCACACGAAACGTTTTCCCTGAAACGCTGCCTTCTTGACGCGATTTTCTCCGGCCTGGTGGCGCTGATTATCTTTGGGCCCATCGTTGGCGTGGTGCTCGACGGCTACGGTTTTAACTTTGAAGGCCAGCGGCTGGTGTGGATTATCGCGGTGGTGATGATCGGCCGCTTTGCGCTCAGCTCCGCTGCCACCACGGCGGTCGGGCGACGCTTTGCCTCCCGTTTTGACAGCGATAACGCGGGCGTTTATGTCCGCCCGGTGGATTACAAAAGCCGCATGCGCTGGATCATTCCACTGATACTGGCGCTGGCCATCTGCTTCCCGTTTGTCGCCACCAAATACGTGCTGACGGTGGCCATCCTCGGCCTGATCTACGTGCTGTTGGGGCTAGGGCTGAACATCGTGGTGGGCCTCGCGGGGCTGCTGGATCTGGGCTACGTGGCGTTTTACGCCATTGGCGCCTACGGTCTGGCGCTGGGTTATCAGTATCTGGGGCTGGGTTTCTGGTCGATGCTGCCGCTGGCGGCGCTGATGGCGGCGGCGGCGGGCGCGCTGCTCGGCTTCCCGGTGCTGCGTATGCACGGCGACTATCTGGCGATTGTGACCCTTGGCTTTGGCGAAATCATCCGTCTGATCCTCAATAACTGGCTGAGTTTTACCGGCGGCCCGAACGGTATTTCCGCGCCGCCGCCCACCTTCTTTGGCCTTGAGTTCGGAAGGCGGGCAAAAGAGGGCGGGGTGCCGTTCCACGAGTTCTTCCATCTCACCTACAACCCCAACCTGAAGTTTATTTTTATCTATGCGGTGCTGGTGCTGGTGGTTCTGCTGGTGCTCTACATCAAGCATCGTCTGACGCGCATGCCGATTGGCCGCGCGTGGGAGGCGCTGCGTGAAGATGAAATCGCCTGTCGCTCGATGGGGCTGAATCACGTGCTGGTCAAGCTGTCGGCCTTTACCCTCGGGGCGTCGACGGCGGGGATTGCCGGCGTGTTCTTTGCCACCTACCAGGGCTTCGTCAACCCGACATCATTCACCTTCTTTGAGTCGGCGCTGATCCTCGCCATTGTGGTGCTGGGCGGAATGGGCTCCACCGTCGGCGTGGTGCTGGCGGCGTTTGTGCTGACCGTCACTCCCGAGCTGCTGCGTAGCTTCGCCGAGTACCGCGTGCTGCTGTTTGGCGTGTTGATGGTGGTGATGATGATCTGGCGGCCGCGCGGCCTGATTCGCATTAATCGCAGCGGATTTGCGGTGCGTAAAGGAGTGGCGCCATGAGCCAGGACGTCATTTTAAGCGTTGAACATCTGATGATGCATTTCGGCGGAATTAAGGCTCTCAACGACGTTAACCTCGAGGTGCAGCGCGGCTCGATTACCGCGCTGATCGGCCCTAACGGCGCGGGGAAGACCACGGTATTTAACTGCCTGACCGGCTTCTATAAGGCTTCTGGCGGTCACATTCTGTTCAATACCCGCAGTAAAACCACCAACGTGATCCAGATTCTTGGGCAGAAGTTTCAGCCGGGCGATTGGGTCAACCCCGCGCAGCTTGGGCAGCGGATTTTTTACAAAATGTTCGGCGGGACCCACCTCGTTAACCGGGCGGGGCTGGCACGGACCTTTCAGAACATCCGCCTGTTCCGCGAGATGTCGGTGGTGGAGAACCTGCTGGTGGCGCAGCATATGCAGGTCAACCGTAACCTGGTGGCGGGGATTCTCAACACCCCGGCCTACCGCCGGGCAGAGAGCGTCGCGTTGGATCGCGCCTTTTACTGGCTGGAGGTGGTGGATCTGGTCGACTGCGCCAACCGGCTGGCGGGCGAAATGTCCTACGGCCAGCAGCGCCGTCTGGAGATTGCCCGCGCGATGTGCACCGGCCCGGAGATGCTGTGCCTCGATGAACCGGCCGCCGGGCTAAACCCGGTGGAGACACGAGCGCTGAGCAAAATTATCCGCTTCCTGCGCGAGCATCACGCCATTACCGTGCTGCTGATTGAACATGATATGGGGATGGTGATGGAGATTTCGGACCATATCATCGTGCTGGACCACGGCGACGTGATTGCCCAGGGCAAAGCGGAGCAGATTCAACACGATGAGAAAGTGATCGCCGCCTATCTCGGGGCCAGCGAAGACGAGGTCAGCCTATGAGCGAGCCGATGCTGGAGTTTCGCGAGGTGGACGTCTATTACGGCGTTATTCAGGCGCTGAAGCAGGTTTCATTACAGGTGAATCAGGGGGAAACCGTTTCGCTGATTGGGGCTAACGGCGCGGGGAAATCGACGCTGCTGATGTCGATTTTCGGCCAGCCGCGGGTGCGCAGCGGGCAAATTCTGTTCTGCGGCGACGACATCAGCCATCGCTCCACCCACTATGTGGCCTCGGCGGGGATCGCCCAGGCCCCGGAAGGGCGGCGCATTTTCCCCGATATGACCGTGGAAGAAAATCTGCTGATGGGCACCATCCCCATTGGCAATCAGCATGCGGCGCAGGATCTGCAAAGCATGTTCGATCTGTTTCCGCGTCTCAAAGAGCGGCGCAAGCAGCAGGCAATGACCATGTCCGGCGGTGAACAGCAGATGCTGGCCATTGCCCGCGCGCTGATGAGTCGCCCGAAGCTGCTGCTGCTCGACGAGCCAAGCCTCGGGCTGGCGCCGATTGTGGTGAAGCAGATATTCCAGACGCTACGCGAACTGGCCCGCGACGGCATGACCATTTTCCTGGTAGAGCAAAACGCCCACCATGCGCTGAAGCTGTCGGATCGGGGGTACGTGATGGTCAACGGGCAAATTCGCCTCAGCGGCAGCGGCGAGGAGCTGCTGGGCAATCAGGAGGTGCGCAAAGCCTATCTGGGCGGCGTATAGCAGGCATTGCTGGAGTTAGACGGCAAACTCCGGCATCATTGCGCCTGAACTGAGTGACCTCATCAACAACGACAGAGATTGAGTATGAAAACGGGACCTTTAACCGAAAGCGAACTGGAATGGCTGGACGAGACCATTGCGAAGTATGCCTCCGACGCGTCAATTATCGACGTCTCCGAACTGGACGGTATGCTGACCGCGATCCTCTCCTCACCGCTGGAGATTGAACCCGCCGAGTGGATGTTTGCCGTATGGGGCGGTGCCGATCATGTGCCGCATTGGGCCACCGATCGCGAGCGCGACCGTTTTGTGAATCTCACCCTGCAGCATATGAGCGATATTGCCGACCGCCTGAACGATTATCCGGATCAGTTTGAACCGCTGTTTGGTACCCGTGAAGAAGAAGGGCAGGAGCTGACCATCGTTGAAGAGTGGTGCTATGGCTACCTGCGCGGCGCGCGCCTGACCGACTGGTCCGGTCTGCCGGAAGAGCAGCAGGCGGCGTTTGACTGCATTGCGCTGCACGGCGATGAAGAGAAAAGTGAAGCGCTCGGCGCCTTTACGGCAGAGCAGTATCTCGACAGTATCGATAAAATTCGCCCGGCGGCGCTGGATCTGTTCGACTACTGGATGGATAACCCGAAAGCCGCGCCGGTGAAGCAGCCGATTAAAAACGAGCAGAAGATTGGCCGTAACGATCCCTGCCCGTGCGGCAGCGGTAAAAAATATAAGCAGTGCTGTTTAGCAAAATGAAAAAGGGGCCGATTGGCCCCTTTTTTACACGGTTATCCCACCGACGGCAGCAGGCCGGTGGCAATACCTGCCTGAATGGCAATCACCGCAATCCCGCAGGCAAACACCAGCCACAGCATCGGCTGGCCGCCGGCGACGCGATAGCCGGCCTGCGGGTGATGTTTACGGCTTTGCAGCGTCAACAATGACGGAATTATTAGCGCCAGCACCGCCAGGGCCACGCCCGCATAGCCCAGCGCCATTACGAAACCGCGCGGATAGAACAGCGCGAAGGCCAGCGGCGGCAGGAAGGTGATGCCGCCGGTTTGCAGGCGGCCGCGAACGGTATTTTTGCGCTGGAACAGATCGGCCAGATAGTCAAACAGCCCCAGCGCGACGCCGAGGAAGGAGGTCGCCAGCGCCAGGTCGGCAAACAGGTGAACCGCCAGCTCGACGTGCGGCGAGGCCACGACCTCGCGGATCGCCATCAGCAGCCCGTTCAGACCGGCGTGCTGAGCCATCAGCGCGCTGAACATCGGCGAGTCGATGCTGCCGAGGGTCGCCAGCTGCCAGAACAGATAGGCCACCAGCGGGATGGCGCTGCCGATGATAAAGATGCCGCGCAGCTTGCGCACGTCACCGTTCATATAGCTGACGATACTCGGTACGCTGCCGTGGAAGCCAAACGAGGTAAAGATCACCGGAATGGCCGACAGCGCCAGGCCCTGAGCCAGCGGCAGGGTCATCAGGTTAATTTTATGAATGTGCGGCAGCAGCAGCGCCAGCATCACGATCAGAAAGATGATTTTGGCGCTGAACAGGAAACGGTTGAACAAATCGACCAGCGAGGTCCCCACGCAGATCACCATTCCGCCGATAGCGCTGAACAGCAGTACGCCGACGGCGGGCGGCATATCAATGCTAAACCACTGGCTGAGGCTTGAGGCCAGCAGTTCGCCCGCGCCGCTGATATACGCCGCCGTGAGCGCATACATCAGGAACATCATGCTGAAGCCGGTCACCCATTGCCCGTAGCGACCGAGGTAGCGCAGCGCCAGCGAACCTAAGCCGGTGTCGGCCGGCACGTGCTGGTACACTTCCAGCAGCAGCAGGGCGGTATAGCACATTAAGGCCCACAGGCCGACCAGCAGCACCAGCGTGACGCCAAAACCGACGCCCGCCGAGGCTAACGGCATTGCCAGCATACCTGCGCCTATCGTGGTGCCGGCGACGATTAAAATACTCCCCAGAGTGCGGTTCTTCACGCTTTCCTCTACTTCACAACGTATTCACAACGAAAGATGTCGCGCAGAGTATGTGAATCCGCTGCTTTCGTCAAATCTGAATTACAGAGACTGTACACTTATGTTTACGTATTTTATTAGGCAACAGAAAGCTGCGCTAGCGCAAAACATGCAATACAAATGCAGTTTATGGCGGCGTTTTTTAAGGGGAGAAATAATGGACTCTATTCACGGTCACGAAGTACTGAATATGATGATTGCATCCGGCGAACAGTACAGTGTTGAAAGCCTGGAAGCGGCTATTCACGCGCGCTTCGGCGAGCAGGCGCGTTTTCATACCTGTTCAGCGGAAAATATGACCGCTGGCGAGCTGGTGGCTTTTTTGCAGAAGAAAGGCAAGTTTATTCCGCAGGAATCTGGCTTTACGACGGAAGAAAGTAAAATTTGCCGTCATTAATCGGCAGCGGCGTATAAACGCCGCTGCACAAATATTAATTCTGGGTATCGAGCGTGGCCAGCTCTTTATCAATAAAGTACAGCCCTTCGCCGCTTTTGCCCGCCAGCGTTAACTTATCGATTACTGATTTAAACAGTTTTTCTTCTTCATGCTGTTCAGCGACATACCACTGCAGGAAATTAAAGGTCGGATAATCCTGGCTGGACATGGCGGCGTGTGCCAGTTCATTGATTTTACTGGTAATCAGCTGCTCATGTTCGTAGGTGACGCGGAACAGTTCGTCCAGCGAGGCGTACTCGGCAAACGGTGAAGAGACGGTGTTGATGCGCGGCAGGCTGCCGGTGTCGGTCAGGTAATCGAACAGACGCTGCATGTGCGTCATCTCTTCCTGTGCGTGACGACGTAAAAAGGCGGCGGCGCCTTCAAAGCTGTTGTAGCTGCACCAGGCGCTCATCTGTTGATACAGCAGCGAAGAATAAAGTTCGAGATTCATTTGTTCGTTTAATTTCTCGATCATTGGCGCTTTTAGCATGGTGTCGCTCCCGAAAAAATACGTTAATAGTTAATAACAGCGGAACTATAAGTTGTTATTAAAATATTTGCAAAAGGTAAATATAAAATTATTTATATAATAATGCGAATAGGAATGAAACTCATTGGCGTAAATATAACGATAAATATCAAGGCGGAAATAATAACGCCGGAATTCACCGGCGCAGGAATTAATAATAGGCGGCGGAGGCCGGAATATTGGCAATGCCGCGGCACTGGTATTGCAGCGTGACGTGCTCATTGAGGCACAATGAACCGCTAATGGTGGAACAGGTGGTAATCGGCTGGCCGAAGGAAAAGGCGGTGGCGTAGCCCATTTGCTGGCAGGCCTTGTTGGCCTCGGATTGTGCCAGGTAGTTATCGGTATAGGCATTTTGTAATACCGCCTGCCCGTAGGTCAGGCGAACGATCCCGCTGGTCGCATCAACTTCGCTGACGCTCGCCGTGCGGGGAATCGAACACGCGGTGAGGGCCAGCAGGGCGGGAATAAGAATGAGGCTTTTCATCATGTCGCTCTGCGCAATCTGTCGTAGCCCCATTATACCCGCACAGGCCGGCGAGCAATCCCTTGAATAGTCGCCAGATTCAGGGGTTAATCAGCCTGCGACTCGTAAATGGCCTGGAATTGCAGGTGCAGCTGACAAAACAGTTTAACCAGCGTCGGGTCGAAATGGCTGCCTGAACTGTTGACGATAATTTCACAGGCCTGCTGGTGCGAGAAGCTGGGCTTGTAGACCCGCTTTTGCCGCAGGGCGTCGTACACGTCGGCGATCGCCAGAATACGTGCCTCCAGTGGGATCGCATCGCCCGCTAAACCGTCCGGGTAGCCGCTGCCGTCCCACTTTTCATGATGATAGTGGATCAGATTTTCCGCCACGGAGCCGAGCGCCAGCCCCTGAACGATGCGCCAGCCCTTCACGGTATGTTGCTGAATCTGCTTAAATTCGTCCGCGGTCAATTTACCCTGCTTACGCAAAATGGTCTCGGGAACGGCAATTTTGCCGATATCGTGCAGCGACGCGAAGTTCTCAATATCACGCACCAGACGGTGCGGCAGCTTCAGCGCACGGGCCAGCAGGCTGCAATAGGCAGCCACGCGGCGAATATGGCAGCCGGTTTCATCATCGTGAACGTGGTTAATCTTTTCCATCGCCTCAACGATGCTGCGGTTGACCGCGCGATTCTGGTTCATATGTCGCCACATCATCAGCATGATACTGAGGATAAAGACCAGCATCACCAGCAGACCGGCGCTGATCATCTGTAATGCGTTTTTACTCAATGACGTTGAGGCCGCGACGTAGGTGGGGGGCGTAAGCTGGTGACGGTAGCTGGAAATCAGGTGCACCTGCGTCAGCAGCGCATGCAGCGGATGGTCGATGTTCACCCAGGTGCCAATCTGATAGCTGGAGTGGGTGAGCCCGGCGACTTTCAGCGCGCCGCGGAACAGATCGCTACCCCGCAGCGCCTGCTCAAGCGAGCTTAAATCCCCGAGAATAAAGTCAATTTGATTGTTATCGATAGTATCGAGGAGCTCGTCGATGCTGGACCGCGCAACCAGCGTCACGTCGGTTCCGAAGCGTTGACGCAGATAGTAGGCGGCAAAGGAGCCGCGAATCACGCCGACCCGCTGATGGCGTATCTGTTCTTCGTCCAGAATAAATGGCTGCCCAACCTTGTTGTAGTAGGCGTTGTACCAGTTCACCAGCGGGCCGACCAGCCCTTCCAGCTGTGCGCCGTCGCGGACATCAATGATATCCGCAAGCCGCAGCGGCCAGTCTTCATTTTTCATGCGCACCAGATAGTTATCCACGAACTGAACGTCGACGTTGATATTCAGTAAATCGCGGAGATCGTTGACGAGGCTGACCGCGCTGCCGTGGTACCCCTGATTGTCTTTCCAGATAATGGGGGAAAAGTTTTCATTTTTGGGTAGCCAGAGGGTGAGGCGATTTTCCTGCAGCCAGCGGCGTTCCTCGTCGGTAATGGCAAGACGGTGACGCAGGAACGCTGTCTGGCTTTGCTCTTCCAGCGCCTTAAGCTTGCCGTTTTGCAGCCATTCATTAATCAACTGATTGATATTATTACGCATTGAAATCAGTTCAGGGCTGATGCCAAACGACGCGGTGATGCGCAACGCGTCAAACGGCCGGGAAATCGTGTAGTAGTAGAGCGGGCCGCCGATCTCCCGGTCCTCGTTGATGTAAAAATCGGCACCGCCGCTGCGGAGGATTTGCAGCGCCTCTTTGCTGCTGTCGACCTCGATCACTTGCTGGAATCTCAGGGTGGGATAAGCTTGTTTTACCAGCGCCTGAGTGGGATCGCGGCGGCGGAAAATGACCCGCGTATCGTTAAGATCGCGGGCGCTTTTCGCCTGCCGGGTAATGCTGGCGGTGACAATGGTGCTTTCCAGTAAACGTGAAGAGAGAATCGTGTTTTCCAGATGCTCCCGGGTTTGCAGCACGCTGGTATACAGACCGTAGTCATGGTGGCGAAAGCGCTGCTCGAACGTTGTGCCGTCAATCGGATGAAGCGTCAGGTTATAGCCATAGCGCGAATTGATGGCGTGCAGCAGTTCAGGATAGAACCCGTGAAGCTGTCCATGGTCGTCACGCCAGAATTCAAAGCTATCGGCGTCAAGTATCCAGACGGGAATGGCGTCTGGCGTCTTTATCTTTTGCGGCGGTGAGGCGAGAGCGCGAGTCGTGCAAACGAGCAGCAGGGTCAGTAGAACAAGGAGACCCAGTCCGCGTCGAAGCGATCGGCAGTTCTGTGTCACAAGTCAGTTCCTTTGCGAAGACTATTTTATCCATTTAATAGCGTAAAATTTGTAGGGCCTATCAGTGGCCTTAGGTCAGTTTAGTCGACTATTTGCCCGGTAACAGTAAATAAATAAGGGTTTATGTAATGATTTATCTATCGCGTAAAGGCAAAAGTGTGACCGTCTCAGTAAAAACTAAAACCATTTTTCATAAAATTTGAAAGTGTGTTTGTCTGGTAGTAAGGTTACTACAACGTAATCGAACGACTGCGGGAAATCCCGCGTAGCTTTCAGGAGAGGAAAGAATGAAAATTGCACTGATGATGGAAAACAGCCAGGCCAGCAAGAACGCGACTATTCATCATGAGTTAAAAGCCGTTGCCGATGAAAAAGGCTTCCCGGTATACAACGTGGGCATGAGCGATGAAAACGATCATCACCTGACCTACATCCACCTGGGTATCATGGCCAGCATCCTGCTGAACTCTAAAGCGGTAGATTTCGTGGTGACCGGCTGCGGTACCGGCCAGGGCGCGATGATGTCTCTGAACATCCATCCGGGCGTAGTGTGCGGCTACTGCCTGGATCCAGCAGACGCCTTCCTGTTTGCGCAGATCAACAACGGTAACGCGCTGTCTCTGGCCTTCGCGAAAGGCTTCGGCTGGGGCGCAGAGCTGAACGTGCGCTATATGTTCGAAAAAGCGTTCACCGGCCGTAACGGCGAAGGCTATCCGCCGGAGCGTAAAGAGCCGCAGGTACGTAACGCCGGTATTCTGAACCAGGTTAAAGCGGCCGTGGTGAAAGAAAACTATCTGGACACCCTGCGCGCTATCGACCCTGAGCTGGTGAAAACCGCCGTTTCCGGTCAGCGTTTCCAGGAGTGCTTCTTCGAAAACTGCCAGAACAAAGAGATCGAAGCCTTTGTTCGCGAGATCCTGGCGTAAGCCTGACGTTCCTGAAAACCCACGCTGCGGCGTGGGTTTTTTTATGCCCTGAATTCAGGCTTTCACTTTCTTCGACACCGCGCTGCCCGCATCCCGCGTCAGATGCAGCGTATCAATCATCCCCACCAGGCAAATCAGCGCGATAAACACAAAGGCCAGGCGGAAGCTGATGCCCGGCACGGCGCTGAGATCCATGACGGCGCTGACCTTCTCACCGATACGAATGCCTATCGCCCCCAGCGTGATGCCCAGGCCAATCGCCAGCTGGCTGGCGGTACTGAACAGCGTGTTGGCATAGCTCATCTGCGGTGAGGGAACGTCGGCGAACGCCAGCGTGCTGACGCCGGTAAACTGAATGGAACAGAATACGCCGCCGAGGTACAGCACCAGCATAATTACCCACACCGGCGTCTGCGGCGTCAGAAAGGCGCAGGCAACCAGCGCCAGCACGTTCAGCGCGCCGTTCAGCAGCAGCAGGCGACGGAAACCGAGCCAACGTATCAGCGGCGTGGTGGCGGGTTTAATCGTCAGGTTGCCCACGAATACCGCCAGTACCAGCAGGCCGGAGTGGAACGGGTCCATACCAAAACCCACCTGAAAGAGCAGGGGCAGCAGGAACGGCACGGCGCTGATCGAGGCGCGGAACAGCGAGCCGCCGTACATTGTCACCCGAAACGTAGGTACCTGCAGCGCGTCCATGCGGATCATCGGCGCCGGGCTGCGGCGGAAGTGGTACAGCGCATAATAGAAGGTGACGCCGCCGAGCAGCAGCAGCGCCACGATCGGACCGGCCTGCATTTTCTCCGCGCCGAGCATCTCCATCGCGTAGACCAGGCTGACCATCGACACCGAGGTGGCGAGGAAACCCGGCAGGTCGAACGGGCGGCGCTCGTCGTCGCGGATGTTGGGGATAATCCGCAGCGCCAGCAGGATGGCGATGATGCCCAGCGGCACGTTAATAAAGAAGATCCAGCGCCAGTCGGCCACTTTGGTAATAAACCCGCCCAGCGGCGGCCCGATAATGGGGGCGATCAGCGCGGGCCAGGTGAGGGTGGCAATGGCGGTGATGAGCAGGTGTTTAGGCGTGGTTCGAAGCACCGCTAGCCTGCCCACCGGGACCATCAACGCGCCGCCTACGCCCTGCAGGATCCGCATCGCCACAAAGCTGTGGGCGCTGGTGGCGAGGCCGCAAAATACGGAAGAGACGGTAAAGATGGCCAGCGCGAGGCTGAAGATGGTGCGGGCGCCGAAGCGATCGGCTATCCAGCCGCTGGCGGGGATCAGCACCGCGAGGGTGATCAGATAAGCGCTAATGCCGATATTCAGGTCAACGGCTTCGACGCCAAAGGTTTTCGCCATGTCTGGCAGGGCGGTGGCGATCACCGTCCCATCAAGGAACTCCATAAAGAACGCACCGGCCACCAGCAGCGCGGCAGGGGATACCCCGCGGGTCGCCTGGGCCTGGAGAGGCTCATTCATCGTTATGTTACCCTATCAAAATAATGCGTAAAATTTATAGATTTTGTAGATGTCGTAAGTAGTAGATTTTTATAACAAAAATTTTATAAATTTAACTTTTATGATGATTATTATGTGATGCAGCTCGTAAAATGGTTGATTTTTGTGATGGTGGTCATATTATGTACCTAAAGACAATAACACCTGCATAACAAAAAACCGGAGCATCAACATGAAACAGCGCATGCGTAAAATCCTCAAAAGCATGTTTGAAAACTATTGCAAGACTTTCAAAGACGTACCGCCAGGCGCTATGTTCTGATAAAAAAAACCTGCTGCGGCAGGTTTTTTTATCTTCAGCAAAAGTAGGTTACTATTACGCTCCGCAAAATAGGAGCAAAAAATGTCTCAGAACCTCACCCCTAACGATGAACTGGTTTCCGACGTCGTTGCCTGCCAGCTCGTTATCAAACAGATCCTTGACGTTATCGACGTCATCGCCCCGGTTGAAGTGCGCGAAAAGATGGCGACTCAGCTGAAAGCGATCGACTTTGCCTCTCATCCGGCAGGGGCGGACCCGGTCACGCTGCGGGCGATTCAGAAAGCGATTGCGCTGATTGAGCTGAAGTTTACGCCGCAGGATACGACGCACTAAATCTGAATTGACGGCTTCAGGACACGGTCCTGAACACGGAAAGAACAAGGGCGGCCATGGCCGCCCTGGTTGCGTTATTAATGATGCTGTTGGTTGACGATATTCAGCAGATGCTGGTCGGTTTGCTGGATGCAGAGGCCGGCTTTACGCGCGCTGCGCACTTCATCCAGAATAGTCTTCAGCAAGATACCATCCTGTTCCTGCTCTTCTTCCAGCGCATTGAGGAAACTCAGGGTGCTATCGTCATGAAGCACTTTTGCCTGTTCGGTCAGCTCAGACAGCGTCGAGCTACGCTGCGCATGATCTTCAATGGTTTTCAGGAAAAGATCTTCGAGAGTTGCGCACTTATCTTCACTGGCTTCAAAGGCTTTCACCACCGGATACGCGCCGGAGTTCTTCATATATTCGAACACCCGCATCATTTGCGTGACGCTGGACTGTGCCCGGGAACGTAAGAACGTCGCGGTACCATTCAATCGATGTTCTGAGCACCACTCGCTCAAACGCAAATAATGATTAGATGCATAAAATTCGAGATTCATCTGAGCATTAAGCTTTTGAGCCATTCCTGGAACTGCCATATAAATATCCTTATTACTGGTAGGAACGATACGCGTGACACCGCATAGTTCTAAATAGCCGCTTACCATGCGCTATTTACGCGTTTGAGTGTAACTACATATTACTCGTAGTCTTCAACCATGAACAAAAGATATAAATTATCCTGTGTTCAAAAAAAGAATACTCTTAGTTTGGATATAAGAAAACTCTTACGCGCCGCTTTTTACGTTTCGTTACAACCTATATTGGCATTACCTTAATTCACAAAACAATATTTTTGTAACTGTATGAATAATAGAGAATATAACTTTCCGGCATACACTCGGTAAGGCTTTGTTAACATACGGATTCTGTCTTACATCGTGTGCATTAAGAAGTGTGATCTGAATCTAATTTTTAGGCTGCCACCGATCGCTCGCATAGGCGCACTACGCTTTATTTGCTATCAATAGCGTATCATGAATAATAATCCTCATTTATAAATCATGATATGAGTCTGGACTCCCAATATTAGAATGAGAATAAATTTGTTTTAGATCATTTTTGATAATGGCCGGCGAGAGGATTATGTTCGCGGTAATGATCAGTACGACAAATTCTTCCCCAATCGTCACCTGGCGGGAGTCGTTTATATGAATTTACAGGAGTTAAAATGAAACAGGTTGCTGTACTGCTGGCCCCGGGTTTTGAAGAAGGGGAAGCGATTGTCACTATCGATATCCTGCGTCGTCTGCATATCGGCGTTGAGTTGGTATCGTGCGCTGAATCTCGCGCAGTGGTGAGCTATCACGATATCCCGATGGTGGCCGATGCCACGCTGGCAGAACGTCTCGATACCCTGTACGACGCGGTTGTTCTGCCGGGCGGCCCGCAGGGCAGCGTCAATCTGGCGGCGAATAAAGACGTCATCAATTTTGTGGCCGCCCACGATGCCGCCGGTAAATTCATCTGCCCAATCTGCTCTGCCGCCGCGCGCGTGCTGGCCGGTAACGACCTGCTGAAAGGCCGTCGCTATGTCTGCTCCGGCGATCTGTGGAAGGACGTCAAAAACGGCGAATACGTTGATGCGCCGGTCGTTGAAGACGGCAATCTGATCAGCGGTAAAGGCTTTGGCCACGTGTTTGACTTTGCCTTCACCGTGGCGGCGCGCCTGCTGGGTGACGAAGCGCCGGTTCGCGACCACGCCGACCATATCTATTACCGCTGGTAATTGATCCCACTTTCAGCGACAGGGATATCTTCGCTGAGAATATAGATAAAATAGCTATTCTTCAGCGCGAATTGTCTGACAATTCGCGCTTCTTATATGTACTCATCTGCTGAATATATGCATCACCCTACTGTTATTCTGCGGTGTGATGGCGCTCTCTTATGGATGATTAATTCCGGGCTATTAATGTTTCAACAACGTTAAGGCTGTTGCAGTACAGCTAATACTTTGTTTTATGTCTGATTTAAATCGTGAGTCTGATTTTTCCCTACATAAAAGAACATTAAGGCTGGAGTTAACCATGCACAAATTCACCAAAGCGCTGGCGGCCATTGGTCTGGCAGCGGTTATGTCACAATCGGCTATGGCCGAGAATTTAAAGCTCGGTTTTTTAGTTAAGCAACCGGAAGAACCGTGGTTCCAGACGGAATGGAAATTTGCCGATAAAGCCGGCAAAGACCTTGGTTTTGATGTCATTAAAATTGCCGTCCCCGACGGTGAGAAAACCCTCAACGCCATTGATAGCCTGGCGGCCAGCGGCGCCAAGGGCTTCGTTATTTGTACGCCGGATCCGAAACTCGGGCCCGCTATCGTGGCGAAAGCCCGTGGCTACGACATGAAGGTCATCACCGTCGATGACCAGTTCGTCAACGCCAAAGGCAAACCGATGGAAGATGTACCGCTGGTGATGATGGCGGCGAGCGAAATCGGCGCGCGCCAGGGGCAAGAGCTGTACAAAGAGATGCAAAAGCGCGGCTGGGACGTCAAAACCACCGGCGTGATGGCGATTACCGCCAACGAACTCGATACCGCACGTCGCCGTACTTCCGGCTCGATGGACGCGCTGAAGGCCGCCGGTTTCCCGGAAAAACAGATCTATCAGGTCCCGACCAAATCTAACGATATTCCTGGCGCCTTCGATGCCGGTAACTCGCTGCTGGTGCAGCATCCGGAAGTGAAGCAGTGGCTGATCGTCGGCATGAACGATAACACCGTGCTCGGCGGCGTACGCGCCACTGAAGGCCAGGGCTTCAAAGCCGCCAACGTGATTGGTATCGGCATCAACGGCGTAGACGCGGTGAACGAACTGTCGAAAGCGCAGGCCACCGGCTTCTTTGGCTCGCTGCTGCCGAGCCCGGATATTCACGGCTATAAAACCAGCGAACTGCTGTACAACTGGGTAGAGAAGGGCGTTGAACCGCCGAAATTTACCGCGGTGACCGACGTGGTGCTGATTACCCGCGACAATTTTAAAGAAGAGCTGGCGAAAAAAGGCCTCTGAGTCCTGATGGTTCTCCTCCCGCACGGGCGGGGGGAGAGGGATCGTGTCATTGTGGAGGTTGCGATGCAACAGTCTACCCCTTATCTCTCTTTCCGCGGTATCAGCAAAACCTTCCCCGGCGTTAAGGCCCTGACCGATATTAGCTTTGATTGCTATAGCGGGCAGGTACATGCGCTGATGGGCGAGAACGGCGCCGGTAAGTCGACGCTGCTGAAAATTCTTAGCGGTAACTATGCTCCGACGTCGGGTACGCTACTGCTGCGGGGAGAAGAGATCTCTTTTGCCGATACCACCGCGGCGCTGAACGCGGGTATCGCCATTATTTACCAGGAACTGCATCTCGTCCCGGAAATGACCGTGGCAGAAAATATCTACCTTGGCCAGCTGCCGAGCCGTGGCGGTATCGTCAACCGTAAGCTGCTGAACTATGAGGCGCGCATCCAGCTGGAGCACTTGGGGCTGGATATCGACCCGGATACGCCGCTTAAGTATCTGTCGATCGGCCAGTGGCAGATGGTCGAAATCGCCAAAGCGCTGGCGCGTAACGCCAAAGTGATCGCCTTCGATGAACCGACCAGTTCGCTCTCTGCCCGTGAAATCGACAACCTGTTCCGGGTGATCCGTGAACTGCGTAAAGAAGGGCGGGTGATCATCTACGTCTCTCACCGTATGGAAGAGATCTTTGCCCTGAGCGACGCCATTACCGTATTTAAAGACGGCCGCTATGTCTGCACCTTCGCCGACATGATGGAGGTGAGCCACGACCGGCTGGTACAGGCGATGGTGGGGCGCGACATCGGCGATATCTACGGCTGGCAGCCGCGTCAGTATGGTGAAGAACGTCTGCGCCTGTCGCAGGTGAAGGCGCCGGGCGTACGCACGCCGATTTCACTTACCGTTCGCAGCGGCGAAATCGTCGGCCTGTTCGGGCTGGTGGGGGCCGGGCGCAGCGAGCTGATGAAGGGGATCTTCGGCGGGACGAAAATAACCGGCGGTGAGATCTTTATCGACGGCGTGCCGGTCACCATCGACAAACCGGCGCAGGCGATTCGCGCGGGGATGATGCTGTGCCCGGAAGACCGGAAAGCCGAAGGGATTATCCCGGTGCATTCGGTGCGCGACAATATCAACATTAGCGCCCGTCGCAAACACATTCATGCTGGCTGTCTGATCAACAACGATTGGGAGGCCACGAACGCCGACCATCACATTCAGTCGCTCAATATCAAAACGCCGGGTGCCGAACAGCTGATTATGAACCTGTCCGGGGGAAATCAGCAGAAGGCGATTCTTGGCCGTTGGCTATCAGAGGAGATGAAAGTGATCCTCCTCGATGAGCCCACGCGCGGCATCGACGTTGGGGCAAAACATGAGATCTACAACGTGATATACGCGCTGGCGGCGTCGGGCGTGGCGGTGCTGTTTGCTTCCAGCGACCTGCCGGAAGTGCTGGGGGTTGCCGATCGGATCGTGGTGATGCGTGAAGGGGAAATCGCCGGCGAGTTGCTGCATGAGAGCGCCAATGAACAACAGGCGTTAAGCCTGGCTATGCCTAAAGTCAGTCAGGCCGTCGCCTGAGGAAGGAGGTTATGATGTCATCTGTTACTACGCCTGGCGCCCGCCGCTCGTCGTTGAGCTTTAGCCGTATCTGGGATCAGTACGGCATGCTGGTGGTATTTGCGGTGCTGTTTATCTGCTGTGCGATTTTCGTGCCAAACTTTGCCACCTTTATCAATATGAAGGGGCTTGGGCTGGCGATTTCGATGTCGGGGATGGTCGCCTGCGGGATGCTGTTCTGCCTGGCGTCCGGGGATTTTGACCTGTCCGTCGCGTCGGTGATTGCCTGTGCCGGCGTGACCACGGCGGTGGTGATTAACCTCACTGAAAGCCTGTGGGTTGGCGTGTTTGCCGGGCTGCTGCTGGGCGCGCTGTGCGGGCTGGTTAACGGCTTCGTGATTGCCCGACTCAAGATTAACGCCCTGATCACCACCCTTGCCACCATGCAGATTGTGCGCGGTCTGGCCTATATCATCTCCGACGGTAAAGCGGTCGGGATTGAGGACGAACGTTTCTTCTCGCTGGGCTACGCCAACTGGTTTGGGCTGCCGGCACCTATCTGGCTGACCGTCGGCTGTCTGATTATCTTCGGTCTGCTGCTCAACAAAACCACCTTTGGCCGCAATACGCTGGCCATCGGTGGTAATGAAGAAGCGGCGCGACTGGCGGGGGTTCCGGTGGTGCGCACCAAGATCATTATCTTTGTGCTCTCGGGTCTGGTGTCCGCCGCGGCGGGGATTATTCTGGCCTCACGTATGACCAGCGGCCAGCCGATGACCTCGATAGGCTATGAGCTGATCGTGATCTCGGCCTGCGTGCTGGGCGGCGTATCGTTGAAGGGCGGGATTGGCAAAATCTCATACGTGGTCGCCGGGATCCTGATTCTGGGCACCGTCGAGAACGCGATGAACCTGCTGAATATTTCGCCGTTCTCGCAGTATGTGGTGCGCGGGCTGATTCTGCTGGCGGCGGTGATTTTCGACCGCTACAAGCAGAAGGCGAAGCGTAGCGTATAAATTTGCCGGCAGGCGAAAGCAAACGTCATGAACCGGGGGAGCGCAAGCCACCCCGGTTTTTTATGTCGCTTATGCTGGTTTGTTACAACGTCACGAGTAAAACATCTACGCCGCTGTTGCCGACCACGCTTTTGGCAGAGCAGGTCGCGCGGGAAAAGAAGCTTTGGTTATGATTACCGCAGATAACCAGGTCAACCTGGTACTTTTTGCTGAAGGCGTTGATGTGCTCGCCCAGCTCGCCGCAGGCGATTTGGGTTTTCCAGATAGGGTAGTCGACCGCCTCAGCGAGGCTAAGCAGAAACTGCTGGGTCTCTTCGTGCATCAGTTCGCGCAGGTTTTCCATCATCGGCGCGGCAAACTGATTGTACATTTCCGGATCGGTAGCCAGAGTGATAAGGCTAACGCGTGCGTTGAGCGGTCGCGCAATCGCGACGGCTTTCCGTAGCAGGGCCTGACTTTCCGGCGTCGGCGCAACGGCCACTAATAGATGTGAGTAAGACATCAGACCTCCTTGCTCGAATAATACGCACTCTCTCTTTATTCTCTTACTCTTTTTGTCTCCCCCCTGCAAGAGGAAACCAGAATATGGCTGTTTAGAAATTAACCCAATACATAAGTTTTTTTTATGCGAATAATTGTGTGAATAGTGCACAGCTTGCATAAGCAGCGCTGGATATATCATGTAATCAACACCGGCAATAAACATTTAATTTTTGCTGAATTAATGTTAACGAGAAGTAAATAATATGCAAATGAATATGCGGCAAATGATTTAACTTTTCAATTTATTGAATTTACGATGAATTTTATATATCAGATGAAACCATGATCTGTGATAATTTTTTCGTAAATGTCTCACGTAAAGTTGCCGATCGTCGATCGTTGTTTAATAGTTTCGGTGAATGAATATCAGCCAGACAGGAATAAAATGGCGTTTTAAATGATTATTTATTGTTCAAAATACAACTATGACTGATGGATACGGTGAAAAAATGCGGTTTGATTTTGTGATGGCGATCACATAAATTTCAAATTAACAGCGAAGTAACATTGTATGTGTCACATCTGGCGAGTAAAGTTGCGTCGAATTAGGAAAAATCTTAGTAAATTGTAAGAAATGTTTAGATTTGTCGGGCCATGCGGTCAAAACGTTACCCGGCAATGAAGCAGAGATTCACCTAATCGGCTATGCATTTCGACCGATTCTTTTTTTTATCGGGCCTTGCCCGACGACATCACGGGGTATGCGGATTATCCGCATAAAGTACTAATTGGTTATTCGGGATGGGGAAAATGCATACATCCGAGTTGCTAAAGCACATCTATGACATCAACTTGTCTTACTTGCTTCTTGCACAGCGTTTGATCGGTCAGGATAAGGCTTCCGCCATGTTCCGCCTCGGTATCAACGAGGAGATGGCTAAAGTCCTTGGGGAACTGACGCTCCCACAGATGGTGAAGCTGGCCGAAACCAATCAGTTGGTTTGTCAGTTCCGTTTTGATGACTCCCAGACCATCACCCGTCTGACGCAGGAATCACGCGTCGACGATTTACAGCAAATCCACACGGGGATTCTGCTCTCCACCCGACTGCTGAACCAGGCCACGAAATCAGGCGAACCCGCCCGTAAGAAAAGGGCCTGACGATGAGCGAAAAAAGCATTGTTCAGGAAGCGCGCGATATTCAGCTTGCTATGGAGCTGATTACACTAGGCGCGCGTTTGCAGATGCTGGAAAGCGAAACACAGCTTAGCCGTGGCCGCCTGATTAAGCTCTACAAAGAACTTCGCGGCAGCCCGCCGCCGAAGGGAATGCTACCGTTCTCCACGGACTGGTTTATGACATGGGAGCAGAATATTCACTCTTCCATGTTCTGCAACGCCTGGCAGTTCTTACTTAAAAGTGGGCAGTCTTCCGGCGTCGACGCCGTGATCAAAGCTTACCGTCTCTACCTTGAGCAGTGCCCGCAACAGGATGCCGGGCCGTTGTTAGCCCTGACCCGCGCGTGGACCTTAGTCCGTTTCGTGGAAAGCGGCATGCTCGAACTCTCCAGCTGTAACGCCTGCGGTGGGAACTTTATTACCCACGCACATCAGCCCGTTGGCAGCTTTGTATGCAGCTTATGCCAGCCGCCATCACGGGCCGTAAAAAGACGTAAACTTTCCGGGGATCTTGCCGATAGTAATCCACAACTGCTGGATGAACAGATAGAGCAAGCTGTTTAGCCCCCACACGGTGTGGCGAAAACACGCCAGCAGCGGTCATTACGACCGCTGCTTTTTTTTACCCGTGCGCCGGTGAAATTGCTCATCTGTCTCCTCTCTTAGTCAACAGTGGAAGGATGATAGCGTGCTTATCTTAATAGGTTACCTGGTTGTTTTGGGGACAGTTTTCGGCGGTTACATGATGACCGGCGGACACCTTGGAGCACTGTATCAACCGGCCGAGCTGGTTATTATCGGCGGGGCGGGGGTTGGCGCTTTTATCGTGGGTAACAACGGCAAGGCCATCAAGGGCACGCTGAAAGCGCTGCCCTTATTGTTCCGCCGCTCGAAGTACACCAAAACGATGTATATGGATTTGCTGGCGCTGCTTTATCGCCTGATGGCCAAGTCGCGCCAGCAGGGGATGTTTTCGCTTGAGCGGGATATCGAAAACCCGAAAGAGAGCGAAATTTTCGCCAGCTATCCGCGCATTCTCGCCGATGCGGTGATGCTGGAATTTATCGTCGACTACCTGCGCCTGATCATCAGCGGCAATATGAACACCTTCGAAATTGAAGCGCTGATGGACGAAGAAATTGAAACCCACGAAAGCGAAAGCGAAGTGCCGGCCAACAGCCTGGCGCTGGTGGGCGACTCGCTGCCGGCGTTTGGTATCGTTGCTGCGGTGATGGGCGTGGTACACGCCTTAGGGTCTGCCGATCGTCCGGCGGCGGAGCTGGGGGCGCTGATCGCTCACGCAATGGTGGGCACGTTCCTCGGGATCCTGCTGGCCTACGGCTTTGTCTCACCGCTCGCCAGCGTGCTGCGGCAGAAGAGCGCGGAAACGACGAAAATGATGCAGTGCGTGAAAATCACGCTGCTGTCGAACCTCAACGGCTATGCGCCGCCGATCGCCGTCGAATTTGGCCGTAAAACGCTTTACACCAGCGAACGTCCGTCGTTTATCGAGCTGGAAGAGCACGTCCGCGCGGTGCGTAACCCGGCGGGGCAGCAGCAGACGACCACCGAGGACGCATGAAGAATCAATCGCATCCCATCGTCGTCGTTAAGCGGCGTAAACATAAATCTCACCATAGCGCTCATGGCTCGTGGAAGATTGCTTATGCCGACTTTATGACCGCGATGATGGCCTTCTTCCTGGTGATGTGGCTGATCTCCATCTCCAGCCCGAAAGAGCTGATTCAGATAGCCGAGTACTTCCGCACGCCGCTGGCAACCGCGATTACCGGCGGCCAGCGCATGGCCAACAGCGACAGCCCGATTCCCGGCGGCGGTGACGATGTCACCCAGCAGCAGGGCGAAGTACACAAGCAGCCGAATATGGAAGAGCTGCAAAAACGGATGGAAACCAACCGTCTGAAGCGTATTCGCGGCGAGCTGGACCAGCTTATCGAGGCCGACCCGAAGCTGCGCGCGCTGCGTCCGCATCTGAAGATCGATCTGGTGCAGGAAGGGCTGCGAATTCAGATTATCGACAGCCAGAACCGCCCGATGTTTAAAACCGGCAGCGCCGAAGTGGAGCCGTACATGCGCGACATTCTGCGCGCCATTGCGCCGGTGCTTAATGAGATCCCCAATCGTATCAGTCTCTCTGGTCATACGGATGACTACCCGTACGCCACCGGCGAGCGCGGCTACAGCAACTGGGAGCTGTCGGCGGACCGCGCCAACGCCTCGCGTCGCGAACTGGTGGCCGGTGGGCTGGACGATGGCAAAGTTTTACGCGTGATCGGGATGTCAAACTCGATGCGCTTATCAGAGCACGGCGGCAACGATGCGATTAACCGTCGCATCAGCCTGCTGGTGCTGAACAACCAGGCGGAGCAGGCCATTCTTCACGAGAATGCCGAGAGCCAGAATGAACCTTTAAGCGTATTACAGTCGCCGATGGCCCCGCCGTCTGCGCCAGGTACTACGACGCCACAACCCGACTCGAGGTGATAGCGTGAGCATGGATATCAGCGATTTTTATCAAACCTTTTTTGATGAGGCCGACGAGCTGTTGGCCGATATGGAACAGCATCTGCTGGATCTGGCGGTGGATGACCCTGACGCTGAACAGCTGAACGCGATCTTCCGCGCGGCGCACTCGATCAAGGGCGGAGCGGGCACCTTCGGCTTCTCGGTGCTGCAGGAAACGACGCACCTGATGGAGAACCTGCTGGACGAGGCCCGCCGGGGCGAGATGACGCTCAGCACCGATATTATCAACCTGTTTTTGGAAACCAAAGATATTATGCAGGAACAGCTCGACGCCTATAAAAGCTCCACCGAACCGGATGCTGCCAGCTTCGAATACATCTGCAACGCTCTGCGCCAGCTGGCGCTGGAAGCAAAAGGCGAAAGCGTCCCGCCGGTGGCCGGCAGCGCCCGCCTGAGCGTGGTCGACAACGCTCCGCAGGGCGAGACGGCGCCAATTGACGCCGCCGCGGCGGGCAAAACCCAGATCGTACTGTCGCGTCTGAAGCCCGGCGAGCCGGAAATGCTGGAAGAGGAGCTGGGCAATCTGGCGACGCTGAGTCAGGTCCAGAAAACTGCCGACAGCCTGACGGCGGTCCTTGACGGTAGCGTGGATCAGGACGACATCGTCGCCGTGCTCTGCTTCGTGATTGAGGCTGACCAGATAGCGTTCTCTACCGTCGCGGTAGCAGCAGAGCCTGTGGCGGTGGAAACCATTGAAGAAGAAACGGCCGTTGAACTGCCCGTTGCCGTACCGGCGGCTGCGCTGGCGACCACCAGCCCGGCGACGCCTCGCACCGAGCGTGAAAAACCGGCGGCGCGCAGCAGTGAATCCACCAGTATTCGCGTCGCGGTAGAGAAGGTCGATCAGCTGATTAACCTGGTGGGCGAGCTGGTCATTACCCAATCGATGCTGGCTCAGCGCTCCAGCGCGCTGGATCCGGTTTCGCACGGCGACCTGATCACCAGCATGGGCCAGCTCCAGCGCAACGCGCGCGACCTGCAGGAGTCGGTGATGTCCATCCGCATGATGCCGATGGAGTATGTCTTTAGCCGTTTCCCACGTCTGGTGCGCGACCTGGCGGGTAAGCTGGGTAAGCAGGTGGAGCTGACGCTGATGGGCAGCTCTACGGAACTCGATAAGAGCCTGATTGAACGCATTATCGACCCGCTCACGCACCTGGTGCGTAACAGCCTCGACCACGGGATCGAGCTGCCGGAAACGCGTCTGGCAGCGGGGAAATCCGCGGTGGGCAACCTGATTCTTTCCGCCGAACATCAGGGCGGCAATATTTGCATTGAAGTGACCGATGATGGCGCGGGGCTGAACCGCGAACGCATTCTGGCCAAAGCGTTGTCGCAGGGGATGGCGGTAAGCGACAGCATGACCGATGAAGAAGTGGGCATGCTGATCTTCGCGCCGGGCTTCTCCACCGCCGAACAGGTGACCGACGTCTCCGGGCGCGGCGTCGGCATGGACGTGGTGAAACGTAACATTCAGGAGATGGGCGGCCACGTCGAGATTCAGTCGAAGCAGGGGGCGGGCACCACGATCCGCATTCTGCTGCCGTTGACGCTGGCGATCCTCGATGGCATGTCGGTGAAGGTCAGCGAAGAGGTGTTTATCCTGCCGCTGAATGCAGTGATGGAATCGCTGCAGCCGCGTGAGGAAGATCTGCACCCGCTGGCGGGCGGCGAGCGCGTGCTGGAAGTGCGCGGCGAATACCTGCCGCTGGTGGAACTGTGGAAAGCCTTCGATGTGCAGGGCGCGAAAACCGAAGCCACGCAGGGCATTGTGGTCATCCTGCAAAGCGCCGGCCGCCGCTATGCGCTGCTGGTCGATCAGCTGATTGGTCAGCATCAGGTGGTGGTGAAAAACCTGGAGAGCAACTATCGCAAAGTGCCGGGCATCTCGGCGGCGACCATTCTTGGCGATGGCAGCGTCGCGCTGATTGTTGACGTCTCGGCCCTGCAGGGACTGAATCGTGATAAACGTCTGGCGAATACAGCCGCCTGAAACGCAGAAAAAAGGTAGAAAACATGACCGGTATGACGAACGTAACAAAACTGGCGGGTGAACCGACAGGACAGGAATTTCTGGTATTTACCCTCGGCAACGAAGAGTACGGCATTGATATCCTGAAAGTGCAGGAAATTCGCGGCTATGACCAGGTGACGCGTATCGCCAACACGCCCTCCTTTATTAAGGGCGTCACCAATCTGCGCGGCGTGATTGTGCCGATTGTCGACCTGCGGGTGAAGTTCAGCCAGCAGGACGTCGAGTACAACGACAACACCGTGGTGATCGTGCTGAACCTCGGGCAGCGCGTCGTCGGGATCGTGGTCGACGGCGTTTCCGATGTGCTGTCGCTGGCGGCGGAACAGATTCGCCCGGCGCCGGAATTTGCCGTGACGCTGTCGACGGAATATCTCACCGGGCTTGGCGCGCTGGGCGACCGGATGCTGATTCTGGTCAACATTGAGAAACTGCTGAACAGCGAAGAGATGGCGCTGCTGGATAGCGCGGCAAACCACGCCGCGTGATCGGGTGTGGGCTTAGCGTCCTGATCGCTAAGCCCACACAAACCGGCGTGAAAGGCCCGTAGCGTAAATCCAATTCATTTTAAAACGATAAAAACAAGAAGTGTGCGCTAGCGACGTGCAGCGATAACATTTTAACGATCATCTTTTCCTCGCGGTAAATTCCATTTTTCTCTATTTTTAAAACGTGTATTTGCTTGGTAAATATTACCCAAAGAACAATTCTTTAAATATATATCTCCATCCGGATAATGTATTTTTTATTTATTATGAATAAGCATTATTGAGGTTTTTCTTATCATGACGTTTGATAAATTAGCCTGCTATGATAATTTGTTGTTAAAAATTGGCGTGTTTAATGATGATTTTGCTATTTTATAGTGTTCCTTAATTATTATAATGAGGTGAGGTATTTACGTCCGGTAACACTTTATTTCATTAAATAGGTAAATTCTCAATAATTAGAATTAAATAATCATGTAGTTGTAAAATAATGGCCATTTTTGTGATGACTGGAAAGGAAATAATTCTTAGTGATCGCTCTCTTATTTTTTAATTTTAGACATAGAAAGTTATTCCCTCCTGTTATTAATATTTTGTCAGCGGAAATAATTAAACGTTCCCGCTTTATTTAATTTAAACAGTCTAAAAACAAACTTAAATATAAGTTAAGGGATTTCTATGCGCGTAAAAACAGTCATGATTAAACCGTCGATTATTGCTCTGGCGATTGCTGCGGCGGTCGGCGCTCCGGCCTGTGCGATGGCGAGCAGCGGCGACTATGCCGCGCCAGCGTATACGGCGACGCAAACCAAAGGCGAAATGGTCTATAAAAGCGATGATACCGCCGTATCGATTATGGGGTCGGTGCGGTTAATGGCGAAAGACGATTCGGCGCATAGCGTAGAACATAATATTCAGAACAATGACTCACGTCTGGGCGTGGCGTTGCGGCAGAAAATTAATGACAAAGGCTACTATGCGGTCGGCTATTACGAAACCGGGATGCACGGTCTGGATTCCGCGACCGACGATCAGGGCAACGACGTTTATACCCGTCAGGCCTATGCCGGTCTGGGCAACGACCAGTACGGCGTGGTCACTTTTGGTAAACAGTATGCGCCGACCGACTGGGGCCTGGGGATTGATACCACCTATGCGTACGGCGGTAAGGCCAAACACGACACCGCCGGGATGTCGACGGATATCATCAACTCTGCCGCCATTTATTACTACAACACGCAGGCATTTACCGTTGGCGTGATGGGCCAGGGCAATGACGACGTGGATAAAATTGGCTTCGGCAGCGGCTACGGCGACGGCCCGGATATGCACGACGCCTATCACGACGGTTCGGCTACCGTTCACGGCGGTGCGGCGCTGGCGGCGCAGTATCGCTTTGACAACGGCTTCGCGATTTCCGGCGCGGCGGCGTACAACAACTATACGGTCAATCAGGGAACCACGACGACCAATATGACCTATTACGATCGGAACGGTAACCCGATGGGCACCGTACCGGTCACTAACGTCACCGGCCCGTCCTACGACGGTAATACCTATTCGATGGGCTTAAACGCGAAATACACCGCGAACTTCGATGGTTTCAGCTGGTATAACGCCGCGCAGGCGACCTACTACGTCAACAAAGTTGACGACGTACATGCGGCGGTCAGCGGCACCAGCAACGCCACCGACGATCAGGAAACCATTCTCGGTCTGGAATATGCGTCGCAGTTTAAAATTACCCCGGAGTGGAGCGTTTACGCTAACTTCGACTGGACGGAAGGCGGCGATGCGATGGACGGGCAGCACTTCCAGTCCACCACGCTGGGCACCGATTACTGGTTAGGTAAAAACGCAGTGACCTATATTGAATACGGCTATGAGAAAGCCAGCGGTAATACCGATGATTCTTATAACGTCTCCGATCACCTGGCGGCGGTTGGCCTGCGTATCTTCATCTGATTGCTGTAAACCCCTGTCTTATGCCAGTGGGGTGGGGGTCGTACTTTTCATTTGCTCTTGTTATTTTTGTGCTGATATTGCCGGGGGAGAGAGAAGTGCTTCGCGGTAGTGATGGCAGCTTGCTGACTGATTTAGCCAGACCCTGAGGTCTGGCTTTTGTTTTGTGCGTTGATCCGCCGCTTACATATTCTGCTGCGCGACCTGCGCCAGCTCGCCTTCGTTCTGCGACAGCATTGCCGTCGCCACGCCGTTGCCCAGCACGTTAATCGCCGAACGGCCCATATCGAGGAAGTGGTCAATGCCCATCAGCAGCAGAATGCCCGCCACCGGAATATTGAAGCTCGGAATGGTCGCCGCCAGCACCACCAGCGCCGAACGCGGTACCCCGGCAATCCCTTTGGAGGCCAGCATCAGCGTCAGCATCAGCACCGCAATCTCGGAGAAGCTCAGCTGGATGTTATAGGCCTGGGCGATAAACATCGACGCGAAGGAGCAGTACACCATTGAACCGACCAGGTTAAAGGAGTAGCCAATCGGCAGCACGAAGGAGACGATGTTGCGCGAGCAGCCGAATTTGGTCAGCTGTTCAAGCGTTTTCGGATAGGCGGCCTCAGAGCTGCTGGTGGTGAACGCGACCAGCACCGGATCTTTGAGCATGCTCAGCAGGCGGAACACCTCTTTTTTCAGCACCATGTAGCCGATGGCCACCAGCACGCCGCAGGTCAGCACAATCGCCACGTAGTAGCCGCCGATAAACGAGGCGTAGTTCAGCAGGATCCCCAGCCCTTCGGTCGCGATGACCGACGAGATGGCGGCGAAAATCGCCAGCGGCGCAACGTACATCACGTAGCCGGTGACCTTCAGCATGATATGTGAGACCACGTCGAGCGACGCCACCAGCGGCGCGTTGAACTTCTGGCCCAGCGACGCGCCGCCGATGCCGAAGAACATCGAGAACACCACAATCTGCAGAATTTCGTTATCGGCCATTGCGCCGACGATGCTGGTTGGGATGGTATGCGACAGGAAGCCCTTCAGGCTCATGCCGCTCACCGCCAGACCGGTATCTACCGTGTCCTTTGGAATCGTCAGATTCAGACCGGCGCCCGGATGCTGCAGGGTGACGATAAACAGGCCTACCAGAATCGACAGCACCGAAGAGCTGATAAACCACACCATCGCTTTACCACCGATGCGGCCAATGGTGGAGGTTTCACCCAGCTTCATGATCCCGACCGTTAAGGTGCTAAACACCAACGGTGCAATGACCATTTTGATTAGCCGGAGGAATATATCCGTCAGCAGAGTGATGTTGCTGGACCAGACTTCGATGGTGGTTGCTGATGCGTAAGAATGGATCATTGCGCCGGTGAGAATCCCCGCCAGCATGAAAATCACGATAAAAATCGTGAGCTTGTTTGCGTTTGCCACAAAAAATTACCCCGTCAGATTACGAAAATGCCCTGCGATGAAGAAATGATTTTTTAGTTATGTAATACATCAATTCATTCACTATATAAATTGTATGAAAGTAAGGGTATTTACAACTTTTTTTTATATTTTATAAAAAGCGTTGTGATTCAGTGGCTCGCCAGCACCGCCGCTCCGCCGGCTGAGAAGGCTCACGATTTTTAGCCCCCGTGCGCATAAAGTTTCTATTTGGGATGCCGATAACACCGAATAACAAGTCATTGGGAAGGTGTTGTATGTTAAACCGTATCCGCGTTGTCACGCTGCTGATGTTGGTGCTGGTGGTCTTCGCACTTTTGCAGTTGATCTCCGGGGGCTTTTTATTCTCCTCGCTGCATCAGAACCAACAAAGCTTTGCGCAATCCAACACGCTTCGTACGCAACAGGCCGAGCTCACCACCGCGTGGGATCTGCTGCTGCAAACCCGCATCAACCTCAGCCGTTCCTCGGCGCGGATGATGATGGATACCGCCAATCAGCAGAGCAGCGCCAAAACCGAACTGCTGAAAAACGCGCGCACCACGCTGGCGCAGGCGGCCGACCACTTCGCGCGCTTTAGCGAGCTGCCTTCGCAGCCGGCGATGAATGACGCCAGCGCGCAGGTGAGCAAAACCTACCAGAACTACTTTGCGGCGTTGCAGGAGCTGGTGGGCTTCCTGGAAGGCGGCAATATGGACGCCTATTTTGCCCAGCCGACGCAGGGCATGCAGAACGCGATGGGCGAGGCGATGAACCTGTACGCCCGCCAAAGCGAAGCGCTGTATCAGCGCGCCTTTACGACCAGCAGCAGCGATTATCAGATTGCCCGCTGGCAGCTGGCGATACTGGCAGTGGTGCTGGTTATCGTGGTGGTTGGCGTCTGGTTCGGCATCCGCGCGATCCTGCTCAAGCCGCTGGCCTCGGTCATGGGCCACATCCGCCAGATTGCCGCCGGCGATCTCACCCAGCGTCTGACGCTGAGCGGGCGTAACGAAATTACCGAGCTGGCCGATACCGTCACCCATATGCAGAGCGCGCTGATTGATACCGTCACCCACGTGCGGGAAGGCGCGGAAGCTATCTATCACGGCTCCAGCGAAATTGCCGCGGGCAATAACGACCTTTCCGCCCGCACCGAGCAGCAGTCGGCGTCGCTGGAAGAGACGGCGGCCAGCATGGAACAGCTGACGGCAACCGTGAAGCAGAACGCGGAAAATGCCCGTCAGGCATCGCAGCTGGCGCAAAGCGCGTCAGAAACCGCCCAGCACGGCGGCAGCGTGGTGAAGGGCGTGGTGAACACCATGCACGAGATTGCCGCCAGCTCGCAGAAAATTTCCGATATTACCGGCGTTATCGACGGTATTGCCTTCCAGACCAATATCCTGGCGCTGAACGCCGCGGTGGAAGCCGCGCGGGCGGGCGAGCAGGGGCGTGGCTTTGCGGTGGTTGCCGGCGAAGTGCGTAATCTGGCAAGCCGCAGCGCGCAGGCGGCAAAAGAGATTAAAGCGCTGATTGAAGACTCCGTCGCGCGCGTCGAAAGCGGTTCGGCGCAGGTGGAAACGGCGGGAGAAACGATGACTGATATCGTCAATGCCGTGACCCGGGTGACCGACATTATGGGCGAAATCGCCTCGGCGTCTGACGAACAGAGCCGCGGGATCGATCAGGTGGCGATCGCCGTCGCCGAGATGGACAGCGTAACGCAGCAAAACGCCTCGCTGGTGGAAGAGTCCGCCACCGCCGCCGCGGCGCTGGAAGAACAAGCCGAACGCCTCAATCAGGCCGTAGCGGCATTTCGATTGAACGTCGCCTCAGGAAATAGAGCGACGGCATCTGTCCCGGCAGCCCCCGCGCTGGCGTCTAAACGCCTCGCATCCGCCGCCGAAAATACCTCTGATTCAAACTGGGAAACTTTTTAATTTTATCCGCGGTCCAGGGCCGCCTGTAGGAGTGTGGTGATGCTTTATCGTATTCGAATCTCTACCACGTTGTTTCTGATTTTGATTCTCTGCGGCATTTTGCAGATTGGCAGTAACGGACTCTCTTTTTGGGCTTTTCGCGACGGACAAAATAATATTTATCAGGTGGATCAGAGCAGCCAGCAGTTGAGCACGCTGACGGAATCGCGCGCCGCGATGCTGCAGGCCAGCACCATGCTGAACAAAGCCGGGACGCTGGCGGCGCTGAGCTATCCGCCGAATGAAGTGCGCGGCATGATTGACGACGTGAAGCAAAATCTATCGCAGGGCGAGGCGCTGTTTCAGGGCTTTATGGCGTTGCCGCTGATGAGCGAGCGCGATAAGGCATTGCAGGAGCAGACGGCGGCCAGCTTTACCACCTGGCATGAGATGCTGGCGCACCAGGTGGCCTGGCTCGAAAACAATCAGCTGTCCGAATATGTCGCCGCGCCGGTGCAGAAAACCCAGGACCAGTTTGACAACAACTATGAAAGCTGGCGCAAGAACATTGAGCACTATGTCGCAGAAGCGAAAAACGAAAGCCAGAGCGATTATGCGCGCTCAACGATGATGTTTATCGCGATGGTCATTATCTCCGTGGCGATCACCATCGCCGCCCTGTGGTGGGTACGCCGGATGGTGGTGAAACCGCTGGCGATTATCAGCAGCCACTTCGACAGCATCGCGAAAGGCAATCTGGCACGCCCGATTGCGGTCTACGGCAAAAACGAAATCAGCGCCATTTTCGGCGGGCTAAAGTCGATGCAGCAGTCGCTGCGCGAAACCGTGGGCGAAGTGCGTCAGGGCAGCTACGCGATGCACACCGGGATCTCGGAAATCGCCGCCGGCAATAACGACCTCTCGTCCCGCACCGAACAGCAGGCGGCGTCGCTGGCGGAAACGGCGGCCAGCATGGAGCAGCTGACGGCGACCGTCGGCCAGAACGCCGACAACGCGCGTCAGGCCTCCCATCTGGCCCACGGCGCGGCGGATACCGCTAAACGCGGCGGCGAGCAGGCCAACCATGTCGCGCAGACTATGCACAATATTGCCACCAGTTCGAAGAAAATCAGCGACATTATCAGCGTTATCGACGGAATTGCTTTCCAGACCAACATTCTGGCGCTGAACGCCGCCGTCGAAGCGGCGCGCGCCGGTGAGCAGGGCCGTGGCTTTGCGGTGGTGGCGGGCGAGGTGCGTAACCTGGCCAGCCGCAGCGCCCAGGCGGCCAAAGAGATCAAAGTGCTGATCGAAGAGTCCGTTGCCCGCGTGCAGGAAGGATCGGCGCTGGTAGAAACCTCGGCCAGCACCATGAATGAGATCGTGCAGTCGGTCACCCGGGTAAACGACATCATGGGCGAAATCGCCTCCGCGTCGGACGAGCAGCGCCGTGGCATCGAACAGGTGGCGCTAGCGGTCAGCCAGATGGATCAGGTGACGCAACAGAACGCCGCGCTGGTGGAAGAGGGGGCCGCTGCCACCGAACAGCTGGCCGGCCAGGCCGATCGCCTAACCTCGGTGGTATCGGTGTTTCAACTTGAAGAAGTGCAGGTAGCCGCCGAGCGTGAACACGTTCCGTTGGCCGCCGTACCCGCAGTTTCCTGAATGATGTGATGTAAGAAGGCGCTATGACTGTATCTCTGCCAAATGGGCAATCGCAATTACTGAGCCAGCTGACGCAGCGCCTGACGCTCACCGACGCGCAGTTTCGTCGGATATGCCAACTGATCTACCAGCGCGCCGGGATCGTGCTGGCGGATCACAAACGTGACATGGTTTACAACCGCCTGGTCCGGCGCCTGCGGGCGCTGAATCTGGACGATTTTGGCCACTACCTCGGCCAGCTGGAAGCCAATGGCGACAGCGCGGAGTGGCAGGCGTTTATCAATTCGCTGACCACCAACCTGACGGCGTTCTTCCGCGAGGCGCACCACTTCCCGACGCTGGCGGAACACGCCGCGCGTCGGCAGGGGGAATACCGGGTATGGAGCGCGGCGGCGTCGACGGGGGAAGAGCCGTACTCCATCGCCATTACCCTTGCCGATACCCTGGGCACCGCGCCGGGGCGCTGGAAGGTGTACGCCACCGATATCGACACCGAGGTGCTGGAAAAAGCGCAGAGCGGTATTTACCGGCTGGACGAGCTGAAAACGCTCTCCCAGCAGCAGCTACAGCGCTATTTCATGCGCGGCACCGGCCCGCATGCCGGGCTGGTGCGGGTGCGCAGCGAGCTGGCGAACTACGTGGATTTCAGCACCCTGAATCTGCTTAACGCGCACTACAACGTTCCCGGACCGTTTGATGCGATCTTCTGCCGCAACGTAATGATCTATTTCGATAAAACAACGCAGCAGGCGATCCTCAAGCGCTTCGTCCCCCTGCTGAAACCCGACGGACTGCTGTTTGCCGGACATTCGGAGAACTTTAGCCATCTCGCCCGTGAGTTCACCCTGCGCGGCCAGACGGTCTATGCGCTAAGTAAGGGAAGAGCATGAGTAAAATCAGAGTGTTGTCGGTCGATGATTCGGCGCTGATGCGTCAGATCATGACGGAGATTGTTAACAGCCACGACGACATGGAGATGGTCGCTACCGCGCCGGATCCGCTGGTCGCGCGCGACCTGATTAAAAAATTCAATCCGGACGTGCTGACGCTGGACGTAGAAATGCCGCGGATGGACGGCCTCGATTTTCTCGAGAAGCTGATGCGCCTGCGGCCGATGCCGGTGGTGATGGTCTCCTCGCTGACCGGCAAAGGGTCGGAGGTGACGCTGCGCGCGCTGGAGCTGGGCGCGGTGGATTTTGTCACCAAGCCGCAGCTGGGCATTCGTGAAGGGATGCTGGCCTACAGCGAAACCATTGCCGATAAAGTGCGCGCCGCCTCCCGCGCGCGCATTAGCGCCCATAAGCCATTAGCCGCGCCGGCGACGCTAAAAGCCGGCCCGCTGCTCAGCTCTGAGAAGCTGATTGCTATCGGCGCGTCGACCGGCGGCACCGAGGCGATTCGCCACGTGCTGCAGCCGCTGCCGCTCTCCAGCCCCGCGCTGCTGATTACTCAGCATATGCCGCCGGGCTTTACCCGTTCGTTTGCCGAGCGGCTCAACAAGCTGTGCCAGATTACGGTGAAAGAGGCGGAAGACGGCGAGCGCGTGCTGCCGGGTCACGCCTACATCGCGCCGGGCGACAAGCATATGGAGCTGGCGCGTAGCGGCGCGAACTATCAAATCAAAATTCACGACGGGCCGCCGGTTAATCGCCATCGCCCGTCGGTTGATGTGCTGTTTCATTCGGTCGCGAAGTACGCGGGGCGCAACGCCGTGGGGGTGATCCTTACCGGTATGGGCAACGACGGTGCGGCCGGGATGCACGCGATGTACCAGGCCGGAGCCTGGACCATCGCGCAGAATGAAGCCAGTTGTGTGGTGTTCGGCATGCCGCGCGAGGCCATCAATACCGGTGGCGTCAGCGAAGTGGTCGATCTTAGCCAGGTAAGCCAGCAGATGCTGGCGAAAATCAGTGCCGGACAGGCAATACGTATTTGATCAGGAGAATTATTTTATGGCGGATAAAGAGCTTAAGTTTTTGGTTGTGGATGACTTTTCCACCATGCGTCGCATCGTACGCAACCTGTTAAAGGAACTGGGATTTAACAACGTTGAAGAAGCGGAAGACGGCGTTGACGCGTTGAACAAATTGCAGGCGGGCGGTTTTGGTTTTGTCATTTCTGACTGGAACATGCCGAACATGGACGGCCTGGAACTGCTGAAAACCATTCGCGCCGACGGTGCGATGGCGGCGATGCCGGTGCTGATGGTGACTGCGGAAGCCAAGAAAGAGAACATTATTGCTGCCGCGCAGGCTGGCGCTAGCGGATATGTGGTGAAGCCGTTTACCGCCGCGACGCTGGAAGAGAAGCTGAACAAGATCTTCGAGAAACTGGGCATGTAAGGTGACGAACATGATGCATTCTTCCATCAAGCCCGGCGATGAACACTCCGCCGCGGATATTATTAGCCGCATCGGCAATCTGACCCGCATGCTGCGCGATAGCCTGCGCGAGCTGGGGCTGGATCAGGCCATTGCGGAAGCGGCAGAGGCGATCCCCGATGCCCGCGACCGTCTTGATTACGTGGTGCAGATGACCGCGCAGGCGGCCGAGCGCGCGCTCAACAGCGTTGAAGCGTCGCAGCCGCATCAGGACGAAATGGAAAAAGGGGCGAAGGCCCTGACGCAGCGCTGGGACGCATGGTTTGAGAACCCGATTGAACTGTCGGATGCCCGCGAACTGGTTAGCGATACGCGTAAATACCTGGGCGACGTGCCGGGGCATACCAGCTTTACCAACGCCCAGCTGCTCGACATCATGATGGCGCAGGATTTCCAGGACCTTACCGGTCAGGTGATCAAGCGCATGATGGATGTGATTCAGGAAATTGAGCGCCAGCTGCTGATGGTGCTGCTGGAGAACATGCCGGAGCAGGGCGCGCGACAAAAACGCGAGAACGACAGCCTGCTCAACGGGCCGCAGGTCGATACCTCCAAAGCGGGCGTTGTCGCCAGTCAGGATCAGGTGGACGATTTGCTCGATAGTCTGGGGTTCTAGTCCCACCGCACAGGTTTGTGCCGGGTGGCGCTATCGCACCCGGCAATTCCTTTTCCCGTACGATCATTTCTCAAAATGAAACCGCCATCACGGCGGATTACGTCTAAGTGCCACCCCGATATATAGACTTGTCATAACTATTGCGCTTAAATAGTTATCAATGAGACCTGAGGTAATATTTATTTTTCCAACCTTATTATTTAGTAAGGTCACGGCGTTATTGTCTAAATAAACTCGGGAGTACACATGCGAATACTGCGGGATAGTGAGTTCTTTCATTCTGAGCAGCATGCCTTCTGTCTTTTTACGATGAATAACCAGCTAATGGAAGGCGTTCACGGACATGAATTCGATGAACTTGTTATTGTCCGCAACGGGAGTGGTTTTCATATTATTAATGACGTGGTGAAATTTATTTGTCAGGGCGATTATTTCCTTGTCACCACCAATGATACCCACAGCTATGTTTCGACCAACCATCTTTCAGTTATTAATATTCTGATCCGCCGGGCTCCTCGTTTTCATTTTCTGCAAGCCGTCGACACGCTGCTGGTGCGGGTGAAAGCCCAACTGCACCAACATGATAGAACGCTTTCCCCCGCCTCGCTGGCCAATATTGAGCGCTGGAGTCAGGAGATACTGGCCCGTAACGAGAGCCATTATGATGCGCTCTATTTCTCCCTGTGCGAGGCGGCATTACTCAATATCATTAACACCTTATGCGAGTGCGGCTGCCAACCCGCATCGCAGACTGCCGAAGAACGCGGGCGTGCCAATCTGATTAAGGCGTTAAAAACCAGCAGTCTGCGCCAGCTCGACTGGAATGCGCTGAGTGAGGATAACGGCGTGGCCCGGCGTACGATGTTCCGTTTTATTAAGCGCATTACGGGCTATACCCCGGTGAAATTCCAGATGTTGTACCGTGTTTTAAAAGCTCAGGAGTTGCTACGAACCACCGATAAGACCGTAAGCGAAATTGCTGCCCGCTGCGGATTTATGAATGCAATAAGATTAACCGAATCATACAAACGTTATTTTAAATACTCGCCAACTCACGAGCGAGAGCTGCACTCAAGGGTGCTGACGAATATCTGATTTTCTGGCTGATAACGACTTAAAAACAGTAGGGATTTTATCGCAGCAGGTGCTGTGAGGGAGAAACGCACCGTTTATTTCTCCCTTCATCTTCTATGGATTAAAGGAAACGTTATGTCAAAAAATAAAACACCCAACCCCTGGTATGTCGGGGTGGTATCAGGGATGGCATCGTATATAGATTCGGCGGCGATTGTCTCGAATGGCACCGCGCTGGTTATTTATCAAAAGACGATCGGTATTACCGCGCTGGAAATTGGCATTTTATCCGGATTGTTAACCCTCAGTATTGCCGCAGGGGCCTTTGGCGGTGGACGCCTCGGGGATCGTATTGGGCGGCGAAACGTCTTTATCATCACCATGGCGATGATTCTCCTTGGCACGCTGGCGCTGGCCTTTGGTCAGAGCTTCTTCCTGCTGGTGGTTGGCACGCTGCTCGTCGGGCTGGCGACCGGTGCGGACCTGCCCGTTTCGCTGGCGACTATCTCTGAAGCGGCCAGCGACCAGAACCGCGGCAAAATTATCGGCCTGTCGAATCTACTGTGGCTGGTGGGCATTGGCGCCACGATGGGTATTTCCGCCATCGTGGGCGACTGGGGGCGGGTTGGTGCGCAGATCATGTATTTGCACGTTGGCCTGGTGGCGCTGGTGCTGCTGGTATTGCGCTGGTCTATCCCGGAGTCGCCGCTGTGGCTGGCGGCGCGTGATGAGCAACGTCGGGGCGTGGCCACCGTACGCGCGCAGAAAAACGGCTGGCGCGATCTGCTGGATGCGAAATACCTGTGGCCATTTCTCTCGCTGTGCGCCTTTTACACCTTCACCAACCTGGCGGCCAATACCGGCGGGCAGTTTGGCACCTTTGTGGCCGTCAACGTGGTCGGTATCTCGGTCAGCACTAACTCGCTGTGGGGATTGTTGATCCTGCCCGTTAGCGTCGCCTCGGGGCTGCTATTTATGCGCATTGTCGATACCTCAAAGCGCATCCCGTTCTTTATTTTCGGCGCGGTGATGATGTCCGGCGGCTACTTTGTGCCGGTACTGCTCAACTTCTCGCCGCTGTCGTGGTTTTGCTGCCTGTTATTCACCAACATCGGCACCGGTTTTGCCTTTGAAGGCATTATGAAAGTGTGGGCCCAGGAGTCGTTTCCGACCATGCTGCGCGCCACCGCCCAGGGCGTGATTGTCGGCGTCGCCCGCCTGACCTGCGGGCTGCTGGCTTTCGTCACGCCGGTGCTGCTGAACGCCGGGCCAACCGTCCTTTACTGCCTGCTGACGGCGATTGTGGTAGCGGGGATGGTGATTGGCTGGCTCTGTTTCCACGGTAAGCAGCGCAATGAGTTCAACGCCGAAACGGAAATGGTTGCGACGCCGGATGCGCGCCGCGATTCGCACGACACTCTGCGGGCGAAAGCCTGAGATAGGGATCATTGAGGAAATCACTATGTTGGCAATAGAAAAAATTACGCTCAATTATGAAAGCACGCTTGCGGGCTGCGAAATACTCCCGGTTTTTGGCTGGACTATCGCCAGCGATCGCCGCAACGTGGAACAGCGCAGCTGGCAGCTTCAACTGTCGGCGGATGAACGCTTTAGCGAGCTGCTGTATGACAGCGGCGAAGTGCCGGACGACCATTCGAACAATATTACGCTGCCCGCGCTGACGTGGGCGTATTCGACCCGTTATTTTGCGCGCGTACGGATCAGCGACAACCACGGTGAGTACAGCGGCTGGAGCCCTGTGGCGACGTTAATTACCGGGCTACCGTCAGCGCAGTGGCAGGGCGTATTTATCTCAGCCGAAACGCCGCAGGATAAAGATAACTCGGCAGGTACGCTGCTTCGCCACGACTTTACGCTGCCGGAACGCCATGACATTGTCTCTGCGGTGGTACATGCCAGCGCGCTGGGGCTGTATCAGCTGTGGTTGAACGGCGAGAAGGTGGGGCATGACGAACTGGCTCCGGGTTGGACCAGCTATCATCATCACCTGTTGTACCAGACCTGGGATGTGACCCATCTGCTACATGACGGCGACAACGCCATCGGCGCGATGGTTGGCGCGGGCTGGTACAAAGGCGATATGAGCTTTAACCGCTACCGCAACTACTATGGCGAGCAGACCGGGTTTATTTGCCATCTAGTGGTGACTCTGCGTGACGGCAGCCAGCAGGTTATTGCTACCGACGAGAACTGGCTGGCCAGCGATTCGGCGATTCTGTTTTCGGAAATCTATGATGGCGAAACATATGACGCACGCCGTGAGCAACAAGGCTGGAGCGAGCCGGGCTATACGGCGGACGGCTGGCGCGCGGTAAATCTGCTGGCAGCAAACAAAACGGTGTTGCAACCGCAAACCGCTTGCCCGGTACAGGAAATTGAGCGACTCACACCCTGGAAGCTGTTTACTACGCCGAAGGGTGAAACGGTGCTCGACTTCGGGCAGAACCTTAGCGGCTGGGTGGAATTCCGCGTCCGCGGGGCGGCGGGCGATAACGTTGTGTTGCGCCATTTTGAGGTGCTGGATGCCGAGGGCAACGTCTATCTGGCCAATCTGCGTACCGCCAAACAGCGCATTGACTACACGCTGCGCGGCGACGAGGAAGAGCGGTACCATCCGCACTTTACCTTCCAGGGTTTCCGCTACGTGCAGATTGAGCGCTGGCCGGGTATCCCAACGCTGGACGATTTTGTGGCCGTTGTGCTGCATTCCGCCATGACGCCGATCGGCAATATGGAAACCTCTAACCCCGAGTTGAATCAGCTGCATCACAACATCCTCTGGGGGCTGAAGGGCAATTTTGTTGATATCCCGACCGACTGCCCGCAGCGCGATGAGCGGTTGGGCTGGACCGGCGATGCGCAGATTTTCTGCCGTACCGCTAGCTACCTGATGCAGACGCACACTTTCTTCGCGAAATGGCTGGCCGACCTGCAACATGACCAGACTCCGGAAGGCGGCGTGCCGCACGTAATCCCGGATATTCTTACCGGCAAATGTGATAACGACCGCTTCCTGTCGCAGGGGCGTACCCATTCGGCAGCCGCGTGGGCCGACGCGGCGGTTATTAACCCGTGGACGCTGTATCTGATGTACGGGGATACCCAGACGCTGGCGCGCCAGTACGGCAGCATGAAGGCGTGGGTGGAATTTATGCGCGCCAATGCCGTCGACAATATCTGGTCGTGGAAGCTGCAGTTTGGCGATTGGGTGGCGCTGGATGCCAAAGAAGGCAGCTATTTTGGCGCAACGCCGAATGAGCTGACCTGCATGGCCTACTACGCGCTTTCAACGCTGCTGCTGGCGAAGTCGGCAAAAGTCCTGGGGCATGAGGAGGATTACGCCAGCTACGTGGCGCTGCATGAATCGATCGTTGCTAGTTTCCGCAATGAGTTTTTCACCCCCAGCGGCCGCCTGGCGGCTCGCACGCAAACCGCGCACATTCTGGCGCTGTACTTCCAGCTGGTGCCGGATGCTTACCGTGAACGTACCGTGCAGACGCTGCTGGAACTGCTGGCGGAGCACGACGGGCATCTGGTGACCGGATTTGTGGGCACGCCGTACTTCTGCCATGCGCTGAGCGAAAACGGCCAGGCCGATGCCGCATGGCAGCTGCTGCTGAAAGACGATTTCCCGTCCTGGCTGTACCAGGTGAAGGCGGGCGCGACCACCATCTGGGAGCACTGGGACGGCGTCAAGCCGGACGGTACGATGTGGAGCCCGGATATGAACTCCTTTAACCACTACGCCTACGGCGCTATCGGCGAATGGCTGTATCGGGTCGCGGCAGGGATCAATACCCGGGAAGATGAACCTGGATTTAAGCATTCCATCTTGCGCCCGATGCCCGGTGGCGGCCTGGCGTGGCTGAAGGCGCGCTATGGCTCGGTGTATGGTGATATCCGCGTGCACTGGCAGCAGCAGGCGCAGAGGGTCACGCTGGAGGTGGAGATTCCGGCCAATACCCGCTCGACGCTGATTCTGGACGGCGCGCAGGCGCTGCTGGAGGCTGACGGTATCGACTTTACCCCGACGCAGGATGGCTACGCTGGCGAAATCGGCTCCGGTCGCTATCGGGTTATCTTCCAGCGTTAACGTCTCGTGATTAACGGCGGCCATCGTGCCGCCGTGACCGGCTAACGGCTAAACTCCTCCCTTTTCACACCTCTATTCTGCGCATTGGCCTCCCTGCGCCTCGCGATAATACTCGTGACCGTATTTGCGAGAGTGATGCCGTGGCAGAAGAAAGCGACGACGACGACAAAACAGAAGACCCCACACCCCAACGGCTTGAAAAAGCGCGTGAGGAGGGGCAGATCCCGCGTTCCCGCGAGCTGACATCGCTGCTGATGCTGCTGGTGGGCGTTTGCGTGCTCTGGCTGGGCGGGGAATCCCTTGCCCGTCGGTTGGCCAATCTGCTCTCGGGCGGGCTGCGTTTTGACCACTGCATCGTCAGCGATCCCAATCTGATCCTCGGACAAATCATTCTGCTGCTCAAAGAAGCCATGCTGGCGCTGCTGCCGCTGATAGTCGGCGTGGTGACGGTGGCGCTGGTGGCGCCGATGATGCTCGGCGGGCTGGTGTTCAGCACCAAATCGCTGGCCTTCAAGCTCGATAAGCTCAACCCGCTGCCGGGCATTAAGCGCATGTTCTCGGCGCAGACCGCGGCGGAGCTCACCAAAGCCATTATGAAAGCGGTGCTGATGGGCACCGTGGCGGGCTTTTTCCTGTGGATGCACTGGCCGCAGATGATGCGGCTGGTCAGCGAGTCGCCGCTGTCGGCGATGGGGGATGCGCTGAACATGGTCGGGCTGTGCGCGCTGCTGGTGGCGCTTGGCATCATTCCGATGGTGGGGTTCGACGTCTTCTGGCAGATCCACAGCCATCTGAAGAAGCTGCGCATGTCGCGCCAGGATATCCGCGATGAATTCAAGCAGAGCGAGGGCGACCCGCACGTGAAGGGGCGTATTCGCCAGATGCAGCGGGCGGCGGCGCGGCGGCGGATGATGGCGGATGTGCCGAAGGCCGACGTGATCGTCAATAACCCGACCCACTACTCGGTGGCCCTGCAGTACGACGAAAACAAAATGAGCGCGCCGAAGGTGGTGGCAAAAGGCGCGGGGCTGGTGGCGCTACGCATTCGCGAAATTGGCGAAGAGAACCGCATCCCAATGCTGGAAGCGCCGCCGCTGGCGCGCGCGCTGTATCGCCATGCCGATATCGGCCAGCAAATACCCGGCCAGCTTTATGCGGCGGTCGCCGAAGTGCTGGCGTGGGTATGGCAACTGAAGCGCTGGCGGCTGGCGGGCGGCGAGCCGCCGAAAAAACCGGATAACATACCGGTGCCTGAGGCACTGGATTTTTTGAACGAGAAGGACTCCGATGGCTAATCTTGTCGCAATGCTGCGTCTTCCCAACGACCTGAAAACCACCCAGTGGCAGGTGCTTGCCGGGCCGGTGCTGATCCTGCTGATTTTGTCGATGATGGTGCTGCCGCTGCCGGCGTTCGTCCTCGACCTGCTGTTCACCTTTAACATTGCGCTCTCCATTATGGTGCTGCTGGTGGCGATGTTCACCCAGCGCACGCTGGAATTTGCCGCTTTCCCCACCATTCTGCTGTTTACCACGCTGCTGCGCCTGGCGCTGAACGTGGCTTCCACGCGTATCATTCTGATGGAAGGCCATACCGGCGGCGCGGCGGCGGGGAAGGTGGTCGAAGCGTTCGGCCACTTCCTGGTGGGCGGCAACTTCGCCATCGGGATCGTGGTGTTTATTATCCTCGTGATCATCAACTTTATGGTTATCACCAAAGGCGCGGGCCGTATCGCGGAAGTGGGCGCGCGCTTCGTGCTGGATGGTATGCCGGGTAAGCAGATGGCGATTGACGCCGACCTTAACGCCGGGATTATCGGCGAAGACGAGGCGAAAAAGCGCCGCGCCGAGGTAACGCAGGAAGCCGATTTCTACGGCTCAATGGACGGTGCCAGTAAGTTCGTGCGCGGCGACGCCATCGCCGGGATCCTGATTATGGTGATCAACGTCATTGGTGGTCTACTGGTGGGGGTATTGCAGCACGGGCTGGAGTTGGGCAAGGCGGCGGAGTCGTATACCCTGCTGACCATCGGTGATGGGCTGGTCGCCCAGATCCCGGCGCTGGTTATCTCCACGGCCGCGGGCGTGATTGTGACGCGGGTGAGCACCGAGCAGGACGTCGGCGAACAGATGGTGGGGCAGTTGTTCAGCAACCCGCGCGTGATGCTGCTGAGCGCCGGGGTGCTCGGCCTGTTGGGCCTGGTGCCGGGGATGCCGAACCTGGTGTTTCTGCTGTTTACCGCCGCGCTGCTGGGGCTGGCCTGGTGGATCCGTGGGCGCGAAATGAAAGCGCCGGAGCAGCCGCAGCCGGTGAAAGCGCCGGAAAGCAGTTCACAGGCGGTTGAGGCCACCTGGAGCGACGTGCAGTTGGAAGATACGCTGGGGATGGAGGTGGGCTACCGGCTGATCCCAATGGTCGACTTTCAGCAGGACGGCGAGCTGCTGGGGCGTATTCGCAGCATCCGTAAGAAGTTTGCGCAGGAGATGGGCTTCCTGCCGCCGGTGGTGCACATCCGCGACAATATGGACCTATCGCCCGCGCTGTACCGCATTTTACTGAAGGGCGTTGAAATTGGCAGCGGCGAAGCCTACCCGGGCCGCTGGCTGGCGATTAACCCCGGCACCGCTGCGGGTACGCTGCCGGGCGAGGTGACGACTGACCCGGCGTTTGGGCTCGACGCCATCTGGATCGAAAGCGCGCTGAAAGAGCAGGCGCAGATTCAGGGCTTTACGGTGGTGGAGGCCAGCACGGTGGTGGCGACGCACCTGAACCATCTGATTAGCCTGCACGCCTCCGAGCTGTTTGGCCGTCAGGAAGCGCAGCAGCTGCTGGACCGCGTGACCCAGGAGATGCCGAAGCTGACCGAAGATTTAGTGCCGGGCGTGGTGACGCTGACCACGCTGCATAAAGTGTTGCAAAATCTGCTGGACGAGAAAGTGCCGATTCGCGATATGCGCACCATTCTGGAAACGCTGGCGGAGCACGCGCCGATTCAGGCCGACCCGGGCGAGCTGACCTCGGTGGTGCGCGTGGCGCTGGGCCGGGCGATTACCCAGCGCTGGTTCCCGGGCAATGACGAAGTGCAGGTGATTGGCCTCGATACTCCGCTGGAGCGATTATTGCTCCAGGCGCTTCAGGGCGGCGGTGGTCTGGAGCCGGGGCTGGCGGACCGGCTGCTGGCGCAGTCGCAGGAGGCGCTGGCGCGTCAGGAGATGCTGGGCGCGCCGCCGGTGCTGCTGGTTAACCACGCGCTGCGCCCGCTGCTGTCGCGCTTCCTGCGTCGCAGCCTGCCGCAGCTGGTAGTGCTGTCGAACTTGGAGCTCTCCGACAATCGCAACATCCGCATGACCGCCACCATCGGAGGCAAATAATGCGTCGACTTCTTGCGCTACTGTGCCTGTTACCGTGCCTGGTGCAGGCGGCGGGCGAGGGGGCCTGGCAGGCCAGCAATATCGGCATAACCCTTAACCACCGCGGCGTGGCGGCCTCGTCGCGGCCGCTGGCGTCATCACAGCCGGCGCAGGGGGCGATTACCCTCGTTGCCTGGCGCTACGAGCTGAACGGGCCGATTCCCGCCGGGCTGCGCACGCGGCTGTGTTCGCTCTCCCGCTGTACCGAGCTGGATGCCCTTAGCGGCACCACCATGGCGTTCCATCAGGTTTCCGCCGCCGAGCCGTTTCGTTTTATTTGGGAAATCCCCGGCGGTGGGCGATTAATTCCTGCTCTGAGTGTGAAAAGTATTCAAATTATCGTTAACTACCGCTAATCGCCGCATAATCCTCCACTCGCCGCTGGATTCTGGTGGCGAGCTCGCATTTCTGACCCTCGCTTTTGATCGTAAAGAAACGTTGTTTTATAAATCAGTGATGCATATGCCACGACTCTTTGCATTTTTGCCAATCCGACGCCCGCACTGGCAGAAATAGGAAGGTATCCCTTAACGCATACTTTTACTGTAGCCGTGTCAGTACTCCTTTTGGCTAAGCCTTAGCTAGCGAAGGAGATTCATAATAAAAGGCACAGGATTGACGGCTAATGAATAGAACGCGAAAAATAGGACTGGTAAACTACTTCGCCTACGGATCGGGAGATTTTCTCGGCGCGGGTACCACCGCGCTGACCGCAGCATGGCTTCTCTATTTCTACACCACTTTCTGTGGGTTAAGCCCCATCGAAGCCACCTTTATCTTTGCCACCGCCAGGGTTCTGGATGCGGTGGTTAGCCCGCTGATGGGCTTCTTGACCGATAACTTCGGCTCTACCTGGTTGGGTAAGCGCTTTGGTCGTCGTAAGTTCTTTATTCTGTTGGGTATACCGTGCGTGTTTAGCTATTCCTTTATGTGGATAGGGGATATGGGCTTCTGGTATTACCTCCTGACCTACCTGATTTTTGACGTGGTCTACACCATGATCCTGGTACCGTACGAAACGCTGGTACCGGAAATGACCGACGACTTCAAACAGAAAACCAAGTTCTCCGGCGCGCGCATCGGTATGGCGCAGATGTCCGCGATTCTGGCCTCCTTCCTGCCGGGTATCCTGCTGACTCACTTCGGCAAAGACAACGCGATTTCCTTCTTCTACGCCAGCCTGGTGTTCTCCGTGCTGTGCGCGATGATGCTGACCTTCGTCTGGTTCTTCACCTGGGAACGTCCGCGTGAAGAGTGGACCGCCGCGGCGCTGAAGGCGGAAGAAGAGAAGAAACACCTGACCTTCGGCCAGAGCATGAGCCGTCTGTTTATTGAACTGAGCTCCACGCTGCGCATTAAGATTTTCCGTCAGCATCTGGGCATGTACCTCGGCGGCTATATCGCCCAGGACGTGTTCAACGCCGTCTTCACCTACTACGTGGTGTTTGTGCTGATGCAGGAAGCCTCCATGGCCTCTAACCTGCTCGGTACCATGGCTATCTTCCAGTTCATCGCCGTTATCGCCATGATCCCGCTGTGCATCCGCTTCGGACCGGCGCCGTCTTATCGCATGGTGGTGGTGCTGTTTGGTCTGGGATCTTTCTCCTACGCGGCGCTGTACTACGCTGGTATGAGCGATATCTATGCGCTGCTGCTGCTGATCTCCGCTATCGCCGGTCTGGGCCGTGGGGGCATCAACTACGTACCGTGGAACACCTACACCTACATTTCTGACGTTGATGAAGTGATCACCGGTCAGCGTCGCGAGGGGATCTTCGCGGGCATCATGACCCTGACGCGTAAAGCCTCTCAGGCCGGTGCGGTCATGCTGGTGGGGATCATCATGCAGCTGTCCGGCTTCGTCTCCGGCCAGAAAACGCAGCCGCCTGAAGTCAGCCACACCATCCTGATGATCCTCAGCATGGGCACCATCATTGTACTGGCTTTGGGTTTCCTCGTTTCCCTGCGCTTTAAGCTGAACCTGAAAACGCACGGCGTGCTGCGTGAAGAGACCGCGAAAATGCGCGAATCTGGCCACGTGGTGCCGGAAACCGTTACGCCGCAAGCGCGCGCGACGGTCGAAATGCTGGCGGGGATGCCGTACGAATCCCTGTGGGGCAACAACAACATTGGCTACCTGAATCGTAACAAACCTGCTGCACCTTCGCTGAAGCAGGCTGCAACATTGAATTCGACTTACAACAGAGGTTAAGAATATGAAAGTTTGGCCCGTCAAACATAGCCCATTATTACGTCAGCCGGAGCGTTTTATCTCCCGGGAAGAGCTGAAAGCCTTGATTCAGACGGTGACGAACAATCTGGTGAATATCAAGGATGAGACAGGTCAATTTCTGCTGCGCCTGGACGATGGCCGCGTGATTGATACCAAAGGATGGGCAGGCTGGGAATGGACGCACGGTGTTGGTCTGTACGGTATCTATCAGTACTACCAGCAGACCGGCGACGTGGCGATGCGCGATATCATCGACAACTGGTTCGCCGACCGCTTCGCGGAAGGCGCCACCACTAAAAACGTCAACACCATGGCGCCGTTCCTGACGCTGGCCTATCGCTATGAAGAGACGGGCAACCCGGCGTACCTGCCGTGGCTGGATACCTGGGCGGAGTGGGCGATGAACGAAATGCCGCGCACCGACCACGGCGGCATGCAGCACATTACCCTGGCGGAAGAGAATCACCAGCAGATGTGGGACGATACGCTGATGATGACCGTGCTGCCGCTGGCGAAAATCGGCAAACTGCTGAATCGCCCGGAGTACGTGGAAGAAGCGGTGTATCAGTTCCTGCTGCACGTGCAGAATCTGATGGACCGGGAAACCGGCCTGTGGTTCCACGGCTGGAACTATGAAGGTCACCACAACTTTGCCAACGCGCGCTGGGCGCGCGGCAACAGCTGGCTGACCATCGTCATTCCAGACTTCCTGGAGCTGGTGGATCTGCCGGAGAACAACGCCACGCGCCGCTATCTGGTGCAGGTGCTGAACGCGCAGATCGCCGCGCTGGCGAAATGCCAGGACGAGAGCGGCCTGTGGCATACGCTGCTGGACGATCCTGACTCGTATCTGGAAGCGTCGGCGACCGCCGGTTTTGCCTACGGCATTCTGAAGGCGGTGCGTAAGCGCTACGTGGGTCAGGAATACGCGATCGTTGCCGAAAAGGCGATTCAAGGCATCGTGAAGCACGTATCCCCGGAAGGCGAGCTGCTGCAAACCTCCTTCGGCACCGGTATGGGCTCTAACCTCGATTTCTATCGTGAAATCCCGCTGACCTCTATGCCTTATGGCCAGGCGATGGCGATCCTGTGCCTGACCGAGTATCTGCGTAAATTCTTCTAAGCTTTCACCTTTCAGCAAGCCCGGCCACGAAAGTTGCCGGGCTTTTTATTACCTTGCTAATCAAAATTATTTTAAATTTTCATTTTTGGTTATAAAAAAATTTTAACTAGATCGCATTCCTGCGTGACCGGTAATAGCCTCAATGACAATAGTGATATAGCTCACGTTTTGAACCGCGCCATAAGAATATAAAAACAGTGTTTCAAAATAATAAAACATGAGGTTTATTTTTTATGGCAAGAAATGCGGCTTCAGCCCCCCACGGGCTGCAGGGAAGACCTGTCAATCTGCGCCATCAACTGGCATACGGAGGCGGAAACCTCTTAGGCAGCGGCGCGCTGGCGATTAGCGGCGCGTGGCTTCTGTACTTTTACACCACCTTCTGCGGCCTGACGTTAATCGAGGCGGCGTTTATTTTCTCTGTTGCCAGCGTCATTGACGCTATCAGTAACCCGCTGATGGGCTACCTCACCGATAACTTCGGCAAAACGCGCCTCGGTAAGCGCTTCGGTCGTCGCCGTTTCTTCCTGCTGATCGGCATTCCGCTGATGATGTTCTACCCGCTGCTGTGGGTGGAAGGGCTGAGCTTCTGGTACTACCTGTGTACCTACGTAATGTTCGAAATTATTTATACCTCGGTTATGGTGCCGTACGAAACATTGGCGACCGAAATGACCGACGATTTTGCGCTGCGTTCAAAGTTGACCGGCTATAAAGCGATCTTCGGCAAACTGGCCAACTTCCTCGCCGCGTTTATCCCGGGGCAGTTTATCCTGCTGTACGGTAAAGACTCGGCCACGCCGTTCTTCCTCACCGGGCTGACCTACGGCGTCATCCTGATCGTGGCGGTCGCTAGCCTGTGGTACAACAGCTGGGAGCGTCCGCGCGAAGAAGAGCCGGAAACGCAGGTGAAAAGCGGCCTGCTGAATACGCTGCTGTCGCTGGCAAAAGACATGCGCTCCACCTTCTATCTGCGCGTGTTCCGTAAGCATCTGGGGATGTATCTGTGCGGCTTTGGCGCAGAGTGGCTGTTTGCCTCTATCTTCACCTACTTCGTGATTTTTGTACTCCAGCACGATCCGGCGATGGTGGCGGGGCTGAACAGCCTGAACTCCATTCTGCAGCTGATTTCTACGGCGCTGTTTATCGGCCTGTGCGTGAAAAAGGGCTTCAGTAAGCCATACATTATCGCCCTCGGGATCGTGGTGTTCGCCGTGCTGCTCTACACCTCGCTGTGGTTCTTCCATCTGCCCGCGCATCTGGCGACCATTCTGATGTTCGGTATTACGATTATCTTCGGCCTGGGGACCGGCGGCGTGTACTACATTCCGTGGACGGTTTACACCTTCCTGGCGGACGTGGATGAGATTTACACCGGCCGCCGTCGTGAAGGCATCTACGCCGGGGCGATGACTTTCTCCGGTAAGATCCTGCGCTCGGTGATTGTGTTTGTGATGGGGGCCATCCTCAGCTACTACGGCTTCCAGTCAAAAGCGCACGTCCAGCCGGAAAGCGCGGTCAACGCCATTGCGGTGGTGTTCTGCGGCGGCGTCGCGCTGCTGGCGCTGATGGCGATTGTCTTCAGTAAGCAGATGAAGCTGGATCGCGAAACGCACAAAGTGGTGCTGCAGGAAGTGGCCCGTATCAAAGCCGGCGGCAAGCTGGAAGATATCACCCCGGAAGTGCGCGCGGTAGTGGAAGATCTGGTCGGTCACCGCTATGAAGAGTGCTGGGGCAACAGTCCGCTGTTTAAAGCTGACCAGGCGCCAGCCGTGGTTGAAGCGGTTTCCGCCGGGCGCTAAGCACCCGACGTTCACCTCTCTTACCCCCGGGACGGCGGCTGCGGCTGGTCGTTCTGGGGGGCGAACAAATGGTCGAGAATCTGGCGCATCACCGGCGCCGCGACCACCCCGTCACTCCCGCCATTTTCCAGCACCAGCGCGACGGCCACCTGCGGATTTTTATACGGCGCAAAGGCGGTATAAAAAATATGATCGCGCAGCCGGGTGGGGATCATCTTCGCGTTATAGGTCTGATTCTCTTTCAGGCTGAACACCTGCGAGGTGCCGCTTTTCGCCGCAATACCGTACGGTGCGGTGTGGAAAAACTTGTAGCCGGTGCCGTTTGGCGCGTTGGCCATGCCGAACATCGCCTGACGGACCAGGCTCCAGTACGGAGAGCTGGCGCTGGCAATCTGAGTTTCATTTTTGGGCTCGCGATACGGCGTCACCGTGTTGCCGGACTCTTCATCCTTCAGCAGATGAGGGGGAATAACCCGGCCATTGTTCAGCAATGCCACCATCGCTTTCACCATCTGGATCGGCGTGGCGATCCAGTAGCCCTGGCCGATGCCGACCGAGATGGTATCCCCCTGATACCACGCTTTTTTATGCACTCGCTCTTTCCAGCTTCGGCTTGGCAGCAGGCCGTTGTACTCTTCATCAAGGTCGATGCCGGTAGGCTTACCGTAGCCGAACTGGCTGAGCATATCGTGAATGCGATCGATGCCCATCATATACGCCACCTGATAGAAAAAGGTGTCGGCAGACTCTTCAATCGCTTTGGTGACATCCAGCATGCCGTGGCCGCTTTTTTTCCAGTCGCGATAGCGGCGCTGGGTGCCCGGCAGCGTCCAGGTCGGCGCGCCGAAGAAGCTGGTTTGCGGGGAAATCACGCCGTCGAGCAGCGCCGACATCGCCATGTAGGGTTTAACCGTCGACGCCGGCGGATACAGCCCCTGGGTGACGCGGTTGATGAGCGGCAGATTTTTATCCTGCAACAGCGAGTTGTAGTCCTGATAGCTGATCCCTTTTACGAACGGGTTAGGGTCATAGCTTGGATTGGAGACCATCGCCAGCACCGAACCATCGTGCGGGTCTTCCACCAGCACCGCGGCGCGCTGGCCGACCAGCAGGCTTTCGATATACTCCTGCAGGTGCAGATCCAGCGTCAGATGAATATCTTTCCCCGCCACCGGCGGCACGTCCTTCAGCAGGCGAACGATGCGCCCGTGGTTGTCGACCTCGACTTCCTGATAGCCGGTTTTGCCGTGTAGCTCGTCTTCGTAATAGCGCTCGATCCCCTGTTTGCCGATGTTATGGTCGGCGGCATAGTTCTCGGCGATCCCCTTTTTATCCAGCGCCTTCAGGTCGCTGTCGTTGATTTTGGACACGTAGCCGAGTACGTGCGCCAGCTCGGCGCCGTAGGGGTACTGGCGGTCTTCGTAGCTGTCGACGGTTACGCCGCTGAAGCGGAACTGGTTAACGGAGAAGCGGGCGATTTCGACGTCGGTCAGGGCGTTTTTTAACACCACCGGGCGATAGCGGCTGCTGGACTTTAATGCCTTGTGGAACTGGTCGATATCATCTGGGGTCAGGTCGACGAGGGGAGTAAGCTGGCGCAGCAGCGCATCCATATCGCTGATTTTATAGGGGGTAACGGCAATATCATACCAGGTGACGTTCTTGACCAGCGGAATGCCGTTGCGATCGTAGATGATGCCGCGGGTCGGGGCGACCGGCAGCATTTTAATGTCGTTGGCGTCCGAGCGGGTGGTGTAGTAATCGTGTTCATCGACCTGAAGGCGATAGAGGTTGAAAATCAATATGCTAAAGCAGATGACGACCAGACCGAAGGCCACTAGCGCACGACGCAGAAAGAGCTTTCGCTCCGCTTCATAATCTCTAAATGTCATTACCGATACCCACCGTTTGAGCCGCCTAATGATACGGAGCGGTCACCGGCATGACAGACAAAAAATGTACCATCCTTCAGGTTAAATGTGTCATTCCTTGAGTTTTGTAACAAATTGCGGTTTTTTCACCGGGGTCGGCGTTCCGCCTCGCCCGGGCTACACGAATAAAAAAACCCGCGCTTTGGCGCGGGCTTTGTTTTATAGCATAACCGGATTACATGCGTTCTACGGTTTCAATACCCAGCGTATCCAGACCCAGCTTCAGCGTTTTCGCCGTCAGCAGCGCCAGCTTCAGGCGGCTATTACGCACCGCTTCGCTCTCGGCGGAGAGAATCGGGCAGTGCTCGTAGAAGCCGGAGAACAGACCGGCCAGATCGTACAGGTAGGCGCACATCACGTGCGGCGTACCGTCGCGGGCAACCACGTTCAGCGTCTCTTCGAACTGCAGCAGGCGCGCGGCCAGCTGAGCTTCACGATCTTCGCTGATGGTCACGGCTGCGTTAACGATCGCGCTTTCATCCAGCTCCGCTTTACGGAACACGGACAGCACGCGGGTGTAGGCATACTGCATATACGGCGCGGTGTTGCCTTCGAAGGCCAGCATATTGTCCCAGTCGAACACGTAGTCGGTGGTGCGGTTTTTGGAGAGATCCGCGTATTTCACCGCGCCGATACCGACGACGTTAGCTAGTTTTTCCAGCTCGTCGGCCGGCATATCCGGGTTCTTCTCGGCGACCAGACGACGCGCGCGTTCCAGCGCTTCATCCAGCAGGTCGGCCAGCTTCACGGTACCGCCGGCGCGGGTTTTGAACGGCTTGCCGTCTTTACCCAGCATCATGCCGAACATGTGGTGTTCCAGCGGCACGGAATCCGGCACGTAGCCCGCTTTACGCACGATGGTCCACGCCTGCATCAGGTGCTGGTGCTGACGGGAATCGATGTAGTACAGCACGCGGTCGGCGTGCAGGGTTTCGTAGCGATATTTCGCACAGGCGATATCGGTGGTGGTGTACAGGTAGCCGCCATCCTTTTTCTGGATGATGACGCCCATCGGCTCACCTTCTTTGTTCTTGAACTCGTCAAGGAACACTACGGTCGCGCCTTCGCTCTCCACCGCCAGACCTTTCGCTTTCAGATCGGTCACAATACCCGGCAGCATCGGGTTGTACAGGCTTTCGCCCATCACGTCATCGCGGGTGAGGGTAACGTTCAGACGGTCGTAGGTCAGCTGGTTTTGCGACATGGTGATGTCGACTAACTGACGCCACATTTTACGGAAGTACTCGTCGCCGCCCTGCAGCTTAACCACGTAGCTGCGCGCGCGCTCGGCGAAGGCTTCGTCTTCGTCGTAGTGCTTTTTCGCTTCGCGGTAGAAACCTTCGAGGTCCGCCAGCGCCATTTCACCGGCGTTTTCCTGCTGCTGTTTTTCCAGGTAGGCGATCAGCATCCCGAACTGGGTGCCCCAGTCGCCAACGTGGTTGGCGCGGATAACCTTGTGGCCCATTAGCTCAAGAGTACGTACCGCGGCGTCGCCGATGATGGTGGAGCGCAGGTGGCCGACGTGCATCTCTTTCGCCACGTTCGGTGCGGAGTAGTCCACCACGATGGTCTGCGGCGTCGGCTGCGCGATGCCCAGACGGTCGCTTTTCAGCGCCTGGTTTACGTGCTCGGCGAGGAAGGCGGGATCGAGGACAATATTGATAAAGCCCGGCCCGGCGATTTCCACTTTGCTGGCGATGCCATCAAGCTGGAGATGAGACAGTACCTGCTCTGCCAGTTGTCGCGGCGCCATGCCCAGTTTTTTAGCAACTGCCATCATGCCGTTGGCCTGATAGTCGCCGAACTGTACTTTTGCTGACTGACGAACCTGCGGTTCGCAATCGGCAGGCGCGCCTGCCGCAATCATGGCCTGACTGACTTTTTCTGAGAGAAGAGCCTGAATATTCACCGGAATACCTTACGTTTTAGACGCTGTCACCGTGGTGGTACAGCGCCGGGTGTGGATAAATTAAGGCGGGAGTATACTGCATTTGCCGGATGCCGTCAGCATCGGCCCAACGCCGCCTGCGCAGGGATTAATCGCTTGTCCGTCTCGCCGGTTGGTTCTGCGCCAACAACAGGGTAGATTAGCCTTTTCATTGATTAAGAGTAGGGCTGAAATGGCAAACTGGCAGACGATTGAGCAGCTACAGGATATTACGGCGGATCTCCCGCGCTTCACCGAGGCGCTCAGCGCCCTTGCTCAGCGCCTGGGGCTGGATATTGCCCCGCTCGACGCCGACCATATCTCCCTGCGCTGCCACCAGAACGCCACCGCCGAGCGCTGGCGTGCCGGGTTTGAGCAGTGTGGCACGCTGCTGTCGGAAAACATCATCAACGGCCGACCAATCTGCTTGTTCAAACTGGATGAGCCGGTGTGCGTTGCGCACTGGCGGTTTACGGTTGTGGAACTGCCGTGGCCGGACGAAAAACGTTATCCGCACGAAGGCTGGGAGCATATTGAAATCGTCCTGCCGGGGGAACCGGCGCAGCTTAACGCCCGGGCGCTGGCGCTGTTATCCGATGAGGGGCTCAGCCAGCCGGGCATTTCGGTGAAAACCAGCTCGCCGAAAGGGGAACGTGAACGGCTGCCTAACCCCACTATGGCGGTGACCGACGGTAAAGTGACGGTGAAATTTCATCCATGGACCATCGAAGAGATCGTTGCCAGTGAACGGGCTGTGTAACAATGTGAGCTAACGCGGGGTCTGCCGCGCGGAACGGTGGCATGATCGGACGCTGGAAAAATACGGAGAGAAAAATGGCATTGCTGGAGATCTGCTGTTACAGCACGGAATGCGCGGTTACCGCGCAGCAGAACGGGGCCGACCGCATTGAGCTTTGCGCCGCGCCGCTGGAAGGGGGGCTGACGCCATCCTACGGCGTGCTCAGAGCCACGCGCCAGCGGGTGACCATTCCCGTGCATCCCATTATTCGCCCGCGCGGCGGTGATTTTTGCTATACCGACGGCGAGTTTGCCGCCATGCTGGAAGATGTTCGCCAGATTCGTTCGCTGGGCTATCCCGGTTTTGTGATTGGCGTACTGAATCCTGAAGGGCAGGTCGACGTGCCGCGGATGAGGCAAATTATGGTGGCCGCCGGGCCGCTGGCGGTGACCTTCCACCGCGCATTTGATATGTGCGCAAACCCACAGCAAGCCTTTGATACGCTTGCGGAACTGGGCGTTGCCCGGGTGCTGACGTCCGGCCAGCAGCCGTCGGCGGAAAAAGGTATTTTATTAATTCGGGAACTAATTGCCCGTAACGATACTCCAACCGTTATGGCGGGTGCGGGCGTAAGAGCGAGCAACCTTTCGCTCTTCCTGGACGCCGGTGTCAAAGAAGTGCACAGTTCAGCCGGGCAATGGTTGCCCTCCGAAATGCGTTACCGCAATCCCGGACTCTCCATGTCAACGGATCCTGAAGCTGATGAGTATTCGCGTTATGCCGTCGACGGCGCGGCAGTGGCCGCAATGAAAGCGATCATCACGCAGAGTGAGTAGCTAAACGTTTTTTACCGCGCGTCATATCGCCCAATATGATGCTTGCTTGTACCAGGCCCCTGCCCATTAAACAGGGGCCTTTTTTTCTCCGTCATATTTCAACCTGCCACTGCGTTGGCTTTCCTCGCTCGCCCCAGTCACATACTGATGTACGCTCCTGAGGACTCGCTGCGTCGCCGCCTTGTTGCAGGCTGAAATAGTTAGGAGAAAATGTGCCAGGGAACGCAAAAATAGGGTTATGGCTTGCGGGCAATCAGCACCGCGCGCAGCGGGGCAGGATAGCCTTCCACCGTTTTGCTCGGGTCGTTCGGGTCAAGGAAGTCGGCCAGCGACTCGGTCACCATCCACTCGGTGCGGCGCTGTTCTTCGGTGCTGGTCACGCTCATATCGGCGATGCGCACGTCAACGAAGCCGCACTTCTCCAGCCAGTTTTTCAGCGCCAGCGCCGACGGAATAAAGTAGACGTTGCGCATCTGCGCATAGCGGTCGCCCGGCACCAGTACCGTGTTTTCGTCGCCTTCCACGACCAGCGTCTCCAGCACCAGCTCACCGTCGCTGACCAGCTGATCTTTCAGCTGCCAGAGGTGCTCCAGCGGCGAGCGGCGATGGTACAGCACGCCCATTGAGAAGACGGTATCAAATGCTTTCAAGGCCGGAAGCTGCTCAATACCGAGCGGCAGCAGATGCGCGCGCTGATCGTTGCCCAGCAGCTTACGTACCGCTTCAAACTGGCACAGGAACAGCTGGGTTGGGTCAATACCGACCGCCAGGTGCGCGCCCGCGCCAATCATTCGCCACAGGTGATAGCCGCTGCCGCAGCCGACGTCGAGAATGGTGCGGCCGCTGAGGTCGGACAGGTGCGGCAACACGCGCTCCCATTTCCAGTCGGAGCGCCATTCGGTGTCGATATTGACGCCGTACAGCGAGAACGGCCCTTTACGCCACGGCATCAGGTTACGCATCAGCGTATCAATGCGCTTCATCTGGCCTTCGCTGAGCGGCGTTTCACTTTCGGCGGTGACGCTGTGCAGCAGGTCGAGCTTCCACGGCTGAATCTCCGGCAGAAACTCAACGGCGTTGGACCATTGTTTAAACAGGCCGTGCTGATCGCGCTGCCAGGCACCGATCTGCGCGGGCAGCGTTTCCAGCCAGTGGGACAGCGGACTTTTGGCGATAAGCTGATAAAAATTGCCGAACTCGATCATGCCGGGGTTCCCGCTTTCAGTGCCACCAGGGAGCCAAAGTTAAAGCACTGGAACCACAGTTCGCTGTGCTCAAACCCGGCCTGTTGCAGGCGTGCTTTATGTACTTCGACGGAGTCGGTCAGCATCACGTTTTCCAGCATGCTGCGCTTCTGGCTAATTTCCAGTTCGCTATAGCCGTTGGCCCGCTTGAAGTCGTGGTGCATGTTAAACAGCAGCTCGCCGACGGTGGCGTCTTCGAAGCTGAACTTCTCTGACAGCACCAGCGCGCCGCCCGGATTCAGCCCCTGATAAATTTTGTTCAGCAGCGCCTGGCGCTCTGCCGGCTCGAGGAACTGCACGGTAAAGTTCAGCACCACCATGGAGGCGTTCTGAATGTCGATATCGCGGATGTCACCTTCAATGACGTCAACCGGCGTCGGCGCTTTGTAGGCGTCGATATGGCGGCGGCAGCGTTCAATCATCGCCGGTGAGTTGTCGACGGCAATAATCCGGCAGTCGTGATGGGCGATGTTGCGACGAATCGAAAGCGTGGCCGCACCCAGCGAACAGCCCAGATCGTACACCTGCGTGCCTGGCTGCACGAAGCGCTCGGCCAGCATGCCAATCATGGAGATAATGTTCGAGTATCCCGGTACGGAGCGTTGGATCATATCCGGGAAGACTTCGGCTACCCGTTCGTCGAAAGTCCAGTCGCCAAGATGGGCGATCGGGGCAGAAAATAGCGTGTCGCGGTCAGACATAAGGTGAAATCCGGAAAAATAAAAACGGCGTATTGTGCGCTAACGGAAGGAGAAAACCAACTCCCACGGCATATACCAGAGGTTCGCCAGCACCATTAGCAACAGCGAAATGTAGGTTGCGCCCATGCCCGAGCGCCGCCAGCGGAAGAGGCGATGATGAAAACCGTAATAGTGCATCAGCCGCCCGGCCAGCAGCAGCAGGCCGCAAAAATGCACCATCCAGGTCTCAGCCCCGTTCATTTCCATAAACAGCAGCAGGACGACGCCGATGGGGATATATTCCACTGCGTTGCCATGAATACGAATGGCGCTCTGAAGCTCGCTAAACCCGCCGTCGCCGTAGGCAACGCGGTACAACATACGCAGGCGAACGACATCGAAGGAAAACTTTATCAGCAACAATGCCGCCAGGACGGCATACAGCGCGCTAACCATACAAACTCCCTTTCTGTTGGCAGATGGCACTCATTATCATAGGTAGGAACGTCAGAAAAGAGAAGATTGTTGTGGAATTGCCGGTGCGTCACCCAGCTCGGGAAGGGCGGCGCGCAGCGTATTCCACAGAGCATCGACCAGCTCGGGTGCCTGTGCGATATCCGGTGTGTGCAGGAATAAATAAGGCGTGGTGGTCTGCTGCCACTGCGGCAATTTTTCCCGCCACGGTGTAAACATCGCCAGATTTTGCGCCATATTATCGCTGCCGATAAAGCGCACCATCGGCTGCCCGGCGGTCACCACCGCGTGTACCGGTACTTTCGGTTTTTTGCGCTGTGCGTCGATGATGGCTTGATTGTGCGGGATGGCGGCATGCACCGGGCGACTATCGAGTATCACGCGGTTAACGCCGCGTTCGTGCAGGCCGCGATTCAGCAACCGTTCTTCCTCGCCTTTACTGAAAAAGCCGGGGTGGCGGACTTCCACGCCGTAATTAAAATCTTTTGGCAGACCGTCGAGGAAAGCCCACAGCGCAGGCAGGTCGCGTGGCCCAAAGGTCGCGGGAAGCTGCAGCCAGTACTGGCCGATACGCCCGGCGAGCGGCGACAGGCGCTGGAAAAATTCCAGCGTGAGATCGTCACACTGGCGCAGCGCGGCCTGGTGCGAAATGGTCGCCGGGAACTTAAAGCAAAAACGGAAGCTATCGTCCGTCTGCGCCTGCCAGCGGGAGACGATTTCCGCCTTCGGCAGCGCATACAGCGTCGTGTTGCCCTCCACGCAGTTGAAGTGGCGGGCATACTGCTCAAGGCTGGTGATACCCAGGCGCACCCATTTCGGGTGCGACCATTGGGGAAGTCCAAGATAAATCATAAGGCCGCAAGGATCTCCTCGGTGCTGCGTACGCGGGCAATGCGGGGGAAAATGTGCGTCATGCTGCCCTGATGCTGCTCAGCGGAGGCCGCGCTGCAGGCGTCTTCGGCGATAATCAGGTTGAAGCCGAGTTCCCAGGCGTTACGCGCGGTGGATTCAACGCCGATGTTGGTGGAAATCCCGCACAGAATAAGGGTGTCGATACCGCGGCGACGCAGCTGCATTTCAAGGTCGGTACCGTAGAATGCGCCCCACTGGCGTTTGGTCACTTCAATATCGCCGTCCTGCTTGCCCAGCTCGGCCGGGTAGGTCCACCAGTTGCCCGGCAGCGCGTGCGCCGGAGCCTGTGCGTCAACCGGCTGCTTTAACGCTTCGGCGAAATCGGCAGACCAGCCCACGCGAACCATCACCACCGGCGCGGACGCGGCGCGGCATTTTTCGGCCAGACGCGCGGCGCGAGCCACCACATCGCTTGCCATGTGCGGGCCGCCGGCGAACGGCAGAATGCCTTCCTGCAGGTCAATCACCACCAGGGCGGTTTTGTTTGCGTCTAAATTCAGCATGGTTGTTCCTCTGTAAACGGGCTGTCGGGGGCATACCTTACAATCGTCGCCAGGTGATTGAATGGATAATTATTGTTAATTTTTGTGAGCGTAAGCAATAAGCGTTCAGCAAACAGGCGTATAAACCGCACTGGGCTTATCGTCAGCGAGAATTTCCAGTATAATAGCCCCCTTTTTTCATCCAGTAGTGACATTCAGCTAAAGCTGCGACAGTAAAGCCTGCACGGCAGGCGACAATCCGCCGACGGCTAAGTTAAGGGATATCTCATGCGTACAGAATATTGCGGACAGCTTCGACAGTCCCACGTTGGGCAGCAGGTGACTCTGTGTGGTTGGGTCAACCGCCGTCGTGATCTCGGTAGCCTCATTTTTATCGATATGCGCGACCGTGAAGGCATCGTACAGGTGTTCTTCGATCCGGACCGTGCGGATGCGTTGAAGTTAGCCTCTGAACTGCGTAATGAGTTCTGCATTCAGGTTACCGGCACCGTACGCGCGCGTGATGAAAAGAACATCAACGCCGACATGGCGACGGGCGCGATTGAAGTTCTGGCTTCCGATCTGGTTATCATCAACCGTTCAGAATCGCTGCCGCTGGATTCCAATCACGTAAACACCGAAGAAGCGCGTCTGAAGTACCGCTATCTCGACCTGCGTCGTCCGGAAATGGCTAATCGCCTGAAGACTCGCGCCAAAATCACCAGCTTCGTGCGTCGCTTTATGGACGATCACGGCTTCCTCGACATCGAAACCCCGATGCTGACCAAAGCCACGCCGGAAGGCGCGCGTGATTACCTGGTGCCGTCCCGTGTCCACAAAGGCAAATTCTACGCGCTGCCGCAGTCTCCGCAGCTGTTCAAACAGCTGCTGATGATGTCCGGTTTTGACCGCTACTATCAGATCGTAAAATGCTTCCGTGACGAAGACCTGCGTGCTGACCGCCAGCCGGAATTTACCCAGATCGACGTCGAGACTTCCTTTATGACCGCGCCGCAGGTGCGTGAAGTGATGGAAGCGCTGGTGCACCAGCTGTGGCTGGACGTCAAAGGTGACGATCTGGGCGCGTTCCCGATCATGACCTTTGCAGAAGCCGAGCGCCGCTACGGCTCTGATAAACCGGATCTGCGTAACCCGATGGAGCTGGTCGATATTGCCGATCTGGTGAAAGCGGTTGAGTTTGCGGTCTTCTCCGGCCCGGCGAACGACGCCAAAGGCCGCGTTGCCGCGCTGCGCGTTCCGGGTGGGGCTGCACTGACCCGTAAGCAGATTGATGAATACGGCAAGTTCGTGCAGATCTACGGCGCCAAAGGCCTGGCCTACATGAAAGTCAACGAGCGCGCGAAAGGCCTCGAAGGCATCAACAGCCCGGTGGCGAAATTCCTCAACGCTGAGATCGTTGAAGCAATCCTTGAGCGTACTGCCGCTCAGGACGGCGACATGATTTTCTTCGGCGCCGACAACAAAAAAGTTGTTGCCGATGCGCTGGGCGCACTGCGTCTGAAGCTGGGTAAAGACCTGAGCATCACCGACGAAGACAAATGGGCACCGCTGTGGGTTATCGACTTCCCGATGTTTGAAGACGACGGTGAAGGCGGCCTGACCGCAATGCACCACCCGTTCACCTCGCCGAAAGGCATGACCGCGGACGAACTGAAAGCCGCACCGGAAACCGCGATTGCGAACGCCTACGATATGGTTATCAACGGCTACGAAGTGGGTGGCGGTTCCGTGCGTATTCACAGCGGTGACATGCAGCAGACCGTCTTCGGCATTCTTGGCATTAATGAACAAGAACAGCGTGAGAAGTTTGGCTTCCTGCTCGACGCCCTGAAGTACGGCACCCCGCCGCACGCTGGCCTGGCCTTCGGTCTGGATCGTCTGACCATGCTGCTGACCGGTACCGACAACATCCGTGACGTTATCGCCTTCCCGAAAACCACGGCAGCGGCCTGTCTGATGACGGAAGCGCCGAGCTTCGCGAATCCTGCGTCTCTGGGTGAATTAGGTATCCAGGTTGTGGCGAAAGAGACAAAAGAGTCTCTGGAGAATAAGTAAGATGTCATTCAAGCTTCCCGTTTCTGTTCTGGTGGTGATTTATGCCGAAGATACGAAGCGGGTGCTGATGTTGCAGCGACGCGACGATCCTGCTTTCTGGCAGTCGGTTACCGGCAGTCTGGAAGCGGGGGAGAGCGCAGCGCAAGCCGCCGTGCGTGAAGTAAAGGAAGAGGTCGCAATTGACGTTGCCCACGAGCAACTGGCCTTAATTGACTGTCAGCGCACGGTGGATTTCGAAATATTTTCGCATTTACGTCATCGCTACGCGCCGGGCGTTGAGCGCAATACTGAATATTGGTACAGTCTTGCGCTCCCGCATGAACGCCAGATTGTCTTTACTGAGCACCTGGATTACCGCTGGGTTAATGCGACGGAAGCCGCCGCATTAACCAAGTCGTGGAGCAACCGGCAGGCGATTGAAGAATTTGTAATTAACGCCAACTAATTTTCCCCGGACTTTTAGCGGTCGGGAAAAGGCTTTTTTGGAGATATTATTTATGGCAGGTCACAGTAAATGGGCCAACACCAAGCACCGCAAAGCAGCACAGGATGCGAAGCGCGGTAAGATCTTTACTAAAATCATTCGTGAGCTGGTTACCGCTGCACGTCTGGGCGGCGGCGACATCGCCTCTAACCCACGTCTGCGCGCGGCTGTTGATAAGGCGCTGTCTAACAACATGACGCGTGACACCCTGAACCGTGCGATCGCGCGTGGTGTCGGTGGCGATGACGACGCGAACATGGAAACCATCATCTATGAAGGTTACGGCCCTGGCGGCACCGCGGTCATGGTTGAATGTCTGAGTGATAACCGCAACCGTACCGTTGCCGAAGTGCGTCACGCGTTCACCAAAACCGGCGGCAATCTTGGCACCGATGGTTCCGTGGCCTATCTGTTTAGCAAAAAAGGGGTTATCTCTTTTGAAGCTGGCGATGAAGACGTGATCATGGAAGCGGCGCTGGAAGCCGGTGCTGAAGACGTGGTGACCTATGACGACGGCGCGATCGACGTCTATACCGCATGGGAAGAGATGGGTAGCGTACGTGACGCGCTGGAAGCCGCTGGGCTGAAAGCGGATGCCGCTGAAGTCTCCATGATCCCATCAACGAAAGCCGATATGGATGCGGAAACCGCGCCGAAACTGCTGCGTCTGATCGATATGCTGGAAGATTGCGACGACGTGCAGGAAGTGTATCACAACGGCGAGATCTCTGATGAGGTCGCCGCAACGCTGTGATTCCCGTAATCTTTCAGCCCACAGCGGTGTCGGCTCTCCTCGTTGTCCCCGGTCACGTAGTTAATCTATGTTGCAGGGGATTCGCCGGGTGGTCGTCTGGCTGTGAACTGAAATATTCAGGATCTCAGGAGTTAGTTATTACCGGAGAGGCGTGATGGCTATTATTCTCGGCATTGACCCGGGCTCGCGCATCACCGGCTATGGCGTTATCCGCCAGGTTGGGCGGCAGTTAAGTTACCTTGGCAGCGGCTGTATTCGCACCAAAGTTGACGACCTGCCGTCGCGACTGAAGCTGATTTATGCTGGCGTGACGGAAATCATCACCCAGTTCCAGCCGGATTATTTTGCCATTGAACAGGTGTTTATGGCGAAAAATGCCGATTCAGCGTTGAAGCTGGGACAGGCACGCGGTGTGGCGATTGTCGCGGCGACGAATCAGGACCTGCCGGTCTTTGAGTATGCCGCGCGACAGGTGAAGCAAACCGTGGTAGGTATCGGTAGTGCGGAAAAGAGTCAGGTGCAGCACATGGTGCGCACGCTGCTTAAGCTTCCCGCCAATCCCCAGGCGGATGCGGCGGACGCCCTGGCGATTGCCATTACCCACTGCCACGTCAGCCAGAACGCGGCTCAAATCAGCGAGGCGCGGCTCAATCTGGCGCGTGGACGCCTACGATAACCTCAAATCAGGCTGGATATTTATCCAGCCTTTTTTTATGATACCGCAGATACTATAGCCCTTAACGCAGGAGCATTATGTGATAGGCAGACTCAGAGGCATCGTTCTCGAAAAACAACCCCCGCTGGTCTTACTGGAAACGGGAGGCGTGGGCTATGAAGTTCATATGCCGATGACCTGTTTTTATGAACTGCCGGAA
>NZ_JBKDZH010000050.1:0-74372 GCF_047971185.1 Kluyvera sp.
CCTCTCCCCAATGGGGAGAGGGGACTGTGCGGTGCGGTTTATCGGCTAGCTGCGGGTTTGCAAGGGCCTGGTTTTCTCCCTCTCCCTTCCAGGGAGAGGGCCGGGGTGAGGGTTTAGCGGCTGCTTTGCAAAAATTGCCTCACCCGCTCCGACTTCGGCTGGCTAAAGAAGATCTCCGGCGGCGCTTTCTCGATCAAAATCCCCTTTTCAAGAAACACCACCTCATTCGACACCTGCCGTGCAAACTCCATTTCGTGGGTCACCACCACCATGGTGTAGCCCTCCGCCGCCAGCGACTTCATCACGCTCAGCACTTCGTTGACGCGCTCCGGGTCCAGCGCCGACGTCGGCTCATCAAACAGCAGCACTTCCGGCGACATCGCCAGCGAGCGGGCGATGGCGACCCGCTGCTTTTGCCCGCCGGAGAGCGTAATGGGATACGCATCGGCCTTATGGTCCATGCCCACCTTCCTGAGCTGCTGGTCGGCCATCGCGCGCGCTTCCTCGCGCTTCATCCCCTTCACGTGCAGCAGCGCCTCCATCACGTTTTGCTGCACGGTCAGATGGGGCCACAGGTTAAAGCTCTGAAACACCATCCCCACCCGTTCGCGAATTTTTGCCAGATCGCGGTGCGACATGGCTTTACCGGTCTGGTCGTTCACGCCGATGCGCTGACCGCCGATATGAATCTCGCCGCGATCCGGCTGCTCCAGCCAGTTCATACAGCGCAGCAGCGTGGATTTACCCGAACCGGAAGACCCGAGAATACTGACCACCGTCCCCTTCTCCACCGTCAGGTTGATATCCCGCAGCACCTCCACGTTATCAAACTGCTTGGAGACATTTTTGACGCTTACCGCCGTGATATCAGACATGGCTCATTCCTCTTTTGGCGCTATACACAGTCAACCGCTTAATCAGCAATTCCAGTACGATGCTGATCGCCCAATACAGCGCAATGGCGACAATAAAGGCGTTAAACGGAATAAAATAGGTGGCCTGGACGCTGTTCGCGGCGGCGGTAATCTCTTGTACGGTAATAATGCTCAGAAACGCGGTATCCTTCAGACAGATAATCAGCTGATTACCCAACAGCGGCAGCGCGGAGGAGAAAATATTCGGCAGGACGATGCGGCGAAACAGGGTATAACGCGAGAAACCCTGTACTACCGCGGCTTCAATATAGCCATTAGAAAATACCCGCCGCTGGCTACGCAGAATCTCAAAGAAATAAGCACCATGATAGATAATTAACGCCACCAGCCCCGCCGCCCAGGCGTCAAGACTTATCCCCAGCTCCGGTAACCCGTAATAGAGTAAATACGCCAGAATGAGAAAGGGGATCGCTCGCATCAGGTTCACAAAACCCATAATGACGTTATTCAGGACGCGTTTCTGGTATTCGGTGATGTAACACAAAACGATGCCAATCAATAACCCACAAACGGCAGCGATAATAAACAGCTCAAGCGTCGCCAGCAGCCCGGCAATAAAGTTGTCGTGCTCGGCCCAGATAATTGCCCATTGATTCATCAGTCCTCCCGGGCTTAGCGCGCCAGTCGTTTTGCTTTGCGTTCCGCCAGGCTCTGGAGCTTCAGCAGCAGGCCAATAATCACCACATACAGCAGCCCGGCGGCCAGAATGGGGGAAAGCGGTTCATAGGTGACGGACGCGATACGGTTGGTGACGCGGGTGAGATCCACCACGCCGATCACCGCAATCGCCGGGCTACCTTTGATTAAAAAAGACATCTCATTGACCAGCGCCGGCAGGCTTTCCAGCCACATCTGCGGCAGCATGATGTAACGAAAATAGGGCCAGCGGCGCATCCCTACCGACTCCGCCGCCTCGCGCTGTTCGCGCGGAAAGGTGCGAAAGGCATTACGCCAGATTTCCGCGTTAAATGCCGAAGTGTTGAGCGTCAGGGCGACGATAGCCGCCACCGTTTTGTCGAGGTTGATCCCCACCGTTGGCAGCGACAAAAACAGAAACAGCACCAGCGTTACCAGCGGCGTGGCCCGCGCCAGGCTGATGTAGATGACCAGAATCTGATCGACAACCGGGATTTTCATCATGCGCACGAAAGCGATAACCAGCCCAATCACCACCCCGCAAGCGATGGCGATGGCGGAAATCCAGAGGGTTGTCCATGCGCCTTCAATCAGTAACTGCCATGCGATTAAGTCCATGCTGCCCTCCTGAAGTTAACCTTGTCGTCGCTCCCGGCGTCGCGCGGCTCGGCCGGGCGACCTGGATTATTGTCCGGCTAGTTGGTGAAACTGAGCGGCGCTGGTAATCGGCTCGGTCGGCAGATCGTCATAGGTTTCGCCAAACCATTTTTTCTGCAGCTCGGCAAGCTTGCCGGTTTCACGCATATGGTTGATAAATTTGGTCATATAGGCCAAAAGCTCCGGCGAGTTTTTCGGGATTGGCCACGCCATATAGCCCGGGCCGGAGACCGGTAACCCTTTGGCAAATACCTTCGGTTTGGCTTTGACCAGGTCGTTGACCGAAATCACTACGTTGATGACGTAATCGAGGCGCTTGTTGGCTAAATCGGCGTAGGCTTCCGGGTAGGACGGGTATTCCACCACCGGCCCCAGTTTGCCGCCGGTTTTCTCAATCATGGCCTTCAGTTCCGGTAATCGCGCTAATAACGCGCTGCCCGCCTGAAGCCCAACCTTTTTACCGCTGAGGTCGGCAATGGTATTTAACGAATCATCGCCCGCGCGCTTCACAAAATAATGCTGAGCGGAGGCCCACGGCGGCGTGAAATTAAACACGTTGAGGCGTTCATCGGTCACCACCGCGCCGGTTAACGCCATATCGTACTGCCCGGTAGAAACCGCCGCTAATAAACCGGTCCACGGCAAAATACTTTGCGTGACGTTAAATTTGGCGTATTCGCGCAGCGCCGCCAGCATATCTTTATTAAAACCGTCGGCATTGCCGTTATTCATAAAGTTAAACGGCGCGTAGTCATCCTCGGTCGCCACTTTCAGAGTGCCGGATTTTTCAATTTCCGGTAAATCGGCGGCGGCCACCTGCAAAGAAAAGGTCATCGCCATGATGGCGGCCAGATAATACGAACCCATCGTTTTTTTCATCGTTTGACCCCTACTCCAATATGCCGGATGCGTTTATTCCAGCGTTGCAAGATGTGTGCCGACAGCGGCATTTTCAGGCGCTGGCTGACGACGTTTTTACTGTAAGGAGACTTTTTGCATTCTGAATAGAGCCAGTTTTCGCGTGCGCTTGTGGCAGACGATTTCAGGCTGGTACAGAAATTGCTGCGCAGGAGGAAAGCGAACAATCGGGAGGGGAGCGCATGATTCGGCACTTACTGCATGTGGATTTTGAGGCGCAACGCGGTTTGCAGGAGCAGGTTCGCGAGTCGCTGGTCAACGCGATCCTCGGCGGCATTTTTGCCGCCGACACGCCGCTGCCCTCGTGTCGGCAGCTGGCCCAGCAGCTGCAGGTTTCCCGTAACACCACCGCGCTGGTGTTTGAAAGCCTGGTCAACGAGGGCTATCTGATAAGCCGCCCGCGCAGCGGTTATTACCTGCATCCGGACTATCATGCGCCGCGCCTTTCCGCGCCAACGCCTGCACTCAGCGCCGCCGACAACGCACCATCATGGGGCAAACGGCTGAATATTACCCCCAGCCAGCAGGAGTCGATCCTCAAACCCGCCGGCTGGATGCACTACCGCTATCCGTTTATCTACGGCCAGCCGGACACCCGTCAGTTCCCGCTCGCCAGCTGGCGTTCGGCGGCCAACTGGCTGCATGGTGGCATGCGCGACCCGGCGTGGGTGGTGGACCATATCGACCAGGACGTGCCGATGCTGATTGAGCAAATCCGCACCCGCGTGCTGCCCAAACGCGGCATCGTCGCCGCGCCGGATGAAATCCTCATCACCCTGGGTTCGCAAAATGCGCTCTACCTGCTCACCCGGCTGCTGATGTCGCGCCAGACCCGGGTCGGCGTCGAGAACCCCGGCTTTCGCGAGGCGATTAACACCTTTTTACTCGGCGAAAGCCAGATTGTGCCGCACGCCGTGGATGCCGAAGGTCTGGTGCTGAACGAAACGCCGTGCGACTACTACTACGTCACGCCGGGGCATCAGGTGCCGACCGGCGTCACCATGAGCAAGGCGCGGCGCGGCCAGCTGCTGGCGCACGCGGCGCAGCACGATGCGGTGATTATTGAAGATGATTATGATTCGGAGAGTAACTTCCAGGCCAATCCGCTGCCGGCGCTGAAGGCCAGCGATCGCAGCGGACGGGTGATTTACGTCAGCAGCCTGTCGAAAGCGCTGTCGCCGGGGCTGCGGCTGGGCTTTATGGTCGCCGACCCGGATCTGATTGATGAGGCCCGCGCCCTGCGCCGCCTGGTGTATCGCCATCCGCCGACCAACATTCAGTATCAGATGGCGCATTTTCTCGCCCAGGGCCACTATGAAACCCACCTGCGGCGCTACCGCGAAGACTCCGCGCGCCGCTGGGAGATGCTCAACACGGCGCTATCAACCCTGCTCCCGGAGTGCCAGCCGCTGCCCGGCAGCGAGCATGCCAACGCCTTCTGGCTGCGTACGCCCGGCGGCATCAGTACGCAGCAGCTCACCTGGCGCGCCGCCCATACCGGGGTATTGATTGAACCCGGCGCGCGCCATTTTCTCGACGCCGCGCCGCCGGATAACTTCTTCCGCATGGGGTTTCACGCCATCAACCCCGACGCCATCGCGCCGGGGGTCGATGTGCTGCGCAGCCAGCTGGCGCAGATGGGTTAGCCCGCCCGCCGGTGCGCCCACTCGCGCAGACGCTGGAACAGGACGTACAGCGAGGGGATAAACAGGATCCCAATGACCGTCGCCACCAGCATCCCGCTGAACACCGTGGTGCCAATGATGCGACGGCTCTGCGCCCCGGCCCCGGTGGAGAACATCATCGGCATAATGCCGATAATAAACGACACCGCCGTCATCATCACCGCGCGGAAGCGGCGGGTTGCCCCCTCGCGCGCGGCCTCGACGATAGACAAGCCGGACTGCCGACGCGCGCGGGCGAATTCAACGATCAGTATCGCGTTCTTCGCCGCCAGGGCTATCAATAGCACCAGGCCAATCTGCACGTATACGTCATTGGCGTAACCGGCGATCCACAGCCACAGCAGCGCGCCGCCGATGGCGAACAGTACCGACAGCATCACGCTGCCCGGCAGCGTCCAGCTTTCGTACTGCGCCACGAGGAACAGCCACGCCATCGCCACCGCCGCCAGCACAATCCAGATAGCCTGATTGCCGGTCTGCTGCTCCTGCCAGGACAGTCCGCTCCACGCGTAGTCGTAGCCCTCCGGCAGGTGCATCGCCAGCAGGCTTTCCATTTCGCTCATTGCCGTACGGCTGCTGACGCCTTCCGCCGCTGAGCCGCTCACCGACACCGACGGGAACTGGTTAAACTGCTGGATAAACGGCGCGCCCACGGTTGGCGTAATGGTCACCAGGTTACTCAGGCGTACCCGCTCGCCGTGGTTGCTGCGCACAAATAGCTCGCTAATCTGCTCGGCGCGCTCGCGCCACTGCATCTCGTTCTGCAGCACCACGTGATAAACGCGGTTATTGATGCTGAAATCACCGGCGCGGGTGCCGCCGAACGCGGTTTGCAGGCTGTTAAAGATGCGGGATACCGGCACGTCGAGACGTGCGGCCTGGTCGCGGTCGACGGTTAGCGTCAGCTGCGGGACGTTGCTGCTCCAGGTGGTAAATACGCGGCTCAGCTTCGGGTGCTGGTTGGCTTTCATCAGAATATGACGCGTCACCTGCTCCAGCTCGGCGGGCGTTTGCCCGGCCTGCGCCAGAATACGCAGGTCGAAACCCGCGGCGCTGCCGAGGCCCGGCAGCGTGGGCGGCGCAAACAGCATAATGTTGGCTTCCGGCAGCGCATGCAGCTGACGCTGCAGTTCACTCATCACCGCATCCAGCGGCGCGCGCTGCGACCAGTCTTTCAGCATCAGCGAGATGAACCCGCCGTTCGACGCGCTGGTGCCGCTGAGAATGCTGAAGCCGGACACCTGAATCACATCCTCCACTGCCGGGTGTGCGCCCAGCAGCGTGCGGGCCTGCGCCATCACCGCTTCGGTACGCTCCAGCGAGGCCGACTCCGGCAGCTGCACGTTGGCGAACACGTAGCCCTGATCTTCCTGCGGCAGAAAGCCCTTCGGCATGGTGGTGAAGCTCAACGCCACCAGCAGCGCGGCGGTTAACGTCGCCCCCACCGCCACCAGCGGACGGCGGTTCATCCATGCCACCAGGCACCCATAGGCATCGCGGGTAGTATTCAGCCCGCGATTAAACAGCTGGAAAACGGCGGCGGGCTTTGCCGGACGCGGGCGAAGCAGCAGCGCGCACAGCGCGGGGGTCAACGTCAGCGCCACGATGCTAGACAGCGTCACCGCCGTGGAGAGCGTGACCGCAAACTGACGATACAGTTCGCCGACGATCCCCGGCAGCATCGCCACCGGAACAAACACCGCCAGCAGTACCAGGGTGGTGGCGATAACCGGCCCGGCAATCTGCCGCAGCGCCAGCGCGGTCGCCTCTTTACGCCCCAGCCCTTCGGCCATGTGACCTTCCACGTTTTCGACCACCACAATGGCATCGTCAACCACCATCGTCAGCGCCAGAATGATGGCAAACAGGCTCAGGGTATTGGCGCTGTAGCCCAGCACGTAAAGCACCGCAAAGGTGCCAATCAGCGAAACGGGGATTGCCAGCACGACAATCAGCGTCGCGCGCAGGCTTTGCAGGAACAGTGAAACCACCGCGACGACCGCCAGCAGCGTCAGGGCCAGCGATGTGCCGATCTCTTTGATGGTCGCAGCGACGAAACGGGTGGTGTCGAACTTCACTTCCCATTTGAGATCCGCCGGGAAACGGCTTTGCAGGCGCGTGAGCTCGGCGCGCACCACGTTTGCTACCTGTAAGGCGTTAGCGGTTGGCGTCGGGTAGATCCCCATATAGGACGAGTCCACGCCGTTAAGCTGGGCGCTGGCGCTGTAGCTCCGCGCGCCAAGCTCGATAGTGGCGACATCGGCAAGGCGCACCAGCTGTCCCTGCTCGCCGCTGCGCACCACGATGCTGCGGAATTCATCGGCGTCGCTCAGCCGCCCGAGGCCGTTGATGGTCAGGGTTTGCTGCTGGCCGTTAAACACCGGCGGGGTGCCAATCTGCCCGGCGGCGCCCTGCACGTGCTGCTCGTTCAGCGCCTGGGCGATATCTTCGCTGGTGATGTTCAGCGCGTTCATGCGGTCTGGCCGCAGCCAGATGCGCATGCTGTAGTCGCGCGCACCGAACATCTGCACCTGGCCGACGCCCGGCAGACGCGCCAGCGCTTCACGCACCTGGGTGCTGGCGTAGTTACTGATTTGCAACGGCGACAGGGTCGCCTCCGGCGAATAGAGGCTCACCCCCATTAACAGGTTACTGGCGCGCTTACGTACCTGTACGCCATTCTGCTGCGCTTCGGACGGCAGTTGCGCCACCGCCTGCGACACGCGGTTCTGCACGTCGATAGCCGCCATATCCGGGTCGGTGCCCGCGGCGAAGGTCAGGTTGAGGCTATAGCCGCCGTCATCGGCGCTGGTCGACTCCATATAGAGCATGTGATCCACGCCGTTGAGCTGCGTCTCCAGCGGCGCGGCGATGGCTTCCGCCACGTCCTGCGCGCTGGCGCCCGGCCAGCTGGCGCTGACGTTCACGACCGGCGGCGTGATTTGCGGGTACTGCTCTACCGGAATGAGCTTTAGCGCGACCGCGCCGACAAAGGTCATCAGCAGCGCAATCACCATCGCGAAACGTGGACGACGGATAAAAAACGTCAGCATCCTGAACTCCTTAATTCAACAACTGCACGGCGGCGCCGTCGCTCAGACGCTGCGCGCCATCGGTGACTACGCGCTCACCGGCGTTCAGCCCCTTCGCCACCGCGAAGCTTTGCCCCTGCTGTCCGCCTAATTCCAGACGGCGCAGCCCGGCGGTGTTCTCGGCGGTCAGTACCCAGCTGAAATAGCCGCTGGCGTCCTGCTGCACCGCTGCGGCCGGGATCATCACGCTCTCGTCCTGCGCCTGCGGGCGCAGCGTTACCGTGACGTTGCCGCCGGGCAGCAGCCGATGCTGCGGGTTGGCAAATTCGGCGCGCACCGCCACGCTGGCGGTTCGGGCGTCAATACGGTTATCCACCGAGGTCAGCACGCCGTCCTCACGTTTGCCGTCGAGGGTAATCTGCGCCAGCCACGCGGCCTTCAGCGCGCGGATATCGGCATACTGCCCCGCCTTGCTGTAAAACGCGGCCTCGTCGAGGGCAAAACTCACGCGGATCGGGTCAAGCTGGGCGATATCCACCAGCACGCCGCTGGCGGCATTCACCAGCGTGCCAACGTGAAAGCCGCTGTGGCCCACGCGGCCGCTGACCGGCGAGGTGATACGGGTGTAATCAAGGACGATCTGCTGCGCCGTCACCCGCGCCTTCGCCTGTTCAACGGCGGCGGCGGCGACATCACGCTGCATCTGTGCGGTATCTACGTCGTTACGGCTGATGGAATGGTTGGTTTTGAGGCTCTGATAGCGCGTCAACAGCTGCTGAGCCTGACGCAGCGAGGCCTGCGCACTCTTCAGCTCCGCCTGCGCCAGCGCTAACGCGGCGCGGGGCTGGGCATCATCCAGCGTGAACAGCAGGTCACCTTGCTTAACGTCCTGCCCGTCCTGGAAATGGCGCTGCACGATAGTGCCTTCGGTGCGGGCGCGAATTTCAACGGCGTGAATCGCCTCAACGCGGCCCGGCAGCTGGCGCTCAACCGCGTGCGGCGCGCGCTCGACGGTGGCGACGCGGACCGGTATCGAGGCGAAAGCCAGCGTGCAGCTGGCCAGCCCGCAGGCCAACAGGGCGAGGCGGAAAGTGTTTTTCATGTCGGGGATCCTTGCGTGGCAAGCGCCCCTCTCCGCGTGGAGAGGGGCAAGTCATCACTACGTGGTCTTGCGGAAACGGCGGGTCAGACGCTTTTCAACTTCCACCACCAGGAACATCGCGACGCCAATCGCCAGGGTGATGCCCCAGTAGCGCAGCGGCAGCGCTTCGGTGCCGAACAGCGTCTGCATCAGCGGCAGGTAGATAATCGCCAGCTGCAGCAGAAGCAGGACGCCGGTCACCAGCCAGATGCCTTTGTTCTTCAGCAGGCCGCTGTTCAGAGAGAAGCGGTCGCTGCTGCGGCAGTTAATCATGTACACCCACTGCGCGGTCACCAGCATCTGCAACAGCACGGTGCGGGTAAACTCGGCGCTGTGGCCGCGCGGTGCCAGCCATGCCTCAAGAATGAAGGCGGCGATAGCAATCATCGAGCCGACGAAGGCGACGCGCCACACGGCGAACAGATCCATCACGTGCTGGCCGGTTTTACGCGGCGGGCGATTCATCACGTTACGCTCGGCGGCTTCAAACGCGAGGCCGAAGGAGAGCGTGGCGGAGGTCGCCATGTTCATCCACAGAATTAGCACCGGCGTCAGCGGAATAATGTTCCCCGCCAGCAGGGCGATGATAATCAGCAGCCCCTGCGCCAGGTTGGTCGGCATGATGAACAGAATCGTTTTCTTCAGGTTGTCGTAAACGCGACGCCCCTCTTTGACCGAACTGGCGATGGTGGCAAAGTTGTCGTCGGTCAGGACCATGTCGGCGGCCTCTTTGGTCACCTCGGTGCCTTTGATGCCCATGGCGATACCCACGTCCGCCTGACGCAGCGCCGGAGCGTCGTTGACGCCGTCGCCGGTCATGCCGACGATTTCGCCGCTTTCCTGTAAGGCTTTCACCAGACGCAGCTTATGCTCCGGGCTGGTACGGGCGAAGATGTCATACTCCACCGCCGCTTTCGCTAGCTCAGCGTCATCCATGTGCTCCAGCTGGTAGCCGGTCATCGCTTCGCTGCTGTTGCGGATCCCCAGCATCTGGCCGATACTCATCGCCGTCTGCGGGTGATCGCCGGTGATCATCTTCACGCGGATCCCCGCATTCTGGCAGGTGTGGATCGCGTCGACCGCTTCCGGGCGCGGCGGGTCCATCATGCCGGCAATGCCGAGGAACACCAGGCCTTCCTGCAGGTCGCTGTGGTCAAGGGTATTCTGCCCGGCGTTGGCAGGCTTGGTTGCCGCCGCCACCATCCGCAGACCCTGGCTGGCAAAGCGCGCCATTTCCGCTTCCCAGTAGCTGCGCTCGAACGGCACCACGCCGCGCGAGGTCTGCTGCTGCTGGCACAGCGCGAAGAGGACGTCCGGCGCGCCGGTCACCATCACAATCTCTTCGTCACCCAGCTGGAAGTGGGTGGACATGTACTTGTACTGCGAGTCAAACGGGATCTTGGCAATCAGCTGAGTGCGCACCGGCTCCAGGCTGACTTTCGCCGCCAGCACCTTCAGCGCGCCTTCGGTTGGACCGCCGGTAATGCCCCAGTGGCCCTGCGCATCCTTCACCAGCTGGCTGTCGTTGCACAGGTCGATAGTGCGCAGGTATTTTTCCAGCACGGTGTTCGGCTGAACCTGCACCGGCTCGTTGCTGCCTTCGAGGTAGATATTGCCGTGCGGCTCGTAGCTGTCGCCGTCCACGCGGTAGCAGCTATCGGCGGTAATTACCGCTTTCACGGTCAGTTCGTTCATGGTCAGGGTGCCGGTTTTATCCGAGCAGTCCACGGTCATCGCCCCCAGCGTGTCCACGGTAGGCCGCTTGCGGATAATCGCCCGCTTGCGCGCCATCGCCTGAACGCCCAGCGACAGAATAATCGAGATAATCGCCGGCAGGCCTTCCGGTACCGCGGCAACCGCGAGGCTAATCAGCGACAGCAGCAGCTCGCCCAGCGGAATATCGCGCAGCAGCATACTGAAGACGAACAGCGCAGCCATCATCGCCAGAATAATGGCGAAAATGGCTTTGCCCAGCTTGTCCATCTGCACCAGCAGCGGCGTACGGTGCTTTTCAATGCCCGCCATCATCTGGTTGATGTGGCCAAGTTCGGTCTCCTGGCCGGTAGCGACGACCACGCCGGTGCCGCCGCCCGCGCTGACGGTGGTGCCGGAGAACACCATATTGGTGCGGTCACCCAGCGGCAGTTCGCCGTGCAGCACGTCGGTGTGCTTATCCACCACGGTGGACTCGCCGGTCAGAATCGCCTCTTCAACGCGCAGGTTGTGAGCCTCGATCAGACGCATGTCCGCCGGAATACGGTCGCCCGCGCGCAGTACCACGATATCGCCCGGCACCAGCTCGGTGGTGGCGACCGTTTTATGGCTGCCGTCGCGAACCACCTGCGCATCGCTGGAGAGCATGTTGCGGATGCTTTTCAGCGATTTTTCCGCGTTGCTTTCCTGGATGTGGCCAATCAGGGCGTTGATCACCGTGACGCCAAGGATAACGAAGGTATCCACCCAGTGGCCCATTACGGCGGTCAGCGCCGCGGCGGCCAGCAGAACGTAGATCAGGACATCATTAAAGTGGGCGAGGAAACGCAGCCACGCCGGCTTGCCTTTTTTCTCCGGCAGCGCGTTCGGGCCGTAGGTATTCAGGCGTTCCGCGGCATCGGCCGCGCTCAGCCCTTTCGGCTGGCTGTTCAGCTGCGATAGCACGCGCTCGGTGGGCTGCTGGTAGGCGTGCTCTTGCGGGTCGTAACCCGCGTGCGGCACATTTTTGCTATTCATCATTTTCGACACAATAAATTTTCCTTTTAAATTCCTGCAAACGGAAAGCCTGAAATCATTTCTGGCCAAGGCGACATCGTTGGGTATTTTCTTAAGGCGAAGGAATATTATTTAGCTCACAATATTTTCGCTTTTTAAATTTCAAAACGACATTCAGTTGATTTACTCATATTAATATTACAGAATGTTCCTAAACCCCATCTAAACGAGGTCATTATGTTCGGAATCTACAGAGGACGCCGTCTGGCGCTGTACATAGTGCTGGCTATCGTGGTTGCGACGCTGGTTGGATATAGTACTTATACTTTTGTAAAATTATTATCGTGATTATGACGTTAATTTACGAAAGCACTATTTTATTTAATCCTTAATATTATTACACGTTTTCCCCTGCGAATATATTCGTAGGCTTAGTCATTTATTTTAAATATTCAAAAAGGGTTTATTAGCTCAGAAACATTGCGTTCCAATAAAAATTACCGGACAATAATATCTTTAACTAAAGATTAACACTGCATGAAGCATCCTCTTGAATCCCTGATGACCGCAGCCGGCATTTTGTTGATGGCGTTCCTCTCCTGCCTGCTGCTGCCGGCACCGTCGCTCGGCCTGACGCTGGCGCAAAAGCTGGTTGCCACCTTCCACTTTATGGATCTGAACCAGTTTTATACCGTGCTGTTCTGCGTGTGGTTTCTGGCGCTGGGGGCCATTGAGTATCTGGTGGTTCGCTACGTGTGGCGGCGCTGGTTTTCACTGGCGGATTAGCCCGCCCTCCCACAAGGAGAGGGCGTTGGTATCAATGCGTCCGTGGGCGATGATGGACTTTACGGTAGGCACCCGGCGACTGGTTAAAGGTGCGGGTGAAAATGCGGGTAAAGGTTTGCTGGGAATCAAACCCGTACTTCAGGCAGATGTCGTAGACCTTTTGATCGGTCGTGCACAGTTCATCCGCCGCCAGATTCAGCTTGCGCTGGCGAATGTAGCGGCCAAGGCTTTCGCCTTTATGCTGCAAAAACAGGCGCTGCAAATGCCATTTTGAATACCCTGCCCGGCGGGCGATTTCATCAATGCGCAATGGCTGATGCAGATTTTCGTCAATCCATTCGACCAGTGTGTCGATCACCTGAGTGGCTAAATCAGTCATACACCCCTCCCCTCGTTTACCTACAGCCGGTGGTTATTCCCACCAGGCGTGAAATGTTTGCGTTGGATTCGCCAGCCATACCGGCTCGCCCTGCATCGGCGTCAGCAGCCGATACGCTTTGTCTTTACTGGCCTGCGCCAGCCGTTTGTACGGGTCATCCCAGGTATGCTTCGCCAGCACGAAGCGCCCGGCATGCCCTGGCAATACGCGCTCGGCGTTGAGATCAACCGCGGCCTGGGCGGTCTGCTCCGGCATCATATGGATGTAGCGCCAGTCCTGGTCGTACTGGCCATCTTCCAGAATGGCCACGTCAACCTTGCCAAACTGCTCGCCAATCGCCCTGAAGTGCGGGCCGTAACCGCTGTCGCCGCTGTAATAAATCTTTTGTTCTGGCGTGACGAACATAAAGCTGGCCCACAACGTCTGGTTACGCTTCAGGCCGCGGCCAGAAAAGTGACGCGCGGGCAGCAGGTGAACGGTCAGCGCGTCGCTGATGGCTACGCTCTGCTGCCAGTCGGCCTCGGTAATCACCTCGCTCGCCATCCCCCAGTAACGCAGATGGGAACCGACGCCCAGCGGCACCACGGCGCGCTTAACCTTTGGCATCAGCCCTTTGATGGTGGCGTAATCCAGATGGTCGTAGTGATCGTGAGAGATGATCAGCAGATCGATCTCCGGCATCGTCTCGGCGCGCCACGGGTAGTCGCCGTCGAACGCTTTATTGAGAAACGAAAACGGCGCGGCATAGTGGCTGAACACCGGATCGATCAGAATGCGCTTGCCCGCCAGCTGCAGATACCACGATGAGTGGCCCAGCCAGATCATGGTGTCCTGCTCCGGCGTCAGGCTGGCGAGATCGGTCGCCACCAGCGGCAACGGCTGCTGCGGCCGCGCGTTCTCACGTCTGGCGGTTAAAAACTCCCACCACGCCATCAGCATATTTTTGTCGCCGGTAAACCCCGGCGTCGGCAGGGTGTTCTGAAACGCCCCGTCGCGGTAGTTCGGCGAGCGCTCAATCTGACTTTTCTCTACCCCCTGCGGCGCCTGGCCGAAACCGGCGTTCAGGACAAAGGGCAAACTTGCTGCACTGGCGATAAGCATGATGGCAACCACGCTGATGATGAAAGGTTTCATATCCTGACCCAAGACCGGCCTCATCCAGGAAGCCACACAAAAAAAGTTGATTATGAGTGAGTAGGCACTCATTATAGAAAGGAGAGGAAAAAATCGTCAAGCCATTTTCAAATTTTGACAATCGACGTTGAAGTCACTGGGGTCGACATGTTTCAATCACATTTTTTACAGTCAGAGAGGTAAAGTGTAGTGGCTCGTCCGAAGAGTGAAGATAAAAAACACGCGTTACTGGAAGCGGCCACCAGCGCCATTGCTCAATCCGGCATTGCCGCCTCAACCGCGCTGATCGCGCGCAGTGCGGGCGTGGCGGAAGGCACCCTGTTTCGCTATTTTGCCACCAAAGACGACCTGCTTAACGCGCTTTACCTGCACCTGAAAACCGGCCTGTGCCAGGCGATGCTCACCGGGCTGACCGATACCGAGTCACCGAAAGCGTTCACCCACAGCATCTGGAACAGCTATATCGACTGGGGCGTACAAAACCCTACCGGGCACCATGCGCTGCGCCGGATGGCGGTCAGTGAAAAAATTACCGAGGAGACCATCACCCAGGTCAGGGCCATGTTCCCGGAGCTGCAAAAGCTCTGCCAGCGCTCGGTGCGCCCGGTATTTATGTCCGACGACTTCCGCGCCTTTGGCGACGCCCTGTTTCTGTCACTGGCGGAAACCACCATTGAGTTCGCCAGCCGTGAGCCGCAGCGCGCCGATAAGCTCAAAGCGCTAGGCTTTGAAGCCATGTGGCTGGCGCTGGCCGAGGATCAATAATGGACGGTAAAACGCTGCACGCACAGGCGCATGAGTTTGCGCTGACGCTCCCCTTTTCCGAGATTTACTGGCCTTTTGGGCCGGAGTACGACGTGTTTACCGTCGAAGGGAAGATCTTTATGATCAAAACCTTTCTGCGCGGCGAAGCGATCGTTAACCTGAAAGTGAATCCCGAACTGTCGCTGCTGCATCAGGCGATCTATCCGTCGATTAAACCCGGCTACCACATGAACAAGAAGCACTGGATCTCGGTCTATCCCGGCGAGGAGATCACGGTCGATCTGCTTCACGGCCTGATCGAAGATTCATGGAATCAGGTCGTCAATAAGCTCCCTAAACGCGTGCAGAACCGGGTGCGGCCCACCTGATTTTGCGCTCAAAACGATAAGTGTTATCGCACTGAATACCCTTCTCATTTATTAACGCGCGCGGTACCCTGCTGTGATTCAACGCACCGATTCGCGGTGCCTATCATCATTCAGGAGTATTTATGGATATCGTTTCCGTTGCTAAAGCGCGCTATTCCACCAAGGCCTTTGACGCCAGCAAAAAACTGACCGCCGAGCAGGCCGCCAATCTGAAAACGCTGCTGCGCTATAGCCCGTCCAGCACCAACTCCCAGCCGTGGCACTTTATCGTCGCCAGCACCGACGAAGGTAAAGCGCGCGTTGCAAAATCCGCAGCTGGCGGCTATGTGTTCAACGAACGCAAAATGCTGGATGCTTCCCACGTCGTGGTATTCTGCGCAAAAACGGCAATCGATGATGCCTGGCTGGAAAAAGTGGTCGATCAAGAAGACGCCGATGGCCGTTTCGCCACCCCGGAAGCCAAAGCCGCTAATCACAAAGGCCGCACTTTCTTCGCCGACCTGCACCGTAAAGAGCGTCACGATGACGCACAGTGGGCAGCTAACCAGACCTACCTGAACGTTGGCAACTTCCTGCTGGCCATGGGCGCCATGGGTCTGGACGCGGTGCCGATCGAAGGCTTTGATGCTGAGATTCTGGATGCCGAATTTGGCCTGAAAGAGAAAGGCTTCACCAGCCTGGTGGTGGTGCCGGTGGGCCATCACAGCGTAGAAGATTTCAACAAGGCGCTGCCGAAATCTCGTCTGCCGGAAGACGTGGTGATTACTGAGATCTGATTTAGCTTTAATCGGTCCCGGCGTCGCACAGCGCCGTCGGGACGTCTTAATAGAGCAAAATCTGCGGATGTTTTACGCCGCAAGCCAGCGCATAGCGCGTGAGCGTGTCGAGACTCGCCCGCGTTACGTTGGCCTCCATCCTTGAAACCGTTGGTGCACTCACGCCCATGCGCTGTGCTACCTGCGCGCGTGTTAACCCAGCGTGTTGACGCCATTGCGCCAGCATCTCGCGCAAACGCGCTTGCCTCTCTTGCGCATCAAAAGCCGCCTTAACATCCGCTCGTGCGAGCATTTCGCTCTTCAGGTCATCCCAGTCAATAATTGTCTTGCTCAATTTGCATCTCCTTCAGCCGTGCCAGTGCCAGGCGAATCTCTGAGGTGGGCGTCTTCTGCGTTTTCTTGATAAAAACGCGCAGTAAGAAAATCGTCTCGCCTCGCTGAAAGGCATAAATGCCGCGACAATGAATGGCTCCCAGGGTGCGGACTTCAAAAAGGCCATGGGGTAACGGCTTACTGTCTGGCTCCCGCAAAACGGTAGCATGACGCCGCAGCTTTTCAATTTTACCGATCATTTTGGCCTGCGCCGATGCGGGTAGCGCCAGCATTTCGTCTTTCACGTTCGCATGAACAAGTATTTTGAACACAATTTTGTCCCTGAATATTAGCATATAAGGCAAATTGCCTTAAAGGCTAATTTAGCCATTGTGCTTAACCCTACACCGGCTAAGTGGCCAATGCAGATTCAGGAACGTAATCTGGAAAACGGATCGTAAAACAACTCAACCAACCTGGCGGGACAAAGATCGGATTTTGCGTCACTGACCTTCCCGGCGTCACGTTGTTCGGCCGGGCTACGCCTATCTTGTAGCCCGGCCAAGCGAAGCGCCGCCGGGATTTACTCTAAACTACAACCTTGCCAGCACCGCCTCCCCCACCTCATCCACCGGTAAATACACCAGCAGACGCGAGCCGTTGCGCGGCGCGGAGTACCAGTACATCTGCTGGAGCTGGAACTCGCCAAACTCAGGATGACGGAAATTTTTAATCTGATTTTCGACGCCGCGCACCTCGTAGCGCTGGTGCCACAGCGCCTCAAATTCGCTGGAGGCGGCAAAGAATCGGGCCAGCTTGTTTTCCCACGCCGGATCGCCGCGATGCTCCGCCATGGCGGCACGAAAATACGAGACAAACGTCGGCAGCGCGTCGCGATTAGCCAGCCGACAGCGCCAGCCGGGATGGGTAAGATACAGGTAGATACAATTTCGATCGTCTTCTGGAATGGTCGAAAAATCGATGCCCATTAGCCGACAAAACGCCTCATTCCACGCCACGATATCGAAATCTGGCTTCTGAATGCTCGCCGGCTGCGGCAGCAAACTGTCCAGCATACGCCGCGTGCCGGGGCTTATGCCTTCACACTGGGGAACGTTAACCGATTCCAGCGGCGTCAGGCCTGCCAGCACAAACAGGTGCCGCGTTTCCAGCGCGCTGCACTGGAGCGCCTCGGCGACCGCTTGCATTACCGCCGCCGACGGATTAACCTCGCGCCCCTGCTCAAGCCAGGTATACCAGGTCACGCCAACGTCCGCCAGCATCGCCACCTCTTCGCGACGCAGGCCCGGCGTGCGCCGCCGCCCGCTGCGCGGTAACCCTAACCGCTGCGGATCGAGACTTTCCCGTCGCGCCCGAAGAAATGCACCCAACTGCTTACGGCTATCCATCTGCCGCGTCTGCAATACGTCCATTTCACTGTGGCTGATGAGGCTCATGGTATCTCCAGCATAGTAGTGCCAGTACCCGTATAACCAGGAACTGGTACCCGTTTATTGAATCAGCGATGCTACGACCATTCGCTGAATGACGCAATGGAGTCACCATGAAAACGTCCGCTGTTTCCCCCGGTCGCGCGGGGCTTTTCCTGCTGTTGACCGGCCTGATGTTGCCGCAGATCGACACCTCGATCACCAACGTCGCCCTCGACTCAATCACCGCGTCGCTGCACGCCAGCCCCACCCAGCTGGAGCTGATCGTCGCGCTGTACGGCGTGGCCTTTGCCGTGTGCCTGGCGATGGGCAGCAAGCTCGGCGACAACTACGGTCGCCGCCGCCTGTTTATGTGGGGCGTGGCAATTTTCAGCCTCGCCTCGCTGCTGTGCGGCGTGTCGAATTCGATTACCGCGCTGCTGGCCGCCCGCACCTTACAGGGCGCCGGCGCGGCGCTGATCGTGCCGCAGATCCTCGCCACCCTGCACGTCACCCTGAAAGGCACGGCGCATGCGCGCGCCATCAGCCTGTACGGCGGCATTGGCGGGATCTCGTTTATCGTCGGGCAGATGTTCGGCGGCTGGCTGGTGTCGGCGGATATCGCCGGGCTCGGCTGGCGTAACGCCTTCTTTATCAACGTGCCGATTGGCCTGCTGGTGCTGGCCTACAGCCGTCGCTACGTGCCGGAAACTCGCCGCGACGAGCACTCCCGCATCGACTGGCAGGGCACGCTAAGCCTGGGGCTGATTCTCTGCTGCCTGCTGTTCCCGATGGCGCTGGGGCCGGAGCTGCACTGGCCGTGGTCGATGCGCCTGATGCTGCTGGCGATTGTGCCGCTGCTGCTGTGGATGCGCGCCAGCGCGCTGCGCAAAGAGCAGCGCGGTGAACACCCGCTGCTGCCGCCCCGGCTGCTGAAATTTGCCAGCATTCGCTTCGGCATGGTGATCGCCCTGCTGTTCTTCAGCGCCTGGTCCGGCTTTATGTTCTGCATGGCGCTGACCATGCAGTCCGGCCTCGGCATGGCGCCGTGGCAGTCGGGCAATAGCTTCGTGGCGCTGGGCGTGGCCTATTTTCTCTCCGCGATGTACGCGCCGAAACTGATTGCCCGTCACAGCATGGGGCGCATCCTGCTCGCCGGGCTGGCGGTGCAGATTAGCGGCTTGCTGCTGCTGATGGAGACGTTCCATCACTTCGGCCAGGCCACCACCACGCTGACGCTGGTGCCGTCGACGGCGCTGATTGGCTACGGCCAGGCGCTGATCGTCAACTGTTTCTATCGGGTAGGAATGCGCGATATTACCGCCAACGACGCGGGCGCGGGCAGCGCGCTGCTGAGCACCCTGCAGCAGGCCACGCTCGGTCTTGGCCCTGCGGTGTTTGGCTCGCTGCTGCTGGTGCTGATGCGCAACCATCACGGCAGCTATACCGAAGCGATGGTCGGTTTTCTCGGCGTCGAGGCGGCAATGATGCTGCTGCTGGCGATCGTGGCCGCCTGCCTGCGTCATCATTTAAACCGGAGCCCGGCAATGGCGGCGTCCTGAGCTTAAGTTCCTGTATAGTCGTTTGCATAATATAGCCAGCACAGCCATTATAATTAGCTGGCTATACAGGAGACGTTATGCAGGAACTGATTTCACAGATCGAAGAGATGGGCATTGAAATAAATCATACCAATTCGCTGATCATCATTTTTGGTATTATTTTTCTCACTGCCATCATTGTCCATCTGATACTCCATCGGGTGGTGCTACGCACCTTTGAAAAACGGGCGCAGGCTAGCAGCCATTTATGGCTGCAAATCATTACGCAGAATAAACTTTTTCACCGACTGGCGTTCACCCTTCAGGGGATTATCGTCAACGTGCAGGCCGTGCTGTGGCTGCAAAAAGGCAGCGATGCCGCACAGATATTAACCACCTGTGCACAGCTGTGGGTGATGCTTTATGCCCTGCTGTCGTTCTTCTCGCTGCTGGACGTTATTTTCAACCTCTCGCAGAAGCTCTCATTCTCTTCTCAGCTGCCGCTTAAAGGGATATTCCAGGGGGTTAAGCTGGTCAGCGCCATTCTGATTGGCATTCTGATGATCTCCCTGCTGCTGGGGCAATCGCCGGCTATTCTGATAAGCGGCCTCGGGGCGATGGCGGCGGTATTAATGCTGGTGTTTAAGGACCCGATCCTCGGCCTTGTGGCGGGCATTCAGCTGTCGGCCAACGACATGCTGAAGCTCGGCGACTGGCTGGAAATGCCGAAATACGGCGCCGACGGCGCGGTGACCGATATTGGGTTAACCACCGTCAAAGTGCGTAACTGGGATAATACCATCACCACCATTCCCACCTGGTCACTGGTGTCAGACTCCTTTAAAAACTGGAGCGGCATGTCCGCGTCGGGCGGTCGACGAATTAAGCGCAGCATCAACGTTGATACCACTAGCGTGCATTTTCTCGATGAACACGAGCAGCAGCGGTTAATTCAGGCGCGGCTGCTGAAACCGTATATGGACTCGCGTCATCAGGAAATTAATCTGTGGAATCAGGAGCACGGTGGCGACGGCTCGGTGCTGAATCTGCGCAAGATGACCAATATTGGCACCTTCCGCGCTTACCTCAACGAATATCTGCGAAACCATCCCAAAATTCGCAAAGATATGACCCTGATGGTCCGCCAGCTAGCGCCGGATAATAACGGCCTGCCGATTGAGATATACGCTTTTACCAATACCGTCGTATGGGCTGAATATGAAAGTATTCAGGCCGATATTTTTGACCATATCTTTGCGGTGGTTGAAGAGTTTGGCCTGCGCATTCACCAGTCGCCGACCGGTAATGATATTCGCGCCCTGGCGGGCGCGATGGGGCAGCAATAATCAGGCGCTGGCGCGTGAAATAAAGCGCCAGTCCAGCATAACCCGCTCGGCCACGGCCTGCGGGTTATCAATTTTATTCAGCAACAGTTCGACCGCTCTGGCACCGATCTCCCGCGACGGCTGCTGGACGGTCGTCAGCTGCGGCGATAGCATCTCGGCAAGCTCGGTGCCGTCAAAGCCAACCACCGCGATCTCTTCCGGCACCTTCAGCCCCGCCTGGTCAATGGCGCGGATGGCCCCGGCGGCCAGCGAGTCGGACACCGTAAACACCGCGTCCGGGCGCGGGCTCATCGCCAGCAGATTTTTCATCGCCGCTTTACCCGCCGCCGCGCTCAAATCGCTGGCATACTCCACCGCCTGAAACGCCAGTCCCTGAGATTGCAGCACATTGTTGTAGCCCTGCTCGCGCAGCCGGGCGTACTTATAGCTCAGGTCGTGGTTAATCAGCGCAATCCGCTGACGCCCCAGCGCCGCCAGATAACCCACCGCGTGCTCCGCCGCGTCGACGTCGTTAATCCCCACGCAGGAGATAGTGCCCGCATCGGCGTATTCCGCGCACTGCACCCACGGCGCGTCGCCGATCACCGCGGTCAGCTCCGGCAGCTTGCTGAACGCGTCCATGGTGATAATGCCGTCGACCATCTTCCCGGTCAGCAGACGCAGGCCTGATTTCGAGCGTTCAATATCCGCGCCGGAGTTGCACAGCAGGATCCGATAGCCGTTCTTTTCCGCCGCCTCTTCAATTCCCTTCACCACCTCGGCGCAGAACGGGTTGGCGATGTTCGATACCATCACCAGAATCATCGAGCTACGCGCCGTGCGCAGCTGACGCGCCAGCAGGTTAGGCTGATAGTTACTCTCTTTGATGGCCTGAAGCACCCGTTCGCGGTTTTTCGCTTTTACCGTCTCGCTGTTGTTGAGCACCCGCGATACGGTCGCCACCGAAACCCCCGCCAGCTGGGCGATTTTCTGAATTGACATACAACGCCGTTCCCTGCAGTTAACGCTTTGCGTGCAGGCTACCACAAAAAGCGTGCCCGGCGTACCGGGCACAGGGTTATTGTTCGACGCTAACCCAGCACCGCTGCTGATGGCTTTTTACAATAGCATCAATGATATACATAACATTTGCACCGTCAATGAACGAAGCAAAACGCCGTTCTCCGGCAGCGGGCATTTCCCCGCTCTGCACCGCCTGATAGAAATTGCCCATCATGTTTTTAAACGCGTCCGGCCAGCCTTCATTATGGCCGCCGGGGAAGTGCGCCTGCCCGGCAACATCGCGGTTAAGCAACCCAGGGTCGTCGCTCAACAGCTGGTTTGGCCGATCGCGATGGCCAATCCACAGCTGCTGCGGCGTCTCCTGATCCCAGGCCAGCGAACAGGCGCTGGCGTTAATATCAAAATGCAGGCGATTTTTACGCCCGGCGCTGACCTGCGAGACGCTGAAACAGCCTTTACTGCCGTCGTCGAAGCGGAACAGCACGGAACCGGCGTCCTCCGTGGTGACCGGGACATCGCGATACTGCGCCCCGTCTTGCGGCCCGCTGAACGAGGACCGCGCCGTGAGGCTGGCCTTACGCGTCGGCCAGACGATGGCAAGATCCGCCATCACTTCCACAATCCGCCGCCCGGTAACAAACTGCACCGTGTCGCACCAGTGCGATCCGATGTCGGCCACCGCGCGCGATACGCCGCCCTGCTCCGCATCGACTCGCCAGTTAAAATCGTTTTCCAGCAGCATCCAGTCCTGATGATAGCCGCCGTAGGTTGAAAACAGCCGCCCGGCCTGGCCTGCGCGCATCATGCTGGCCGCCTGCTGTACCATGGCAAACTGGCGATAGACGAAGCTGACGCCGTGGACCACGCCCGCCTCCCGCGCCATCTGTTCCAGTTCGCGCGCCTCTTCCGGCGTCATGCACAGCGGTTTCTCAGAGAAGACGTGTTTTCCCGCGCGTAAAATCTGCCGGTTGACCGACGCATGCAGAAAATTGGGCGTGCAGTTATGCACGACCTGTAGCCCCGGATGCGCCAGCAGCGCGTCAACGTCCGCGTAAGCGTGCGGAATATTGAGCTGCTGCGCTTTGGCCTGCGCCTGCTCCAGCGAGGCATCGCACAGCGCCACTACCTCCACAAACCCCAGCCGCCGCAGCGCTTCAATATGCGCCGGGCCAATGAAACCTGAACCAACAATACCCACCTGAATCATCCGCGAACCTCGCTACCGGCGGCAAAGTCATCAAACGCCCGCGCGGAGACGGGGATGATATGCCGCTGAATAAATTCGCTGCCTTCGCGCGCGCCGGTCTGCGCGTCCTTCAGGCAGCACTCCCACTCCATCACCGCCCAGCCGTCGAAATCATGCTGGGTTAATTTGCTGAATATCTTTTTGAAATCGATATCGCCGTCGCCCAACGAGCGGAAACGCCCGGCGCGATCGGCCCAGTTCTGGTAGCCGCCGTAGACGCCGCTGCGCCCGTTGCGTTCGAACTCCGCGTCTTTGACGTGGAAGGCGCGGATACGCGAATGGTAGATATCGATATAGTTAAGGTAATCAATATTCTGCAAATGCAGATGGCTCGGGTCGTACAGCATGTGGCAGCGCGGGTGATTATCCAGCTTATGCAGAAAACGCTCGAACGTTACGCCGTCGTGCAGATCCTCACCGGGATGAATTTCGTAGCACAGGTCGACGCCGTGCTCGTCAAAGCAGTCCAGAATTGGCCGCCAGCGACGGGCCAACTCGTTAAACGCGTCGTCCAGCAGCGTCGCATTGTGCGGCGGCCACGGGTAAAAATAGGGCCAGGCCAGCGCCCCGGAGAAAGTCGCATGCGCCTTCAGCCCCAGTCGGGCTGAGGCCTGCGCCGCTTTTTTGACGCTCTCCACTGCCCACTGCTGACGCGCCGCCGGGTGACCACGCAACGCCGCTGGCGCAAAGGCATCGAAAGCGCTGTCGTAGGCCGGGTTAACGGCCACAAGCTGCCCTTCCAGATGCGTTGACAGTTCGCTAATCACCAGGCCACGCTCCGCCAGCCGACCGGCGATATCGTCGCAGTAGGTTTGGCTCGCAGCCGCCTGCGTCAGATCGAATATGGCCGGGTGGTTGCACGGCAGCTGTAGCGCTTTAAAGCCCAGCCCCGCCGCCCACTCGGCCAGCCCGTCGAGCGTATTAAACGGCGGCTGCCCGCTGATAAACTGCGCCAGAAAAATGCCCGGTCCCTTGATGGTTTTCATGCCACCTCCTTAAAATTTACGCCTGTTCTTGCTCGTCGTACTTAAACGAAACAAGGAAAACTAAAGCAATCACTACCGCCGCAACGGCGGGGATCCACCAGAAATTGACCCACGCCGCCGGAACGGTCTGGCCAGCCACCAGATGGTTGTACAGCGCGCCGGAAATCTGCGATCCGAGCAGCATGCCGATGCCGTAGGTAAACATCACCACCATGCTTTGCGCCTGCCCTTTGACCTTTTCGCCCGCCACGCGGTCGGTATAGATGAAGCCCACCACAAAGAAGAAGTCGTAGCACACGCCGTGCAGCAGAATGCCGAGGTACAGCAGGAAACGCGTCTCTTCATTGATACCCAGCGCAAAGAACATGTAGCGCACGAACCACGCCAGCATGCCGATCAGCAGCATGTACTTGACGCCCAGGCGGCGGAACAGCAGCGGGATAATCAGCATAAAGAAGATTTCAGACATCTGACCGAAGGACATCGCGGTGCTCACATCCGCCACGCCGGCATCCGCCAGATACGACGCGGTATAGGCGTAGTAAGTGCCCAACGGGACGGAAATCAGCGTGGCGCAGACGGCAAAGACCAGGAAGTGGCGGGTTTTGAGCAGCGCGAAGGCATCGGCGCAGAACAGATCGCGCAGCTTCAGCGGCTGGCCTTTCGCCGGGGCCGGGGTATGGGGGAGCGTCAGGCTGTAGACCGCCAGCACCACTGAACACAGCGCCGCCAGCGTAAAGATGCCGGTGGTATCAGAAATACCGGTCACGCCGATAAAGATGCCCGCGATAATCCAGCCGATGGTGCCGAAGACGCGTACCACCGGGAAGGTTTTATCAATATTTTTCAGGCTGTGGAACGCAATATTGTTGGTCAGCGCCAGCGTCGGCATGTAGCAGAGCGTGTAGCCAAACAGCAGCGATATCAGCAACGCGCCGTTTTCCGCCACCAGCGCCTGCGGTACAAACCACAGAATCGCCGCGCCCAGCAGGTGCATCACCGCCATCACCTTTTGCGAGGCAAAGAAGCGGTCAACCAGCATCCCCAGCACGAACGGCGAGAGAATCGAGGCAATCGGCCCCGCGGAGAAAGCGTCGCCAATCAGCAGCGACATGTTGTACTGCGTCATCACCAGTCCGAGCGTGACCGACCAGCTTCCCCAGATAAAAAACTGCATAAACATCATTAACGACAGGCGCGGGACTAACAGCCGGTGCTGTACGCCGCTATGCTCACGACTTTCCGTTGTTGAGACCATTTTCTCACCCTCAAAAGTAATCGATTACAAAACAGTTCAAATAAAAAGTAATCGATTACAAAAATAAGTTCCCGCAGGTTGATCCGAATTTGGGAGAGCGGTCACGATAAAAGAGAGAAAGAGATCGCCGGGGCGAATGCCCCGGCGTTGGCGACTTAGGCCTTACGGCGCAGCGTTTTGAAGGCCACGAACAGAAACAGTACCCACACCGGCAGCAGAATCGCCGACAGGCGCATGCCGTCCATGGTGCACATCAGCCCAAGGATCATCAGCAGGAACGCGATGCAGATATAGTTACTGGCCGGCGCCAGCAGCGCTTTGAACTTCGGCTCGCGGCCCTTACGGCGCATGGCGGCGCGGAACTTGAGGTGCGCCATGCAGATCATGATCCAGTTCAGCAGCAGCGTCGCCACCACCAGCGCCATCAGCAAACCAAAGGCTTTCTGCGGCAGCAGATAGTTCACCAGCACCACCAGCGAGGTGATCGCGCCAGACAGCAGCAGCGAATTTACCGGCACGCCACGGCGACTCACCCGGGTCAGGAAGCGCGGCGCGTTGCCCTGCACGGAGAGGCCGAACAGCATCCGGCTATTGGAGTACACGCCGCTGTTATAAACCGATAATGAGGCCACCAGAATGACGAAGTTCAGTGCAGATGCCACAACGTTGCTGTCAAGATTATGGAAGATCATCACAAACGGGCTGCTGTCGGACTTCACGCCCTGCCACGGATACAGCGCCAGCAGAACAATCAGCGAACCGATGTAAAACAGCAGGATACGATAAACCACCTGGTTAACCGCTTTCGGGATGGTGGTTTCCGGGCTGCGCGCTTCCGCTGCCGTAATGCCGATAAGCTCCAGCCCGCCGAAGGAGAACATGATGACCGCCAGCGACAGAATCAGCCCCTTCCAGCCGGTGGCAAAGAAACCGCCGTCGCGCCAGAGGTTATCAATGCTGGCATGATCGCCACCGCGGCCGGTGGTCAGCATCCAGATGCCAAAGCCGATCATACCAATAATCGCCAGCACCTTAATCAGCGCAAACCAGAACTCGGTTTCACCGTACATGCGCACGTTAACCAGGTTCACGGCGTTGATCAGGATAAAGAAGCCTGCGGCCCAGACCCAGGTCGGCACGTCTGGCAGCCAATATTGCATATAGATCCCGGCGGCGGTCAGTTCGGCCATTCCCACCAGCACGAACATCACCCAGTAGTTCCAGCCGGAAAGAAAACCGGCGAACGGCCCCCAGTATTTATAAGCAAAATGGGCAAACGAACCGGATACCGGTTCCTCAACGACCATCTCGCCAAGCTGGCGCATAATCAGAAACGCGATGATCCCGGCAATCGCATAGCCGAGCACCACCGCCGGGCCTGCCATCTGAATAGCCGGGCCGATGCCGAGGAACAGGCCGGTGCCGATAGCGCCCCCGAGGGCAATAAGTTGAATATGGCGGTTTTGTAACCCGCGGTGAAGCGTCGGCCCCTGCTCCGACGAAGCATCCGGTTGATTCTGGCTGGATGCTGAGGACGCGTTTTTCACGTCTAACCCCTGTAGCTTTTATAGGAAGGGGCACCTTTTAACACTTAGCGCGGCTTGTCGCAAGGCTATCGGTACCCGCAGTCCGGTAATAAAAAGCCCCGGAAAGCACGGGCTTCCGGGGCAATAACCTTATTTTTGCAATGACTTAGAAGTCGTAGCTGACCGAGACTTTCAGCGTGCGCGGCTCGCCCTGATAGAGGTAAACGCCGGTATCATCGACGCCGGACCAGTATTTTTCATTGGTCACGTTGGTTACGCCCACGCGCCACACCAGATCGTTCTGCTCCTGGTTGAGGCGCATGCGATAACGCATGCCTAAATCCAGCGTCGTGTAGCTGTCGAGTTTCTTGGTGTTGGCGGTATCGGCATACTGCGAGCCGGTGTAGTTAACGCGCGCGGTGGCGGTTAAGCCGTCAACCGGTTTGATGTCGTACTCCGCGCCCAGCACCGCATAGAAGCGGGACACGCCGATAGCGTCGTGGCCATCGTTCAGGCCGCCAGCGGTTTTGGTCATCTCAGGATCAATCCACAGCGTGCTGCCGTTGAGACGCAGGCCGAGTACCGGTTCCCCGAAGACGTTCAGCTCGAGACCGCGGTTACGCTGCTCGCCGTCCATACGGTAGTAGTCGTCGTTATCCAGAACCCCGGACGGTTTGGTGATCTGGAACAGCGACAGCGAGCCGCCGACGCGGGCGTAGTCAATTTTCACGCCCACTTCATCCTGTTTAGAATGGGCAATCCCGATGCTCTGGCCGTAGTTTTTCGCCGTTTTTGGCGCATTACTCGCTGGTTGAAGCGCTTCCGTATGGTTGGCGTACAGCGATACCGTTTCCCACGGCTTGTAGACCAGACCAAAGGTTGGCATCCAGCGGCTTTCGGTAAAGCTTGATGACGTCGTCTCCAGGCCGGTTTCATTGCTGTAGTTACGAATCACCACCTTTTGATGGCGCGCCGCGGCGGTAAACAGCACGGTATCGTCAAAGAAGCCCAGCGTGTCGCTAATCAGCCAGCCCTGCGTGCGGTTGCGTGAGGTGGTCAGCGGGTCATGATAGTTACCGCCCACCGAGGCGTAGTCCGGCATCGCCACATCGTGGTTGTCGTAGATATTGACCGCCGGGTTGCTTTTGCTGTTTGACATGCGCCAGGCGGTGGCATCGCGGCGGATCTGCGCGGAATAACCCACGTTCACCTTGTGCGACACCACGCCGGTGTCAAAGCTGCCGCGTATACCGCCCATCCCGCTAAAGCTGTCGATAATACGGTTGGTGTCCATTCGGCTGATGGTCGCGTCACCGTTGATATTGGTGAGTTTCGGCGCGCCGTAGGTCCCCAGTTCGTGTGCATGCTGCCCGCCTAAAGCGGCGTAGGTCGTCCAGCTATCGTTAAGATCGTACTCCGCTTTCGCCATACCGAATTCGTTTTCGATGTCGCTGTAGCCCCACTTCTGGCCGGTATTTTTACTGTTGCTCGGCACCGCTGGCACTTCGTCAATCGCCGCAAAACCGACGCCCATCTCACCGCCGTGGAAGGTTTTTTTCTGGTAGCCAAAATCGAAAGAGGAGCGGAAGCGATCGCCGCGGTAGTCGAGCCCGATGGAGGCCAGCGTGGTACGGCGATTATCATTATCGATACGCCCTTCCCCTTCGCGGTGCAGCACGTTCACCCGCGCGCCGAACTGGTTGTCATCGCCGAAACGACGGCCAACGTCCAGCGCCCCGCCAACCTGCGAGTCACCGGTATAATCCACACCGACGCGCGTCGTCGGGATATCTTCGGCGCGCTTTGGCTCGAGGTTAATCATGCCGCCCACGCCGGAGCTGGCCGCGCCGTTGACCAGCGCGTTCGCCCCTTTGAAGACTTCAATGCGCTCCAGCATTTGGGTGTCCATCACCTGACGCGGCACCACGCCGGAAAGGCCGCCCATGGTCATGTCGTCGCCGTCGAGCTTAAAGCCGCGAATGCGGTAGGTTTCGGCAAAGTTCCCGTAGCCCTGTACCGCCTGCACGCCCGCATCGTTCTTCACTACGTCGGCGATGGTTTTGGCCTGCTGATCCTCGACCAGCTTCGAGGTGTAGCCGATAACGTTAAACGGCACGTCCATCGATTTTTGTTCGCCCAGCATCCCAACGCGCCCACCGTGGGCCACCTGCCCGTCCATGTACGCTGGCACCAGCTGTTCGCCGCCGGCTTTAAAGTCGCTGCCGTCAACGCCCTGAACGATCATCGTTTCGGGTTGTTTTTTTGTCGCCGTTGCATCATCGGCATAGGCGGCAGGCATCACGGCGCTTATCGCCAGAGCCAGCACGGAGAGTTTGGTTTTCATAAGAGGATTCCCGGTAGCCATCAAAAATTCACCGATGCCGGCAGTCGGTTGGTCGGAACTTCACGCCGCAGAATCCCCCTGTGAAATATCCTCACCGATTACTGGGCCGACTGTGCCATATAAGTGAATAAAAAAGAGACTGAGAACTATACTCATTATCTTTCCGTAATCAAGCGTAAATAGACGTAACCAAATACAATAACCATACTCAATACATGTTCTTAGCCCCTTTGACGCACAAAACGGTGGCGCGGCGCGCGGCGGCTTGCGGCATAATTCGCTCACTTTATTTCGAGGAATTCTCCGTGCTGCTCAAAATCCTGCTTGCCATGGCCGCATTTGCCGCCAACTCTCTGCTTTGTCGGCTGGCGCTGAAGGGCATGCATATGGATGCCGTTTCCTTTAGCAGCGTGCGCTTAGTGAGCGGCGCGGTGGCGCTGTTGATTCTGCTGAGGCTGCCCGGCATCAGAAAAAGGCCGGAATTCAACCTGCTGAACGCGGCGCTGCTGGCGGTTTACGTGTTTGCCTTTTCTCTCGCTTATCTTTCCTTAACCGCCGCCGCCGGGGCGCTGCTGCTGTTCGGTACGGTGCAGTGCGTGATGACCGGCTGGGGGCTGATGCGCGGCGAGCGGCTGACGTGGCTAAAAAGCGTGGGCATGCTGGGGGCGATGGCCGGGCTGGCGCTGCTGCTCTTGCCGGGCGCAGGCCATCCTTCCGGCGGCGCGGCGCTGCTGATGATGGTCTCCGGCGCGGCCTGGGCCGCCTACTGCATTACCGGTAAAAAGGTCAACAACGCGGCGGCGGCCACCGCGGGCAACTTTACGCTGGCCGTGCCGATGGCGCTGGTGGTATTTGTGCCTGGCGGTACGCAGGTTCACGCCGATAGCGTTGGGCTGCTGTTAGCGGTGATCTCCGGCGCGCTGATGTCCGGCGGCGCGTATCTGCTGTGGTATTCACTGTTACCGCAGCTTAGCCCGGCCACCGCCAGCACGCTACAGCTGAGCGTTCCCTGTCTTGCGGCGCTGGGCGGGTTAGTCTTTATGGGCGAACCGCTGGGTCTGCGGATGCTGCTGGCTATCGCCCTTACCCTCTCAGGTATCGGGCTGGTGATTATGGCCGATCGTCGGCGATAGCCTACGCAGCCAGCACCGCGCGAACTGGCGTTGTTTCATTACGCCTTTGGCTCCACGGCGACAAACATTTCAATATCCCAGTAGCCGTCTTCCGCGCCGTTATTATGGTAGATCTCCAGACAGGGCTTCGGCGCTATCTGGTAAGCCTCATCTTTCAGGACGCTATCGAAAAACTGATACCAGGGCGTGGAAAAATCGTGATCGATAACCCGCGCGCGCGCCGCCGCATACAGGCCGCCCGCCACCTCCGACATCATCACCCCTTCGCTGTTCGGCGGAATAACAAAATCATCGGCGACCGACACCACGGTATCGCAGCGCAGCTTTTCCGCCGGTACTTCATCCGGATTGTCGTAATACACGGCCAGCCACTCCATGACGGGGATCTGCTGGCCGTCAACCCACATCATCAGCTGTTCAAAACCCTGCTTGACCGTTTGTTCCCACGGCCCAACCATATGAAAACCGGCAATTTTACGCGCTGCAACCTGCTTGACTTCGTATTCCATGCTGCCTCCAGAATCACACTGTAAATGTATACAGTATATTCATCGTAACTGAATTACGACAACCGCATTCTGAACATTATGTGAGCAAATTCGCACTCTTGCTAAAGTGCACTTGCGTCCCGCCAGAAAGGCACAGAACCGTTATAGGGCTCCTGGAGCTTATCCTCCTGACCAAAATCGTGCATTTCCAAAAATTGACATAATACCAATACCATTACCTCCTGTAGATATTTCGGGATGAAGTAATGAATACCCACTGTTCTCAGACGATGAAATTAATAGCTATATATTTGAGGAGCAATAGTCACCCTACTCATTATCAGGTTATACCTGAACATAAATAAGAGAATAATATAATTAAATACCCGCATTCTAACAAACAGATTAAATGCAGAGCGCACCATTGACCGAACGCAAAATTAATAAAGCATACATACGTAGAATGCTCTTAAATTTTTAATATCTCACGGAAATAAAATGATAGTCCTGTCTGATAGAGAACCTTTAGGAAAAGGGGCGCACAGAGCGTGTTACGAAAACCCTGCCAATAAAGAGCAGTGCATTAAGATCGTCTATAATTACAACACGGGAGGTGCTAAAGAAATTGTTCGCGAGTTAAAATACTATAAGCGCCTATCAAAGAAAATGCGGGACTGGTCCATTCTCCCCCGCTACCACGGCGTTGTTGAAACGGACATTGGACAAGGTTATGTATATGATATAATAAGAGATTATGATGGAAGGGTATCAAAACCGCTCTCTACTTTCATCCAGGAAGGCAACGACATCAAATCCATTAGCTACGCTCTTAACGAGCTGGAGCAATCGATATACCAAAACCAACTGATAACGATGACTATCAAGCCACAAAACATCCTCTGCCAGACTCACAGTTGTGGAAAGATAAAGCTCGTCATTGTTGATAATATCGGCGAGGCAATATTCATTCCACTCGCCAGACTGTCGAAAAAAATTTGCATCTACAAGCAGAAAAAGAAATGGAGAGCTTTTTCAAAGCACATCGGACACCACAACAACTAATATCTCAAGGCCCCGTCCTGATGGGCGGGGAATAAAACGACTCAAATGACGCCATTTTAATAAAAACAAGTCATTTGACTTCAAATTAAATAAGACGTTTAGGCGCCGACCTCTTTTTATCCGAGTTGAGCGTTTTCAAATTCATCTGACATAAAATCATGTCGTCGAAACTACCTATCAATATATATTTCAGGACCTGCCTGCCGATATGTAAACCAGCACCTTAAACTTTCCCAAAAAAAATTTGATACGCAATTAAGTGGAAGTGTGCGCGCAGTGGTGTGCGTGTTTGTTGAGCATTGTGTATGCGTATGATTTGAAATGGCGCGCCCTGCAGGATTCGAACCTGCGGCCCACGACTTAGAAGGTCGTTGCTCTATCCAACTGAGCTAAGGGCGCACTGAGGAAGTCAAAACTTCATGATGGGGTGAAACGCGTCGAATTATACGGTCACTGACAGGTGAGTCAATCCATTTCCTCCGGAAACCTGCGTCGCCGACGGCGATGGATAAAGTGCGACCAACTATCGCTCAACTCTTCGGCAAAATGACTTTCCGATGAAAACTCGCAAACGATACCTGACAGCAAGCCTCGCATCTGACAAAATATGTGCATCCCCCCTTCGTGAATGACAGATGGATAATTTTCCCTGATGGCAGCAAAGATTATTGACGGTAAAACGATTGCGCAGCAGGTGCGCTCTGAGGTTGCGGAAAAAGTGAAGGCGCGCGTCGCCGCTGGAAAACGCGCCCCTGGGCTTGCCGTTGTGCTGGTTGGCAGCAACCCGGCCTCGCAAATTTATGTCGGCAGCAAGCGTAAAGCCTGCGAAGAGGTGGGCTTCGTCTCCCGCTCCTACGATCTGCCGGAAACCACGTCCGAAGCCGAACTGCTGACGCTGATTGACACCCTGAACGCCGACACCACCATCGACGGCATTCTGGTCCAGCTTCCGCTGCCGGCGGGCATTGATAACGTTAAGGTCCTTGAGCGCATCGCGCCGGATAAAGACGTCGACGGCTTCCATCCGTACAATGTGGGCCGCCTGTGCCAGCGCGCGCCGCGCCTGCGCCCGTGCACGCCGCGCGGTATCGTCACCCTGCTGGAGCGCTACAACATCGACACCTACGGCCTGAACGCCGTGGTGATTGGCGCATCCAATATCGTTGGCCGTCCGCTGAGCATGGAGCTGCTGCTGGCGGGCTGCACCACCACCGTCACCCACCGCTTTACCAAAAACCTGCGTCACCACGTTGAGCATGCCGATCTGCTGATCGTCGCGGTCGGTAAACCGGGCTTTATTCCGGGCGAGTGGATTAAAGAAGGCGCGATCGTCATTGATGTCGGGATTAATCGTCTCGAAAACGGTAAAGTAGTCGGCGATGTGGTGTTTGAAGATGCCGCCGCGCGCGCGTCTTACATCACACCGGTACCGGGCGGCGTCGGGCCAATGACCGTCGCCACCCTGATTGAAAACACCTTACAGGCTTGTGAAGAGTATCACGACGTGGAGAAAGCATAAGATGGCAACATTTTCTTTGGGTAAGCATCCGCATGTGGAACTCTGTGACTTACTGAAGCTGGAAGGCTGGAGCGAAAGCGGCGCACAGGCGAAAATCGCCATCGCCGACGGTCTGGTCAAAGTAGACGGCGCTGTAGAAACCCGCAAACGCTGCAAAATTGTCGCGGGTCAAACCGTGAGTTTTGAAGGCCAGAGCATCACCGTTACCGCTTAAATCCTGCCAGTCACCCGGCTTCGCGGCGCGATGCCGGGTTTTATCCCGCAAAATTCAGATTAACACCCTGCTGCATTCATCCCGTTCAGCGGTCATACTCTGTATTTCCTCTGCTACAACGGACGCCCGATGCCAACAATCGTAACCCATGCCGCCGTTCCGCTGTGCCTTGGTTTAGGGCTCGGCACCCGCGTTATTCCGCCACGCCTGCTGTTCGCGGGCGTGGCGCTGGCGATGCTGCCCGACGCCGACGTGCTGGCCTTTAAATTCGGTATCGCCTACGGCAATATATTCGGCCACCGCGGCTTTACCCACTCGCTGCTTTTCGCCTTTGTCGTGCCGTTAATCTGCGTTCTGGTGGGACGTAAATGGTTTAAGGCTGGGCTGATGCGCTGCTGGCTTTTTCTGACGGTTTCGCTGCTGTCGCATAGCCTGCTGGATTCCATCACCACCGGCGGCAAAGGCGTCGGCTGGCTGTGGCCGTGGTCGGATGAACGCTTTTTCGCGCCGTGGCAGGTAATTAAGGTCGCGCCGTTTGCGCTTTCGCGCTATACCACGCCATATGGGCATCAGGTGATCATTTCTGAGCTTCTGTGGGTGTGGCTGCCGGCAGCCATTGTAATGGCCTGGCTGTGGTGGCGAAGACGCTAAAGGGTATTAGAAGGGAAGCCCCTCTCCCCGAGGGTGAGAGGGGATAATGCTTACTTACGGCGCCAGGTGGTGCCCTGCGGGCCGTCTTCCAGCACGATGCCCATCTCATTGAGACGGTCACGCGCGGCGTCGGCCGCCGCCCAGTCTTTCGCCTTGCGCGCGTCCAGACGCTGCTGGATCAACGCTTCAATTTCCGCCACTTCACCGTCATCCGCCTGCGCACCGCTTTGCAGGAAGAGTTCCGGCTCCTGCTCCAGCAGGCCGAGTACCGAAGCGAGCTTACGCATATGCGACGCCAGCGCGTTGGCCGCCTGCGCATCTTCGGTTTTCAGACGGTTCACTTCACGCGCCATATCGAACAGCACGGAGTAGGCTTCCGGAGTGTTGAAATCGTCGTCCATCGCTTCGATAAAGCGCGCTTCGAACGCTTCGCCGCCCGCCGCCGCGACGGATTTGTCGGTGCCGCGCAGCGCGGTATACAGACGTTCCAGCGCGGAACGCGCCTGCTTGAGGTTCTCTTCGCTGTAGTTCAGCTGGCTACGGTAGTGGCCGGACATCAGGAAGTAGCGGATGGTTTCGGCGTCGTAGTATTTCAGCACGTCGCGCACGGTAAAGAAGTTACCCAGCGATTTTGACATCTTTTCGCGGTCAACCATTACCATGCCGGAGTGCATCCAGTAGTTCACGTACTCGCCGTCGTGCGCGCAGGTAGACTGGGCGATTTCGTTTTCATGGTGCGGGAACATCAGATCCGAACCGCCACCGTGAATATCGAAATGGTTGCCCAGCTGCTTGCAATTCATGGCGGAACATTCAATGTGCCAGCCCGGACGCCCTTCGCCCCACGGGGACGGCCAGCTCGGCTCGCCCGCTTTGGACATTTTCCACAGCACGAAGTCCATCGGGTTACGCTTCACGTCAACCACGTCGACGCGCGCGCCGGCCTGCAGCTGGTCCAGATCCTGACGCGACAGCTTGCCGTAGTTCGGATCGGTCGGCACGGAGAACATCACGTCGCCGTTGTCCGCCACGTAGGCGTGGCCTTTGGCGATCAGCTGCTCGGTAATTTCAATGATCTCGTGGATGTGATGCGTGGCGCGCGGCTCCTGATCCGGACGCAGAATATTCAGCGCGTCGAAGTCGTTGTGCATCTCGGTAATCATGCGATCCACCAGCGCGACGAAGCTTTCGCCGTTCTCGTTGGCGCGTTTGATAATTTTATCGTCGATATCGGTGATGTTGCGCACGTACTTCAGCTTATAGCCGAGGAAATGCAGGTAGCGCGCGACGACGTCAAAGGAGACGAAGGTACGGCCATGGCCGATATGACAGAGATCGTAAACGGTGATACCACACACGTACATGCCAACTTCTCCGGCATGAATGGGCTTAAATTCCTCTTTTTGGCGGGTCATTGTGTTGAAGATTTTTAGCATCGAGAATTCCATGTTTACGTGTGTGAACCGGGCTTTCGCCTGAAACGGCATATTCTACCCGTAATTCAACCCGGAAGCAGCACACAATGCAAGGTGATCGATGTTGTCGGTTATGCTATAACAGACGCCTATATGCCGCCCACAGGCGGGCTAAAGCACCACTCTAAACGGAACAGGATGCAGAAATGGTTACTTTCCACACTAATCACGGCGACATCGTTATCAAAACTTTCGACGACAAAGCGCCGGAAACAGTCAAAAACTTCCTGGACTACTGCCGCGAAGGTTTCTACGACAACACGATTTTCCACCGTGTTATCAATGGTTTTATGATTCAGGGCGGCGGCTTCGAGCCGGGCATGAAGCAGAAAAACACCAAAGAAGCGATCAAAAACGAAGCGAACAACGGCCTGAAAAACACCCGTGGCACGCTGGCGATGGCGCGTACCCAGGCTCCGCACTCCGCAACCGCGCAGTTCTTTATCAACGTTGCAGACAACGACTTCCTGAACTTCTCCGGCGAAAGCCTGCAGGGTTGGGGCTACTGCGTGTTTGCTGAAGTGGTTGAAGGCATGGACGTGGTTGACAAGATCAAAGGCGTTTCTACCGGCCGCAGCGGTATGCATCAGGACGTTCCAAAAGAAGACGTTGTGATTACAAGCGTGACCGTCAGCGAGTAATTGGTGGCGACACTCTTTATTGCAGATTTGCATCTGCAAACAGAAGAACCGGCGATTACCGCCGGTTTTCTGCGTTTTTTACGCGGTGAAGCTCGTCAGGCCGACGCGCTGTACATCTTAGGCGACCTGTTTGAAGCCTGGATTGGCGACGACGACCCCAACCCGCTGCACCGTGAAATGGCTGCTGCCATTAAATCGCTGGTTGATTCCGGCGTCCCCTGCTTCTTTATTCACGGCAACCGTGATTTCCTGATCGGCAAGCGCTTTGCCCTTGAGAGCGGCATGCAGCTGCTGCCTGAGGAGCAGGTGCTCAATCTGTATGGCCGCCGGGTGCTGATTATGCACGGCGACACGCTCTGCACCGACGACCCAGGCTACCTCGCCTTTCGCGCTAAAGTGCATACCCCGTGGATCCAGACGCTGTTCCTCGCCCTGCCGCTGTTTGTCCGCCGCCGTATTGCGCAGAAAATGCGTAACGACAGCAAGGCCGCCAACAGCAGCAAATCGATGGAAATCATGGACGTCAACCCGCAGGCGGTGGTTGAGGTGATGGAAAAGCATCAGGTGCAGTGGCTGATTCACGGCCATACCCATCGCCCGGATATCCACACGCTCAGCGCCAACGACGAGCTGGCGCACCGCGTGGTGCTCGGCGCATGGCACAGCCACGGTTCCATGGTCAAAGTGACCGCGGACGACGTTGAACTGATCCCCTTCCCGTTTTAATTTTTCCGCCGTAATGGGCCGTCCCACGGTGACGCAACCGTTTTCCTTGCCCGTTTTCCGTGTTATTCTCTGTGGCCTCTAACGTCGTGTGCAGCACACCCACAGGAGTTTTAAGACGCATGTCTTCCCGCAATAATCCGGCACGTATCGCCATCGTGATGGGGTCCAAAAGCGACTGGGCTACCATGCAGTTCGCCGCAGAAATCCTCGATATTCTGAACGTTCCTCACCATGTTGAAGTGGTTTCCGCCCACCGCACCCCCGATAAACTGTTCAGCTTCGCCGAAGGCGCCGAAAGCAACGGTTATCAGGTGATTATTGCCGGTGCCGGCGGCGCTGCGCATTTACCCGGAATGATTGCCGCCAAAACGCTGGTTCCAGTGCTGGGCGTGCCGGTACAGAGCGCCGCATTAAGCGGTGTCGACAGCCTCTATTCCATCGTTCAGATGCCGCGCGGAATTCCGGTCGGTACGCTGGCGATCGGTAAAGCCGGTGCCGCGAACGCCGCCCTGCTTGCCGCACAGATTCTGGCTCAGCACGACGCCGAGCTGCATCAACGCCTCGCCGACTGGCGTAAAGCGCAAACCGATGAAGTGCTGGATAACCCGGATCCACGAGGTGCCGCATGAAGCAGGTCTGCGTGCTGGGCAACGGTCAGCTGGGCCGCATGCTGCGTCAGGCCGGCGAGCCGCTGGGCATCGCGGTCTGGCCGGTGGGTTTAGAAGCAGACCCGGCCGCCGTGCCGTTTCAGCAGAGCGTGATCACCGCGGAAATCGAGCGCTGGCCGGAAACCGCCCTCACCCGTGAGCTGGCGGAACATACCGCGTTTGTGAATCGCGACGTTTTCCCGATTATTGCTGACCGTCTGACGCAAAAGCAGCTGTTCGATAAACTCAGCCTGGCGACCGCGCCGTGGCAGCTGCTGGCCAGCGCCGATGAGTGGCCGGGCGTTTTTGACCGTCTGGGCGAGCTGGCGATCGTTAAGCGCCGCACCGGCGGCTACGACGGCCGCGGCCAGTGGCGTCTGCGTAAAGACGATACCGCACAGCTGCCGGATGAGTGCTACGGCGAGTGCATCGTTGAGCAGGGCATTAACTTCTCCGGCGAAGTGTCGCTGGTTGGTGCCCGCGCTCACGACGGCAGCACCGTGTTCTATCCGCTGACCCATAACCTGCATCAGGACGGCATTCTGCGGATGAGCGTGGCCTTCCCGCAGGCCGATGCCGAGCAGCAGGCGCAGGCGGAAGCCATGCTCAGCGCCATTATGCAGGAGCTGAACTACGTTGGCGTGATGGCGATGGAATGCTTCGTCACCCCGGGCGGCCTGCTGATCAACGAGCTGGCCCCGCGCGTGCACAACAGCGGCCACTGGACGCAAAACGGTGCCTCCATCAGCCAGTTCGAGCTGCATCTGCGCGCCATTACCGACCTGCCGCTACCGCCGCCGGTGGTTAACAGCCCGTCGGTGATGGTCAACCTGATTGGCAGCGACCTGAACTACGACTGGCTGAAGCTGCCGCTGGTGCATCTGCACTGGTATGACAAAGAGGTGCGTCCGGGCCGTAAAGTGGGCCACCTGAATCTTAACGACAGCGACACGGGCCGCCTGAGCGCGACGCTGGAAGCGCTGGTTCCGCTGCTGCCGGGCGAATATGCCAGCGGCATTGCCTGGGCGCAGGCGCGTCTGAAATAGGCCTTTCGTGCCGGGGAAAGTATCTAACGCTTCCCCGGCCCCCTCCTTGAAGCGTAAAATCCTGCCCTGACCGCCTTACCGCACATTGTTAGAGAAGGATTGCCCCATGAAAAATGGGACGGATTACTGCGCGATTCTGCGCGCAGAAACGCCCATCATTGACGTTCGCGCGCCGGTTGAGTTTGCCCATGGCGCGATGCCCGCCGCCGTCAACCTGCCGTTAATGAACGATCAAGAACGCGCCGCCGTCGGTACCTGTTATAAACGTCAGGGGCCGGAAGCCGCGCTGGCGCTGGGGCATGAACTGGTCTCTGGCGAAACGCGCCGGCAGCGTATCGACGCCTGGCTGGAGGCCTGCCGCCAGGTGCCGCAGGGCTACCTGTGCTGCGCGCGCGGCGGGCAGCGTTCGCATATTAGCCAAAGCTGGCTGAAAGCCGAGGGCGTCGACTATCCGCTGATCGTCGGCGGTTACAAAGCGCTGCGTCTGGCGGCAATGCAGGCCACGGAAGATCTGGTTCGTCACCCGATCGTGCTGATCGGCGGCTGCACCGGCAACGGTAAAACGCCGCTGGTTCGCCAGCAGCCATTGGGGATCGACCTGGAAGGGCTGGCGCACCATCGCGGTTCGTCGTTTGGCCGCACGCTCAACGCGCAGTTTTCCCAGGCCACCTTTGAAAATCATCTGGCCACCGCGCTGCTTAAGGACGCGCATCAGCGGGACAACGTGCGCTGGGTGCTGGAAGATGAAGGCCGGATGATCGGCGCCAATCATCTGCCGGAATGCCTGCGGGATCGAATGGCCGAGTCGCCGATCGCGGTGGTGGAAGATCCGTTCGATCTGCGTCTTGAGCGCCTGCGCGAAGAGTATTTCACCGGCATGCATCACGATTTCCTCGCCGCCTACGGCGAAGAAAAAGGCTGGCTGGAGTACAGTGAATATCTGCATCACGGCCTGTTCGCTATTCGCCGTCGTCTGGGATTACAGCGCTTTGCTGAACTGACGGCGACGCTCGACGAGGCGCTGGCGGAACAGCAGCGCACTGGCGCTACCGAGGCGCATTTTGCCTGGCTGGTGCCGTTATTAAACGAGTATTACGATCCGATGTATTGCTATCAGCTGGAGAAGAAAGCCGACAAGATTGTGTTTCGGGGAACGTCGGAGGCGGTAACGGAGTGGTTGGCGGCAACGCAGTAGCGCTCCCGGAGTCGGTGCTCGCGCACCTCGGCCGGGCTACAAAAATGCAATGTAGCCCAGCCGAACGCAGTGACGCCGGGGATGCCCGGCGTTACTGTTGCGTTTAGAAATCGTAACGCAGACGCACCAGGTTCATATCGCCCAGATCGTCGGTGCTGGAAGTAAACACGTGTTCGTAGTCCACGCGGAAACCATAATCCAGCTGGAAGCTGATACCCACGCCGTTATCGATGCGCTGGTAGTTGCGACCATTCACGTATTCAATACGGTCACCCATAAAGTACGGCTGAACGGATTTAAGCGCGTACTGGCCCACCGGAATTTTGTAACCCGCGAAGTATTCAATACCCCACGCATCGCCCGCGAAGTAGTCGTGAACGGATGATTTTTTGGTGGTCATAAAGTTCTGATACCAGCCGCCGCCAACGGAGAACGTCCAGTTATCCGGGGTCCAGCTCAGCGCGGTACCGAGGATGTTCTGATCGTAGGTTTTACCGTCGTTGTTGTAAGTGGTATTCATATCCGCACGGGTATAGTTCCACGCCGTACCCCAGGAGAGGTCGTCGGTGATATGGTAATCCACGCCCAGTGAACCGCCGCCTTTACGTTTGTACATCAGGCCGTTGTTCAGGTTCAGATCGTCGCTGAACAGGTAAGAGGCGTAGAGATCCACATCGCCTACGGTTTTCTTATACTTCAGGGATTTACGGGTACGATAGGAGCCATCGTAGTCGCCGTTGATACCGTTACCCGGCGCCTGACCAATCATGTCATAGTCCCAGATATCGGTTTTCGCACCGACCACATCGTAGTAGATGCTGTTCTGTTGACCGAAGGTCAGCGTACCCCAGGTATCGCTCTTCAGGCCGGTGTAGAGCATACGACGGGTGGTGTCGTTGGCGCCTTCAGCGTAGTGGTTATCCCAGTCGAAGACCGCCGGAATGTTCACGCCCAGCTCGTAGTAGCTGACCCAGCTAATGTCATCGAACAGGTAGTAATCTGCGGCGAAGCGGAAACGGGTGCCGCCGTCGAAGCCATTACGTTTGTAAGAGCCTTTGTCGCCGTCGCCGGTCATCATGTTGAACTGCGGACGAATACTGCCGCCCACGGTGAAATTCAGACGGCTAAGCGGGTTCCCGGCCTGAGGATCCTGCTTGAGCAGGGTAATTTCAGCCTGGGATGCGAAAGACGTTAAAGCCACTGCAGCACCGATCGATAACGCCAGTGCTTTCATTTTTATAGTCATTATTTTTCCTTGATAGATTTATAGCCAACTATCTGGCTTACAAATATTATCGTTTATTAATAAATTCCACCTCGCTGATTTTTAATAAAACGTGCGACTTAGGTTTCCAGAATTACCGAAAGGTGCCATAAAAAAGGCAACATGATGAAAGGATAAACAAAAATGGGGCAACCCGGGGTCGCTTGCGCTCGCCCGGGCTACGGGTCATTGGTAGCCCGGGCGAGGCGTTCACGCCGACCCCGGGAAACTACAGGCCACAGACTAACTGGAAAACTGGCGGAACAGCGCCCTACCTTTTAACAGCCGCAAACCTAAACCGCCGCCGCACAGCGACAGCAGGAACGCGCCGCTGAGCGGCAACGCCACCCACAGCCGCCAGTCCGGCGACCACGGGAAGTCGAACACGTGGGTTTGCAGCATCGCTAGCGCCGTCTCCGCGCCGATGGCCGCCACCAGGCCGGAAATAGCACCCAGCAGGGCAAACTCGGCCCACAGCGTCATCCGCAGCAGCGACTTCCCGGCGCCGAGCGTGCGGTACACCACCAGCTCCTGATGACGCTGACGCATACCCACCTGCACCTGCGCCAGGAGTAGCAGTACGCCGCAGGCGGTCACCAGCACCACCATCACCTCCAGCGCCCGGCTCACCTGCGCCAGCACCTGACCAATCTGCTTTAAGATCGCGCCAATATCCAGCAGGCTCACCGTCGGGAACTCACGGTTAAGCTGCGTCAGCAGCGTGTTGCCGCGATCCCAGCGGAAGCTGGTCAGCCAGCTCTGCGGCTGACCGTCCAGCGCACCGTCCGGGAAGATAAAGAAGAAGTTCGGCCGCAGGCTCTCCCAGTCGACCTTGCGGATACTGCTGACCTTCGCGCTAAAGTCCTGCGTGTCGCCGGTAAAGGTGACGCTATCGCCAATGCGAATCTTCAGGCGCTGCGCCAGCCCCTCTTCAATCGAGACCTCCCCAGCCTTTGGCGGCCAGCTTCCCGCCACCAGCGGATTATGCGCCGGACGCTGGTTTTGCCAGGTCAGGTTCAGCTCGCGGTTGAGCGACTCATCCTTATTGCCTTCGGTACTCTGGCCGTTAATCTGCGTCAGCCGCGCGCGAACAATCGGGTAGAACGCCGCCGGGATCACCTGATGCTCGGCAAGGAAGGTTTTCACCTCACTGACCTGCTCCGGGGCGATGTTGATCAGGAAATAGTTCGGGCTTTCCGGCGGCAGCTGCTGCTGCCAGCGGTCCAGCAGGTCGCCGCGCAGCACCAGCAGCAGCGCCAACAGCATAAACGACAGCGAGAAGGCCGCCAGCTGACTCAGCGTTGACCACGGCTGGCGCAGCAGGCGGTTAACCGCCAGACGCAGCGGCAGCGCGCGCAGAGTCAGGCGCTTAAGCACCTTCAGCAGCAGCCAGCCGACCAGGCCGCACAGCGCCGCCAGCACCACCGCACCGGCCAGAACCGACCACAGCAGCGGGCTACCGCCCATCAGCCATGCCAGCAGCAGGACGGTCACCACGGTGACCAGCGGCAGATAGATTTTTAGCGGCCAGACGTTAGCCACGCTATCCTGACGCAGCACGCGCAGCGGCTGGGTGGCCAGCAGCAGCCGGTACGGGCGCAGGCCCACCAGCAGGGAAATCACCGTCATCGACCCCACCGCCCACAGCCACGGCCAGGCGCTGGCGGCGGGCAGCGCCGCGGGCAGCACCGGCTTCAGCAAGGTCAGCAGAATAGACTCAAACAGCAGGCCCATCGCGCCGCCAGCCAGTGCGGAAAGCGCCAGCAGCAGCACCCACTGACCGATAATCAGCTTACGCAGCTGCGCGCGACCGGCCCCCAGCGTTTTGAGAATGGCCACCAGATCGTAACGACTGCGGCAATAGTGCCCCATCGCCACCGCCACGGCAGCCACCGCCAGCAGCAGCGTCAGCAGCGCCGACAGCAGTAAAAACTGCTGCGAGCGCTGCAACGATTTGCCCAGCGCGCCATCATCCTGATCCGGGCCAAGCCAGCGATGCTCCGGCTTCAGCTGCGGCAGAAGCCAGCTTTCGTAGCTGGCCAGCTGCGAGGCGTTACCGGCGAACATATAGCGCCAGCTTACCCGACTGCCGGGCTGCACCGCGCCGGTTTTCGCCACGTCCGCCAGGTTCATCATCAGCCGCGGGGCCATCTGGAACGGGTTAAAGCCGCTGTCCGGCTCCTGGACGATTTCCCCGGCAATGCGCAGCGTGGCGTCGCCAACGTCGATATTGTCGCCAGGCTTCAGGTTCAGCAGCGCCAGCAGACGCGACGCCAGCAGCACCGTTCCGGCGGCTGGCTTCAGGCTAGCCGGCGTAGTTTCCAGCTGGCCGTACAGCGGATAGCTATCGTCCACCGCCTTCACGTCCGCTAACTGCAGGGTATCGCCCGCCCAGGTCATGGTGGAGAAGTTAATCTGCTCGCCCACCGTCAGCCCCAGCACGCGGGCTTTCTCCAGCCATTCCTGCGGCACTTCACGCGAGCTGCGCAGCACCCGGTCGCCCGCCATATATTCACGGCTTTGCTGATTAAGCCCTTTCTCCATGCGGTCGCTGATGCTCCCCAGCGCCAGCACGCAGGCCACCGCCAGGCTTAACGCCATCCAGACAATCAGCAGCGACGGCGAGCGCCACTCGCGCCAGAACCAGCGTAAGATCATGCTTCCTCCCTGAGCTGCCCGTCGACCAGACGCAGACGGCGGTCGCAGCGGGCGGCCAGCTGAGCGTCGTGGGTGACCAGAATCAGCGTGGTGCCATGCTCGCGGTTGAGTGAAAACAGCAGGTCGGCGATTTTATCGCCGGTATGACGGTCGAGGTTACCGGTTGGTTCGTCGGCAAACAGGAGATCCGGACGGCCGTTAAACGCGCGGGCCAGCGCCACACGCTGCTGCTCGCCGCCGGAAAGCTGGGCGGGAAGATGCTGGAGGCGTTTTCCAAGACCAAGCTGTTCCAGCAGCGCCTTCGCCCCCTGTCGGCTTTGCGCGTCGCTTTCGCCGCGCAGCAGCGCCGGTAATTCGACGTTTTCCAGCGCGTTCAGCGTGGGAATCAACATAAAGGATTGAAACACAAAGCCGATGTGCTGAGCGCGCAGGCGCGCTCGCGCCTCTTCGTCCATTTTGTGCAACGGCTGCCCTAGCAGCTTTACTTCACCGCTGCTGCCGTCGTCCAGCCCGGCAAGGATCGCCAGCAGCGTCGACTTGCCGGAACCCGACTCGCCAATTAAAGCAAGGGTTTGCGCCGGTTTGACAATCAGGTTAACTCCGGTAAGGATGGAAAGCTCATGCTCCCCCTGACCGACGGATTTCTTAAGATGATGCACTTCAAGTACGTTTTCCGCTGGCATTTGCCTTTCCTGTTTTTAATGCTGTTTAGCCTTCGCGCCGCGGCGGCGGACACGCTGTTAGTTCTCGGCGATAGCCTGAGCGCGGGCTACCGCATGGCGGGGAATACCGCCTGGCCTGCCCTGTTAAACGATAAGTGGCAGCCTGATATCAAAGTCGTTAACGGCAGCATCAGCGGCGACACCGCCCAGCAGGGGCTGGCGCGCTTACCGGCGCTGCTCAAACAGCACCAGCCGCGCTGGGTGCTGGTAGAGCTTGGCGGCAACGATGGCCTGCGCGGTTTTCCACCGCAGCAGATTGAACAGACCCTGCGCACCGTTTTGCAGCAGGTCAAAGCCGCTAACGTGCAGCCGCTGTTAATGCAAATTGCTCTGCCCGCAAACTACGGACGCCGCTATAATGAGGCCTTTAGCGCGGTGTATCCCAAGCTCGCCAGCGAATTCTCTATTCCACTGCTGCCCTTCTTTATGGAAGAGGTCTACCTCAAGCCGCAGTGGATGCAGGATGATGGCATTCATCCCAACCGTGACGCCCAGCCGTTTATTGCCGACTGGATGGCGACACGTCTGGCTCCATTAGTTAATCACGACGCCGGAAAGTAAAGCGGTGTCTTCAGGTAAAGTTATGCAAAAATCGGTCTTAATTACAGGATGTTCCAGCGGAATTGGCCTGGAAAGCGCGCTTGAGCTGAAACGCCAGGGCTTTCGCGTGCTGGCCGCCTGCCGTAAGCCTGATGATGTGAAGCGAATGAACGGCATGGGATTTACCGGCGTATTGCTCGATCTCGACAGCCCGGAGAGCATCGATAGCGCCGCCGAAGAGGTGATCGCCCTCACCCATAATCGCCTGTTTGGCCTGTTCAACAACGCCGGCTACGGTGTGTATGGCCCGCTGACCAGCATCAGCCGCGAGCAAATGGAGCAGCAGTTTTCCGCCAACTTTTTTGGCGCCCATCAGCTAACGATGCGTCTGCTGCCCGCCATGGTGCCCCACGGCGAAGGGCGAATTGTGATGACCTCATCGGTGATGGGGTTGATTTCTACCCCGGGCCGCGGTGCCTATGCGGCCAGCAAGTATGCGCTGGAGGCGTGGTCCGACGCGCTGCGCATGGAGCTGCGCCATTCCGGCGTCAAGGTCAGCCTGATTGAACCCGGCCCGATTCGCACCCGCTTTACCGACAACGTCAATCAGACCAGCGACCAGCGCGTCGAGAACCCGGGGATCGCCGCTCGTTTTACCCTCGGCCCGGACGCGGTGGTGGAAAAAGTGCGCCACGCCTTTATCAGCGATAAACCAAAATTACGCTATCCGGTGACGCTGGTCACCCACGCCGTAAGCTGGCTGAAGCGCCTGCTGCCGGGGCGCGCGATGGACAAAATTCTGCAGGGGTAGCGTTGAAGCGCACGTTTTTGCCCCCATCTCGAATACAAACCGACTACAGAGAATGACTCATGTCCGTACAGAATATCGTAAACATTACTGAAGCTAACCTGCACCAGACGCTGGAACAGTCCGTTGCCACGCCGGTGCTGTTCTACTTCTGGTCCGAGCGCAGCCAGCACTGCCTGGAGCTGACGCCGGTGCTGGAAAATCTGGCGGCGCAGTACAACGGTCAGTTTATTCTGGCGAAGGTCGACTGCGACGCCGAGCAGATGGTCGCGTCACAGTTTGGCCTGCGCGCGATTCCCACCGTCTATCTGTTCCAGAACGGCCAGCCGGTTGACGGCTTCCAGGGCCCGCAGCCGGAAGAAGCCATTCGCGCGCTGCTCGATAAAGTGCTGCCGCGTGAAGAAGAGCTGAAGGCGCAAGAGGCGCTGGCGCTGATTCAGGAAGGCAAGCACGCCGAAGCGCTGCCGCTGCTGAAAGACGCGTGGCAGCTCTCCGGCCAGGACAGCCAGATTGGCCTGCTGCTGGCGGAAACGCAGATTGCGCTCAACCGTTCTGAAGACGCGGAAGCGGTGCTGAAAACCATCCCAATGCAGGATCAGGATACCCGCTATCAGGGGCTGGTCGCGCAGATTGAGCTGCTGAAGCAAGCGGCGGATACGCCGGAGATTCAGCAGCTACAGCAGCAGGTTGAGCAGAACCCGGACGACGCGGCGCTGGCCTCGAAGCTGGCACTTCAGCTGCATCAGGTTGGGCGTAATGAAGAGGCGCTGGAGCTGCTGTTCAGCCACCTGCGCAAAGATTTAGGCGCGGCCGATGGTCAGGCGCGCAAAATGCTGCAGGAAATTCTGGCGGCGCTCGGCACCGGCGACGCGCTGGCGTCGAAGTACCGCCGCCAGCTGTATTCGCTGCTGTACTGATCTCATCTTGTGCACATTTGTAGCCCGGGCGAGGCGTTCACGCCGACCCCGAGGCGGCTCAGGTGCAAATCCCGGCGTCGCTTTGCTCGGCCGGGCTACAGTTTGCAGTTATATGTAGCCCGGACGAGGCAAAGCCGACTCCGGGAACCCACGGCAACGTTACCCACGCTTCTTCAACTGCGTTACTACCAGCTGGTGACGGGCGTTGTAAAACTTCCGATAGGTCAGATAGCAGGCAATAATGGTCGACAGGCGGGCGGTAGAAAGCAGCATAATAGTGACCATAATCTGATACTTAATCGCCTTCACCGGGTCGATACCGGCAAAAATCAGCCCCGACATCATCCCCGGTAAGCTCACCAGCCCCACGGTTTTCGCCGAATCCACGGTCGGGATTAACGATGCGCGAATGCTCTCGCGAATCAGCCGCGCGGAGGCCATTTTCGGCGTGGCCCCCAGGCTCAGCTTCTCCTGAATTTGCTGCTGCTCGGCGCTAAAGCGCTGGCCGAGGTTGTTGTAGCACAGGCCCACCGCAATCATCGCGTTACCGGCAATCATCCCAGAGATAGGGATCACCTGCATCGGCACAAAGGCAATCGAGCCGGAGAAAACCAGCACCGCCAGCGTCAGCCCGGCCCCGGTGGTAATGGCGATAAATGATGACACAAAGGCTTTGTCGATATATTTGCTGCGCTTTTGCGCGTTATACGCCGCGTTGAAGCAGATAAACAATAGTTTGCGTTATTTATCATTGACATAGATTGCCATTGTTTGCCAATGATTACCCATTATTCGCCATTTCTACCGCCACTTTATCGCCACTCACCGCCAGTGGGTTGAGCTTCACGGCATCCTCTAAATGGTCAGGGGCAAAGTGCGCATATCGCATTGTCATTTTTATGTCGGTATGGCCGAGTACGCGCTGCAAGACCAAAATATTACCACCATTCATCATAAAGTGGCTGGCGAAGGTGTGGCGCAAAACGTGGGTAAGCTGCCCTGCCGGTAGTTCGATGCCTGTTCTTTCCAGAGCTGACCGGATCGCGCCATAGCAATCACTAAACAACCGGCCTTTTTTATCATTAGGCAGAGACTCATAGAGCTCTTTGCTGATTGGGACGGTGCGGTTTTTTCTGCCTTTCGTGTTGGTGTATGTGATTTTGTATTTCGTGAGCTGGCTTTTTCTCAGGCTCTCGGCCTCAGACCACCGTGCGCCAGTGGCGAGACAGATTCTTACCACGGTTTCTAAATCAGGGTGGTCATGCCGATTACACTCTCCGAGCAGTTGCGAAATTTGGTCGTGAGTTAGCCAGGCCATTTCCATTTCTTCTGTGCGGAATGGGCGCATATTTTTCAGTGGGTTTTCACCCTTCCATTCTCCGAGGCGGTTTAGCTCATTGAATACTGCCCGGAAGTAGGCAAGCTCAAGATTAAGCGTGCGAGGTGATACCTCTTTCACTCTGTTTGAACGGGCATACTCACCTTTTAACCGTTTTTCTCGGTAGCGGGAAAACATCTGCGCATCGAAATCGCGTGCGAGTGGTTCGCCCAAACACTCAAAAGCATGGTGCATGGCTAACTGGCGTTTCAAGCCGTCTTTCAGTGTAATGCCATGAGCGCTATACCATGAATCAACCAGCTCTTTTAACGTGCGCCTGTCTTCCTTTTCTTCCTGCCACGGGTTTTGAACGGTGTACTGTTCAAACGCCAGAGCCTCGCCCTTAGTAGCGAATTTCTTTCTGATGCGTTTGCCTTTTGCACCGTTTGGGTAAAGCTCACAAATCCAACCGCCAGCCGGATTTTTACGGACAGTCATCAATTAACCTCGCTGTATACACCCACTACACGGCCAATCGTTTTTATCTCATCAATCCCACACTCAAACGGTACTTTGCCGCCTGCCACATGTAACTTTTTGCCAGGCAAAACAGTTAACTCGCGGATACTTTTTGCCCCCTCAATATCTACAAGCCATGAGCCATCGGAGAGCGAAGCATCAAGCTCAAGAAAGTGAATTACGTTGTCTGACCGTAGGCATTGTGGGTTAAGGGGGGCTCGGCTAAAAAGTGACTTTGAAATTCTTATTTCTGACTCATCAACCAGTTTCCCTTCACTTAATGTGAATGATTTGATGGTCAGTTCCTCAGATGTGCAAGAGGGAGATGCTTTGTCGTTTGCGAATTTATCCCCTTTTCCGGTAAGCAACCATTCAATATTGGCACCAGTTTCAAGAGCGCAATGGACGATAAAGTCATAAGAGATACTGCCCCGCGTGTAGCGGTTCTGCAAGGAGCTGGCAGCGATATTGAAGTGCCGAGCAAGCTGTATTTTTTGGGCGTAACCGTAAACATCACAAATCCTGTCTAAGACATGTTCGTTACTGATTCCTGAATCGATTTGCATAAAATTCGCATCCACGTATTGACTGTTGCGGTTTATGCGCATTAGTATGCGGCTAAACCTAATGTGATTAATGGCAAACGTTGGCAAACTGATGACCATTAATTGTAAGTATTGGCAAATAGGGAATCATGCAATATGGCTTCTGAAATCGCAATCATCAAAGTGCCTGCACCTATCGTTACTCTGCAACAATTCGCAGAGCTTGAGGGTGTTTCTGAACGCACCGCTTACCGCTGGACAACCGGCGACAACCCTTGTGTACCAATCGAACCCCGCACCATCCGTAAAGGCTGTAAGAAAGCAGGTGGCCCGATTCGTATTTATTACGCACGCTGGAAAGAAGAACAGTTGCGTAAGGCATTGGGTCATTCCCGTTTTCAACTCGTCATTGGCGCTTGATTCACTTTATGTGAATTTTAAGGATGCAACATGTTTGATTTTCAGGTTTCCAAACATCCCCACTATGACGAAGCATGCCGCGCTTTTGCGCAGCGTCACAACATGGCGAAGCTGGCCGAGCGTGCGGGTATGAATGTTCAGACGTTACGTAACAAACTCAACCCGGAACAGCCTCACCAGTTCACGCCGCCTGAATTGTGGCTACTAACTGACCTTACCGAAGACTCAACCCTCGTTGATGGTTTTCTGGCGCAGATTCATTGCCTGCCATGTGTACCGGTTAATGAGCTGGCTAAAGACAAATTGCAGTCTTATGTCATGCGCGCAATGCGTGAACTCGGCGAGCTGGCGAGCGGTGCGGTATCTGATGAACGCCTGACCTCTGCCCGTAAGCACAACATGATTGAAAGCGTTAATGCTGGCATTCGCATGTTGTCGTTGTCGGCGCTGGCGTTGCATGCGCGTCTGCAGACTAATCCCGCTATGTCGAGCGTGGTCGATACCATGAGCGGTATTGGCGCATCCTTCGGGCTGATTTGAGGTGCGTATGCTGAAAAGTGAACCGTCATTCGCGTCTCTGCTCGTTAAACAAAGCCCCGGCATGCACTACGGCCACGGCTGGATCGCAGGTAAGGACGGCAAGCGTTGGCACCCGAGCCGCTCACAGGCTGATTTACTTGCTGGCCTCTCTACTCAAAAGCAGGGGGAATCATGGCTATCGAAGCTGTTTCCGCAACTGTTCCGCTAAAAGCGGGTGAACGTCTGGCCGGTCTCAATCATGTGGCTGAACTGCGCGCGAGATATTGGGGCGATAGCTGGAAAGAGGTTGAGCGATTTGTCGATGATATGCGCGATAAACGTGACCCACAATTTGAAGAAAATAATCGGGCGCTGGCCGCTATTTTCTTTTTGGCAAAAATCCCGGCGGCTCGTCATGAGCTCGAATTAAGTGAGCTGACTACTGACGAGAAAAAGGCGCTTATTACAGCGATGAATCATTTTCGTGCAGTGGTGAGTTTATTTCCCAAACGGCTAACCATGCCGAATTAATCCAAACAGAAATTTAATGGCGTAAACCCGCCGGGCTTCTTATTGCCCGAAATCAGGAGAATCAATTATGCGTAATACCGTAACCCGTAGTTTTAACACTGATAGCGATGCGCTGGCCGTATTGCTGACCGATGCCAAAAAAGAAGAACGTAAAGACCGCGCACTCGCTGTTTCAATCCGTCTTGAGGCACTGGCGATTCATATCACCAAAGAGGGGATGAGCGGCACCGAAGCCGCTGAACTGCTGCGCCGTGAAGCCACCCGCTTTGAGAACGAATCACAGGAGCTGCACTAATGGCCGATGCAATGGATTTAGCACAACTGCGCGAGCAGGAAGACCGCGAACGCCACATAAGCAACGCGCGCAGCCGTATCGCTGCGCCTTCCCGTTTTCTATGCGAAGAGTGTGACGCACCAATCCCGGAAGCTCGCCGCATTGCGATTCCGGGCGTGGCTTTTTGCGTGACCTGCCAGCAAATCGAAGAACTCAAATCAAAGCATTACAGAGGTGTTTAATATGGAACTGAATAAAAGAGAGGCATTTTTCGCGGCGATATTTAACGGTTTTTTATCTCATAAAGACCAGTTTAATGATGCTAATCCTGATGAGGCTATCCGCACATGCTGGGCGATGGCTGACCGTATTATTTACCATTCTGACCGAGTGGAATCACCACGCGAGATTGCTAACAGATGGATTAATAAAAATATCGTTATTGTTGATACCGAAACTACGGGGCTGAACAGAGAAGCCGAAATAATTGAAATATCAATCATCGACTGTACCGGTGCTATTCTGCTTAACACCCTTATTAAACCATCCAAAGATATTCCGGCAGAAGCTACCGAGATTCATGGCATCACTGATGAAATGGTTGAGGATGCGCCAAGCTGGAAAGAAATGTTACCTCAAGTCTTAGAGCTAATATCGCACGGCTGGGTTGCTTATAATGCGAAATTTGACGCGAGAATGTTAGAGCAAGCGTCAGGCTCTCGCGTTGACCCTGATTATTTTGGTATGCCTGAGTGTGCTATGCAACTCTATGCTGAATATAACGGGGAGTGGGATAAAAAACGCCGCAAATACAAATGGAAGAAACTAACCGACGCCGCTACATCGTTGGATGCGTGGCCGGAAGAAATTGACGAGAATCCGCACCGTGCGCTTTATGATTGCTATCTGACGTTGGGTGTAATCCGTTCTATTGCCGGGGGTAAAAAATGAGCCTCCGCATTGTAATAGGTGACAAATGGGTTATTACCAGCGACCAATATCAATTCATCCTGAATGAAAAGAAAGTCGTTAAGTCCGGTAAAAAAGCTGGTGAAGAATGGCTCGACACTATCGGCTATTATCCGAAGATTAACCAGCTTATTTCCGGCCTGATACACCATCAGATTCATGGCTCGGATATTACTGCCATTGACGCTATGGCGGTAGAAATTGAGCGGGTAGGGCAACTATGCATAGCAGCCATTCAAGGGGCTAGCGTTGATGCATAGCTCTACGGTTGCTTATGCTTATCCGTGGAATGCTCCACGGTCGGCAATAGCCAGCCCATATCTCACCTACGACCAACAGTATCGCCGCGACCGTATGTTCGCGGCTTTGCTGCATGCGAGAAAGGTGCTTTCTCTCCAGCCTGAGTGCGTGCGCTTTGACGTTTATCGCACCGCTGCAGTGCTGGAGCAAAATCAGGGCAGTCAACGAGCCAATGCCTTTTTAATCAGCTTCTGCAAAAAGGCATTGCCGCGTCTTGAACTGGTCGCAAAAAAATATGAGTGTGCAGGTATCCACAGCAACGTATCAGCCGCTGTTTTTGGCGGTCATTTTGATACCCAGCTTATGCAATATCTGGCGTCACGCATGGTCAATATGGTTGCCAGATATAACCGCCTCCCGGATATGTCGCGCGCCGATATTGACCTGCTGGCCGCTGATATCGCTAATTTCATTCGCGCTGAACTGGCTGACATTGATGACACCGGATTTAGCGAGCTTAAAACGCTGTACACCTGGTACATGCAAGCCGGTTTCATTTCCCTGCAATTCAACGTTACCCCGCCGCATTGGGAGAGGGTGACAAAGAAATATGTTGGTGAGGATGAAATAGCCCCTGCTATCACTCGCATGTTTAATGAGGTTTGGTGGCGTGGCCGATTACGGCGCATTGCGGCTGCATGGCGCGAACACCTGCACATTGCCGCTGGCAACGTCAGCAAGAAAAGACATGTCTATGCGAGTAAAATCTGCGTGACCGACTGGCGCGAGCAAAAGCGCCGCACGCGTGAATTTCTCAAGGGGCTGGATCTCGAAGACGAAGACGGCAACCGCATCAGCCTGATTGAAAAATACGATGGCTCGGTCGCTAACCCTGCGATACGTCGCTGCGAGCTGATGACCCGCATCCGTGGGTTTGAAAATATCTGCAATGAGCTCGGTTATGTCGGTGAGTTTTATACCCTGACCGCGCCGTCAAAATATCACGCCACAACTAAGGCGGGTTACCGTAACACCAAATGGAAAGGAGCCAGCCCGTCGGACACGCAAAGTTATCTCACCGGCCTTTGGGCGCGCATTCGTGCCAAGTTACATCGGGAAGAAATCCGCATTTTCGGCATCCGTGTTGCCGAACCTCATCACGACGGAACGCCACACTGGCACATGCTTATGTTCATGTTGCCGGAAGACGTCGAGCGCGTGCGCCTCATCATCCGTGATTATGCGTGGGAGGAAGACCGCCACGAACTGAGAAGCGATAAAGCCAAAAAAGCGCGCTTTCATGCCGAGGCCATTGACCAGGAAAAAGGCAGCGCTACCGGCTATGTTGCTAAATACATTTCGAAAAATATCGACGGCTATGCTCTTGATGGTGAAACCGATGACGAAAGCGGTGAGCTGCTGAAAGAGACAGCCCCCGCTGTATCAGCATGGGCGGCGCGCTGGCACATTCGTCAATTCCAGTTTATCGGCGGTGCGCCGGTGACGGTCTACCGTGAATTGCGTCGTCTCGCCGATACCGAGACCGCGCACGGTCTGAGCGTTGAATTTGCCGCCGTCCATGATGCCGCTGACGCCGGTGACTGGGCTGGTTACGTTAATGCGCAGGGTGGCCCGTTTGTCCGTCGCGATGATTTGCAGGTGCGCACGCTGTATGAACCGCGCGCCGAGTTTAACCAGTATGGTGAGGAAACCGTCTGCATCCGTGGCGTGTACGATTCTGCTGTCGGTGCTGGTACCCCGATTTTAACCCGGCTAACGCAGTGGAAAATTGTACCGAAGCGTGCCGTTGATTTGGCCGTTGACGTTAAGGGCGCTCCTGCGCCCTCTCGGAGTTCTGTCAATAACTGTACGGGAAGTGAAAGCGATCCACCGATACTGGATTTAACAAAACCACTAAGTCGGCGTGAAAGACGGGAGCTGACCAACCGACTAAGGAAGCAAAAGCCAGCAACACGGCGAAAATTTATCCACGGAAGGGATGAGCAAAACGCAGCTATAGCGAAAACTATCGACGAGATACATCTGACAACCGGCATCACAATCAGCCGGGGAGAATCCCTGCACTTGATGGCCGGTGGTAAAAGTTGTTTTGATGGCAAATGGCTACGCGGAACGTCCAAAGGAGAAATATTTTCCGCAGCGCCATCGCATCAGGCTAAAGCCAAGAAAATCCTTAATCGTGTTGCGGCTTTAGCTGAACTGGCTACGAAAATGTAACCGCTAATATTCATCCATATCATGTACATACAGTGAATTTAACTGTGATTTTTTTCTTCACACCTTTTGCTAATACGTGTTACTGTATGTTTATACAGTATCTCGTTTGAGGAGGTCTTGTGGATAATGAATTGAATGAGCGGGTCATGCTTGAACGGGTGGAAATGATTGCGCGACTGACTACCGAGGGGGTATGTCAGGAAAAGGATCGTGAGATTGCACTGGATCTCATAGCTGAAATTGCTAGAGGAAACTTGTTGAGAAATAAGTCATTTTCTGTTGTTTTCTCTGCGAAACCATACGAGATTGATGAAGGTGAGTAGCAGGGTTGAAGCGGCATATACTGGGTAAGGTTCTGTTAAAATGCTCGAGATTTTACAGATCTCCAGTTATACTCCGTTTGGAAATAAATCGGAGACTAAGATGGCGGTAAAAGTTGTTGATCTTTTTTGCGGCGCAGGCGGCTTAACACATGGCTTACATTTAGCCGGTTTGGACGTTGTTGCCGGCATTGATTTGGAAGGTGATTGTCGTGTCGCTTACGAAAGCAATAACGACTCACTTTTCATTGAAAAAGATATATCTCTGGTGACTAAAGAAGAAATTGATAACCTTTTTGAAGGGGCTAGTGTTCGGGTTTTAGCTGGCTGTGCTCCATGCCAACCCTTTTCCAAGTACACTCAGGGGAAAGATAAAAAAAATGATAAAAAGTGGCCGCTACTATATGAATTCGAAAGATTAATAAGGGCAACTAATCCTGAGATCGTTACCATGGAGAATGTTCCTGATGTGACGAAACATTCCGTTTATGATGATTTTTACAATAGCCTAAGCTCAATGGGTTATCATGTTTGGGCAGATAGGATTGAATGCGTTGATTTTGGTGTTCCGCAGAACAGGGTTAGGCATGTGTTGCTTGCCTCAAAATTCGCACCTATTTCTTTAGTGAAACCACGATCAGACATTATGCTGACGGTTAAAGACTGTATAGGTGGTTTGACGGCATTAGAAGCGGGTCAAACAGACCCAAAAGATCCTCTCCATAAGGCTAGCAAATTGAGTGAAATCAATCTCAAACGTATCTTGCATTCTAAGCCCGGAGGTACATGGAGAGATTGGCCACCTGAATTAATAGCTTCATGTCATGCGAAGGAGAGCGGGCAGGGTTACGGTAGTGTCTATGGCCGCATGTCTTGGGATAAGCCGAGTCCAACAATAACAACTCTTTGTTATGGATTCGGGAATGGACGTTTCGGTCATCCAGAACAACATCGGGCCATCTCACTTAGGGAAGCAGCATTACTTCAAACATTTCCTATTACATACTCATTTGCGCAACCAGGCGAATCTATCAAGATGAAGAATGTAGGCCGCATGATAGGTAATGCTGTTCCCGTTAACTTAGGTAAAGCCATTGGTCTCTCGATCGTTCAGCATCTGAGCGAATTTCAACCGGCAGCTCTTAAATAGGACTGTGTATCAAGATAGGTTTGTATGTTATCAAGGATGCAGTTGAGGTAGTGGAAAACTTCATCCTTCATTTCTACCAACGTATCAATAGAAGTGTCTCTACCCTTATTCCTGAACGATTCAGAACCATGTGCAAGGTCGTTTCTTGCTTTCTTTATTGGAAGTAAATTATAGCCGTTACGTGTGACTTCTGCGTTTGTATCTGAGGAAAAACCATATTTTTCTGCAACCTCTCTAATTTTCTTTGCGTCAACATTTCCCGAGAATAATGGGTTTTTATTTGCTTCGATTAGTTTTTTATGAGCGGCCAACCATTCCTTTAATATAACTTTTGCTATATTCCCTTGTGAAAAATCTATTTGACCATTTGGTGAGTGCAGGCTTTGAAATGCTACCTTTGTTAGGTTTTCATTTATTGTGTCTATACATAATGCATCGTTGGACATGAACACATTATGAATGTCTTCAATCGCATTGGAAATGGTTGCTTCTATCAGGTTATATAAAATTATAAACGCATTTGCCTTAAGAATATGCGTCATGTCCATATCAACGGTGAGTGTCGTGGGCTCATCACCTGGATTTTCCTTATAAACAAGAGAAGGTCTCTTGTTTATTAATAATTGAATGAATGAAAAATATTCATTGATATCTTGCATTCTTTCGCTGAAAAGAATTTTACTGGTCATTTCCTCCATTTATTTCACCTCATTCCACTTCATCAACTTCATCTTCCTCATTCACTTCTTCAACCACATCTCTTCCAAGTAATTTGTTTTTAACATATTCAATACGTGCTTTTACTTTCGGTTTCGAGTTGCTGGCATCTGAGCGGGTGTGGGTAATGAATTCTTTGGAATTAATCCAGTCTTCAATATTCTGTGGTACTAAGTCTGGTTCTTCTTCTAATGCTAACGTTGCACCAACAGCAAGGGCTTCAAAGCGAATTCTCGGTACTGTAGTGGCATTTTTAACTTTCCTGAATCCATTAGGGAAATAAGTTTCAATAAACTTACACATCTTATGGAATTTTGCTGCTAGCATTGCGGCATCTTCTTCAGTATATTCAGCGTTTTTACGCTTCAAATAAGTCGTCAAAAATTCATCAACACTTTTTCTGAATTCAAGATACTCTTCTGTATATGCAAAGTAGCGTAGTGCTAACTCTGGATATTCAGAGCGGCGTTTTCTTGCATCACCTAATGGGCAGATACTTTGGAAAAGAGCGTCCTCAGAGATTTCATTGACAAAGGCAAGGAATGGACCATCGTTGCTACCTTGACGTTGTTCCATTGTCGTTAATTTCTTGCCGCCGGTGTTAAGTCGGTCAAAAATCTCTCTTCTTGTTTCTTCATCACAATGCTCGGTAAGTTCGATCATTCGAATCGTTTTTCTATCGAAACGTAAGCGGCGGGGAGTGCTGAAATCAGAGTATTTAAAACCATTTGCGGTTACTAACTTTTGAAGCCCTTCCAGTGTCAACATGTTGTTTGTGAATTGGTGGAGTGTTCTTATGCGCTGACTACCGTCAACTATTTCAAGTCTACCCTCATTTTCTCCAGATCCAATATCTGCGACAAATATATAAGGAATAGGTAGGTTCAAAAGCAAGGACTCAATGAAACGGGATTTTTGTTTGTTATTCCAGACAAATTCCCTCTGATAGTCAGGGATGAACAGCTCTGCTTCATCTTCGACAAGACCTGTCTGAAACTTGTCAACGATGACGCTGATAGGGAACTCTCGAATTTCATGGTCAGTGATTTTTTGCATCTCAACGATGCTTTGGTCTAATAGTTCCTTTTCTTCTTTCGTTTTTGGTGTGTGTTCCGCTTTTTTTCTCGCCATGATATTTTCATCCATACTGTGCGTGTAAGTGCATAAAATTGCATGTCAAACAATAAGCTAATTTATACCAGCCAATCCAGTAGTGGCAAGGGATTGCCTGGATAATGCAGTTGCATTAAAACCGACCCATAAAGCGGGCAGGCGTGGCGGGGAAAGCATTGCGCGCCAGCGGTGGTGCGCAATAATAAAAATTATCGTCTGAGCGCGTCGTGATGGCGCTGTCGTGGTCGCTATCGGTTCGTTGGTGGTCTGGTGTGGTCGTGCTCGCGTGGCGCGACTGAGGCGTGATGGTTGCGGGGTATGAAAAAGCCGCCATGCTGGCGGCTTGAGGGGGATTATTCCGGGTTGTCGAGGGTGTACTCTTTGAACCTGATGACCTCCATGCCGAGCCAGTCGTTTACCTCCCTGAACCTGTCCTGCAGGGGCGATAGTTCGTTACGCACGAATACCTTTGCCACTTTCTCAACGTCACCGAGTGAGCCGATATTCTCGGGCTTGCCGCCCATGAGCTGGAACGGTACGCGGTGCGCGTCCATCAGGTCGGCGGCACTGGCTTTCTTGATGTTGAAAAAGTCATCCTTTGTGGCGACCTCGCTCAGTGGCACGATTTTTATGCCGTCCGGTTTTCCGCCGGGAGCATAGAAAAACAGGTTCTTAAAGTTGCCGAGCCCTTTCGAGTTGCGCATCGCCTCGCGCAGCGATTCTACGTCGGTCGCGCTCTGCGCCGGGTCGGTCACATACATGATGTAACCCGCGTGCGCGCCGTTCTGGTAATACTTGCGGCGGAACAGCGTCGCGGATTCATTCAACCAGGCGGAATTAAGCGCACTGAGGTATTCGGGCAGGCCGTAAATCTCCTGATTAATGTCGGGCTCCAGCAGATGAAACACGGTATCAGGCGCGAACTCATGCGGTAGAGTGAAGTTTTCCACAAACCAGAAAATCGAATCGTCGACCCCGCGCCGGGTGTATTTGGCCGGTGAGGCCAGCAGCTTGATTAACTGGCCGGTGACGCTGTGGCGCTGCTCAAGAAAGGCGTTGCCGAATACCAGATAGTCGAGCGCAAAGCGGCTGAAATCCTGACGGGATAACAGCGGGTGCGGAATGTAGGTGCTCGCGAGCACGTTGCGCTTAACGTAAATCGGTGAGCTGTGATGTACAGCAGAGCGCAGGCTCTTTGCCAGCCCCGAGAAGCTGACCGGCGGCTCGTACCATTTGCCGTTACTGATACACTCGACGTAATCCAGAATGTCGCGCTTATCGAGTACCGGCACCGGCTCGCCGAAGGTGAAAGCTGTTGTTTTTGGCGGTGCGCTGGCGGTCAGGTGTTGTGGCTTGCTGGCCTTCTGCGCAGCGGCTTTGCGGGATTTTTGCTTACCCATTAGTTGAACTCCAGAATAGATTTAGGCTGCATGCCGCTACCGGCGGAAAGCGGTTCGTTTAACAGGGCGTGCATGGTCGCCCATGCGATATCGGCGTGACTGGCTTCCTCGGTGCGGCTGGCCTCGTAAGTGGCGCTGCGCCCGCTGCTGGTCATGGTTTTGCGGATGGACATAAACGACTGCGTGACGTCGGTCGCCCCGGCGTCGTACTCCAGACAGCCGCGGCGAATGGTGTCTTTTGCCTTGAGCACCATTGCGGTTTTCATTTCAGGCGTGTAACGGATGCCGCGTGCCGCCGGGTAGAATGAGCGCACCAACTGGAACACGCCGAGACCGAGGCCGGTTGCGTCAATGCCGATGTATTCGACGTTGTATTTCTCGGTCAGTTTGCGGATGCCCTCTGCCTGCGCGGCAAAGTCCATGCCTTTCCACTGGTGGCGCTCCAGCATGCGGAATTTGCCACCCGAGACCACCGGCGGCGCGAGTACCACGCACCCGGCGCTGTCCCCGGTGTGTGACGGGTCGTAGCCAATCCAGACCGGGCGCGAGCCGAACGGATGGTCGGAGAACGGGGCGAAGTCCTCCCATTCTTCCATCACGTCGACCATGCAGCGCTGCAGCTCCTCGAACGGGAATACCGACGCTTTATCGTCGACAAACTCGCACATAAACAGGTTCTTAAAGTCCTCATCACTGTTTTCGCGTTTGAGCTGGTCGAGGTCGAACAGGGTGCAGCCACCGGCAAGGGCGTCCTCAATAGTGACAATCTGCCGCCACTGGCCATCGTCGCAGAGCTGACCACCGGCGAGCGCACTGTGACTGATGTCGATTTCGATGCGGTCGGCAATACGGCTGCGCCCCTTGTTGAACAGCTCGCCAGACCAGAAGGGGTAAGCGCCGTGCGCCAGCGTGGAAGGTGTCGAAAAGTAGGTTGAGCGCAGGTGCTTCTGCGAGGCCATGCCCGAGGCGACTTTACGCAGCTTCTGAAAATTCGGGATCCAGAATATTTCATCGACATACAGGTCGCCGTTATGGCTCTGCGCGGTGTTGGAATTGGTACCGAGAAAAATCAGCTTTGCGCCGTTGTTGCCGATGACAATCGGGTCACCGGTCAGGTCAACGTCGACCAGTCGCGCAAACTGGATGATGTATTCGCGGAATACGTAAGCCTGCGTTTTACTGGCCGACAGAAAGATTTGGTTATGGCCGGTCTTGAGTGCGCGCAGCAGTGCCTCGCGGGAAAAATAGAACGTCGCGCCAATCTGTCGGGATTTGAGAATGTCGCGAATACGATGCGCCAGTCCTGCGCGGTACCACTGCAACTGGTACTCGAAAGACTGGTCGAAAAATAATTCCTCCAGTTTTTCGATAGCCTCGTCGCTGAAAAAGTTTTTTTTCGGCTTTTTGCGCTCACCCTTGTTGCGGTTGGCGACATTGGGGTTTAGGTCGACCTCGTTGCCGGTCTGGCTGTAGCGGTTAACGCGCGCCAGTCGCTCAATCTGCCGCCCGAGCAGGTCAATCTCTTTGAAGTCGCCGCCTGACTTTTGCGGCTTGGCGATGAGCTGAATCAGGCGCGCCTCAAGGCTGCTTTCAACGCGGGAAATCGGTGCGATGCCGTCCCAGCCGTCGCGCTGCTTCCAGCTCTGCACGGTCGGGCGCTTGACCTGCAGCATTTCGGCAATCTGTGGCACGGAAAAGCCCTGCCAATAAAGCAGCGATGCCTGCCGTCGCGGGTCATGCAACAAGGTTGTATCGGTGGAAATGGTCATTGATGCCTCGCCGTAGTGGATTCAGGGCAAGGCTACTTAATGGTCGTCAGTGATTCGCTAAGGTGCTGTTGTGTGGGCGGTTGTCCAGTCGTCATTGGTGGTCTGGTGTGTCCTGAGTCTGGAAACTGGCGTTGACCAGTAACCCCAACCTCAGGACTCCTGACAATGGCAAAAAAAGTCTCAAAGTTCTTTCGCATCGGCGTCGAGGGTGATACCTGCGACGGGCGCATTATCAGCGCCAGCGATATTCAGGAAATGGCCGAAACCTACGACCCGCGAGTCTACGGTTGCCGTATCAACCTTGAACACCTGCGCGGCCTGCTGCCTGATGGGGTATTCAAGCGTTATGGCGATGTGGTCGAGCTGAAAGCCGAGAAGATTGACGACGATTCTGCGCTTAACGGCAAATGGGCGTTGTTCGCTAAAATCACCCCGACCGATGACCTTATCGCGATGAATAAAGCCGCGCAGAAGGTCTACACCTCAATGGAAATTCAGCCGAATTTTGCCAATACCGGCAAATGCTACCTCGTTGGTCTGGCCGTCACCGATGACCCGGCGAGCCTCGGCACTGAATACCTCGAATTCTGCCGCAACGCGAAGCACAACCCGCTGCAGCGCTTTAAGGCCAACCCTGAAAACGTCTTTTCCGCCGCCACGCTGGCCGAGCTGGAATTTGAAGATGTTCCCGACACGGTGCTCAACAGCCTGGCCGATAAGGTGAAAGCCATTTTCAGCCGTAAACAGGTCAGCGACGATGCGCGCCTGAATGATGTGCATGAGGCGGTGACCACCGTCAGCGAGCATGTGCAGACCAATCTGACCGCGCAGGATAAGCGCCTTTCCGATATGGAAACCGCGTTTGCCACTTTCAAACAGGAACTGACCGGCAAGGTTGAAGAAACCAGCCAGGCATTTTCCGCCCTGAAAACCACCCTCGACAAAACCGAAAGTTTCAGCCAGCCGCGACGCACAAAAGCCAGCGGCGGTGGCGGTGATGAGCTGCTGACCGACTGCTGATAAACCGCAGACCGAAACCGGGCGGTAACCCCGCCCGATGCTGTGACTAACCGATTAATTCAAACAGGAAATACTATGCGTCAGGAAACCCGTTTTAAGTTCAATGCCTATCTGACCCAGCTCGCCAAACTGAACGGCATCAGCGTTGATGACGTCAGCAAAAAATTCACCGTCGAGCCGTCCGTCACGCAAACGCTGATGAACACCGTGCAGGCGTCATCCGCGTTTCTGCAGATGATTAACATTCTGCCGGTCGCAGAAATGAAGGGTGAGAAAATCGGCGTCGGTGTGACCGGCACCATCGCCAGCACGACCGACACCTCGGGCGACAAAGAACGCCAGACCGCAGATTTCACCGCGCTTGAGTCCAACAAGTACGAGTGCAATCAGATTAACTTTGACTTCCACCTGACCTATAAACGCCTCGACCTGTGGGCGCGTTTTCAGGACTTCCAGCGCCGCATCCGTGACGCCATTGTCCAGCGTCAGGCGCTGGATTTCATCATGGCCGGGTTCAACGGTACCACTCGCGCTGATACCTCAGACCGCAGTAAAAATCCGATGCTGCAGGATGTGGCCGTCGGCTGGCTGCAGAAGTACCGCAACGAAGCCCCGGCGCGCGTGATGAGCAAAATCACCGATGCTGACGGCAACGTCGTTTCTGCTGTCATTCGTGTTGGTAAAAATGGCGACTATGAAAACCTCGACGCGCTGGTGATGGACGGTACCAATAACTTGATTGATGAGATTTATCAGGATGACCCGAAACTCGTTGCCATCGTTGGCCGTAAGCTGCTGGCCGACAAATATTTCCCGCTGGTGAACAAACAGCAGGAAAACACCGAGTCGCTCGCGGCGGATATCATCATCAGCCAGAAGCGCATCGGTAACCTGCCCGCCGTGCGCGTGCCGTACGTCCCGGCGAATGCGGTATTCGTCACCACACTGGAAAACCTCTCTATCTACTTCATGGATGAGAGTCACCGCCGCAGCATTGATGAGAACCCGAAAAAAGACCGCGTCGAAAACTACGAGTCGATGAATATCGACTATGTGGTCGAGGCGTATGCCGCCGGGTGCCTGCTGGAAAACATCACCCTGGGCGATTTCACCGCACCTGCAGCACCGGAAAGCGGAGAGTAAGCCCATGACGAGCCCCGCACAACGTCACATGATGCGGGTCTCGGCCTCTCAAGCCGCGCAGCGGGAAAAAGCCCCGCTGCGCCACGCAACCGCCTATGAGCAGATGCTGGTAAAGCTGGCCGATGACCGCCGCACGTTGAAAACCATCCGTTCAAACGAACTGAAAGCCGCGAAAAAGCGCGAGCTGCTGCCGTTCTACGCGCCGTGGGTTGCCGGTGTGCTGGCTGATGGCCGTGGCGCGCAGGATGACATTCTGATGACCGTCATGCTGTGGCGACTCGATGCCGGTGACGTTGCTGGCGCGCTGGAGATTGCGCCCTACGCGCTGAAATACGGCCTCACCTCAGACCATCGTCGCACCACGCCTTACATGCTGGTTGAGGAGGTGGCACTTGCCGCACTGCGCCTGCGCGATTCCGGTGAGCCTGTCGACCTCGCATTACTGCTGACCACCCTCAGCCTGACCGACGGCGCTGACGTTCCCGATATGGTGCGCGCCCGTCTGCATAAGGTGACTGGTCTGACCCTGCGCGATGCCGGTCAGGACGCCGAAGCGCTGGCGCAGTTTCAGCGCGCGATGCAGCTCGACCGCAATGCCGGTGTACGCAAAGAGATTGAGCGGCTGGAGCGCGCATTGAAGCCAAAACCAGAGGCGGCAACCCGCAAAACGACTAAACCGCGCACGCGCAAACCTGCTACCAAACCGGCGGCAAAGCGCGGGCGTCCACCAAAGGCGGTAAAAACCGCCGGTTAACTGAACGCTCCCCGAGCCGGGCGGCACGCCGGTCAAAGCGGGTTTTGACCCTGACGGCGACCGGCGTCCACCGCCCAACCTAATGAGGTTGTCATGACGACAGTAATACTGAATCAGCCCGACGAACCGAAGGACGTACCGGGCGTGGTGATTCCCGCACCGGAGACGGGCGACGCAGTGATTAAAAATACGTTCTTTTTCCCTGATGTGGATCCGAAGCGCGTGCGCGAGCTGATGCGCCTTGAGCAGACGGTTTCCGATGCGCGTCTGCGCAACGCCATCAAGACCGGCATGGCGGAAACCAATGCGGAGCTTTACGACTACCGGCTGCGCCAGATTGCCGCCGGGTTTAAGCAACTGGCCGACGTGCCTGACGCCGAGGAAATCGACGGCGAGAATGTGCGCGTTTTCCACTACCTCAGCGCCGTGACGGCGATGGCGACAGCCACCCTGTATGAGCGTTATCGCGGGGTTGAGGCCACCGGTAAGGGTGACAAAAAAGCCGACAGCGTAGAAACCACCATTGATGACCTGTGGCGGGATATGCGCTGGTCGGTCTCGCGCCTGCAGGATAAGCCGCGCTGCATCGTGGGTCAGCTCTGATGAAAGTCTACGCGATGCAGGGCGATACCCTCGATGCGCTTTGTGCCCGGTATTACGGGCGCACTGAGGGCGTGGTCGAGACGGTGCTGCAGGCTAATCCCGGTCTGTCTGAGTTGGGCGTCATTCTGCCGCATGGCACGGCGATTGACCTGCCCGACGTTGAAACATCCCCCACAGCGGAGACCCTGAACCTATGGGACTGAGTATGGAAAAAATCACCACGTTTATCGCCTACTGGCTGGCCGTGGGTCTGGCGTATTTCGGGGCAATGTCGCCCGAAAAGCTGGCGCTGTATGTGGGTAGTCTGTGCGCCATTTTTACGGCGGCGGTGAATTTCTGGTACCGGCGCAAAACCTTTCGTTATCTGACCGAAATGGGAATCGACAAAGGGGTGACCCGTGAGCTCAATCGTTAAACGTTGCAGTGTGGCCGCAGTGCTGGCGCTGGCGGCACTGATGCCTAATTTTCGTCTGCTGAATACCTCGCCTGATGGTCTGGCGCTAATTGCCGACCTCGAAGGGTGTCGCCTGACACCTTACCAGTGCAGCGCGGGCGTGTGGACGTCAGGCATCGGCCACACTGCCGGGGTGGTACCGAAACGCGATATCACCGAGCGCGAAGCGGCGGCAAATATGGTTGCCGACGTGATGAATACCGAGCGCCGTCTCGCGGTCTGCGTGCCGGTCACCATGCCGCAGCCTGTTTACGACGCGCTGGTCAGTTTCTCTTTTAACGTAGGCACCGGCGCGGCCTGTCGCTCGACGCTGGTCTCTTACATCAAGCGTCATCAGTGGTGGCAGGCATGCGACCAGCTTACCCGCTGGGTGTACGTCAATGGCACTAAAAACAAAGGGCTGGAAAACCGCCGCGCGCGGGAACTGGCGTATTGCATGAAAGGAGTAACCCAATGAAAAAATATTTACGTTCCCTGATGTTCGATGCCCTGCTGGCACTGGTTCTGCTTTGGGGACTGGTATCGCCGCAAAGTGCTGCAATGAATTTTGTTGCCGCGTGGGCACTCTATGTCTGTTTTGTCTGCATTACGGCGAGCCTCGCCGCTGTGGTCGCTTATGACCACTGGCGGCTCAATACGGGCAAAGGTATTCCCATCAATCCTGAGTTGATGAAGGTATTCCGCGCCGCCTTTTGCCGCAAAGGGTCGAAAGCTGGTCGCGCATGGTCTCTTATCCGTTTCTCTGTTACCGCCGGTTGCCTGCTCGGTGCTGGCTGGATCCTTACCGCGCTGATGTACCTGCTTTGTGTTCTGACCTTTAAGGCCGTTCGCGAGACTTACCGCCAGCGCATTGAGGGGGCTGGCCTGTGTCCAGAGTCATTGTGATGTTTCTGGCCTCTGCGCTGGTGCTGGCTGTGCTTGGGCTGCTGTGGTTGCGCCATGAGAACGGCAATTTATCCCACTCCTTTGAGACAGCAAACCGTGTCGCGAGCGAACAAAAGACGACGATTGGCATGCTGAAAAATCAGCTCAGTGTTGCCGGTCAGCTCGCCCGACGTAATGAATCCGCGCAGGTGGTACTGCGCGAACAGCTCGCAAAGGCCAGCGAGGAAGCCAGCCGCCGTGAGCAGACGATAACGAGGTTACTTAATGAAAATGAAGCCTTTCGCCGCTGGTATAACGCTGCTCTGCCTGACGTTGTGCGTCGGCTGCACACCCGCACCGCCTGCGCCAGTGCCGGTGATTGTGGTCAGCGGATGCCCGAGGGTGAGCCTTTGCCCGATGCCGGGAAGTGACCCGAAAACCAATGGCGACCTGAGCGCGGATATCCGCCGTCTTGAGGGCGCGCTGACCGCCTGCGCGCTACAGGTCAAAACCGTCAAACACTGTCAGGATGAACTCGATGCAGAAGCACAAAAGCCTGCGCAAAGCGCTGATTAACGCCGTGCCGCAGCTCCGAAATAACCCCGATATGCTGCGCCTGTTTGCCGATAACGGCCATACCGATTCCCGACTGGCGAGCTCGCTGTCGTTTGAAAAGGTGTATGTGCTTAACGTGGTGGTGACCGACTTCACCGGCGACCTCGATTTGATATTCGTGCCGGTGCAGGCGTGGCTGCGTGAACATCAGCCGGACATTATGACCACCGACGACGGGCGGGAAAAAGGATTCACCTGGATTATTGATATCAATAACGACGATTCGCTCGATATCAGTATCAGCCTGAGGCTCACCGAGCGCACGCTCGTCAAAGAGGTCGACGGTGCGCTGCATGTCAGCTATGCCCCTGAGCCGCCGCTGCCTGAGACGGTAACGCGCCCGGTTGCTATGTATGCAAACGGTGAGTTAGTGAGTCAGTGGGATGAGTGAGTTAACCACGCTGCAGGAACGCCTTGCCGGTCTGATTGCCAGCCTGTCACCGGCGGCGCGTCGGCAAATGGCGGCTGAAATTGCGAAAAAGCTGCGTACCAGTCAGCAACAGCGCATCAGGCGCCAGCAGGCACCCGACGGCACCCCGTATGCGGCGCGAAAGCGCCAGCCTGTGCGGAGCAAGAAAGGCCGCATTAAGCGCGAAATGTTCGCAAAGCTGCGCACCAGTCGCTTTATGAAAGCCAAAGGCAGCGACAGTGCGGCGGTGGTGGAGTTTACCGGCAAGGTGCAGCGCATGGCGCGGGTGCATCAGTACGGGCTCAAAGACCGGCCAAACCGCAACAGCCGGGATGTGCAGTACGAGGCGCGCCCGTTGCTCGGTTTTACTCGCGACGATGAGCAGATGATTGAAGACGTCATTATCAGTCACCTCGGCAAATAAATATTGTGTGAACCACCACCGGAGCCGCGCGAATTGGCGCGACTCCAGACCAGAGGCATCCTTGCACTATGAATACGTTATCCACGATACAGGAGCTCGCGCGCGCGATTCGCAACCTCATCCGCTCAGGTGTGGTAACTGAGGTTGATACCGTGCAGGGGCTGTGCCGCGTACAAAGCGGCGGGATCCAGACTACATGGCTGAACTGGCTGACCACCCGCGCCGGTCGTTCGCGGACGTGGTGGGCTCCCTCGGTCGGTGAGCAGGTTCTGCTGCTGGCAATCGGTGGCGAGCTTGATACCGCTTTCGTGCTGCCGGGTATTTTCTCCGACGATAACCCCGCCCCCTCTGCATCGGCGGATGCGTGGCATGTGGCTTTCCCTGATGGTGCGGTCATTGAGTACGAACCCGAGACCGGCGCGCTGACGGTAAGCGGCATCAAAACTGCCGACGTGACGGCATCGGAGTCCATTACCGCAACCGTGCCGCTGGTACTGGTGAAAGCCTCGACCAGTATCACTCTCGACACCCCTGAGGTGATTTGCACCAATAAGCTGACGACGGCGACGCTTGAGGTGCAAAAGGGCGGCACGATGAAAGGCAACATCGAACATTCGGGCGGGTCACTGTCGTCTAATGGCAAGGTACTCCACACCCATAAACACCCGGGCGACAGCGGCGGGCAAACGGGGGCACCGTTATGACGGCGCGCTATCAGGGTATGAACCGAAATACCGGCCTCGGCATCAGCGACACCGAGCACATCAGCCAGAGCATGCGCGACATACTGCTGACGCCGGTCGGCTCACGGGTGATGCGTCGTGAATATGGCTCGCTTCTGTCGGCGCTGATTGATATGCCGCAAAACCCGGCGCTCAGGCTGCAGATTATGGTGGCGTGCTATTCGGCGATCCAGAAGTGGGAACCGCGTATCAGGCTTACCTCTGTCAGCTTTGAGACCGGCGACGCTGGCGAAATGTATGTCGATATTACCGGGATGCGTACCGATACCGGTGCGTCAGTTTCAACCACTGTTTCACTGGGTTAAATCACTATGGCAACCGTTGACCTGAGTCAGTTACCCGTTCCCGACGTGGTTGAGGAACTGGACTATGAAACCATCCTTGCGGAACGCAAAGCGATACTGATTTCGCTCTATCCCGAAGACCAGCAGGAGGCCATTGCCCGGACATTGGCGCTTGAGTCAGAGCCGATTGTTAAGCTGCTGCAGGAAAACGCCTACCGTGAAGTTATCTGGCGTCAGCGGGTGAACGAAGCCGCGCAGGCGGTGACGCTGGCCTATTCCGCCGGTAACGACCTCGACGTCGTGGCAGGGAACAACAATACCGAACGTCTGACCATCACCCCGGCGGATGATACCACTATTCCGCCGACACCTGCCGTTATGGAATCCGATACCGACCTGCGTCTGCGCACGCAACAGGCGTTTGAGGGCTTGAGCGTGGCGGGGCCGGTCGGCGCATATGAGTATCACGGTCGCAGCGCCGACGGGCGGGTTGCTGACGTCTCAGTCGCAAGTCCGTCGCCAGCCTGCGTGACGATTACCGTGCTATCGCGCGAGGGTGACGGCACTGCCAGCGATGAACTACTGGCGATTGTTGATAAAGCTCTGAACGCCGAAGATGTGCGCCCGGTGGCCGACCGGGTGACCGTCCAGTCAGCCGAGATTGTGCCGTACCAGATTGACGCGACGCTCTACGTTTACCCCGGCCCTGAATCAGAGCCCATCAGGCAGGCATCAGAGCAAAAGCTGCAGAGCTACATCAGCGCGCAGCACCGCCTCGGGCGTGATATCCGCCTGTCGGCCATTTACGCGGCGCTGCATGTTGAGGGGGTGCAGCGTGTCGAGCTGTCATCACCGCAGGCCGACATAGTGCTGAGTAAGTCGCAGGCGTCGAACTGTACCGAGTACCAGATAACTATCGGGGGTTCGGATGAGTGACCGGCTGTTACCCGTTGGCTCGTCGCCGCTGGAAGTTGCCGCTGCTGCTGCACTCTCTGAGATTCAGCGCGTGCCGGTACCGCTGCGCACCCTGTGGAACTGGCGCATCTGTCCGGTAAAGCTACTGCCGTATCTGGCGTGGGCGCTGTCGGTCGACAGGTGGGATGAGAAGTGGCCGGAGGCGACAAAGCGCAGCGTCTGCGCGTCCTCGTTTTTCGTCCATCAGCACAAAGGCACCATCAGCGCATTGCGTCGGGTGGTTGAGCCGCTCGGCTTTCTGATTGAGGTGCGCGAGTGGTGGCAGCTCGACGAGGAGCCAGGAACATTCCGCCTCGTTGTCGGTGTACTCGACAGCGGCATCACTGACGAAATGTATCAGGAACTTGAGCGCCTGATTGAAGACGCAAAACCGGCAAGCCGCCACCTGACCGGGCTGGCTATCAGCCTGAGCTCAACCGGCGAGCTGTATGTCGGCGTGGGATATTACGACGGCGACGCGTTGACCGTTTACCCCTACACCCCCGAGGAAATTGTCGTCGGCGGTGAATATTACCCGGCCTCGGCCATCCATTTGATTGATAACCTGAGAGTGAACGCATGACCGCAAAATATTTTGCCATTCTGACCAATCAGGGCGCGGCGCGGCTGGCGAACGCGGCGGCACTCGGCACCAAACTCAACCTGACGCAGATGGCCGTCGGTGATGCGAATGGTACGTTGCCGACCCCTGACCCGGCGCAGACGAAGCTCATTAACCAGAAGCGCATCGCGCCGCTGAACCTGCTGACCGTTGACCCGGCCAATACCAGCCAGATTATCGCGGAGCAAATTATTCCCGAGAACGAGGGTGGTTTCTGGATCCGCGAGATTGGTCTCTATGACGATGATGGGATTCTGATTGCCGTAGCGAACTGCCCGGAGACCTACAAGCCGCAACTGCAGGAGGGAAGCGGTCGCACGCAGACCATTCGCATGATTTTGATTGTGTCGAGCACGTCGGCTATCACCCTGAAAATCGACCCGTCAGTCGTGCTGGCAACGCGCCAGTATGTCGACGACAAAGTTATCGAGGTGAAAGCCTATGCTGATAGTCTGCTGGCCGCACACCTTGCCGCTGCTGACCCGCACCCGCAATACCTGAAAATAACTGACATTGCGAAATATACCCCGGTCGGCGTGCCGCTCCCTTATCCGTCAGCGACGCCGCCGACAGGTTGGCTGAAATGTAATGGTGCGGTATTTGATAAGGTGAAATATCCGGGGCTCGCCGCAGTATTTCCGTCAGGGAATCTGCCTGATTTGCGCGGTGAGTTTATCCGTGGCTGGGATGATGGGCGCGGGGTAGATAGCGGTAGGGGGTTATTAGCCTCTCAGGACTCACTAGTCGCAGGGCATGTTCACTCGTTAGGCAGAATGTGGTCGTCATCAGATGAAACGAATAATGCCGCCAAGCATTTGGGTGTATCTAAAAACATTCACAACACAACGAAAGATAATATGGGTAATGGGATTATCGAGGATGTTGATAGCGCGTTAGGGATTGCAATTGGTTATGGTCAGGGCGGAAATTTTACGTCTACAACGTCGATAAAAAGCAATACAACCTCGACGGACAACAGGCCGCGAAATATCGCATTTAACTACATCGTGAGGGCGGCGTAATGGCAAAAGCAACGCTGAATAAAAACGGTATCGCCACTAAAGCTGGCGATATGACGGTCTATAACTTTGATGGTGAGACGCTAGAATATTTATCGGCATCCGTGGAATTTCTTGCTGTCGGCGTTGGTATTCCTGCTAACTCCTGCACCGATGCTCCCGTCGACGCAAAAAATGGTTTTGCTGTGTGCCGCGCGACCAGTCTGGATGGGTGGGATTATGTTATCGACCACCGGGGCGAGACGGTGTATGACACAGAAACCGGCCAGCCTGTCGAGATAACCGGGCTTGGTGATTATCCTGATAATGTAACCACCATCGAACCGCTGACGCCTTATGACCGCTGGAACGGTAGCGAATGGGTCGCGGATGAGGAAGCACAGAAAAGCGCTCAGGTTGTTGAGGCGCAGCAGAAAAAAGCCTCATTGCTGGCGGAAGCCCAAAGCACTATCAGTCTGTGGCAGACCGAGCTACAGCTCGGCATCATCAGCGATGATGACAAGGCCAGCCTGATTATGTGGATGAAGTACATTCAGGCGTTGAACGCAGTTGATACTTCAACAGCACCGGGTATCGAGTGGCCGGTTAAACCGGAGTAACGCAGGGCGGGCTGATGCCCGTCTTTTTTTCAATTTGTTTATGTGCCATCGGCTACCCATCGCCGACAAATAGCCCCTCACCAGACCAGCCAGGACAATAACACTCGCCCACTAACCACGGAGTTAACCGGATGAGTGATTTTCACCACGGCGTACAGGTGCTTGAGATTAACGACGGCACCCGCGTCATTTCAACTGTCGCAACCGCAATCGTCGGCATGGTCTGCACGGCCAGCGATGCGGATGCCGAAACATTCCCCCTCAATGAGCCGGTACTGATTACCAATGTGCAGAGCGCCATTGCGAAAGCCGGTAAAAAAGGCACGCTGGCCGCATCCCTGCAGGCTATCGCCGACCAGTCTAAACCCGTCACCGTTGTCGTGCGCGTTGCCGAAGGTGTCGACGATGACCCGGATGCTGCTCAGGCGCAGACCATTTCGAACATCATCGGCGGCACGGATGAGAACGGTAAATACACCGGTATCAAGGCGCTGTTGACTGCCGAAGCGGTCACCGGTGTTAAGCCGCGTATTCTCGGTGTGCCGGGTCTCGATACGCAGGAAGTCGCAACCGCACTCGCGTCGGTCTGTATCAGCCTGCGCGCGTTTGGCTATGTCAGCGCATGGGACTGTAAGACCATTTCCGAGGCTATGGCCTATCGCGAGAATTTCAGTCAGCGCGAGCTGATGGTCATCTGGCCTGATTTCCTTGCATGGGACACCACCGCGAACGCCACCGCAACGGCATACGCCACCGCCCGCGCACTCGGCCTGCGTGCTTACATCGACCAGACCGTCGGCTGGCACAAAACCCTGTCTAACGTCGGCGTACAGGGTGTCACCGGCATCAGCGCGTCAGTTTTTTGGGATTTGCAGGCATCCGGCACTGATGCTGACCTGCTCAACGAGGCCGGGGTGACGACGCTGGTGCGCAAGGATGGTTTCCGTTTTTGGGGTAACCGCACCTGCTCTGATGACCCGCTTTTCCTGTTTGAGAACTACACCCGTACCGCGCAGGTGCTGGCCGACACGATGGCAGAGGCGCACATGTGGGCGGTCGATAAGCCCATCACCGCATCGCTCATCCGTGACATTGTCGACGGCATTAACGCCAAATTCCGCGAGCTGAAATCTAACGGCTACATCGTGGACGGTGAATGCTGGTTCGACGAGGAATCGAACGATAAGGAAACCCTCAAGGCCGGGAAACTGTATATCGACTACGACTATACGCCGGTTCCACCACTGGAAAGCCTGACCCTGCGCCAGCGTATCACCGATAAATATCTGGTGAATCTGGCCGAATCGGTCAACAGCTAAGGAGCCTGAAACAACATGGCACTACCCCGCAAACTCAAATATCTGAACATGTTCAATGACGGCCTGAGCTACATGGGCGTTGTTGAATCCGTGACGCTGCCGAAGCTGACCCGCAAGCTCGAAAACTATCGCGGCGGCGGTATGAATGGTGCGGCGGCGATTGACCTCGGCCTCGACGACGAAGCGCTCACCGTCGAGTGGTCTGTCGGTGGCCTGCCTGATGTGGCGCTGTGGGCGCAGTACGCCGCGCCGGGTGCTGACGCTGTGCCGCTGCGTTTTGCTGGATCCTACCAGCGCGACGACACCGGCGAAATCATCGCGGTCGAGGTGGTCATGCGTGGCCGTCATAAAGAAATCGACGGCGGCGAGAATAAGCAGGGTGAAAACACCTCGACCAAACTATCGACCGTTTGCACCTATTACCGCCTCACGATTGATGGTAGCGACGTCATCGAAATCGACACCGTCAACATGGTCGAGAAGGTGAATGGCGTCGACCGTCTGGAACAGCACCGCCGCGCAATCGGGCTGTAATTCCCTGACCGGTCAGCACTGCTGGCCGGTTATTAATCCCCTTTCAGAGTAGAGAAAAACATCATGGCAAAATCACCACGTAAACCCGCTGAATTTGTTGATACGGCTGGCAATGAAATTGACACCGTAAACCCGAATGTCGTGACCCTCGATAAGCCGATTAAGCGTGCCGGTCAGACGATTGATAAAGTCACCCTGATTGAGCCGAACGCTGGTACCCTGCGCGGTGTCAGTCTGGCAGCGGTGGCGCAGTCCGAAGTCGATGCGCTGATTAAGGTACTGCCCCGCATGACCTATCCCGCGCTCACGGCGCAGGAGCTTACCGCAATGAACCTGCCCGATATGCTGTCGCTGGCCGCTAAGGTGATTGGTTTTTTGTCACCGGCTTCGGCGGAATAGATTTTCCGCCTGACCTTTCGACCGATGACCTGATGGCGGATATCGCAGTGATATTCCACTGGCCGCCATCAGAGCTCTATTCCCTGAGCCTGACCGAGCTCATCACATGGCGCGATAAGGCGCTGCAGCGTAGCGGAAACCACAATGAGTAATAACCTGAGGCTTGAGGTATTGCTGAAAGCGGTCGACCAGGCGACCCGACCGCTTAAATCCATCCAGACCGCGAGTAAATCCCTCTCGGGTGATATTCGCGACACACAAAAAGGGCTGCGTGACCTGAACGGTCAGGCATCGAAAATCGACGGCTTTCGTAAGGCAAGCGCGCAACTGGCCGTAACCAGCCAGTCGCTTGAGAAAGCGAAACGCGAGGCCGGTGAACTGGCCGTGCAGTTTAAAAACACCACCAGTCCGACCCGCGCGCAGGCGCAGGCACTCGAAGCGGCAAAGCGTGCCGCCTCTGAGCTGCAGACGAAATACAACAGCCTGAGAACGTCAGTACAGCGCCAGCGCTCCGGGCTGATGCAGGCCGGTATTAATACCCGCACCCTGTCTGCTGATGAGCGTCGGCTCAAAACCTCCATCAGCGAAACGACGGCGCAGCTTAACCGACAGCGCGAGGCACTGGCGCGCGTCAGTGCGCAGCAGGCGAAATTAAGCCGGGTGAAAGAGCGATATAAATCAGGGAAAGAGCTTGCCGGTAACATGGCCGCAGCCGGTGCTGCCGGGGTCGGTATCGCGACAGCGGGAACGATGGCCGGGGTTAAATTACTGATGCCCGGTTATGACTTTGCGCAGAAAAATTCCGAACTGCAGGCCGTGCTCGGGGTCGATAAGCAATCGCCAGAAATGGAGGCGCTACGCAAACAGGCGCGCCAGCTCGGCGACAATACTGCCGCCTCTGCAGATGACGCAGCGAGCGCGCAAATCATCATTGCGAAAAGCGGCGGTGACGC
>NZ_JBKDZH010000051.1:0-71918 GCF_047971185.1 Kluyvera sp.
CTGATGCAGATGCTGATGCTGATGCTGATGCCGATGCTGATTCCGACAGCGACTCTGACTCCGACAGCGACTCTGACTCCGACAGCGACTCTGACTCCGACAGCGACTCTGACTCCGACAGCGACTCTGATTCCGACAGCGACTCTGATTCCGACAGCGACTCTGACTCCGACAGCGACTCTGACTCCGACAGCGACTCTGACTCCGACAGCGACTCTGACTCCGATAGCGACTCTGATTCCGACAGCGACTCTGATTCCGACAGCGACTCTGATTCCGACAGCGACTCTGATTCCGACAGCGACTCTGATTCCGACAGCGACTCTGATTCCGACAGCGACTCTGATTCCGACGGCGATTCCGACGGCGACTCCGATTCCGACGGCGACTCCGATTCCGACGGCGATTCCGATTCCGACGGCGATTCCGATTCCGACGGCGACTCCGATTCCGACGGCGACTCCGATTCCGATGGCGACTCCGACTCCGACGTCACCCTTAACGTTAACGTGAACGTGACGGAATCATCCAAAGTCACAGAGGTGAACGGCGGCAGTAAAGATCCGAGCGGGAATGGTTTTGACGTCGACAGCAACGGCATGATCGTCGCCGTCGGCCCTAACGTGGTGATTTGGGTGTCGGAAGGCGATATTGGCAAATACGTTTCCAGCGATATTCCTGCAGAAAATATTCACGTTTACGACCAGGGGAACGAGGGTAAAACGGACGTCTTCGTGCTGCATGAAGACAGTACCTACACCCAGAGCGACGGTACCCAGCATCCGATGAACGCCGTCAACGGGAACCGGGAGCCGTCAACGAGTGACGCGAACGACTATATCTTCGTGCCTGGCTCATCGAACTGGAGCTCGTCAGCGGGTTCGGCCAACGTCAATGGCAACATCAACTATTACGAAAGCGTGAACGTCACCATCAACGGTAAAACGTATGGCGGCAACAACAAGGTGACGGAAGTCATCTCCGGTGACGGGAAGGAAGGTCTGGATCCTTCGAATCCGGATACCGATACCACGTGGAAGTATGAGCTGAACATTGATGCGAACCTCGATGGTGCGGCGGATGGCGACCACATCTCGTCAGTTAAACTCACCGGGTTACCGCCGGGCACCACGGTCAGCTACAACGGTGAAAACTACACAGTTGATGAACATGGCAACGTGGTTATCGATATCACCGGTGATAGCAACCTGAATATGGATCTCACCTTTACCTCATCGACGCAGATCGACGATCTCGGGTCGATCAAGGTGGAGATCACTAGCGAGGTTGATGGTTCGTCGCATTCTTCGGGCGAGATCGATGCTAACAGCGGCGATCACGCGATCGCTATCACTGGTGACGAAGATCATCATGCGGATAGCGATTCGGCAAGCCTGATGAGCGCGGACGACGACGTACATCATGCGACGTCGGATCACGCGGAAAGCGGCGATCATGGCCATGCTGACGATACCGCTTCGACGGATACAACCAATAACAGCACCAGCGCAGATCAGGCGGGAGAGACAGATTCACCAGCGCAGACCGGCGAGGAGTCGACGACGGATCAGAGCGAAGGTGACGGCACATCCGAACAGACTGCAGATACCGACTCGACCGACACAACGGACGAGACGGCCTCTACGGAGACGACGGATCATACCGATGGTGACAACACATCCGAACAAACCGCAGCGACCGACTCGGCCGACCCAACGGACGAGACGGCCTCTACGGAGACAACGGATGACAACATCACTACGGATCAAGATGCCTCAACCCTGCTGGATGACCATGATGAGCTCGACCTGAGCAGCGTGAACCAGGACGCTTCGTTGACGCAAACTGCCGAGGAAAACCCGGAAACGTCGCTCAGTCTCTTGCTGGATGATATCGATAGCCAGTTAAACAGCAGCGATGCCGCGCAGAGCGAAGCGACGCAGGCGGATAACTCAGCGGCGGTTGAAACCAGCGAGCCAAACCAGGAGAACGTTATCGATCTCAGCGACATCATTCATGATGATGACGCGAAAGACCTCAGTTCGCTGATTCAGGTCGCGGACGCTGCCGACAGCGAATCGACAGCAGGGCACGTTCAGGATGTGCCCGCCGAAAGTTCAGGCAGTGGCGGAGAGTCCTGGGGCGCATACGATGCGGCCGAATTGGATCACCTGATCGCGCAGCCGGATACGGATGCTTAATACAAAAGGGCTAGCTTACGCTAGCCCTTTTCTTTTTCCCTGGCCAATACATTCAACAATTCAACGTATATAAGACAATCTTTCTTATCTATATTTTAGACCAGATGGTCTGATATTACATATTTCATCATAAAAATACCCCCAACAAAGCTATTACAAATACGAAATTTTGTAATTCTAAAAATGTGCCATGCCACATCCGGCTAACCAATTAAATTTATTAACCAATTGACAGCGCTAAACTCAAATATTTCAGATAATACATTCTTTTTTATCGTAAGGTTATCTAATGCATTAGGGATAATATTGAAATAATAATAGAATGGTCCATCAAGATTAGAATAGCTCATTTATTATCAATATGTTAGAGCATAAGCCTGTTAAATCACAGCCATAAAAACCTTACAACAATGAGCAGTAAGAAAAGTAAATTTCATTTAATATCAATAAATTATAAAACCGTCTATCATAACCCTTATACAGCATGAATTTTTCTGCCAGGTATTTCATGACCTTATCAGAAACAGACATAATCCTATTTCTTTGTGGAAAATTCTTACTAAAACGACATTAAAATCAAAGAAACTGTCTTTTTTGCATATTACTTTATAACCATAGCCAGATTTTTATTTACCAGCCCTCATCTCCAGGCGGGGCTGGAATACTATCAGCACGCACACAAACGTATTAGCTACGGTGTTTTGTGTTGACGGTGCTGCCATGGAGCGAAGTTATACACAACCACTCTATGAGCCATGAACAAATGGAATCGTTCACGTAAGATTAAGAGGAGTAAGATATGGCTGATGTAACCGGAGTAATAAAAGCGATAATAGGGCAAGCCTTCGCTATTTCACCTGACGGAAGCAGACGCTTACTGGTGGAAGGGGATAAAATTTTTGCCGGTGAACAAATTCAAACCAGTGCCGACGGCGCGGTCACGCTGAGCCTGGCCAATGGCAAAAATCTCGATCTTGGACGCGATAGCCTCTGGGATAGTACAAGCATCTCCCCTGCCGCTACTCCTGATACCCCTCCTGTTGATATTGCCGCAATCCAGCAGGCGATTGCCGAGGGTCAGGACCCGACCCAAACCCTTGAAGCGACCGCCGCAGGCCCACAAACCATCGTCGAAAGCGGCGGTGAACCTGGCGTCGGCGGCGCGCACACGCACGTGATTCTCGATCTGACGGGCGAAGTCGTTGACCCCACCGCGGGCTACCCAACGGAAGGGCTGGATTTCCCGGATACCGATATTGTTGAGGAAATGACGATCCTCGACCCCGTCGATCGCAGTTTAGTCGATGATGATACTGATGCGGATGCTGATGCGGATAGTGATTCAGACTCTGATTCCGACAGTGACTCGGACTCCGACAGCGATTCTGACTCTGACAGCGACTCAGATTCCGACAGCGACTCTGACTCCGACAGCGACTCTGACTCCGACAGCGACTCTGACTCCGACAGCGACTCTGACTCCGACAGCGACTCAGATTCCGACAGCGATTCAGATTCCGACAGTGACTCGGATTCCGACAGCGATTCGGATTCCGACAGCGATTCGGACTCTGACAGTGACTCGGACTCCGACAGCGATTCTGACTCCGACAGCGACTCGGACTCCGACAGCGACTCGGACTCCGACAGCGACTCGGACTCCGACAGCGATTCTGACTCCGACAGCGACTCAGACTCTGACAGTGACTCGGACTCCGACAGCGACTCAGACTCTGACAGCGACTCAGACTCTGACAGTGACTCAGATTCCGACAGCGATTCGGACTCCGACAGCGACTCTGACTCTGACACTGACTCTGACTCTGACAGCGATTCTGACTCCGACAGCGACTCAGATTCCGACAGCGATTCAGATTCCGACAGCGACTCAGATTCCGACAGCGACTCAGACTCTGACAGCGACTCAGACAGTGACTCAGATTCCGACAGCGATTCCGACTCCGACAGCGACTCAGACTCCGACAGCGACTCAGATTCCGACAGCGATTCCGACTCCGACAGTGACTCGGACTCCGACAGCGATTCCGACTCCGACAGCGACTCGGACTCCGACAGCGATTCTGACTCCGACAGCGATTCTGACTCCGACAGCGACTCAGATTCCGACAGCGACTCTGATTCCGACAGCGACTCTGATTCCGACAACGAAAAAGTCACACTCTCCGTTAACGTGACTCCAGGCATAAAGTCCGAGATCCCCGGTGAATCAACGGAAGGCAAGGTATTCCAGGTTAACGGCGGTTCTTCAGAACCTTATGGATTTGACGTGGTCGACGGAGTCATTACCGCGATAGGAAGCAGCGTTCGGGTTTGGCTCACTAAGGGCGTCGATCCTGAGCCGACCTGTGATGATCCGTCGCAAATCCAGTATTACACCAGTAAAAACGTGGATGCGACGAAGCTGAATGACAGCGAAAGCTACAGCGATATCTTTGTAATAGGCACTCACTCACAGGCCACAAACGGAAGCAAGCTAGGCGGGGTCGGCGGGGATCAGATAGCTATTGGAGAGAGCGGGTGTAAAGATTACATCTTTTTAGTCGGCGAAGCGGCTGACTACCAATTCAGCGCTACAGAAAAAGATAACGGTCAATTCAACAACCTGACCGCAATCAAAATATTCAGCGCTGACGGTAAAACACAGCTCATCCCGAATGCCACAAAATTTATCGAAGGCGTCATTTATGGGGATGGTCTCTCCGAGCATCCGGGGCAAACCACGGCAAGCTGGAAGGTTACTCTGGATATAAACGTCGATCTGGATAGCGAAAGTGAGACGCAAACCATCACGCAAATAACGCTGCATGGGCTACCGAAAGATGCAGTATTCAGTGGAAATGACATGGAGCACGTGACCGTCATGTACAACGAAGACGGCACCTATACGCTCATCTTTGAGGACGGTATTAAGGATTTCAACGGTCAAATCACTATCACCATACCGGATGGCGAAGACACCACACTCGAACTCGCCATGGATGTAGATACCTCCGCGGGAACTTACGAAGGAGATGAGTTCAGCAGCGAAAATGGATACGCCGATACCACACAATGGGATTACAGCAGCGTCGACAACGAGGAACTGTCTCTTGACGCCCAGGAAATGGATATCGCTATGGCGACCATGGCGGACACCCCTATCGACGTCGAAACCGTAGAGGATGCCAATACCGAAGACCACACCCTGCAACCCACGGACAGCGACGACCACGTCGACGAGAGTCAGTATGCAGAGGATAACGTCTCCACGGAACCGACGGATACCCCAGAAGAAACGGCCGAGATCAGTGATGACCCGCAGGATACCGATGCGGATAGCCTCGATAATCCGCTGGTGGACAGCGACTCGCTGGTTCTCAATAACGTCGGCGATGCACCCGATAGCCTGACCACCGATAGCGCCCCGCTGAACGACGCGCACGGTGACACGGAGGAAAACTCACTCACTACCCTGCTGGGCAGCAATAGCGACGATGGCACGGTTCATGAAACTGAAACAATCAGTGGAGAAAGTAATCACAACGACAATAGTAATGAGTCTGGTCAAGAAACCACCATTATTAGTCAGGATGAACCTTTATCATTCAGTGATATTATAAATGAGGGTGACAATAAGGATATCTCCAACCTCATTCCAACAACGGAGACAACGGAAACGGCGCAAACGCCAAATAACGTTGAGCATGTTCCGGCGGAAGGCGGAGACGCAGACGGCAGTCAGACCTGGGCCAGCAATGAGCCGGATGATTTAATTGCCAAACCTGAAGTTGAAGCCTGATGCATAACGCCATGGGGCTGCTATCAGCCCCATGAGCGTTGGCACCTATTTTGTTTTTTGTCTAATGACATTGCCTCTGGCGGGTAAAGCCACGAGTCAGGGAAATGTACGAAAGGAAAGGACGACATGATGAATAAACACATTCGGGTATTAACAGGCATCTCTCTGCCATTACTGTTTGCCAACAACGTGAGCGCGGCGTCGCTCGAGCAAGCGGTCAGAGACAGTTTACTATGGCATCCGCAGGTGAGCGCGTCGGTGAATAGCCGTTATTCTGCCGACCAGGATCTGCGTGCCGCGAAGGGTGGCTATTTGCCGACGTTGGATCTGTCCGCCGGGACCGGCTGGGAGCAGACCGATAACTCCTCTACCCGTGCGGCAGACGATCATCGTCGTAACCTGCACCGCAGCGAATCAAGCATCAACCTGCGGCAGAACGTGTTTAACGGCTTTGCCACTTCAAGCGAAGTCGCACGCCAGAAAGCCACCGTGAACTCACGTGCGTTCTCGGTGATGAATACCAGTGAAGTGACCGCGCTGGACGCCATCCAGAGCTACCTTGACGTGCTGATGCGTCAGAAAATGGTGAAGCTGGCGCAGGATAACCTGAAAAGCCACGAACGTATTTTCGATCAGATTCGTTTGCGTACCGAGCAGGGCGTAGGCCGTACCGCCGACTATGAACAGGCGCAGGCCCGTCTGGCGCAGGCAAAAAACAACCTGCTGACCGAGCAAACCAACCTGGAAGATGCGCAGGCCAACTACTACAGTGTGATCGGCAAAGAAGCGACCGGTCTTTCGATGCCGATGACCACCAAAGTCCCGGCCTCGCAGGCCGAAGCGCGGAAGCTGATGCTGGAAAACAGCCCGCTGCTGAAACAGGCGGATTCGGACGTTGAGGCCACCCGTCAGCAGTATGAAGCGGCGAAATCCCGCTTCTACCCGAGCGTTAATATCGACGTGGGTCGCCGTATGGATAACAACGTTGACGGCACGCGCGGTCATGACCAGGAGTGGCAGGCCATGGTTCGTATGAACTATAACCTGTTTAACGGCGGCAGCGACCAGGCACAGTTGTCATCCTATGCGTATAAAATGCAGGAGGCGCAGGACGTGAAGCGTAACGCCCTTCGCCAGCTGGATGAAGAGCTGCGTCTGTCGTGGAACGCCTGGCAGAACGCCAAACAGCAGGTGCCGATCGCCAAAGACTATGCCGATCGCAGCGCCGTGGTACGTACCGCCTACCAGGAGCAGTTCAGCATCGGCGAACGTAGCTGGACAGCGAAAACGAAGTCTTCAACGCCCAGCGCCGCTACGTCGAGATGCAGTTTACGGAGATGTTCACCACCTACCGCATCAACGCCCGTATCGGCGATCTGTTAAAGCAGCTGAATATTCAGGCACCGTCTGCCGCGCAGCCGGTCGAGGTGCAGCAAACGGCACACAGCAATTTACCTGACCTGAAGTAACAGATTTTGGGCCTACGGGTTATCTCATCTTATGGTGAGATAACCCATTATATTCTCTAGCCTTAGCGAGTTTTTCGCTGGTATATAAGGTCTGATTATGGCGTCTTATACTGATCCACTTGAGCAAGCAAATACCTCTCCTGATGACTCCATCAGACTCGACCCACGTCAAAACCATGATGATCCCCTGCTCGACTCGCTGATGATCGTGTGCCAGCTGCACAATATCATCACCAGCCGCAACGTCTTAACCGCCGGGCTACCGCTGAATGAACACCGCCTGACCCTCAGCGCCTTTCCGCGCGCCGCGCAGCGTGCGGGGTTAAAAGCGCGCGTATTACAGCGGCCGCTGGAAAAAATCACCGCCCTCTCGCTGCCCGCCATTGTGCTGCTTAAAAACGAGCAGGCCGCGGTGCTGATCGGCTGGGATGACCAGCAGCGCGCGCGTCTGCTGTCGACGGAAACGGAAGGCGGCGAAATCGTGCTCGAGCGCGAAACGCTGGCGGAAAACTACAGCGGGAAAACCATTTTTATCCAGCGCGGGCACGAATTTGATAGCCAGCCGACGGCCATTATCCCGCGCACGAAGTCCTGGTTCAAAGACACGTTAAAACTGTCGAAATTCCTCTATCTTGACTCTATCGTCGCCAGTTTTATCATCAACGTGATCGCTATCGCCACGCCGCTGTTCGTGATGAACGTTTACGACCGCGTGGTGCCCAACCAGGCGACCGCCACCCTGTGGGTGCTGGCGATCGGTATTTCGATTGCCTTTATCTTTGACCTGATACTGAAAGTATTACGCGGTATCTGCCTCGATTTAGCGGGGAAAAAGACCGATCTTATCGTCTCGGCGGCGCTTTTCGAGCGCCTGCTCGGCATGAGGATGAAAGCGCGCCCGTTACGCGTCGGCAGCTTTACGCAGCACTTTCAGGAATACCAGTCGGTACGTGATTTTCTCTCATCGCTCACCCTGACGGCGCTGATCGACCTGCCGTTTACCTTATTGATTTTGCTGGTTATCGGTATCATCGGCGGCCCGCTGGCCTTCGTTCCGCTGCTCTGTTACCCGCTGGCGCTGCTCGTCAACTGGATGATTCAGCGCCCGCTGCAGGCGCAGGTGCAGAAAACCTATCGCCTCTCCACGGAACGTCAGGCCATGCTGGTTGAGACCATTACCGGGCTGGACGCCATCAAGGTCAACAACGCGCAAAGCGAGCGTCAGTACCAGTGGGAACAGATTATCGGCCAGCTCAGCAAGCTTGAGCTGCGGGTCAAATCGCTGTCCTACGTCGCGGTGAACTTCACCGCCTGGATTCAACAAATCGCGGGCGTGGTGATGATTGTCGTCGGGGTTTACAGCATTATTGCCGGTAGCCTCAGTATGGGCGGCCTGATCGCCTGTTACCTGCTGAACCGTCGCGCGATGATGCCGATTGGCCAGCTCTGCAGCCTGATCACCCGCTACCAGCGCGCGAAAATGACCAAGGCCACCATCGACAACATGATGGACCTTGAGCAGGAAGTGCAGGACGACGAAGTGCCGCTGAAGCGCGAAACGCTCTCCGGAGCCATCGAATTCCGCGACGTTAGCTTCCGCTATCCGCATAACCAGTTCCTGTCGCTCAACGGTATTTCGCTGAAAATTGAGCCGGGCGAGAAGGTCGGGATTATCGGCCGCAGCGGCTCCGGCAAAAGCTCGCTGGCCAAGCTGCTGGTCGGTTTCTACCAGCCCGACGGCGGCACTATCCTGATTGACGGTATCGACGCCCGCCAGCTCGACGTCAACGACGTGCGCCACAACATCGGCTACGCGCCGCAGGATATCCATCTGTTCAGCGGCACGCTGCGCGACAACCTGTTAAGCGGCGCCAGCTACGTGGACGAAGAAACAATGCTGCGCGCGGCCACCTTAGCCGGCGTGCACGAGTTTGCGCGCCGTCACCCGTCCGGCTACAACATGCAGGTCGGTGAACGCGGGATGAACCTCTCCGGCGGCCAACGACAGGCCGTCGCGCTGGCTCGTGCGCTGCTGCTCGACCCGCCGGTGCTGCTGATGGATGAGCCAACCAGTTCGATGGATAACACCAGCGAAGACCTGATTAAGAAGGCGCTGACGCCAATGGTGCGCAACAAAACGCTGTTGCTGGTGACCCACCGCGCCTCGTTGCTGACGCTGGTCGATCGTCTGATTATCCTCGACAACGGCAAAATCATCGCCGATGGTCCGAAAGAAAGCGTGATGAACGCACTGAAGAAAGGACAAATTCATGCGCAACGCTAACCGACTTACCCGCCTGATGAAATGGCTGTTTGGCGACAAAAATGCCTCTACGCTCACCGCTAACGAGGTGAATAAGGCGCTTATCGATGACTCCCCGCGGGTGGTGCGTATCACCCTGTGGGCCATTCTCGGCTTCTTTATCATCATGATTACCTGGGCATCGCTGGCCGACATTGATGAAGTCACGCGCGGCGATGGTAAAGCGATCCCGTCCTCACGCCTGCAAAAAATCCAGAACCTGGAGGGCGGGATTGTGGCTGAGGTGTTCGTGCACGAAGGTGAAGTGGTCAAAGCCGGCGCACCGCTGCTGCGCCTGGACGACACCCGCTTTCGCTCTAACGCCGGTGAGTCTGAGGCCGACCGTTTGGCGCTGGAGGCCCGCATTCAGCGCCTGACCGCGCAGCTGGACGATAAAGAGACCCTGACCCTGTCGCCGGATATCCTCGAGAAATCGCCGGATATCGCCAACGGCGAAATGGAGCTGTTCGCCAGCGTCAACAAGCGTATCCAGAGCGAACTGTCCGGCTTAAACGAACAGCTGGTGCAGAAGAAGCAGGAGCTGCTGGACTATCAGGCCAAAGGCTCGCAGTACCGCCGCAGCCTGAGCCTGTTGCAGCAGGAGATCAGCATGTCTGAGCCACTGGTCGCCAAAGGGGCGATTTCTAAGGTCGAGGTGCTGCGTCTGCGTCGTTCTGAGGTGGAAACCCGCGGGCAGCTTGAGTCCGTAACCCTGGCCGTGCCGCGCGCCGAGGCGGCGATTAAAGAGATTGAGAGCAAAATCAATGAAACGCGTGGCCGCTACCGCAGCGAAGCGCTGTCGCAGCTCAATGAAGCGCGAACCGATCTCAGCAAAATCGAAGCCTCCGGCAAAGCGATTGAAGACCGGGTGAACCGTACCCTCGTCACCTCGCCGGTGCGCGGTATCGTGCAGCAGCTGATGGTCAACACCATCGGCGGCGTTATTCAGCCGGGTAATGACCTGGTCGAAATCGTTCCACTGGATGATACGCTGCTGGTCGAGGCGAAAATCCGCCCGCAGGACATCGCGTTCCTGCGTCCGGGTCAGGAAGCTATCGTCAAATTCACCGCCTATGACTACACCATCTACGGCGGCCTGAAGGCGAAGCTGGAGCAAATCAGCCCGGATACGGTGACGGATAAAGAGGGGAAAAGCTTCTACGTCATTCGCCTGCGTACCGAGAAAAACCACCTGGGCAGCGACGAGAAGCCGCTGATTATTATCCCTGGGATGGTGGCGTCGGTAGATATTATTACCGGTAAGAAAACGGTTCTCTCCTATCTGCTGAAGCCGATTCTGCGGGCCAAAGCGGAAGCGTTCCGCGAACGGTAAGCATCAAAAAACCCCGGCGGCTTAACGGGCCGACCGGGGTTGTTTGATCTGTTTCCCGGCGTCGCTGCGCTCGGCCGGGCTACGTTTTACTCGTTAATCTTCGGATGCTGCATCACCAGCTGCGAGCGTTTCTCCTGCAGCTCGGCAATCTCCGCGTCAATATCTTCAATCTTGTGCTCAATATGGTCGTGATGCTCCTGAAGAATTTCACGCGCTTCCTCGATATCCGAGGCCGCAGGTGTCGCGCCTTTCAGCGGACGGTTGGCGGTCTCTTTCATCGTCACGCCGGTAATCAGACCAATCACCGCAATCACCATCAGATAGTAAGCCGGCATCATCAGGTTCTGCGTTGACTCAACCAGCCAGGCCGCCAGCGTCGGCGTCAGACCGGCCACCAGCACCGAGATGTTAAAGGCGCTGGCCAGCGCGCTATAGCGGATGTGGGTCGGGAACATCGCCGGCAGCGACGAAGCCATCACCCCGGTGAAACAGTTGAGGATCACCGCCAGCAGCAGCAGGCCGGAGAAAATCAGCCCGATCGAGTTGCTGTTAATCAGGATAAATGCCGGAATCGAGAACACCAGCAGCGCGACGCTGCCCACTACCACGAACGGGCGACGGCCGAAGCGGTCGCTCAGCAGCCCCATCACCGGCTGCACGAAAAGCATCCCGATCATAATGGCGATAATAATCAGCACGCCGTGGTCTTCCGAGTAGTGCAGGTTATGCGACAGGTAGCTCGGCATGTAGGTCAGCAGCATGTAGTAGGTGACGTTGGTCGAGATAACCAGGCCGATACAGGCCAGCAGGCTACGCCAGTGCTTGGTGGCGATCTCTTTAAACGATACTTTCGGGCCGTCCTGCAGGCCCTGACGATCGCCCTGCTCGAGCTTATCCACGTGCTGCTGGAACGCCGGCGTCTCTTCCAGCGCATGACGCAGGTAAAGACCGATAACCCCTAGCGGCAGCGCGACGAAGAACGGAATACGCCAGCCCCATTCGAGGAAGTTGGCCTCACCGACCGCCGTAGAGAGCAGAACCACCAGCCCTGCGCCCATCACAAACCCGGCGATAGAACCGAAGTCCAGCCAGCTGCCCATAAAGCCGCGCTTACGGTCCGGTGAATATTCGGCAACGAAGATCGACGCCCCGGTATATTCGCCGCCGACCGAGAAGCCCTGCGCCATTTTACACAGCAGCAGCAGCACAGGCGCCCAGATACCAATGGACTCATACGACGGAATAAGCCCGATACAGAATGTACTGAGCGACATAATGATAATGGTGATGGAGAGAATCTTCTGGCGGCCGTATTTATCCCCCAGCATCCCGAAGAACAGCCCGCCCAGCGGACGAATCAGGAAGGGAACGGAGAAGGTCCCCAGTGCGGCAATCATCTGTACGCTTGGGTCTGCGTCCGGGAAGAAGACTTTACCCAGCGCGTAGGCCACGAATCCATAAACCCCGAAATCGAACCACTCCATCGCGTTACCCAACGAAGCGGCGGTAATTGCTTTGCGTAGTTTGGCATCATCGATAATGGTGACGTCACGAAGCGTGATCGGTTTTACTTTTTTCCTTCTAAGCATGGTTTTCCTCGTTCAATTTCGCCTTGAACGCACACCCCGTGGCGGCAAACGGCAAGGCGTTTGCGAAGGTGCGTAAAGGGAACCGTGGCAATTCTGGTTCCGTTTATCCAAGCGTAGCAGGTTTGCATGTCGGCGGTGGAGTATGTTCTCCGGACAATCAAACCTGTTGAGCCTGATGGCGAGTCTGTTAAAAAGGCGCCTCTCGAAAAAATCCCACAGAGGGGCAATCCTATTTACCCTAACAGCGATTAATATTGTGATCAACTTAACAAAAGCATGACACCGACTACGCTGGCGAAATATTTCCCTCACATTTGACCGACCATCGCGGTTTGACCAGCCGAAAAATCGCGCAAATCGCCCCCCTTTTTTCCTCATCTAAGATAAAACTTATTTCAAAATATTTCACAATGTTTTCACAGCATTTCTCAATCTCATCAGAACGCTGATTCCATTTATGAAATATGTGATCCACATAACTAAAACACTGTTTTATTTTGATTGAATCAGCATTCCAGCAAATGCATTATAGCGTCCGAAACAACGTTAAACATGCCAGAAAATTCCTACGCATGGGTAGGCTACTGGGATGTAAACACCAGACGATAGCAATATAAACAACTGAAATTATTATACTTAATCTCTTCTGACGTCAGCCGACGGCACGAAGCGAGGATGCCACATGAAAATTAAAGCAACAATGGAACGAATCCCTGGTGGGATGATGCTGATCCCGTTACTGTTAGGCGCGGTATTAAATACCTTTGCACCTGACACCGGTGAATATTTCGGATCTTTCACTAAAGGTATGATCGGCGGAACGGTGCCTATTCTGGCCGTCTGGTTCTTCTGTATTGGGGCATCCATTGATTTGCGCGCCACCGGCACGGTATTACGTAAATCCGGTACGCTGGTGCTGACCAAAATCGGCGTGGCGTGGGTCGTGGCGATGATTGCCGCGATGTTTATTCCTGAGGGCGGTATTCAGACCGGTTTCTTCGCCGGGCTTTCCGTGCTGGCGATCGTTTCCGCGATGGATATGACCAACGGCGGCCTGTACGCCAGCCTGATGAACCAGTACGGCACCAAAGAAGAGTCCGGCGCATTCGTACTGATGTCTCTGGAATCCGGCCCGCTGATGACCATGGTGATCCTCGGTTCCGCAGGTCTCGCTTCCTTCGAGCCACACCACTTTATCGGTGCGGTGCTGCCGTTCCTGATCGGCTTTACGCTGGGCAACCTGGACCACGATCTGCGTTCTTTCTTCAGCAAAGCCACGCCGGTACTGATTCCGTTCTTCGGCTTCGCGCTGGGTAACACCATCAACCTGAGCGTGATTATGGACACCGGCCTGCTGGGCATTCTGCTGGGTGTTGCCGTTATCGTTATCACCGGTATTCCGCTGATTATTGCTGACCGCGTGATCGGGGGTGGTAATGGTACCGCAGGCGTCGCCGCCTCTTCCGCAGCAGGTGCTGCCGTGGCGAACCCGGTGATCATTGCGCAGATTAACCCATCGTTCGCCCCGGTGGCCGCTTCCGCCACGGCGCTGGTTGCCGCAAGCGTGATTGTCACCGCGATTCTGGTGCCGATTATTACCGCGCTGTATGCGAAACGTTACGGCGCACCAAAACCGGAAGGCGCCGAAAAGCAGGTGATACCGGAGTCCGCGCACCACTAAATCGGTTCCCTCTCCCCGCCGGGGAGAGGGATAATTTCCCCGCCCTTCCCCATCCCGTCCGGGATAACACCGACAAATGCAGGGTTTTATTGTATAATCAGGGCTATTTTCGGCGATTTGCCGTTTTTTCAGGCCCTTGCCTTTCGCACTGCACTTTTGAGGAAACACTCCATGTCATTACCCCACTGCCCACAATGCAACTCCGAATACACCTACGAAGACAACGGCATGTTCATCTGCCCGGAATGCGCACACGAGTGGAACGATGCTGAACCGGCACAAGACAGCGATGCGCTGATTGTTAAAGATGCCAACGGCAACCTGCTGGCCGACGGCGACAGCGTCACCGTCGTCAAAGACCTGAAGGTCAAAGGCAGCTCTTCGATGCTGAAAATCGGCACCAAAGTGAAAAACATCCGTCTGGTCGAAGGCGATCACAACATCGATTGCAAAATCGACGGCTTTGGCCCGATGAAGCTGAAATCTGAGTTTGTGAAAAAGAACTGATTGAGCCTGTAGCATTGCCGGATGGCGATGCTACGTATCTTATCCGGCCTACCAATTGCACTGTCCCGTAGGCCGGATAAGCGAAGCGCCATCCGGCACTCCCCCCGCCACGCTTAGCTCCCTGCACCGACACGCACTACACTTAACTGGCTACTCTTACCTGAGGTAACGATCATGCCTTTAAGTCCCTATCTCGCCTTTTCCGGCAACTGCGCCGATGCCATTGCCTACTACCAGCAGGCGCTGGGTGCGGAACTGCGCTATAAAATCACCTTTGGCGAAATGCCGCCGTCCGCGATGGACGACGAAGGCGGCTGCCCCTCCGGCCTGAAATTTCCCGACAGCGCTATCGCCCACGCCAACGTGCACATCGCCGGCAGCGACATCATGATGAGCGACGGCACCTCGCCGGATAACGCCCACTACGCGGGCTTTACGCTGGTGCTCGACACCCAGGACGTCAAAGAAGGCAAACGCTGGTTTGATAATCTCGCCGCCAACGGCAAAGTGGAAATGCCCTGGCAGGAGACCTTCTGGGCGCACGGTTTTGGCCGCGTGGTCGACCGGTACGGCGTGCCGTGGATGATTAACGTTGTCAAACCGCAGGAGCCCACGCTCTGACCCCACGGGAGGCCCGGCCTCCCGCTCTGTCATCGAATTCCCGTCAACTATTCATCCCTCAGTAACTATCTCTTAACCCAAATGTCACACAAGTTCGCCACGATGGGGCCACCTTTTTTGAGGGGTCCAACATGCAAACAATTATTCGCGTTGAAAAGCTGAACAAAACGTTCAACCAGCATCAGGTGCTGCACGCCGTTGACCTGAACGTCCACGCCGGTGAGATGGTGGCTCTGCTTGGCCCGTCCGGTTCTGGCAAATCCACCCTTTTACGTCATCTGAGCGGCCTGATCGTCGGCGATAAAACGCCGGAGTGCCGCATTGAGCTGCTGGGCAAAACCGTACAGCAGGCGGGCCGACTGGCGCGCGACATCCGCCAAAGCCGCGCCCACACCGGCTACATCTTTCAGCAGTTCAACCTCGTTAACCGCCTGAGCGTACTGGAGAACGTGCTGATCGGCGCGCTCGGCAGCACGCCGTTCTGGCGCACCTGTTTTAGCTGGTTCACCCGCGAACAAAAACAGCGCGCCTTGCAGGCGCTCACCCGCGTCGGCATGGCGCACATGGCCCACCAGCGCGTGTCTACTCTCTCCGGCGGCCAGCAGCAGCGCGTCGCCATTGCCCGCGCGCTGATGCAGCAGGCAAAAGTCATTCTTGCCGACGAGCCTATCGCCTCGCTGGACCCGGAATCGGCGCGCATCGTGATGGACACGCTGCGCGACATTAACCAGACCGACGGCATCACCGTGGTGGTGACGCTGCACCAGGTCGACTATGCGCTGCGCTACTGCGAACGCATCATCGCGCTACGTCAGGGACACGTGTTCTACGACGGCAGCAGCCAGCAGTTTGATAACGAACGTTTTGACCATCTCTACCGCAGCATCAATCGCGTCGAAGAGAACGCGCAGGCTGCTTAACGTCCCCACGATGAGGAATGGAAATGAGTTATAAAGCCGTTGCCGCGCTGGCCTTCACCAGCATGTTTAGCCTCAGCACCCTGTTCGCTCCCGCACACGCGGAGGAGCAGGAAAAAGCGCTGAACTTCGGCATTATTTCGACGGAATCGCAGCAGAACCTGAAACCGCAGTGGGAACCGTTCCTGAAGGATATGGAAAAGTCGCTGGGCGTGAAGGTGAACGCCTTCTTCGCCCCGGACTACGCCGGGATTATCCAGGGCATGCGCTTCAATAAAGTGGATATCGCCTGGTACGGCAACCTCTCCGCCATGGAAGCGGTGGATCGCGCCAACGGCCAGGTGTTCGCGCAGACCGTCGCCGCCGACGGTTCACCGGGCTACTGGAGCGTGCTGATCGTCAACAAAGACAGCCCCATCAACAACCTCAACGACCTGCTCGCCAAACGCAAAGAGCTGACCTTCGGCAACGGTGACCCGAACTCCACCTCCGGCTTCCTCGTGCCGGGCTACTACGTCTTCGCCAAAAACAACGCCTCCGCCAGCGACTTCAAGCGCACGCTCAACGCCAGCCACGAAACCAACGCTCTGGCGGTTGCCAACAAGCAGGTGGATGTCGCCACCAATAACACCGAAAACCTCGACAAGCTGAAGGTTTCCGCGCCGGAGAAGCTGAAAGCGCTGAAGGTAATCTGGAAATCGCCGCTGATCCCCGGTGACCCGATTGTGTGGCGTAAAAACCTCTCCGAAGCCACTAAGGACAAGGTCTACAGCTTCTTTATGAGCTACGGCAAAACGCCAGAGCAGAAAGCGGTGCTGGAACGTCTGGGCTGGGCGCCGTTCCGCGCCTCCAGCGACCTGCAGCTGCTGCCGATTCGCCAGCTGACGCTGTTTAAAGAGATGCAAACGGTGAAGGGCAACAGCACGCTGAACGCCGAAGAGAAGGCCAGCAAGACCGCCGATATTCAGGCGCGGCTCAATGACCTTGACCGTACCACGGCGGCGATTGGCGCAATGAACGCGACGGCAAAAGCGGTGCAGTAATGAGTCCCCTCTCCCCTATGGGGAGAGGGTTAGGGTGAGGGGGCAGCGGCGTACGCTGATGCCCTCACCCCGGCCCTCTCCCACAGGGAGAGGGAGAAAACACGACGGAGCTAAATATGCAAACCATCACTATCCCACCCCCCAAGCGCAGCTGGTTCTCGCTGATCGGCTGGGCCGTTTTGCTGGCAGTGCTCGTGGTCTCCTGGAAGGGAGCCGAAATGAACCCGGTCACCCTGTTCCAGGACGCGGGCAACATGGCGACCTTCGCCGCCGACTTCTTCCCGCCGGACTTCAGCCAGTGGCAGGACTATCTCAGCGAGATGGCCGTGACCCTGCAAATCGCCGTCTGGGGCACCGCGCTGGCGGTGGTGCTTTCCATCCCCTGCGGCCTGATGAGCGCCGAAAACCTGGTGCCGTGGTGGGTTTACCAGCCAATGCGTCGCCTGATGGACGCCTGCCGCGCGATTAACGAAATGGTCTTCGCCATGCTGTTCGTCGTCGCCGTCGGCTTAGGCCCGTTCGCCGGGGTGCTGGCGCTGTTTATTCACACCACTGGCGTGCTCTCCAAGCTGCTGTCCGAAGCGGTGGAAGCGATTGAACCCGGCCCGGTTGAAGGCATTCGCGCCACCGGGGCCAACAAAATTGAAGAGATCCTCTACGGCGTGCTGCCGCAGGTGATGCCGCTGCTCATTTCCTACTCGCTGTACCGCTTCGAATCCAACGTCCGCTCCGCCACGGTGGTGGGGATGGTCGGCGCGGGCGGTATCGGCGTGACCTTGTGGGAAGCGATTCGCGGCTTCCAGTTCCAGCAAACCTGCGCGCTGATGGTGCTGATCATCGTCACCGTCAGCCTGCTGGATTTCCTCTCCCAGCGTTTGCGTAAGCACTTTATCTGACTCGCGAGGTATTGATGGCTATGCACTTGTCTACACATCCGACCAGTTATCCGACGCGCTATCAGGAAATTGCCGCGCGTCTGGAGCAGGAGCTGCGGCAGCACTACCGCTGCGGCGACTATCTGCCCGCCGAGCATCAGCTGGCGGCGCGTTTTGCAGTCAACCGCCACACCCTGCGCCGCGCCATCGACCAGCTGGTGGAAAAGGGCTGGGTCCAGCGCCGTCAGGGCGTGGGAGTGCTGGTGCTGATGCGCCCGTTCGACTACCCGCTTAACGCTCAGGCACGCTTCAGCCAAAACCTGCTCGACCAGGGCAGCCACCCCACCAGCGAAAAGCTGCTATCGGTGCTGCGCCCCGCATCTAGCCATATCGCCGAAGCGCTGGGCATTAACGAAGGCGACAACGTCATTCACCTGCGCACCCTGCGCCGGGTAAACGGCGTGGCGCTGTGTCTTATCGACCACTACTTTGCTGACCTCAGCCTGTGGCCGACGCTGCAAACCTTCGACCACGGTTCGCTGCACGATTTTCTGCGCGAGCAGACCGGCATTGCGCTGATGCGCAGCCAGACCCGCATCAGCGCGCGCCGGGCGCAGGCCAAAGAGAGCCAGCGGCTGGAAATTCCCAATATGGCGCCCCTGCTGTGCGTGCGCACCCTGAACCATCGTGAAGGCGATAACCGGGCGATGGAGTACTCCGTCAGCCTGACCCGCGCCGACATGATCGAATTTATTATGGAGCACTGAATGCACCACGATACCGCGACCCGCCAGCACTGGATGTCGGTGCTGGCCCACAGCGACCCCGCGAACCTCGCGGCAAAAATGGTCGCCCTGAATATCACCGCCGATTACGACGTGCTCCGCGCGCCGGAAACCGGGCTGGTACAGCTACAGGGCCGGATGGGCGGCACCGGCGAGCGTTTCTTTGCCGGCGACGCCACGCTGACCCGCGCCGCCGTACGTCTGCATAACGGCACCCTCGGCTATAGCTGGGTGTTGGGGCGCAATAAAGCCCACGCCGAGCGCTGCGCGCTGATCGACGCCCTGATGCAGCAGCCAGGCCATTTTCAAACCTTACTCGAAACCCTGATTACCCCGCTGGACGCCGACCGCAGCGCGCGCATTGCCGCCCGCCAGGCGCAGATCAACGCCAGCCGGGTCGACTTCTTTACGCTGGTTCGCGGAGATAACGCATGACCCTGGAAACCGCTTTTACCCTACCCGTGCAGGATGCCCAGCACAGTTTTCGCCGTCTGCTGAAAGCGATGAGCGAACCGGGCGCGATCGTCGCGCTGCATCAGCTCAAACACGGCTGGCAGCCGCTCAACGTCGCCACCACCAGCGTGCTGCTGACGCTGGCCGACAACGATACGCCGGTGTGGATTTCCACCGCGCTGCATAACGATATCGTCAGCCAGAGCCTGCGCTTTCACACCAACGCGCCGCTGGTGGAGCAACCGCAGCTGGCCACCTTCGCCGTCGCCAGCGACGCCATCAGCAGCGAGCAGCTCAACGCCCTGTGCGAAGGCAGCGCCGTGGCCCCGGAAACCAGCGCCACGCTGATAGTGCAGGTGTCGAGCCTCAGCGGCGGCCGCATGCTGCGCCTGACCGGCGCGGGCATCGCCGAAGAGCGAATGATCGCCCCACAGCTGCCGAGCTGCATTCTGCATGAACTGACCGAACGCCCGCACCCGTTCCCGCTTGGTGTGGATCTGATCCTCACCTGCGGCGAGCGCCTGCTGGCCATCCCGCGCACCCCCCATGTGGAGGTTTGCTGATGTACGTTGCCGTTAAAGGGGGCGAGAAGGCGATTGCCGCCGCCCACCAGCTACAGGAAAACCGACGCCGGGGCGATACCGCGCTGCCGGAGCTGAGCGTCGAGCAGATAGAACAGCAGCTGAACCTGGCGGTGGACCGGGTGATGACCGAAGGCGGCATCGCCGACCGCGAGCTGGCGGCGCTGGCGCTGAAGCAGGCCAGCGGCGATAACGTCGAGGCTATCTTTTTGCTGCGCGCCTACCGCACCACGCTGGCGAAGCTGGCGGTGAGCGAACCGCTGGCAACGGGCGATATGCGCCTGGAACGCCGCATCTCCGCTGTCTATAAAGACGTGCCGGGCGGCCAGCTGCTCGGCCCGACCTACGACTACACCCATCGACTGCTGGACTTTACCCTGCTGGCGAACGGAGAGGCCCCGGCCCTGCAAACCGAAGCTGGGGAGCCAGCGCCCGCGCCGCACGTCTTCAGCCTGCTGGCCAGCCAGGGACTGGCAAAAACGGAGGCGGACAGCGGCGCGACGCCGGACGACATCACCCGCACCCCACCGGTCTACCCGTGCTCGCGCTCGTCGCGCCTGCAACAGCTGATGCGCGGCGACGAGGGGTATCTGCTGGCGCTGGCCTACTCCACCCAGCGCGGCTACGGGCGCAACCACCCATTTGCCGGTGAAATTCGCAGCGGCTATCTCGACGTCTCCATCGTGCCGGAAGAGCTGGGTTTTGCGGTGAACGTCGGCGAACTGCTGATAACTGAGTGCGAAATGGTCAACGGCTTCGTCGACCCGGCCGACGAACCGCCGCACTTTACCCGCGGCTACGGGCTGGTGTTCGGCATGAGCGAGCGCAAAGCGATGGCGATGGCGCTGGTCGACCGTGCCTTGCAGGCTCCGGAGTACGGCGAGCACGCCGTCGGCCCGGCGCAGGATGAAGAGTTCGTCCTCGCCCACGCCGACAACGTCGAAGCCGCCGGTTTCGTCTCGCACCTCAAACTTCCCCACTACGTCGATTTCCAGGCCGAACTGGAACTGTTAAAACGCCTGCAACGGGAGCAGAACCATGGCTAATCTCAGCGGCTATAACTTTGCCTACCTCGATGAACAGACCAAACGCATGATCCGCCGCGCCATCCTTAAAGCGGTGGCGATCCCCGGCTATCAGGTGCCGTTCGGCGGCCGTGAAATGCCGATGCCATACGGCTGGGGCACCGGCGGCATTCAGATCACCGCCAGCGTGATCGGCGAAGCGGACGTGCTGAAAGTGATTGACCAGGGCGCGGACGACACCACCAACGCGGTCTCCATCCGCCAGTTTTTCCAGCGCGTGACCGGGGTGAATACCACCGAGCGCACCGAGGACGCCACGCTGATCCAGACCCGCCACCGCATCCCGGAGACGCCGCTAGTGGAGGATCAGATCCTGATCTTCCAGGTGCCGATCCCCGAGCCGCTGCGCTTTATCGAACCGCGCGAAACCGAGACCCGCACCATGCACGCGCTGGAGGAGTACGGCGTGATGCAGGTAAAGCTGTATGAAGATATCGCCCGCTTTGGCCATATCGCCACCACCTACGCCTATCCGGTGAAGGTCAACGATCGCTACGTGATGGACCCGTCACCGATCCCGAAATTCGATAACCCGAAGATGGACATGATGCCCGCCCTGCAGCTGTTCGGCGCCGGGCGCGAGAAGCGCATCTACGCGGTGCCGCCATATACCCGCGTGGAGAGCCTCGATTTCGACGACCATCCGTTCACTGTCCAGGCCTGGGACGAGCCGTGCGCTATCTGCGGCTCGACCCACAGCTATCTCGACGAAGTGGTGCTGGATGACAGCGGCAAACGGATGTTTGTCTGCTCCGACACCGACTACTGCCGCCAACAGAGCGAGGCGAAAACCGCATGACGCAACCATTACTCTCCGTTGACCGCCTGACCCATCTCTATGCGCCGGGCAAGGGCTTCAGCAACGTCTCTTTTGATCTCTGGCCGGGCGAGGTGCTGGGCATTGTCGGCGAGTCGGGTTCCGGCAAAACCACCCTGCTGAAATCCATTTCCGCGCGTCTGATGCCGCAGGAAGGAGAGATCCGCTATCAGGACAGCTCGCTGTACGCCATGAGCGAAGCCGAGCGTCGTCGCCTGCTGCGCACCGAATGGGGCGTGGTGCATCAGCACGCGATGGACGGCCTGCGCCGTCAGGTGTCGGCGGGCGGCAATATCGGCGAACGGCTGATGGCCACCGGCGCGCGCCACTACGGTGATATTCGCGCCACCGCCCGACGCTGGCTGGAGGAGGTGGAGATCCCCGCCTCGCGCATCGACGACCTGCCCACCACCTTCTCCGGCGGGATGCAGCAGCGTTTGCAGATTGCCCGCAACCTGGTGACCCACCCTAAGCTGGTGTTTATGGACGAACCCACCGGCGGGCTGGACGTTTCGGTGCAGGCGCGCCTGCTCGACCTGCTGCGCGGGCTGGTGGTGGAGCTGAACCTGGCGGTGGTGATTGTCACCCACGATCTGGGCGTCGCTCGCCTGCTGGCCGACCGCCTGCTGGTGATGAAGCAGGGACAGGTGGTGGAAAGTGGGCTTACCGACCGGGTGCTCGACGATCCGCATCATCCGTATACCCAGCTGTTAGTGTCGTCGGTGTTGCAGAATTAATTATCGAGCAGCGCATTGCCGGATGGCGGCTGCGCCTTATCCGGCCTACAGGCCCGCTTCGCTTGTAGGCCTGATAAGCGAAGCGCCATCAGGCAATCGAACGCACAATTGCTTAAAGAGGCTAAAAATGAACGCGATCCGCGTCGAAAACGTCAGTAAAACCTTTGTTCTGCACCAGCAAAACGGCGTCCAGCTTCCAGTGCTGCGCGACGCCTCGCTCACCGTTAACGCCGGTGAATGCGTGGTGCTGCACGGCCACTCCGGCAGCGGCAAATCGACGCTGCTGCGTTCGCTGTATGCCAACTACCTGCCGGATGAAGGCCATATTCATATTAAACACGGCGATGAATGGGTGGATCTGGTCAGCGCCCCGGCGCGCAAGGTGGTGGAAGTGCGTAAAACCACCGTCGGCTGGGTCAGCCAGTTTCTGCGGGTTATCCCACGCATCTCCACGCTGGAGGTGGTGATGCAGCCGCTGCTCAATACTGGCGTGCCGCGCGAAACCTGCGCCGTCAAAGCCGCACAGCTGCTGACGCGCCTCAACGTTCCCGAACGCTTATGGCACCTGGCGCCGTCGACCTTTTCCGGCGGCGAGCAGCAGCGCGTCAACATCGCCCGCGGCTTTATCGTCGACTACCCGATTCTGCTGCTCGACGAACCGACCGCCTCGCTGGACGCCAAAAACAGCGCCGCGGTTGTCAGCCTGATTGAAGAAGCCAAAGCCCGCGGCGCGGCCATCGTCGGTATTTTCCACGACGAAACCGTGCGTAACCAGGTCGCCGACCGCCTTCACCCTATGGGTACACCTGTATGATTATCAATAATGTAAAGCTGGTGCTTGAGAACGATGTGGTCCACGGTTCGCTGGAGGTACAGGACGGAGAAATCCGCGCCTTTGCCGAAAGCCAGAGCCGCCTGCCGGAAGCCTTCGACGGCGAAGGCGGCTGGCTGCTGCCGGGGCTGATTGAGCTGCATACCGATAATCTGGATAAATTCTTTACCCCGCGCCCGAAGGTTGACTGGCCCGCCCACTCGGCGATGAGCAGCCACGACGCGCTGATGGTCGCCAGCGGCATCACCACCGTGCTGGACGCGGTGGCGATTGGTGACGTGCGCGACGGCGGCGACCGGCTGGAAAATCTGGAGAAGATGATCAACGCCGTGGAAGAGACGCAAAAGCGCGGCCTCAACCGCGCCGAGCATCGCCTGCATCTGCGCTGCGAACTGCCGCACCACACCACGCTGCCGCTGTTTGAAAAACTGGTTGGCCGCGAGCCGGTCTCGCTGGTGTCGCTGATGGACCATTCACCGGGCCAGCGCCAGTTTGCCAACCGAGAAAAGTATCGGGAATACTATCAAGGTAAGTACTCACTTACTGATGAGCAGATGCGCCAGTACGAAGAAGAGCAGCTTCAGCTGGCGGCGCGCTGGTCGCAGCCTAACCGTGCCGCTATCGCCGGAATGTGCCGGGACAGACGCATCGCGCTGGCCAGCCACGATGACGCCACCCATGAGCACGTGGTGGAGTCGCACCAGTTGGGCACCGTGATCGCCGAATTCCCTACCACTTTTGAAGCCGCCGAATCGTCGCGCCGCCACGGCCTGAACGTGCTGATGGGCGCGCCGAATATCGTGCGCGGCGGTTCGCACTCCGGCAACGTCGCGGCGCATCAGCTGGCGGAGCTGGGGCTGCTGGATATCCTCTCCTCCGACTACTATCCGGCCAGCCTGCTCGACGCCGCGTTCCGCGTGGCCGACGACGCGCACAATGCCTTCACCCTCTCGCAGGCCATCAACCTGGTGACTAAAAACCCGGCGCGGGCGCTGAACCTGCACGATCGTGGCGTGATTGGCGAAGGCAAACGCGCCGACCTGGTACTGGCCCACCGCAAGGGCGAGCACGTGCATATCGATCACGTCTGGCGTCAGGGGAAAAGGGTATTCTGATGAAGGGAAAACTGATCTGGTTAATGGGGCCCTCCGGCTCCGGCAAAGACAGCCTGCTGGAAGTGCTGCGCCAGCAGGGCCACGCGCAGCTGCTGGTGGCCCATCGCTATATCACCCGTCCGGCTAACGCCGGCTGTGAGAACCACATCGCGCTAAGCGAACAGGAGTTTTTTACCCGCGCCGGGCACAACCTGCTGGCGCTGAGCTGGCACGCTAACGGCCTGTATTATGGCGTCGGCGTGGAGATAGATCTGTGGCTGCACGCCGGGTTTGATGTGGTCGTCAACGGCTCACGCGCCCATCTGGCGCAGGCCAAAGCCCGCTACGCCGACGCGCTGCTACCGGTCTGTTTGCAGGTGTCCCCCGAGATTCTGCGCCAGCGGTTACAGGCGCGGGGTCGTGAAAACAGCGCGGAGATTGCCGCGCGGCTGGAACGCGCCGCCCGCTATACGCCGGAGAACTGTCATACGCTCAATAACGACGGAAGTTTGCTACAGTCGGTGGATATTTTACTGACCCTGATGGGACGCAAGGAGAAGGACTATGTCTGTCTGTGAACTGCGCCATGCCACGTTCGAGGATATCGACGAGGTTTACGCGCTGATGTGCGAACTGAAGCAAGCTGAATTCGACCGCGACGCCTTCTACACCGGCTTCGCCGCCAATCTTCAGGACCGCAATTTGCATTATCAGCTGGCCCTGCTGGGCGGCGAGGTGGTCGGTATCATCAGCCTGCATTTGCAGTTTCACCTGCATCACGCCAACTGGATTGGCGAGATTCAGGAGCTGGTCGTGATGCCACGCGCGCGCGGCCTGGGCGTCGGCAGCCAGCTGCTGAGCTGGGCTGAAGAAACCGCGCGCGACGCGGGCGCGGAAATGACCGAGCTCTCCACCAGCACCAAACGACTCGACGCGCATCGCTTTTATCAGCGTGAGGGCTATGCTCCCAGCCATATTCGATTCACCAAAGCGTTATGAGGATGCTGTATGAGTTTAACCCTCACCCTCAGCGGCACCGGCGGCGCGCAGGGCGTACCCGCCTGGGGCTGCCATTGTCCAGCCTGCGCCCGCGCCCGCCGTGCGCCGCAGTATCGCCGTAAGGCGTGCAGCGGCGTGGTGCGCTTCAACGACGCGGTTACCCTTCTCGACGCGGGCCTGCACGATCTTACCGAGCGCTGGCCCGCCGGCTCTTTCCAGCAGTTTTTGCTGACCCACTATCATATGGATCACGTTCAGGGGCTGTTTCCGCTGCGCTGGGGCGTGGGCGAGACCATTCCGGTGTATGGCCCGCCGGACGAGCAGGGCTGCGACGATCTGTTCAAACATCCCGGCCTGCTCGATTTCAGCCATACCGTGGAACCGTTCGTGGTGTTTGATTTACAGGGATTACAGGTGACGCCCGTTCCATTAGCGCACTCAAAGCTGACCTTCGGCTATCTGCTGGAGACGCCCCACAGCCGCATCGCCTGGCTCTCCGATAGCGCCGGGCTGCCGGACAAAACGCTCACCTTTTTAAGTAATAACCAGCCGCAGGTGATGGTGATTGATTGCAGCCACGCGCCCCGCGAACAGACGCCGCGTAACCATAGCGATTTAGCGACAATTGTGGCGCTAAACGAATCCATCCGCTGCCCGCGGGTGGTGCTCACCCATATCAGCCACCAGTTTGATGAATGGATGATGACCCATCTCCTGCCGCCCGGCGTGGAAGCCGGCTACGACGGCATGGAAATTCATCTCGATTAGCGGTTGTAGTCGTCATCAAGACGACGCTCATCGTCCGACAGCTGGCGGCGTTCTTCATCCAGCTGGCGCTGACGATCGTTAAGCTGGCGGCGACGATCGTCGAGCTGACGGCGGCGATCGTTATATTGCTGAGAGCTCTGGCTCCGATCCCGGCTATCGTCCCAGGAGCGATCGTCATCATCGCGGCTGGTGCGGCCGCTGTCGGGATTGTAGGCGTCATTAATGGCCTGCTGAATATTGCCGATAGCGTCATCAATGATATCGGCGTGCGCCAGCTGGCTGGCCAGCGACAGCGCGCACAGAAGGGCGGCGGTGAGATAACGTTTCATAGAACCAGTCTCGTTGGGATGCTGTCGGTAGGTTATGCAAGCGCACTTTCCCGGTGTAGCGGAGGAATCTCAATTTTTCATCACCCTCCCCCTCTCTTCGTTTAAAAATAACAATTAAATATTTTAAATTAAAAAATATATATTAATTCTATTATTTAAGCCCACCCGCACAATACCTTATAAAAATAACGATCGGACTCACAATTTATTGTGAAGAACTCACTCATTAGCACTTAATATAGAGCGTCATAGCGTGGGCAAGTTTTTACCCTATTTATTCATAGAATTAATCATGGATTGGAGATTGATATGAAAAGCTCTAGATTATTCCGTCTAAGCAAGACATTTATCGCAATGTCTGCGGCAACGGTTTTTTGCATGAATACCGCCTTTGCGGCAGAGACACCGAAAGAGGCGACGGAGTTCACCAAACAAATCAATCAGACCTATTTAGATTCGCTGCCGTTTAATAATCGCCAGGACTTTGACGATGCACAACGTGGATTTATTGCGCCGCTGCTCAATCACGGTGAGTTAAAAAATGCCGAAGGCAAAACCATGTATCGGGCGGAAGATTATAAGTTCGATATCAATGCGCCGTCTCCGGATACCGTCAACCCTAGCTTCTGGCGCCAGGCTCAGGTCAACGGTATTTCCGGCCTGTTTAAAGTAACGGACCGGATGTATCAGGTGCGCGGGCAGGATATTTCCAATATCACCTTTGTCGAAGGTGATACCGGGCTGATTGTTATCGATCCGCTTGTCTCACCGGAAGCGGCAAAATCCAGCCTCGATCTCTACTATCAGCATCGTCCGCATAAACCCATCGTGGCGGTGATTTATACCCATAGCCATACCGACCATTATGGCGGCGTAAAAGGCATTATCTCTGAAGCTGACGTGAAGGCAGGTAAGGTGCAGGTTATCGCCCCGGCGGGCTTTATGGAGGAGGCAATCAGCGAAAACGTGCTGGCGGGCAACATCATGAACCGCCGTGTGCTTTATTCCTACGGCCTGCTGCTGCCGCATAACGCCAAAGACAACGTCGGCAACGGTCTGGGCGTAACGCTGACCACCGGCAACCCAACAATTATTGCCCCGACCAAATCGATTACCAAAACCGGCGAGAAGCTTAATATCGACGGGCTGGACTTCGAATTCCTGATGGCCCCGGGCAGCGAAGCTCCGGCGGAAATGCACTTTTACATTCCGGCGCTCAAAGCGCTGTGTACCGCGAAAAACTCCAGCCATACGCTGCATAACTTCTATACCCTGCGCGGCGCGAAAACCCGCGACTCGAGCAAGTGGTCCGGCTACCTGAACGAAACGCTGGATAAATGGGGTAATCAGGCGGAAGTGCTGTTTATGCCGCACACCTGGCCGGTCTGGGGCAATAAACATATTAACGATTACATCGGCAAATACCGCGACACCATTAAGTACATCCACGATCAGACGCTGCACCTGGCTAATCAGGGCTACACCATGAATGAAATCGGCGACATGATTACCCTGCCGAAAGCGCTCAACGATAACTGGGCCAGCCGCGGCTACTACGGCTCCGTCAGCCATAACGCCCGCGCCGTCTATAACTACTATCTCGGCTATTTTGACGGTAACCCGGCCAACCTGCATCCGTACGGCCAGGTAGAGATGGGCAAACGCTATGTTAAGGCCCTCGGCGGCGCGGAACATGCGATTAAGCTGGCTCGCGAGGCTTACGACCAGGGGGATTATCGTTGGGTCGCAGAGCTGCTGAAACATGTGATTGCCGCCGATCCGGCGAATCAGGAAGCGAAAAACCTGCAGGCGGACGCGTTCGAGCAGCTCGGCTATCAGTCGGAGTCAGCCACCTGGCGCGGGTTCTATCTGGTTGGCGCGAAAGAGCTGCGTGAAGGGGTGCACAAGTTTAGCCACGGTTCATCCAACTCGCCGGATACGGTGAAAGGGATGACGGTTGAAATGCTGTTTGATTACATGGCGGTACGTCTGGACAGCGCCAAATCGGCAGGGAAAGATATCAGCATTAACTTCAATCTCGACAATACCGATAATCTCAATCTGACCCTGAACGACAGCGTGCTCAACTACCGCAAAACGCTGCTGCCGAAAGCGGATGCATCATTCTACATGACGCGCGCCGACCTCCAGCACGTGTTGACCGGGCAGGCGAAAATGGCTGACCTGATTAAAGCGCAGAAAGTGAAAGTCATTGGCGATGCTACGAAGCTTGATGAAATCACCCGCTGTCTGGATCAGTTTGAAATGTGGGTTAATATCGTTACACCAAATTAATACGGTTGATATCCAGAGGCGAGCTCGCCTCTGGATATAGTAAATTCATCATGAAAATACAAAACTCAATAAAATAAACATAATAAATAAGTTATGAATGCTATATAAAAAATAAAATATTTTTCTCCCATGTAAAAATAGCCATACTACTCACTCATCATTCTATTTGATATTCACCCCAGTTATTGCTTGCAATACACAGGATGTATTTTCTTATGCAAATAGTTAAATCCAGGATTGTGACCCAGTTAAAGAAAATAAGCTGGCTCGCACCGGCCACGTGCCTGACGGGATGTTCATTATCGCCCGCCATTCCGGTTATTGGCGCCTATTATCCCAGCTGGCTTTTTTGCATTATTGTCGGCGTTATTCTCACGCTTATTACACGACGGGTGATATTGCGCCGCTATCCCGCGCTGGCCTATACGGGCATTGTCTATACCGCCCTTTTTGCTCTCTACGCCATGCTGTTCTGGCTGATATTTTTCTAATTCCAATTGAGATGCGCTAATGGAAAGCACGCAGAAAAAAGCTCCTCGTCACAAAATACCGGCCCTGCTGCTGGTGATAATCGCTCTGGTGGTTCTGGTGTTTATTATCTGGCGATTGGACACCGCGCCCTCCACAAATGATGCCTATGCCTCTGCCGATACCATTGACGTGGTCCCGGAAGTCAGCGGTCGAATTGTTGAGCTGGCCGTCACCGATAACCAACAGGTTAAGCAGGGCGATCTGCTGTTCCGTATCGATCCTCGCCCCTATGAGGCCAGCCTTGCGAAAGCCGAAGCCTCGCTTGCCGCGCTGGATAAACAAATCATGCTGACGCAGCGCAGCGTGGACGCACAAAAATATGCCGCCAGCTCGGTAGAAGCCACCGTCGCAAAGGCACGCGCGGCGGCCAAACAGGCCAGCGATACGCTTAAGCGCACCGAACCGCTGCTGTCGCAGGGTTTTGTCTCGGCCGAAGATGTCGATCGCGCCAGAACCGCGCAGCGCGCCAGCGAAGCCGATCTCAACGCGGTGTTATTACAAGCACAGCAGGCTGCCAGCGCGGTCAGCGGCGTGGATGCGCTGGTGGCCCAGCGGGTAGCGGTTGAAGCGGATATCGCCCTGACAAAACTGCATCTGGAGATGGCAACGGTGCGCGCACCGTTCGATGGCCGCGTGATATCGCTGAAAACGTCGATCGGCCAGTTTGCCTCCGCAATGAAGCCGGTCTTTACGCTGATCGATACCCGCCACTGGTACGTCATCGCCAACTTCCGTGAAACCGAACTGAAAAACATTCATGCCGGCACCCCAGCGACCCTGCGCCTGATGAGCGACAGCGGTAAAACCTTTACCGGTAAGGTCGACTCGATCGGCTACGGCGTGTTGCCCGATGACGGCGGTCTAGTGATGGGCGGCCTGCCGCGCGTCTCCCGCTCAATCAACTGGGTGCGCGTCGCCCAGCGCTTTCCGGTGAAAATCAGGGTCGATAAGCCCGATGCGGAACTGTTCCGCATCGGCGCGTCGGCGGTCACTACCATTGAGTCACCATAATGAAGATCCTCAACTACCTGCCGCTGCCGCTGGTCAGGCTGCTGGCGTTTTTCCATGAGGAGCTAAGCGAAAAGCGCCCTGGTCGCGTGTCGCAGACGATCCAGCTGTGGACAGGCTGCCTGCTGGTGGTGTTGATCTCCATGACCTTTGAGATACCGTTTCTGGCTATCTCACTGGCGGTGCTGTTTTACGGCGTCCAGTCCAATGCGTTTTACACGAAATTCGTGGCGATCCTGTTTGTCGCCGCGACGGTCATGGAAATTGGCAGCCTGTTTCTGATCTACAAATGGGCCTACAGCTACCCGTTGATCCGGATGATCGTCGCCAGTCTGGTGGTATTTGGCTGCATGTTTATGATGCGCACCTACAAGCTGGGGCTGCTGTTCTTCGCCGTTGCGATTATCGCCGTCTACGGCCAGACCTTCCCCGGCATGGTCGACGCCCCGGAAATTGTCGTGCGCCTCACCCTCTGGTGTATCGTGGTCGGCCTCTATCCGGCCCTGCTGATGGTGCTGTTAGGCGTATTGTGGTTTCCAAGCCGCGCGGTAAAACAAATGCGCGAAACCCTGAACGCCAGGCTCGATGATGTCCTGACTCACCTGACCCATGCTGCTGCACCACTGGCGGAAAAGTACGTCGAACGTGAAGCGCTAGCGCTACAAAAGCTGAACGTTTTTTGTATGGCCGATGATGCCGACTGGCGTAAGCGCAGCGCCTGGTGGCAAAGCTGTGTCGCTACCGTGACCTATCTGTATACCACGCTCAATCGCTATCATCACAAGGATGCAGCGCCATATCCGGCATTGGTGGAAAAGCTGCGGGCCGAAATAGTCAGTCTGCAGCAGGCCATTGCGCAAGGGGAAATCTGGCAGAGCAGATGGCAACTTAGCGCGGAGGAACGGGCCGCCGCGCGCGCCTGCGGGCTCGAAAATGTCTGCCACCAGCTGATACAATTGGGGCATCTCGATCCCGACACGCCGGCAGCCCCTGCCGCCAAAGAGCCATCGATGGTCGCAGACGCCTTCAGCAGCCCCGCATATATCCGCTATGCGCTGAAAACGCTGCTGGCCTGCCTGATCTGCTATGTCTTCTATTCCGGCGTCGACTGGGAGGGCATTCATACCTGCATGCTGACCTGCATTATCGTCGCCAACCCCAGCATCGGTTCGTCGTATCAGAAAATGGCGCTACGCTTTGGCGGCGCGTTATGCGGCGCGGTGCTAGCGCTGCTGGTGACCATTTTCATCATCCCGTGGCTGGACAATATCGTTGAGCTGCTGTGCCTGCTGGCACCCATCCTGCTGCTCGGCGCGTGGATCGCCACCGGATCGGAGCGATCATCCTACATCGGCACGCAGATGATCGTCACCTTCGCGCTGGCGACCCTCGAGAACGCCTTTGGCCCGATTTACGATCTGGTGGAGATCCGCGATCGCGCCGTTGGCATCCTGATTGGCACCGCCGTATCCGCGGTGATTTACACCTTTATCTGGCCGGAAAGCGAAGCGGATGCCCTGCCGAAAAAACTGGCGGCGGCGCTGGGTATGCTGGCAAAAATGCTGCGGACGCCGCAGCAGGATCCCGCGTCCCAGCGCGGCTGGCTACAGCTGCGCATTGGCTGCCATGCGGCATTCAATAGTTGTGAAGAGATGTGCGACCGCGTGGCGCTGGAGCGCCAGCTGGCGGATACCTCCCGAATCCATCTGCTGAACAACAGCCGGGCCGTTATTCGCCAGGGGCGCACCATCCTTTACGCCTGGGACAACGCGCCTACCCCCGATCCGCGTCTGGCCGAAGCTCTGGAGCAGTACGCCGCCAGTTTGTCGGCGGGCCTCAGCGTACCGCCAGACTTTGCCGCTGCGATCGCATCCCCCTCATCTGAACAGACGCAGAACGTTATGCAGCAGATCGTCCGTCTACCCGACTGGACCCGCCCGGCCGCCGTTTCCGCCGGGGAACAGACGCAAGGAGCCCTTTCATCATGACTCATCATCTTTCCCGTATATTGCTTTGCGGTCTGCTCACCGGTACGACGGCGCTGTCGGGCTGTGCGTTAATCCGCAGCGATTCCGCGCCGCACGCGCAGCTACAGCCGGAACAAATCAAGCTGGCCGACGATATCCATCTGGCCAGCCAGGGCTGGCCGCAGGCCCAGTGGTGGCGGCAGTTTAACGACCCGCAGCTCACGGCGCTGATTGAGAAAACGCTCTCGGGTTCCCACACGTTGGCGGAAGCGAAGCTGCGTGAGGACAAAGCCCAGGCGCAGGCCGATCTGCTGGAAGCCGGTTCCCAGCTGCAAATGGCGGCCCTGGGGATGATTAACCGCCAGCGCGCCTCGGCTAACGGTTTTCTTGGCCCCTACGCGCTGGATGCGCCAAAGTTAGGGATGGACGGCCCGTACTATACGCAGGCTACCGTCGGCCTGGTGGCGGGCTTCAACCCGGATCTCTGGGGAGAGCATCGTTCAGCGGTGGCGGCAGCCATCGGGGCGCAGAACGCCACGCTTGCTGAAACCGCCGCGGTGGAGCTATCGCTCTCGGTCGCTGTCGCGCAGCTGTATTACAGCATTCAGGCCAGCTACCAGATGCTCGACCTGCTGGAGCAGACCCGCGGCGTGATTGACTACGCGGTTCAGGCACACCAGAGCAAAGTGGCGCAGGGACTGGAGGCAAAAGTGCCGTACCACGGCGCGCGAGCGCAAATCCTGGCGGTGGATAAACAGATTGCCGCCGCTAAAGGGCAAATCAAAGAAACCCACGAATCGCTGCGCGCGCTGATGGGGGCGGGGGCCGACGGGCTGCCGGAGATAAAGCCGGCCTCCCTGCCGCAGGTTCAGGTGGGCATTCCGTCTACCCTTTCCTATGATTTGCTCGCCCGCCGCCCGGATCTCCAGGCGATGCGCTGGTACGTGCAGGCGTCGCTGGATCAGGTCGACGCCGCGCGGGCGCTGTTCTACCCGAGCTTTGATATCAAAATGTTCTTTGGCCTCGACGCCATTCATATCGACGATCTGTTCAAAGGCACCAGCCGCCAGTTTAACGTTATCCCCGGCCTGCGCCTGCCGCTGTTCGACGGCGGCCGCCTCAACGCCAACCTGAAAAGCACCCGTGCCAGCAGCAATATGTTGATTGAGCGCTACAACCAGTCGGTGCTGAACGCGGTTCGCGATGTCGCTATCAACGGCACCCGCCTGCAAACGCTGAGCGATGAGCGGTCCATGCAGGCGGATCGCGTCGACGCCATGAGCTACACCCAGCGTGCCGCCGAGGCGGCCTTTAGCCGTGGTCTTGGCAGCCGCTTACAGGCCACCGAAGCACGTCTGCCGGTACTCGCCGAGCAGATGTCGCTGCTGATGCTCGACACCCAGCGGGTGATTCAGAGCCTGCAGCTGATTAAATCCCTCGGCGGCGGCTATCAAGCCGCTTCCGGGAAGTAGGCCTGATAAGCGCAGCGCCATCAGGCAGATCGGCGCACATTGCCGGATGGCGGCGTTGCCTTATCCGGCCTACAAAAATGTATCCCGGACGAGGCGCGCCAGCGCCGACTCCGGGATTGTTCGCCTCCCAGAAACGTCACCCATTTTTCCCATCGACACGTCAAATATGACGACAGCCTGTTTTTCGTCAGGGTTTTGACCAAAAATCGCCCGTAATATCAGGGAATGCCCACAATAAAAAAGTGGCATAAAAGATGCATACTGAGGGCGACAGCGCGTATGCGCGATTTGATTAACTGGAGCGAGACCGATGAAAAAAGTCGTCACGGTTTGCCCGTATTGCGCATCAGGTTGCAAAATCAACCTGGTGGTCGATAACGGCAAAATCGTCCGGGCGGAGGCGGCTCAGGGGAAAACCAACCAGGGTACCCTGTGTCTGAAAGGCTATTACGGCTGGGATTTTATTAACGATACCCAGATCCTGACGCCACGTCTGAAAACCCCAATGATCCGTCGCCAGCGTGGCGGCAAGCTGGAATCCGTCTCCTGGGACGAAGCGCTGAATTACGTTGCCGACCGCCTGAGCGCGATCAAAGCGAAATACGGCCCGGATGCCATTCAGACTACCGGTTCCTCACGCGGAACGGGTAACGAAACTAACTACGTCATGCAAAAATTCGCGCGCGCCGTTATTGGTACCAATAACGTCGACTGCTGCGCTCGCGTCTGACACGGCCCTTCGGTTGCAGGTCTGCACCAATCGGTCGGTAACGGCGCAATGAGTAACGGCATCAACGAAATTGATGACACTGATTTAGTCTTTATCTTCGGGTACAACCCGGCTGATTCCCACCCTATCGTGGCGAATCACGTGATTAACGCCAAACGTAAAGGGGCGAAAATCATCGTATGCGATCCGCGCAAAATTGAAACCGCGCGCATTGCCGACATGCATATCGCGTTGAAAAACGGCTCGAACATCGCGCTGCTCAACGCCATGGGGCATGTCATTATTGAAGAAAACCTGTACGACCAGGCGTTCGTCGCCAGCCGTACCGAAGGATTTGAAGAGTACCGTAAGATTGTTGAAGGCTATACGCCAGAGTCTGTCGAAGACATTACCGGCGTCAGCGCGCAGGAAATTCGTCAGTGTGCGCGCATGTACGCCAGTGCGAAAAGCGCGGCCATCCTGTGGGGCATGGGTGTGACCCAGTTCTATCAGGGCGTGGAAACTGTACGTTCACTAACCAGCCTCGCGATGCTGACCGGCAACCTCGGTAAGCCTAGCGTCGGCGTTAACCCGGTCCGTGGCCAGAACAACGTTCAGGGCGCGTGTGATATGGGCGCGCTGCCGGATACCTATCCGGGCTATCAGTACGTGAAAGATCCGGCTAACCGCGAAAAATTCGCCAAAGCCTGGGGCGTCGACAGCCTGCCTGCACACACCGGCTATCGCATCAGCGAGCTGCCGCACCGTGCGGCGCATGGCGAAGTGCGCGCGGCGTACATCATGGGTGAAGATCCGCTTCAGACCGACGCGGAACTCTCTGCGGTGCGTAAAGGCTTCGAAGATCTGGAACTGGTTATCGTCCAGGATATCTTTATGACTAAAACCGCGGCGGCGGCGGATGTGATTTTACCGTCAACGTCATGGGGCGAGCATGAAGGCGTCTTTACCGCGGCGGACCGCGGCTTCCAGCGCTTCTTTAAAGCCGTTGAACCGAAGTGGGACCTGAAAACGGACTGGCAGATCATCAGTGAAATCGCCACCCGTATGGGCTATCCGATGCACTACAACAACACCCAGGAAATCTGGGACGAGTTGCGTCATCTGTGCCCGGACTTCTACGGTGCCACCTACGAGAAAATGGGCGAGCTGGGCTTTATCCAGTGGCCGTGCCGCGACACGTCCGATGCCGACCAGGGCACAACCTATCTCTTCAAAGAGAAGTTCGATACCCCGAACGGCCTGGCGCAGTTCTTTACCTGCGACTGGGTAGCGCCAATCGACAAACTCACCGACGAGTATCCGATGGTGCTCTCTACGGTGCGTGAAGTCGGCCACTACTCTTGCCGTTCGATGTCCGGCAACTGTGCGGCGCTGGCGGCGCTGGCGGATGAACCGGGCTATGCCCAGATCAACACCGCCGATGCGGCGCGTTTAGGTATCGAAGATGAAGCGCTGGTGTGGGTGAACTCCCGCAAAGGCCGCATCATCACCCGTGCAGCGGTCAGCGACCGTCCGAACAAAGGCGCGATTTACATGACCTACCAGTGGTGGATTGGGGCCTGTAATGAGCTGGTAACCGAGAACTTAAGCCCGATTACCAAAACGCCTGAGTATAAGTACTGCGCCGTGAACGTTGAGCCGATTGCCGACCAGCGTGCCGCCGAGCAGTATGTGATTGACGAGTACAACAAGCTGAAGGCCCGCCTGCGCGAAAGCGCAATGGGTTAAGCGCGGCTACGTAGCAGGGAGTAGCCCGGACGAGGCGCGTTAGCGCCGACTCCGGGAAACCCGGCGTCACTGCGTTCGGCCGGGCTACGTGCCATTGCGTAGCCCGGACGAGGTGCGCCAGCGCCGACTCCGGGAAACCCGGCATCACTGCCGTTATCGTCAATCTGAACGCCCCCATCCGGGGGCGTTTTTTTATCTTTGCTTTCTCTTTATACTGCCCCTTCCCTCGACTACCTACACACTATAGATGAAACGACTTTTAGCATTGCTGTGGTTCGCCACGCTGTCGGTATACGCCGAAGCGCCGGGCAGCCAATACCAGCAGGCCGCCGAGGCGGGAGACGCCCGCGCGCAGTACTATCTGGCCGATACCTGGTTTAGCTCAGGCGACCTGAGCAAAGCCGAATTCTGGGCGCAGAAATCGGCCAATGGCGGTGATGCCGACGCCTGCGCCCTGCTGGCGCAGATCAAAATCACCAACCCGGTGAGCCTCGACTATCCGGCGGCTAAAGCGCTAGCGGAGAAAGCCGTCACGGCAGGCAGCAAGGCCGGTGAGGTGATACTGGCGCGCATTCTGATCAACAGCCAGGCGGGCCAGACCGACTACCCACGGGCCATCACGCTGCTTCAGCAGGCCTCGATGAACGCCGAGAGCGACTTCGCGGTGGACGCGCAAATGCTGCTGGGGTTGCTATACGCCAACGGCGTGGGCGTGAAGGAAGACGACGAGAAGGCCACGGACTACTTCAAAAACAGTTCAGCGCTCTCCCGCACCGGCTATGCCGAATACTGGGCCGGAATGATGTTCCTGAACGGCGAGAAGGGCTTCATAACCCCCAACAAACAGAAGGCGCTACAGTGGCTGAATCTGAGCTGTACAGAAGGGTTTGATACCGGGTGCGAAGAGTTTGATAAGGTGAGTGCGGAGTAACAGCCTGCACCAACCAGTCCCCTCGCCCCTTTGGGGAGAGGGTTAGGGTGAGGGGCATTTCAGCTCGGCGTTAAACCCTCACCCCAGCCCTCTCCCTTAAAAAGGGAGAGGGAGCACATTGTGCCAGCCAGAACGTTCATCAATGCCAAAAACAATAATGCCGGACAAGCCCGGCATTATTGTTCTATTTATTGGTCCGCAGTTTTATCAAACTTGCCCAATACTTCGCGCTCATACGCCCGCGCTTTTTTACGGTCAAACTTGTGTTCCCACTTGGCAATCACCAGCACCGCCAGCGCGTTGCCCACCACGTTCAGCGCGGTACGCGCCATATCGAGGATACGGTCGACGCCGGCGATAAACGCCAGCCCTTCCAGCGGAATGCCGACGCTGCCGAGCGTTGCCAGCAGCACCACGAAGGAGACGCCCGGCACGCCCGCGATCCCTTTCGAGGTCACCATCAGCGTCAGCACCAGCACGATTTCCTGCCAGATAGACAGGTCGATACCGTACAGCTGGGCACTAAAGATCGCCGCGATACTCTGGTACAGCGTGGAACCGTCGAGGTTAAAGGAGTAGCCGGTCGGCACCACGAAGCTGGTGATCGACGCCGGTGCGCCATAGGCTTCCATCTTCTCAATGATACGCGGCAGCACGCTCTCGGAACTGGCGGTGGAGTACGCCAGAATCAGTTCGTCCTTCAGAATACGAATCAGGATCCAGATACTCAACCCGCAAATACGTGCCACGATGCCCAGAACCACCAGCGCGAAGAACAGAATCGCGAAGTGAACCAGCAGCACCAGCTTGGCCAGCGGCCACAGCGAGGCAAAGCCAAAGTTAGCCACCGTCACGGCAATCAGCGCGAACACGCCGACCGGCGCGTAGCGCATCACCATATGGGTGACTTTAAACATGGTTTCGGAAATGGAGCGGAATACCGTTACCAGCGGCTCACGGTGCGTGGCCGGCAGCGAGGAGAGGCCAAGGCCGAACAGCACCGAGAAGAAGATGATCGGCAGCATGTCGCCTTTCGCCATCGACGCGATAATGTTGGTGGGCACCAGCGACAGGATGGTTCCCATCAGGCCGTGCGCGTGGCTCTGCACCTCCGCGGTGGTACTCTGGTATTTCGAAATATCCACCGTCGCCAGCTGCGACATGTCGATACCGGCACCCGGCTGGAACACATTAGCCATGGTGATACCGATAATAATCGCAATCGTGGTGATCACTTCGAAATAGATGATGGTTTTTGCGCCAATTCGTCCCAGCTGTTTTGCATCGCCCACGCCCGCTATTCCGACAATCAGCGTCGAAATAACAATCGGCACCACGATCATTTTAATCAGATGGATGAAAATATCGCCAGCAGGAGACAGCAGATTCATAACCAGCCAATCACGGCTATCGCTATGATAATGCAGATAACTACCCAGAATAATACCCAGAATGAGGGCAATAAGAATTTGCCAGGCCAGGCTGACACGTGTTTTCTTCATAACGGCAAACTTCCTCAATGAAAAATACCATGCCGTAAGGGAATGGTATCCACTTGAAAGGGGGTGATTTGTGTTGCGTTTACTTTTAGAGGTTTTTAACGCGCATTATCAGTATCATCTGCATGGCGTCTCATGCAACCCTTTCAGATCAGAGCTTTTCACCAACTAAATCTATATTACCGCTAATTTCTACCAATAATTATTTATAAGTTTTTGTTATAAAAACAAAAAGATTTGAGATTTTTCTATAAATCCCCTTCCGTAATTATTTTGCTTCAAAGAATCAAATGAACGTTATTTGAACAATTCCAATAATGCGTGATCTGCCGCGCAAATAGTAAACAAAGCGACACACACCTCTGTTATTAACTTTTGTGAGACATATTATTAACATCTTACAAGGAGAAAAAAAGCATGAGCCAAATTCACAAACACCCTATTCCTGCAAATATTGCAGACCGCTGCCTGATTAACCCGGAGCAATACCAGACCAAATATCACCAGTCAGTGACCAGTCCGGATACGTTCTGGGGTGAAGAGGGTAAAATCCTCGACTGGATGCGGCCTTACACCAAAGTCAAAAACACCTCCTTTGCGCCGGGCAACGTCTCCATCAAGTGGTACGAAGACGGCACGCTGAACCTGGCGGCGAACTGCCTTGACCGCCATCTGGCGGCCCGCGGCGACCAGACCGCCATCATCTGGGAAGGCGACGACGCCTCGCAGAGCAAACACATTACCTATCGCGAACTGCATCGCGATGTCTGCCGCTTCGCCAACACCCTGCTGTCTCTGGGCGTGAAAAAAGGCGACGTGGTGGCTATCTATATGCCGATGGTGCCGGAAGCGGCGGTCGCGATGCTGGCCTGCGCCCGCATTGGCGCGATCCACTCGGTGATTTTTGGCGGCTTCTCGCCGGAGGCCGTTGCCGGTCGTATCATCGACTCCAGCGCCCGTCTGGTGATTACCTCCGATGAAGGCGTTCGCGCCGGGCGCAATGTGCCGCTGAAAAAGAACGTCGACGACGCGCTGAAAAACCCGAACGTCAAAACCATCGACAACGTGGTGGTGCTCAAACGTACCGGCGGCAATATCGACTGGCACGAAGGGCGCGACCTGTGGTGGCACGACCTGCAGGAGAAAGCCAGCGACCAGCACCAGCCGGAAGAGATGAACGCGGAAGACCCGCTGTTTATCCTTTATACCTCCGGTTCCACCGGCAAGCCGAAGGGCGTGCTGCACACCACCGGCGGCTACCTGGTGTACGCGGCGACCACCTTTAAATATGTCTTCGACTACCACCAGGGCGATATCTACTGGTGCACCGCCGATGTGGGCTGGGTGACCGGCCACAGCTATCTGCTGTACGGCCCGCTGGCCTGCGGCGCCACCACGCTGATGTTTGAAGGCGTGCCAAACTGGCCGACCCCGGCGCGCATGTGCCAGGTGGTCGATAAACATAAAGTCAATATTCTGTATACCGCCCCGACGGCGATTCGCGCGCTGATGGCGGAAGGCGACAAAGCCACCGCGGGCACCGATCGCTCCTCGCTGCGCATTCTCGGTTCCGTCGGCGAGCCGATTAACCCGGAAGCGTGGGAGTGGTACTGGAAGCAGATCGGCAACGAGAAGTGCCCGGTGATGGACACCTGGTGGCAGACCGAAACCGGCGGCTTCATGATCACCCCGCTGCCGGGCGCGACCGAACTGAAGGCCGGTTCCGCCAGCCGTCCGTTCTTCGGCGTACAGCCGGCGCTGGTCGACAACGAAGGCCATCCGCAGGAGGGCGCCACCGAGGGCAACCTGGTGATCACCGACTCCTGGCCGGGCCAGGCGCGCACGCTGTTTGGCGATCACGAACGCTTTGAGCAGACCTACTTCTCGACCTTCAAAAATATGTACTTCAGCGGCGACGGCGCGCGCCGTGACGAAGACGGCTACTACTGGATCACCGGCCGCGTCGACGACGTGCTGAACGTCTCCGGCCACCGTCTGGGGACGGCGGAAATTGAATCGGCGCTGGTGTCGCATCCGAAGATTGCCGAAGCGGCGGTCGTGGGGATCCCGCACAGCATTAAAGGCCAGGCGATTTACGCCTACGTAACCCTGAACCACGGCGAAGAGCCGACCCCGGCGCTGTACACCGAAGTGCGTAACTGGGTGCGCAAAGAGATTGGCCCGCTGGCGACGCCGGACGTGCTGCACTGGACCGACTCGCTGCCGAAAACCCGCTCCGGCAAGATCATGCGCCGTATTCTGCGCAAGATCGCCGCGGGCGATACCAGCAACCTGGGCGATACTTCAACGCTCGCCGATCCGGGCGTGGTGGAAAAACTGCTGGAAGAGAAGCAGGCCATCACGATGCCGTCATAAGAGCAGGCTTCCCCCTCTCCTGTTACCGGGAGAGGGCCGGGGTGAGGGTGTCAACGCCGTACACCGCCCCTCGCCCTATCCTTCTTCCTGCGGAAGAAGGAACAGTACGGTGTTCTGATTTGCACAACAAAAAACACGACTCAAAAAACCTCTGGAGACTCTGTGATGAATGATCAAATTTGTCAGCAGATAGAAGGTAGTGCGCATTTCAGGGAGCTCGTCGAAAAACGGCAACGGTTTGCCACCTTCTTATCGCTGATTATGTTAGTGGTGTACGTCGGTTTTATTTTACTTATCGCCTTCGCGCCGGGCTGGCTGGGTACGCCGCTGCATGCGGGCACCAGCGTCACGCGCGGTATTCCCATTGGCATCGGCATTATCGTGATTTCCTTTGTTCTGACCGGCGTGTACGTCTGGCGGGCTAACAATGAATTCGATCGCCTGAACAAGGCCGTCCTGCGCGAGGTAAAAGCATCATGAAGAAAGTCCTGACGGCGCTAGCCGCCACACTTCCTTTTGCGGCCAGCGCGGCAGACGCCCTGAGCGGCCCGGTCGAACGCCAGCCAACCAACTGGCAGGCGATTATCATGTTCCTGATTTTCGTCGTGCTGACGCTGTATATCACCTACTGGGCGTCGAAGCGCGTACGTTCGCGTAACGATTACTACACCGCCGGCGGCAACATTACCGGCTTCCAGAACGGGCTGGCGATTGCCGGTGACTTTATGTCGGCGGCATCGTTCCTCGGTATCTCCGCGCTGGTCTACACCTCCGGCTACGATGGGCTGATCTACTCGCTCGGCTTCCTCGTCGGCTGGCCGATCATCCTGTTCCTGATTGCCGAACGCCTGCGTAACTTAGGCCGCTATACCTTTGCCGACGTCGCCTCCTATCGACTGAAGCAGGGCCCAATCCGTATGCTCTCCGCCTGCGGCTCGCTGGTGGTGGTGGCGCTGTATCTGATTGCCCAGATGGTGGGCGCAGGTAAGCTTATCGAGCTGCTGTTCGGCCTGAACTACCACGTCGCCGTGGTGCTGGTGGGCGTGCTGATGGTGATGTACGTGCTGTTTGGCGGCATGCTCGCCACCACGTGGGTACAGATCATTAAAGCCGTCCTGCTGCTGTTCGGCGCCAGCTTTATGGCTTTTATGGTGATGAAGCACGTCGGTTTCAGCTTCAATAACCTGTTTAACGAAGCGATGGCGGTGCACCCGAAAGGCGCGGCGATCATGAGCCCTGGCGGGCTGGTGAAAGACCCGATATCGGCGCTGTCGTTAGGCCTCGGACTGATGTTTGGTACCGCCGGTCTGCCGCACATTCTGATGCGCTTCTTCACCGTGAGCGACGCCAGCGAAGCGCGTAAGAGCGTGTTCTACGCCACCGGTTTTATGGGTTATTTCTACATTCTGACCTTTATCATCGGCTTCGGCGCGATCATGCTGGTGGGCGCTAACCCGGCGTTTAAAGACGCAGCGGGGGCGCTGATTGGCGGCAACAACATGGCGGCGGTGCACCTGGCCGATGCCGTCGGCGGCAACCTGTTCCTCGGCTTTATCTCTGCGGTCGCTTTCGCCACCATTCTGGCGGTGGTTGCCGGTCTGACGCTGGCCGGTGCTTCAGCGGTCTCTCACGACCTGTACGCCAACGTCTTTAAGAAAGGGGCAACCGAGCGTGAAGAGCTGAAAGTCTCCAAAATCACGGTGCTGGTGCTGGGCGTGGTGGCGATTCTGCTGGGCATTCTGTTCGAGAATCAAAACATCGCCTTTATGGTCGGCCTGGCGTTCTCCATCGCCGCAAGCTGCAACTTCCCGATCATTCTGCTCTCCATGTACTGGTCGCGTCTGACCACCCGTGGCGCGATGATCGGCGGCTGGCTCGGCCTGCTGACGGCGGTGGTGCTGATGATCCTCGGCCCGACCATCTGGGTACAGATCCTCGGCCACGAGAAGGCGATCTTCCCGTATGAGTACCCGGCGCTGTTCTCTATCGCCGTGGCGTTTATCGGTATCTGGTTCTTCTCGGCCACCGATAACTCTGAGGAAGGCAACCGCGAACGCGAGCAGTTCCGCGCGCAGTTTATCCGTTCTCAGACCGGTCTGGGCATTGACCAGGGTCGTGCGCATTAATGTTATCCTCCCCGGCCTTCTGGCCGGGGATCACAGTTTATCGCCCTTGAGGTGAGATCAATCACAACTACCGGCACGAAATAAGCCAACCGCTTCACATTAAATATTTCCAGGTTGTGAAGAGCATTCCATCCCCATCTATTTCCCGCGTCCCCGCCAGAATTCGCATTTATTGTTCCCTGCCGCCCGGTTAAATATTTCTATGCTTCCGTAGCTAATATTATTAGCGAATAACAAAAACAAACGCTTATTAATTCATTTTGCCTATCCTACAGGAGCAATAATTCATGAAACGTCTAATCTGTGCCAGCGTAATAGGAATGAGCAGTTTGCTGGCGACCAGCGTCGCCTTCGCCCAGCAGGACGTCACGCTAAGAATGTCATGGTGGGGCGGGAAATCACGGCATGAGGTGATGCTTAACGCGCTGCAGGCATTTGAAGCACGCAACCCAGGCATTAAAGTGAACGCCGAATATATGGGCTGGGACGGCTATCTGGAGCGGATGACCACGCAAATTTCCGGCGGTCTTGCCCCGGACGTAATGCAGATTAACTGGCCCTGGTTCCCGATATTTTCCCGCACCGGCGACGGTTTTTACGATATCAACACGCTCGGCGACAGCTTTGATTTGAGCCAGTACCCGGCTAAAGCGCTAAAGTCGACCACCATTAACGGCAAGCTGAATGCCATTCCGATTTCGCTTAACGTACCGGGTTTTTATTACAACACCGAAACCTGGAAAAAAGCCGGGCTGGCCTTCCCGAAAAACTGGGATGACCTCTTTGCCGCAGGGAAAGTGTTTAAAGAAAAGCTCGGCGATGAGTATTACCCGCTTATCTTCGGCGATCAGGATACGTTCCTGATGGTGAACTGCTATATGTCGCAGAAATACAATACCCCCATGTTTACCCCCGACGGCAACCATTTTGCCTGGAATCAGGAGCAGTGGCGTGAAGCCTTCCGCTTTATTCAGCGGCTGGTGAGCGACCACGTTATCCCCGGCCCAAAATACCTGGCCTCATTCGGCAAGTTTGACTTTATCGATACCAAATACTGGCAGGACGGCAAATGGGCGGGCACCTACACCTGGAACGTGGTAATTCAGTACTACGCGCCAAAGCTGACGCCGCCGGCAAAGCTGGTGCTGGGCGACTACGTGATGTACCCCGGCGCCACCAACGCCAGCGCCTACTTTAAGGTGTCGCTGACCTATGCCATCAGCAAAGAGACGAAGCACCCGAAAGAGACGGCTAAGCTTCTGAATTTCCTGCTCAACGATCCGCAGGCGATCGCCGCCATTAAGCTGGAAAACGGCATTCCGCTCAGCAAAATTGCGGTAAAAACGCTGACCGACGACGGTACGCTGACCAACGAAAATCCCTCCGTCGCCGGCTTTAACGCGGCGCAAAAGCTCACGTCTGAATCAACGGCGACGTCGTGGATGGAGGACCAGAAAATGCAGTCCTTTTTCCAGGAGGCGCGGCAGAATATGGACTACGGGCGAATGACGCCTGAGCAGGCGGCGGATGATTTTGTGGCGAAATCTGAGCGATTAATGAAGCGGTCTGCGGCGCGCAACTAGCGGAGGCTGAACGAGGGTGAGGGTTATTACCCCCTCACCCGTTTTTAAACACCTTTACGGCTGCATCAACAGCAGCGTCTTAATCTCAAACGGCGTAAACGTCAGCGTCACGCTTCCCTCCACCACCGCGATCTCTTCTTCTACCGTTTCCATCAGATTGGCGAGATAACAGCGTGTTACGCCAGCCGGCAGTTGGATCGTCGCCGTCGCCTGTACGCCGTCAAACTCGTAGGCGCGTACTGCCAACGCAGGCAACTCTTCCGCTCTTTTCACCGTCTCGAGACAAATATGCGGTGAATCGCAGGCGATAAACGACGCCCTGTTTGCATCCTGCTCTCCTTCACTCACCAAGACCCGCAGCGGGTTGTTGAACAGATACGCTTCCCGATTCACCTCGCCCACCACCTCGTCGCCGCAATGGGGGAACAGCGCATAGGAAAAACGGTGCTCGCCAACGTCGGCATTCACGCCGGGATAATGCTGCGAGCGCAGCAGGTTGAGATCCAGCACGCCGTCTTTGGCATAGTGGCCATACTTGCTGTCGTTAAGCAGCGCCACGCCGTAGTCCGGCTGCGAATAGTCGATCCACTTATGCGCGCAGATCTCAAACTGCGCCGCGTCGTAGACGTTGTTCACTCTGGCGCTGCGCTGGATTTTGCCAAACTGAATATCGCAGCTGACGCGTTCACTCTGCACGTTAACGGCAAAGGCGGTGCGCAGCATTTTCTCGCTTTCATGCCAGTCAACGCGGGTATCGAAGGTCAGGCGTTTGCTGCCCGGCAGCAGGCTGATTTTCTGGGTTAAGGCTGAGCTTCCGTAACGATAGCGCTGTTCCACTACCGCCGCCGCGCCCTCCCGGTAGGCGGAAGTGTCGGCCAGCACAAAGCCGTCCGCATCGCGCTGGCGGTAGGTGATGTCAATATCCCAGCAGTCGCCGCAGATATCGTCATACACCGCCAGCCGGTTGCCGACGGTGCCGGGTTGCAGCAGCGAACGCCCGGCCTGTTTATCCACCAGCGCCACGATATGCCCCTGCGCGTTAAATTCGACCCGCAGCAGATCGTTCTCCAGACGCTGCGTCTGGGCGATGATATCCGGCAACGGCGTGGCCAGCGCCTCATCAATCACCCGGTAGCCAAAGGCGGGAACGGCCACGCGCACCGGGGTATCCGCCAGCATCAGCCACTCCTCGCGATCGAAGCCGCTCAGGTTATGGATCACGAAGGTACCGCGCTGCGTCAGGTTCGCGCGGATAAGCTGCTCAACCTCGGCCAGCAGCGCCTGGTAGCGCGCGACGGATTCGTCGTACACCCGCTTGATGGACGAGCCGGGCAGAATATCGTGGAACTGGTACAGCAGCACCTCCTGCCAGATAGCGTCGAGGCGGGCGGCAGGGTATTCGCCCTCGCCATAAAACCAGCGGCAGCTGGCCACAAACTCGAGCTCGCGCAGCGCATTTTCCAGCTTGCGGTTAAACCACTTGTTCCGCGCCTGGGTGGTCAGCGTTCCCTGATGCTTCTCCAGATACAGCTCGCCGTGGTAGTGAGGATAGCGCTCGCGGCCGTGGTCGATATGGCGGAAAAAGTCGATGGCGTTGCCCTGCGTCACCGGCGCGATACCGCTGAGGTTCTTGATACGCCGCAGCCGCTCCAGGTGCTCTTCGCCGGGGCCACCGCCGCCGTCGCCAATGCCGAACAACATCAGCGCTTTATCGCACACCCCCGCCTCATGATAGGCCGTTTCAATACGCCGAATGCTGCGCGGGGCCGCCGGGCCGTTGTAGGTCTCTTCCGGCAGCATATGCGCCAGCACGCTGCTGCCGTCGATGCCGTGCCAGATAAAGGTATGGTGGGGAAAGGGATTGTGTTCATTCCACGACAGCTTTTGCGTCATAAAGTAGTCAACGCCCGACTTGCGCATAATCTGCGGCAGGTTGCCATTGTAGCCGAAGACGTCCGGCAGCCACAGCATCTGCGTCGTCTGGCCAAACTCGCGCTGGAAGAACCGCCGCCCGTAGAGAAATTGCCGCACCAGCGATTCACCGGAGGGCACGTTGGTATCCGCCTCCACCCACATATCGCCCTGGATTTCAAAGCGCCCCTCCTGCACCTGCCGCTGCACCCGCGCATAAAGCTGCGGATAATCCTCTTTCACCCACTGGAACAGCTGCGGCTGGCTGGCGCCGAAGTAATAGTCAGGATAGCGTGCAAGCTGATCCAGCGCGGTGGCAAAGGTGCGCGCGCCCTTACGCTTGGTTTCGCGAATCGGCCACAGCCAGGCGAGATCGATATGCGCATGGCCAATACCGACAACGCTCATCGCCGGGTCACCACCCTGTTTTAACAGCTCCACCGCCAGCGCCTGCCGACAGCGGGCTACCGCCTCGGCGCTATGGTCACGCAAAGCGTTGAGGGCTTCGCTCAGGCAGACCAGCACGCGCTTGAAGCGGGCGGAAGATCGTTCCAGACATTTGAGAAGATCGGCCAGTACCCAGGCGTCATAATAGAGATCGCGCAGCGCCACATTGCAGGTTGCAATATGCGCCTGCACCAGCACGCCGCCGCGCAGGGATCCAAACAGATCGTTGCAGGCCAGATCCAGCCACAGATCCACCTCACGCACGCCATCCAGCGGAAACACAACCTTCCCCGCCTGGCCAAGACTGGGTTCAAAGGTGGAATCTACGTTGGTCAACCCGCGCACCGGCGCACCCTCGGCATCCACCACCAGCGCCTCGCCGCCGCAGTCGAACAGCATCACCGTTTCTTGCGCCTTTAGGTCATCAGGCACGCGACCGCGCACGTTTACCCATGCGCAGTCCCATAATTCGCCCCAGCGCTCGCCGAGGCGAAAAGCGTGCGCCTTGCCGCGTTTACGTTCGGCAAAGGGCACCGGGTCCGGCGTCAAAAAACCGTTGACCGTTAATTCACAGACCGGCGTATAGATCGCCTTTTTTATTTGCTGGATCTGATAATCAATATCACGCAGCAATTTCTCATCAAAACTGAGCATTCAATATTCCTTTATGGGTGATGGCTGGCGGATGGGAAATAATCGAATGCAGTAGATAAGGTTTAAATATTGAAATCCGTGACTCACCACAAAAACGGAGAAATAAACAACAAGAGCAGTAAATGCTATTTCTTAAATAAATATATCCCCACTTGTTTATATAAATATATTTATATTCCAGAACGCTCCCTATAAAAAGCTGAACTTGTACGAGATCACATTATTTACCTTATCGGGTGATAAGCATCACGATTCACAAACTTAAAAAGATGACTCAGATCACCTAATATTTTTATAAACCGTGACAAATACCTCATTTTACCCCTCAACACGCCTGGACACCCCCGAATCCCCCCGCTCGAAGGCGACATTTCAGGCCTCACTTTTTATGCTTAGCTCATTCGGACTCGGTCAGGCTGCGCGCAAAGCGGGCCAGGCGTTGAGGGCTTAAGAGCAGCGGTAAAAACAGCGGGCTCCCCGCAGGCGGCGACGCCAGCCAGCGTTCCAGCGTATCGACGTAGTGCAGAAGCTGGGTCTGGTGCTGGTGCAGCGCATCGGCGGGCAGCGCGTTATCGCCGTAGTGATCGCGCCATAGCAAGTCGACGGTGGCGCCGGCGACCCGCGAGAACATCTGGCTGTAGATTTCCGCGTTGCGCCAGGCGGCAAACAGGATCTCCAGCGAGTCGTCAGGGCAGGTAATGCGCGGCATCAGCTCTCGCAGCGTCTGTACCGCATTGGCGGCAAGGAAACAGGCGGCCTCTTTTTCCAGACGGATAAGCTGCCGCTGCTCCTGGCCCAGCGGCAGGTCGTCAGCCGGAATCAGCGGCTGCCAGGCCTGAAGCCAGTTGGCGCTACGGGTGTCCATATGCAGCACCTGCTGCGCCTGGGCGACGCTGTCCGGTACCTGGCTTTGATAGTGCAGACGGCGGCCCAGCAGGTTAGGCGTTTTACACAGCCAGTCGTAGCTGGAGTGAAACAGCGACGCCAGCCGCTGACGGTCCTGGACCGTGCGAAAGCGCAGCTGTTGCTGCTCAACCCAGCGGTCGAAGACCGACTGCGTCGCGCCATCTGCGCTCTGGTTCGCGGCCATCAGACCGATCAGATTGATGCTGTTCGCCGAGTCCATCACCCGGCTGTCCGGCATCCACTGCCAGCTCACGCGGGAAGTAATCGCCTCCACTTCGTTACCGGTGGCGCTGATGGCCCAGCTCAGGCGGCCGCTGATTTCATCCGCCAGGTAACACGGCAGCGCCGTCCAGCCGTAGCCGGTGCCAACAAGGTCGTACTCGATCCACTTTTTGTGGCCGGGCAGCGCGACGATATGCGGATGGTTGGCAAAGCCGGGATGGTAGTCAATTTCGGTAGCCTTAACGGCGGCGCGAACGTCGTCAGGCAGGGAAGAGAGCACCGTCGCCAGCTGCTGGCGCGGCCAGCTGTCATCGATGAAATCGCGCAGCACCAGCTTTTTACCAAAGCTGCGCAGCTGGCTCCAGACGCTATACAGCCCCTGCTGCCAGCCGGCGGTCTGGAAGGCGGGCGTCGTCAGCCCAAGTACCACGCCGCTTAAGTGCGGCAGCGTGGAAAGCAGCGGCGAAAATATCGCAGCGTAGAAATGCTGCCAGAAATCGGGCGCGCTTTTTTCATCAAAAGCGAGTTCGGGAAATTTACGCTTGATGATGTCGTCGGTCGGCGCGGCCTCTCCCTGAAGCCAGAAGGAGAGATTATTTTCCGCCAGGTAACGATCGACGCGTTTTAAATACTGCAACGCGTAATGTTGCTGATGAATAAGGTTCTCGACGTTCAGTTTCTGACTTAGCGGCGAGGGCGTAGCCAGAATAGAAAGTAGTTCCTGTTGGTGCAGGATGATGCCGGTGAAACCGTGCTGTTTCGCACTTTTAACGCCCTGAATAAACCAGGGCCAGTGCCAGATAAAGGTGCTGTTCAGCTCCATCAACTGATGCGGAATACGTTTCATCGCCTCACCCTGCAAATAAATATGTGCTTATCATAATCGAGGATGCCATGAAAAAATATGCTCTGGTCGGGACTGGAGGTCGTGCAGGTTTATATATTTCCGCTATCGGTGGAGCCTGGCGTGAAAATGCCAGAATGGTCGCCTTTTGCGACACCAACCAGACACGAATGAACTACGCCAACCAGCTATTGCAGAAAGAAGGCACCGAGCCGGTGTCGACCTGGAAAGCGGCGCAGTTTGAAGAGATGATCCGCGAAACGCGCCCGGATATTATCATCGTCACCACCATGGACCGCACCCACGATGATTACATCGTTCGCGCGCTGCACGCCGGCTGCGACGTGATCACCGAAAAACCGATGACCATCGACGAGAAGCGCGCGCTGCGCATCCTCGACGCCATCGAAGAGACCGGGCACACCGTGCGCGTAGCGTTCAACTACCGCTATGCACCGCACCACAGTAAGGTGCGCGAGCTGCTGATGCAGGGCGCGATCGGCAATGTCACCTCCGTTCACTTCGAGTGGCTGCTCAACACCGAGCACGGCGCGGACTACTTCCGCCGCTGGCACCGCGAAAAACGCAACAGCGGCGGCCTGCTGGTGCACAAATCGACCCACCACTTTGACCTGATGAACTTCTGGCTGGCCAGCTACCCTGAGCGCGTTTACGCCGAAGGCAGCCTGCAGTTCTACGGCAAAGAGAACGCCGAAAAACGCGGCGTCACCCAATTCTATCCGCGCGCCCACGGCTTTGCCGAAGCGAAGGACGATCCGTTTGCGTTGAATATGGCCGACAACGCCCAGCTGAAGGCGCTGTATCTCGACGCCGAGCATGAAGATAACTACTTCCGCGATCAGAGCGTGTTCAGCGACGGCATCACCATTGAAGACACCATGTCAGTGCTGGTGAAGTATCAGAACCAGGTGCAGCTTACCTACTCGCTGAACGCCTATCTGCCGTGGGAAGGGCTGAACGTGGTCTTCAACGGCACCGAAGGCCGCCTGGAGATGAAAATCGTCGAGAAATCTTACGTTAACGCCGGCGGCAAGCGGGAGAACGAAGGCAGCCTGGAGCAGTGCGACATTACCGTGTTCCCAATGTTTGCCGAGCCGTGGAAAGCAGAGTTCAACCTCGGTGAAGGCGGCCACGGCGGCGGCGATAACGCCATGCTGGCCGACCTGTTCGGCGAGCCGGGTCACGACCCGCTCCAGCGGGCGGCCGACCATCGCGCCGGGGCCATGTCGATCCTCACCGGGATTGCGGGCAACATCTCCATACAGCAGCAGCGCCCGGTGAATTTTAAGGAGTTTGAACTGGTTTCCCGTTTGGCGAAGCGCTAAACCCCATTCCGGCGCGGCAGGGAAAGCCGCGCCGGAGCGAATGGTCAGTATTTTGCAGTTACTCACCTGTTTAATAACACTCTTTCTGCCTCTGTCCCGGAGACAATAATGAATAAAATCGCATCAGGTGTTATCGCGTCACTGTTATTTTCCTGTACCTCTGTCTGGGCGCAGCAGCCCGTCGAATTACGCATGTCGTGGTGGGGAGGCAATAGCCGCCACCAGGCGACCCTCAAGGCGCTGGAAGCCTTCGAGAAAAAGCATCCCGATATCAAAGTGAAAGCTGAATATACCGGCTGGGACGGGCACCTTTCGCGCCTCACCACCCAAATGGCCAGCGGCACCGAGCCGGACGTGATGCAAACCAACTGGCCGTGGCTGATTATTTTCTCCAAAAACGGCGAGGGGTATTACGACCTCAACCAGCTGAAAGACCAGCTCGATTTGAGCCAGTATCAGGCCAAAGATTTGCAGTCCACCACCGTCAAAGGCAAGCTCAACGGCCTGCCGATTTCCGTCAACGCGCCGGTCTTTTACTACAACGACGCCACCTGGAAAAAAGCCGGGCTGGCCTATCCCAAAACCTGGGATGAGTTTTTTGCCGCCGGGAAAGTGTTCCAGCAGAAGCTGGGCGATAACTACTATCCCTACGTGATGGTTGACCAGGACGTCATCCTGCTGCTGAACGCCTATATGATGCAGAAGTATCAGAAGCCAATGTTCACCAGTGAAGGGAAATTTACCTGGAGCGACGCGCAGTGGAACGAAGCTTTTAGCTTCGTAAAACGTCTGAGTGACGATCGCGTCGTGCCGTCGCCAAAAGTCATCTCCTCCTACGGCAAAGGCAACCAGTATGAGATGAAACCATGGATAAACGGCGAATGGGGCGGCCTGTTTACGTGGAACATCACTATCCGTATGTTTGCCAACAATATGACGCCGCCCGCAAAGCTGGTGCTGGGCGACTACGTAATGCAGCCCGGTTCGGCGGAATCGGGCGTCTATTTTAAAACGGCGCAGATGTTCTCGGTGGCGAAGTCGACAAAGCATCCGAAAGAAGCGGCGATACTGCTGAACTTCCTGGTCAGCGATCCGCAGTCGGTGGAAGCGCTGGGCCTGGAGCGCGGCATTCCGCTGAACAAGGCGGCGGAAACGTTATTGACCGAGAAAGGGGTTATTGACCCAAACGATCCCGTTATCGCAGGACTGAAGCAGGCTCAAACACTGCCAACCACGGTTGTTGCCACACCTTACATCGAAGATTTACAGGTTATCGACCAGTTCTTATCGGCACGTGAGAAACTGGATCAGGGCAAGCAAACGCCTGCCGAAGTCGCGGCGGATTTTCGCCAGCAGGTGGAGCGCATTGTGCGACGTTTGAATCGCTCATCCTGATGCAAGGATCGCTTCATAGGCCGGGGTTCCCGGCCACTGGCGTTTAAAACATAATCCAGCCAACCAGCGGGGCCACCAGCACCATCACCACCCCGGAGAGCATCATCACCAGGCTGGCCACCACGCCTTCCTGCGGGCCCAGCTCGTAGGAACGCGCGGTCCCCGCGCCGTGCGACGCTGCGCCAAAGCCCGCCCCCTTCGCCATCCCTTCACGAATGGAAAGCCGTAAAAACAGCACGTCGCCAATCGCCATACCGAACACGCCGGTGACCACCACAAACAACGCCACCAGCTCCGGCTGGCCGCCAAGCGATTTCGCCGCCGCCAGCGCAAACGGCGTGGTGATTGAGCGCACCGCCAGGCTACGCTGAATTTCATCCGACAGGGTAAACAGCCGCGCCAGCCACACCGAACTGGTCACCGCCACCACGGTTGCCGTGATCACCCCCGCCGACAGCGACATCCAGTGACGTTTGATGATCGCCAGATTGTCGTACACCGGCACGGCAAAGGCGATGGTCGCCGGGCCGAGCAGCCACAGCAGCCAGTGCGCCTCCCCCATATAGTTCTGGTAGGAGATATGGCCAAACACCAGCATCAGCACCAGCAGTACCGGCGTAAGCACCAGCGGCATCAGCGGCAGCTTACGAAAGCGGCGGTACAGTCGTTTATTGGCAAAGTAGAGTACCAGGGTAATAACCAGGCACAGGACGCTCAGCTGAAAGTTATTCATTACGCATCCGCTTCAGTTCATAGCGATACACTTTATCGACCACCCACGCCGTGGCCCCCAGCACCATCATGGTGCTCAGCGCAATCACGAGGAAAATACGCCAGCCGTCGACCATCAGCAGTTGGGCGTAATTCACCACCGCCACCACCGCCGGAACGAAGAACAGCAGCATCTCCGCCAGCAGCCAGCGGGAGCCGGCGCGAACCCATTTGAGCGGCACCACGTGGCAAACAATCAGCGCCAGCAGCAGCACCATACCGACCAGATTGGCAGGCAGCGGCAAATGCCACCAGCTCACCAGATATTCAGCGAAAACAAACAGCCCGGCGTACAGTACAACCTGCACCGGCACCTGCAGACGATTTAACACGGAGGGCACAACGCGCCCTAAGGCCTCAGCCATGGAGGGATGTCCAGAAAAAATCACAGGCGCTCAGTATAGTGAGGCAACGATGATGACAGAAATGAATTAAACTCATCGGTAGCATAGTTTAGAGGCATAATCATGGACATAAGAACGCTGCGCTACTTTGTTGAAGTCGTTCGCCAGCAGAGCTTTACTCGAGCGGCGGAGAAACTCTACGTCACGCAACCGACCATCAGTAAAATGCTCAAAAACCTGGAAGATGAGCTGAACTGCACCCTGCTGATCCGCGACGGCCGCAAGCTGTTGATGACCGATACCGGGCAGGTGGTGTTTGAGCGCGGGCTGGCGATACTCGATGAATTCCGTCAGCTGGAAGCCGAGCTGAGCGATATTAACCACCTCAACAAGGGCGTGCTGCGCCTCGGCATCCCGCCAATGGTCGGGATGCTGATGGCCGGGCCGATCGGTCTGTTTCGCCAGCGCTACCCGGGCGTCGAGCTGAAAATTTCCGAGTTTGGCGGCCTGACGGTGCAGCAGGCGGTGATGAACGGCGAGCTGGATCTGGCAATGACCGCGCTGCCGGTTGAAGAGGAGAGCGCACTGACGACCCTGCCGCTGTTCAGCCACCCGCTGTGCGTGCTGGTGCCCCGCTCCGGCGAATGGCTGGAACAAACGTCGGTGTCGCCAACGCAGCTGGCCGCCCATCCGCTGCTGATTTATAACGAAGATTTCGCCCTTAGCCGCCAGCTGATGCAGCTGTTCGCCCGTCATGACGTCAAGCCGCGCATCGCGGTGCGCAGCGGGCAGTGGGATTTTCTGGCGGCGATGGTGCAGGCGGGCGTCGGCGTGGCGATTCTTCCGGAACCGATTTGCCGCAAGCTGGACGAAAAAACGCTGCGCTGGCTGCCGCTGGAGAGCGAGCTGCGCTGGCAGCTGGGGATGATCTGGCGGGAGGGGGTGTATTTGTCGCACAGCGCCCAGGCGTGGCTGAAGTGCTGTGAGGGGTTTACGCTGCCGGAGTAGAAGTTTAGGCACGGTCCGCCCCCTCTCCCTTTTTAAGGGAGAGGGAACTGGTCGGCACACGCTTTATCGGTATTACGCGTCTTCGATCAACAACGCTTCCAGCAGGTCGAGATCGTGCAGCAGTTTTTGCAGCGTCTCATTACTGATCTGTCTGGTCGCGCGCAGGTGGTACAGCTCCCCGCGCTCGGAACGCAGCGCCGCAAGGCGGAAGCGGCGTTCCAGCTGCTCTTCCAGCATCGACGTTTCCACATCGTTACGCCCATCCACGCGGCGGCGCAGGTTACCGATCACTCGTGAGCTGACCTCGGTCAGCAGCTGGTTGTCGATATTCTCGTTGGTGTCCGCCGCCAGACGTTCTTCCATTTTCTGGATGGCGACAATCGCCACGTCCGCCGTGGCCGCACGCGCCAGACGCTCTTCGCTACGCTGCTGCGCGTGGTCGGTAGATTCGATATGGCGCAGCAGAATCGGCAGCGCAATCACGCCCACAAACAGCGAGAACAGAATGACGCCCGCGGCGAGGAACACCAGTTCATAGCGCGCCGGGAAGGCATCGCCCGTCGGCAGCAGCAGCGGGATAGAAAGCACACCGGCGAGGGTAATCGCCCCGCGCACCCCGGCGACAGAGGAGATCAGCAGCTCGCGGGTGGTCCAGGAACCAAACTCCATCGGTTTCTTTTTCAGGAAACGCTGACTGAGCTTGCGCATCGTCCACAGCCAGCCGAAGCGCACCACCATCAGCGCCGCGTAGATCAGGATGATATCGGTAAACAGCATCCAGGTTTCCACGTTCGGGTCGGCTTCGGCAGCGACCAGCGACGTCTCAAGGATCGCCGGCAGCTGCAGGCCCAACAGCAGGAACACCATGCCGTTACACACCACCTCCAGCATCGCCCAGGTGCTGTTGGCGCGCAGGCGCATCGCCAGCGGCGCGGTGCGCATTACGCCAGAGCGGGTGATGGTCATCCCCGCCGCCACCGCCGCCAGAATGCCGGAGACGCCGATATGTTCGGCAATCAGGTAAGACGCGAACGGCAGCAGGAACAGCAGCACAATCTGGGTGGCGGGTTCATCGCCGCCCCAGCGGCTGAGGAAGCGCATTGAGCGGCCGTACAGCCAGCTCACCACGAAACCCGCGAGGATCCCGCCAATCGCCACCTTGAGGAATTCCACCGTCGCCCCGCCCACGGTAAACACCATGGTGCCCATCGCTACCGCGACGGCAAACTTCAGCGACACCAGGCCGGAGGCGTCATTCATCAGCGCCTCGCCCTGCAAAATGCCCATGATTTTCTTCGGAATGCGCCCTTCTCCGACAATGCCGGAAAGCGCCACGGCATCGGTCGGCGACAGCACCGCCGCCAGCGCAAACGCCGGAATAAGCGGGATGCCCGGCACAATCCAGTAGATCAGGAAGCCAATCCCGACCACCGTCACCAGCACTAACGCCAGCGCCAGGCCGAGAATCTCCCTGCCGTGCTCGATAAACTCGCGGGTCGGCGTTTTCCAGCCGTCGGCAAACAGCAGCGGCGGGATGAACAGCACCAGGAAGAGTTCAGGATCAAATTCCACATGCAGGCCAAAGGTTGGCCAGGCCAGCATCGCGCCAATGGCGATTTGCATTAAAGGAAGTGGAACCTGGAAGGGCAGTACGCGTGTAACCACCCCTGAGAGCGAAACCACGAGGGTCATGATGAGTATGGTAAAGAATATTTCCATGCGTTCCCTGTTTACAGCGTTGTCTTATTATTCAAAACATGAAGCGTCGTGCTTCTTATCATACGCGTATCAGAGTAACGCAAAAGGAAACGAGACGCGGCTGAAAATCGAAAAAAATGGCCGGGCTATAATGCAAAAACCCGCCGAGCGGCGGGTTGTTGTGCAGCGAAAGGGGGATTAAATCGCCCAGCCGCCCGCATAGAAAGCCACCAGCGCCACCGCGATAATCACGGTGCCGATGTTCAGCTTGCGCCATTCGCCGGACACCATGCGGCCCACCACCAGCGTTGCGAAGCCGATCATGATGCCGGTAACGATGTTACAGGTCAGCACGATCATCACCGCGGTGATCAGGCCGGACATCGCATCAACGAAGTCGTTGAAGTCGATACGCGCCACGTTGCTCAGCATCAGCAGGCCCACGTACATCAGCGCCGGTGCGGTCGCGTAGCCCGGGACCAGGTAAGACAGCGGAGAGAGGAACAGGATCAGCAGGAACAGCACGCCAACGGTGATGGCCGTTAAGCCGGTTTTCCCGCCCGCCGCCGTACCCGCTGCGGATTCGATGTACACCGCCGCCGGGGCTGCACCGACTACCGCTGAGAAGACGCTGCTCAGGGAGTCGGTGGTCAGCGCTTTGCCGCCGTTGATGATCTGGCCGTCTTTATCCAGCAGGTTTGCCTGGCCGGCGACCGCGCGGATAGTACCAGTGGCATCGAACACCGCCGTCATCACCAGCGCCAGCACGCTTGGCAGCACGATCGGGTTGAGCGCGCCCATGATATCCAGGCTGCCGATCAGCGAGTTGCCGTTGTCATCGCTCAGCGACGGCATGGCGAACACGCCGGAGAAGTGCACGTTCGGGTCGAAAATCAGGCCGACGATAGAGACGCCGATGATGGTCAGCAGAATGCCACCCGGGACCTTCAGTTTTTCAAGGCCGATAATCATCGCCAGGCCAATCAGCGTCATCACCACCGGGAAGCTGTCGAACTGACCCAGCGCAACCGGCAGGCCGTCCAGCGGGTTTTTCACCACCATACCGACGCCGTTGGCGGCAATCAGCAGCAGGAACAGGCCGATACCGATGCCGGTGCCGTGCGCAATCCCCTGCGGCAGATTGCGCAAGATCCAGCTACGGATACCGGAAGCGGAGATGATGGTGAAGAGCACGCCCATCAGGAACACCGCGCCCAGGGCCACCGGCACGCTGATGTGCTGGCCCAGCACCAGGCTGAAGGCGGTAAAGGCGGTCAGCGAGATGGCGCAGCCAATGGCTAAAGGCAGATTCGCCCACAGCCCCATCACGATAGACCCGACACCGGCCACCAGGCAGGTCGCCACGAACACCGCGGCAGGCGGGAAGCCGGCTTTACCCAGCATGCCCGGTACCACGATCACCGAGTACACCATCGCCAGGAAGGTGGTCAAACCGGCGACAATCTCCTGACGAACGGAGCTACCACGAGCAGAAATTTTAAACCAGGCGTCCAATGAACCGCCGGTACGCGCTGAAGGCGTAGACATAGAAAACATCCCCTGAGAGTTTTTATCATTCGTTCGTCTGCGTGGTGGAACATCCACTGCCAGCTAAGCGTCATCTCCGTGTGCTACATTGCGGCAAAGGGGAGCCACAAAAAAAGCAAACGATTAACTCCGCGCAGACAAAACGATAATCGGAATACCTCATCTCCGCGGGTGCGTAATGAGGTTGGCCTGCTGATTTTCGGCATAAGATGCGTCCGAAAATCCGAGGCAAACGATTATCTGGCTTTTATGCCCCCTTTTTCAACAGAAGTTTGCCCTGGTTTATGAAAATTAACGATTCCCGATGAAGAATTCACCAACCCATGCGCAAACGTTATCGTTAATGCGCAATCCAGCAACAATTCTATGGCAAAAATGTCGCAATCCTGGGGGGATCGTTATTCTTCTTCCAGTAGGCGCGCGCCGGTCCCCTCTTCCCCCAGCTTGTCGCCCGGGTTACGCAGCGGGCAGTCGCGCAACGACATGCAGCCGCAGCCGATACAGCCGTCGAGCTGATCGCGCAGCGCCTCCATGGCGTGAATGCGTTTATCCAGCTCTTCCCGCCATTGGGTGGTCAGGTGTTTCCAGTCGCGCGGCCCCAGCGTGTGGTTTTCCGGTAGTACGCTGAAGGAGTCGCCGATGGTGGCCAGCGGAATACCAAGGCGCTGGGCAATTTTAATGATCGCCACGTAGCGCAGCACATCGCGCTTATAGCGCCGCTGATTACCGCTATTTCGTGTGCTGTGAATCAGCCCTTTGCTCTCATAAAAATGCAGCGCTGAGACCGCAACCCCAGTACGTTTCGCTACTTCACCCGGCGTCAGCAGCGATTTTATGCGGGTCGATTTTTTTTCCATAATCCGCTTTACCTCAAGTTAACTTGAGGAATTATACTCGCCCCCAGACAAGAAATCGACGCGAAAATAGACAACGGGGAGAGCCTTATGTCCCATCGGGAAATTATTCATACGCTTACTGAATGGATAGATGAACATATCGATCAACCGCTTAATATCGACATCGTGGCCCGGAAATCCGGCTACTCGAAGTGGTATCTGCAAAGAATGTTCCGCACCGTGATGCACCAGACGCTGGGTGAATATATCCGTCAGCGCCGCCTGCTGCTGGCGGCCGAAGCCTTGCGCACCACTCAGCGCCCTATCTTCGATATTGCGATGGATCTGGGTTATGTCTCTCAGCAGACCTTCTCGCGCGTGTTCCGCCGCGAGTTCGACCGCACGCCGACCGACTATCGTCATCAGATCTCCGCGTAGCACCGCTGCGCCGCGGCATAACGGGCCGCGGCGTTGACAAAAATCCTGCGTTTACCTCTGGTGAATAAAACAACAAACGTGATATAGTTCACATATCGAGATGAAACAAAAACACTGTTTCATTCAATTTGTGAATGCCTTCAGATAGCCTGAGCGCCTTGCGCCTCAATCGATAAGTGCTGTCAGGGCAACTTGTTGTTTATCTCTGAGGATAAGGTCTCATGGTTTCCATTACCGCAGGCGTCGCACTGTTACGCTGGCCGTTAACCAGCGCCGTACTGATGTTTCTCGCCAGTACCCTGAAAATTCAATTCCGTAAATCCGACTATGCCGGGCTCGCTGTGATCAGCGGTATGTTAGGCGTGGCCGCCGCCTGCTGGTTTGCGACCGGATTACTGGGCATCACGCTGGTCGATATCGCCACCATCTTCAACAATATTAAAGATGTGATGGTTGAAGTGATGAGCCATGCGCCGCCGGAATGGCCGGTTGCCCTGTACTGATTCGAAAACCCCGACCCGTCGGGGTTTTTTATTGCCTGACGCCCGCCATAAAAAAGCCTTCCCCTCAGCAGGGTTTTTTAGCTTCGCTCGACTAAAATATACGGATGCGCCCTGCGGAGTGCCGCACCATGAACGCCATCCCTTTTTGTCGTGTTATCACCGCCAGCCTTAGCGCCCTGCTGCTGACCGGCGCGGCCTTTGCCGCCGCGCCGCCGGAGGAACCGAGCGACGCGCTGGAGGTCAATATCGAGAGCATCATGCAGCCCTGGAAGGGCGACCTGCCCGGGATGCTCGACCGTCGGGTCATTCGCGTGTTAACCACCTTCAGCAAGACCTTCTTTTTTATCGATAAAGGCCAGCAGCGCGGGGCAACCCACGATATTTTCACCGAATTTGAACGCAGCCTGAATGCCCAGCTCGCGAAAGAGAAAAAGCTTAAGCAGCGCCACCTCAAAGTGCGCATTATTTTTGTGCCGGTCACCCGCGATAATCTCTTCAGCGCCCTGAACGAGGGCAAAGGGGATATCGCGGCGGCCAATCTCACCATTACCGCATCGCGCCAGCAGGCAGTCACCTTCACCGACCCGATTTACAGCAACATTCAGGAGCTACTCATCTCCGGCCCCGCTTCGCCGCCTGTGGCAAGCGCTGACGATCTCTCCGGTCGGGAAGTCTTTGTCCGCCGTTCATCCAGCTACTACGAAAGCCTGGTCGCCCTTAACGCGCGCTTTGCTAAAGCCTCGCGCCCGCCGGTCGTTATCAAACCCGCGCCGGAAGCGCTGGAAGATGAAGATCTGCTGGAAATGCTCAACGCCGGGCTGATTCCGCTGATCGTGGTCGATCGCCACAAGGCGCTGTTCTGGAAACAGGTATTCCCGAAAATTCAGGTGCATGAAGACATTGTGCTGCGCGATAACGGCAGCATCGCCTGGGCGGTGCGCAAAGATAACCCGCAGCTGCTGGCGAAGCTCAACGCCTTTATTAAAGACAACCGCCAGGGCAGCACGCTGGGCAATACCCTTTTGCTGCGCTACCTGAAAAGCGCGAAATACGTTAAAAACGCTGCGGCGGAGAAAGAACGGCGTAAGTTTCTCAGGATGGTGGACATTTTCCGTAAGTATGGCGACCGCTATGACGTCGACTGGCTGCTGATGGCGGCGCAGGGCTATCAGGAGTCGCGGCTGAATCAGTCGGTGCGCAGCCATGTCGGCGCGATTGGCGTCATGCAGGTGATGCCCAGCACCGGAAAAGAGCTGAAGGTGGGCGATATCAAGCAGCTGGACCCGAACATTCACGCCGGGGTGAAGTATATGCGCTGGATGATCGATCGCTACTACGGCGACGAACCGATGACGCAGCTGGATAAGGCGCTGTTTTCTTTCGCCTCCTATAATGCTGGCCCGGCGCGCATTGCGCGTCTGCGTACGGAGACGAAAAAACGTGGTTTTGACCCTAACGTCTGGTTTGGCAACGTGGAAAATCTCGCCGCCGAAAAGATTGGCGCCGAGACGGTGACCTACGTAAGCAATATCTACAAGTACTACATCGCTTATCGGCTGATTCTCGACGAGATGAACCGCAAACGGGCAGCGACGGGGAAACCGCCGATTCTGCCCGCTGCCGATAAAAATGACGGCTAGCGTCGGTTACGAAATGTGCTTAACCCGCACCCCCTGCAAGCGTCGCAGGGTAATGGTGCTGGCGCCTTTGTAAGCATCTTCAATATGCGCGGTGACCAGCGCCACCGCCCGGGATTCATCACGCTGTTCAATAGCCTCCAGCAGCTCCGCGTGCTCTTTGTAGGTCTGAGTTATCCGGGTTTCATATTCAAAATCGAGCCGCCGCATAATGCGAATGCGGTTGGTAATATTGCTCAGCATCGCCGTCAACTCCCGATTGCCCGCCGCCTCGGTCAGCGCCAGGTGAAACTGCTCGTCCAGCGAGGCGATATCATCGCACGCCAGCGCCGCTTGCGGCGCAACCTGCCAGATAGCCTTCAGCCTGGTAAGCACCTCCCGGTTCACTTTTGCTGACGTTGAGCTGCACAGACTGCGCACCGAATTGACTTCAATCAGCGCGCGCGTCTCGTACAGATCTTCATAGACATCGAAATCAATGGGGAACACTTCCCATCCGCTGCGCTGGCAGCGTCTGACCAGCCCCTCGTTTTGCAGCAGCAGCAGAGCTTCGCGCACCGGCGTGCGGGAACAGCCCAGCCGACGGGCAATATCCACCTCCGTAAAGCGATCGCCGGGCAGCAGGACAAACTGATAAATTTCCTGCCGTAGCTGCTGAAATACCCGTTCTGAATGCGCCAGAAGCGGTGTCGGTTCCGATGTCGCGATCGTCATAAGCGCTCCGCGTTAACTGTGCTGACGAATAAAGCGTGCGCGCCAGGGTTTTAGCACCCAGAGCGCCAGCCCGGCGGTGATGAAATCAAGGGTAATCGCACAGCCGAACACCACGTGCCAGCCCTGAGTATGCTGATACAGCAGCGCGGCCAGCGGCCCGCCAAAGATGGAGCCAATCCCCTGCGAGATATACAGCCAGCCGTAGTTCGAGGCGGCATGTTCGCTGCCGAAGGTGTCAGTCAAGGTGGAGGGGAACAGCGAGAAAATTTCGCCCCAGCCGAAGAACACCACCCCGGAGAGCAGCACGAACAGCAGCGGATCTTCCCGGCAGGCCAGCCACAGCGTCATCGCCACCCCTTCGAGAGCAAAGGCGATAAACATGGTTTTCTCCCGCCCGTAGCGATCGGAAATAAAGCCGAACAGCGGGCGAGTCAGGCCGTTGGTGAAGCGGTCGATGGTCAACGCCAGCGGCAGCGCGGCCATGCCGAACACCACCGCTTTGCTGATGCCGAAATCGTCGGCAAAGATGGCCATTTGCGAAGTTACCATCAGCCCGGAGGTGGACATCATCGCCATCATGGCGAACATCAGCCAGAACAGCGGCTGGCGCAGCATTTCACGCGAGGTAAACTGACGCGTCCCCTGTACGATGTTTCGGCTTACGGGCTGCGCGGTTGAGTTGGGCGGCAAGCTCAGCCCCTGACTGGCGAGCAGGCCCACTATCGCGAAGCCAATACCGAACACGGTCATGGTCTGCTCCAGCCCGTAGCTGCCCAGCGAAATCGAGATCGGGAAGGTGGTTAAAATCGCCCCCATACCGTAGCCTGCCGCCACCGCGCCGGCGGCAAAGCCGCGGTTTTGCGGGAACCACTTAACCATCAGTCCCACCACCCCGATATAGACAATCCCGGTTCCTAGCCCGCCGATGCAGCCGTAGACCAGATACAGCGCCATCAGGCCGTTGATGTGCGCCGAGAGCACCCAGCTCAGCCCGGCCATCACCGTCCCGATCGAGATCAGCAGCCGCGGGCCAAAGCGTTCAACCAGCCGCCCCTGGAACGGGGAGAAGAAGGTCTGCAGAATAATCAGCAGTGAAAAGGTCACCTGCAGCTCCGGCAGGCCGACGCCCAGCTTTTCCGTCAGCGGTTTGGTCAGCAGCGTCCATACGTACTGCGGGCTGGAGATGGAAGCCATACAGATCAGCCCCAGTACCAGCTGCGCCCATTTGCCAAATTTTGGTGCTACCAAAGGTTCTCTGAGAACGGTCATTTTGCGCTCCAATAGACGAAAAAATGTCGTCAGAAAGCGGGCGCGCCCGGCGCGCCGCATCTTTCTGCGAATGTTTCATTTGGAAAATGCTGGGTTACCAGCGGGCGACGCCACCGTCGCTGCGTGGGTCGCTGCCGCCTTCTAGCATGCCGTTGCGGTGCCGGAGGATTGCCCCGGCATGCCCCATGAGGTCGTCATACGGGGGGTAAATCTCGACGTCATGGCCGTACTGTTTGAGGGTGTCGGTAGTCGCCGCTCTCAGGCGGCTTTCAATCTTCAGCGTGTCGCTGTTTTCGCCCCAGGTGCGCCCTAACAGCCAGCGCGGAGCGGCCACGGCGGCCTGCGGCGTCATGTTCTGGTGCAAGATGCGGTCAAAGAGGGTCGCCAGCGTCTGCGGCTGGCCGTCTCCGCCCATGCTGCCGTAGACCAGCGCATCGCCATTGGCCAGCCGCGCCAGCCCCGGGTTAAGGGTATGGAACGGCAGGCGGCCCGGCTGGAGCGGGTTGGTGGCGTTCGGATCCAGCGAGAAGCTGCTGCCGCGGTTTTGCCAGATAATGCCGCTATCGGCGAGGATCACCGCGCTGCCGAACTCGTGATAGATACTCTGGATAAAGCTGACGGCGGTGCCGGAACCGTCGATAACGCCCATCCAGATGGTGTCCGCAGGCCCGCGCCCTTTGCCCCACTCCCGCGCCCGGTCGGGAATAATCTGCGCGCTGAGCTGAGCGATATTCTCTGCCGTCAGCAGCGACTGCGGGTCGAGGGTCATATGGGCAGGGTCGGTAATATGGCGATCGCGCAGGGTGAACGCCAGCTTGGTCGCCTCAACGCAGTGATGCACAAAATCGGCCTCATCGGCAATGGCACCCTTTTTACGCTGCTGCTCAATGATGCCGGTGATCAGCAGCGAGACCAGCCCCAGCGACGGCGGCGGCAGGTTATAAACCGTCCCCAACTCCGTTTCCAGCGCCAGCGGCTTCACGCGCGCCGCGCGATAAGCATCGAGGTCGTTAAAGCGCAGCAGGCTACCGGCCGCTTCCAGTTCGCTGGCTATCAGCCGGGCGGTTTCACCGTGGTAAAAGTCACCCAGCCCGAGGGTTGCCAGCCGTTCCAGCGTACTGGCAAGGGCGGGCTGAAGCAGCAGGTCGTCCGTGCCAAGCGCCTGGCCTTCCGGCGCGAACAGGCTGCGGAACCCCGGATACTGACCCAGCTGCGGCAGCCGGGCGGCAATTTGCTGATGCAGCCCTGGCGTTACGGGCACGCCTTGACGCGCATAGTGAATGGCATCGTGCAGCAGGCGCGTTAACGGCAGCGGCGCGTTTGCCGCGTGCTCGCCCGCCCACTCCAGCGCCCGCTCCCAGCCGCCCACCGTTCCCGCAACGGTATTCGCCGCCAGCGGGCCGCGCACCGGAACCTGTTCGTAGCCCGCCTGACGATAAAAATCGATATGCGCTTTTTCCGCCGCAAAGCCACAGGCCTGGATTGCCACCGGTGCTTCACCCGGCTTCGCGATTAACCAGAATCCATCACCGCCGATACCGTTCATATGCGGATAAACCACCGCGATGGTCGCCGCCGCGGCCACCATCGCCTCGACCGCATTGCCGCCGTCGCGCAACACGGCCACCGCGCTCTCCGCGGCCAGCGAGTGCGGCGCAACCGCCATGCCCTGCATACATTTAGCTGATTGGATTTGCGTCATCGTCTGCACCTTGCCTACATGTGTGTATACATTGGTGTATGCACAAAGCGTGCCAATTGTTATTTATGTTAATTTTCATTAGGTTATATGAATAAGACAGAAGAAGAACAGATTAACGCGGGGCACTGTTCGCACCGAAGCGGTGCTGATGTGGGTTGATAGTGCGCATTAAAAAAGCAAAAACCCTGCCGAAGCAGGGTTTTCATCGTCACGATCGACACCGTTAAACGGCGGCGAATCAGAACGGGATATCGTCGTCGAAATCCATCGGCGGTTCATTAGACTGCGCCGGAGCGGACTGCTGCTGCGGGCGAGACTGCGCGCCGCCGCTGAACTGATTGCCGCCCTGCGGCTGCTGAGGCTGACCCCAACCGCCCTGCTGCTGCTGTCCACCTGCCGGTGCGCCGCCGCCCTGACGGCCGCCCAGCATCTGCATGGTGCCGCCCACGTTCACCACGACTTCCGTGGTGTATTTCTCTACGCCGGACTGATCGGTCCATTTGCGGGTACGCAGCTGGCCTTCGATATAAACCTGAGAGCCTTTACGCAGGTATTCGCCTGCCACTTCCGCCAGTTTGCCGAACAGCACAACGCGGTGCCATTCAGTCTGCTCTTTCATTTCGCCGGTCGCTTTATCACGCCAGGATTCGGAAGTAGCCAGCGTAATGTTGGCCACTGCGCCACCATTCGGCATATAGCGTACTTCCGGGTCCTGGCCCAGATTACCGACGAGAATCACCTTGTTGACGCCTCTGCTGGCCATGATTGTCTCTCCTGAATACGAGTCTAGTTACTTAATAAGTGTAAACGAGGGATTGTATCATCACAAAGCGGCGCTTTGATAGCATGTGAAGCCTATTCCGGCAAACTTCCTCAGCGACGACATTTTTGCAGCCTGCGCGGAATCCGCATCCCGACACTGTATATTCATTCAGGTTAAGTTGTGTCATAATTAGCCGTTTCTGCCGTGTGTCCTTCAAACAAACCAGGCAAGCCGTGTATCTTCGACCGGGAAAGGTGAATGGATAAGATCGAAGTTCGGGGCGCCCGCACCCATAATCTCAAAAACATCAACCTCGTCATCCCTCGCGACAAACTGATCGTCGTGACCGGGCTGTCCGGGTCTGGCAAATCCTCACTGGCATTCGACACCCTCTACGCCGAGGGACAGCGTCGCTACGTAGAATCGCTTTCTGCCTACGCGCGCCAGTTCCTGTCGCTGATGGAAAAGCCGGACGTCGATCATATTGAAGGGCTGTCGCCGGCTATCTCGATTGAGCAGAAGTCGACCTCGCACAACCCGCGTTCAACGGTAGGCACCATCACCGAAATTCACGACTATCTGCGTCTGCTGTACGCGCGCGTCGGCGAGCCGCGCTGCCCGGATCACGACGTGCCGCTGGCGGCGCAAACCGTCAGCCAGATGGTCGATAACGTGCTGTCACAGCCGGAAGGCAAGCGCCTGATGCTGCTGGCGCCCATCATTAAAGAGCGCAAGGGCGAGCACACCAAAACGCTGGAAAACCTGGCAAGCCAGGGCTATATCCGCGCGCGTATCGACGGCGAGGTCTGCGACCTGTCCGATCCGCCGAAGCTCGAACTGCAAAAGAAACACACCATCGAAGTGGTGATTGACCGCTTCAAGGTGCGCGACGATCTCGCCCAGCGTCTGGCGGAGTCGTTTGAAACCGCGCTGGAGCTGTCCGGCGGCACGGCGGTGGTCGCCGATATGGACGACCCGAAAGCGGAAGAGCTGCTGTTCTCCGCCAACTTCGCCTGCCCGATTTGCGGCTACAGCATGCGCGAACTGGAGCCGCGCCTGTTCTCGTTCAACAACCCGGCGGGCGCTTGCCCGACCTGCGACGGCTTAGGCGTACAGCAGTATTTCGACCCGGACCGCGTCATTCAGAACCTGGAGCTGTCGCTGGCCGGCGGCGCGATTCGCGGCTGGGACCGTCGTAACTTCTACTACTTCCAGATGCTGAAATCGCTGGCGGACCACTACCAATTCGACGTAGAAGCGCCGTGGCAAAGCCTGAGCGACACCGCGCAGAAAGCCATTCTCTACGGTTCCGGCAAAGAGTCGATTGAGTTCAAATACATCAACGATCGCGGCGATACCTCCGTGCGTCGCCATCCGTTTGAAGGCGTGCTGCACAACATGGAGCGCCGCTATAAAGAGACGGAATCCAGCGCGGTGCGCGAAGAGCTGGCGAAATTCATCAGCAATCGTCCGTGCGCCAGCTGTAACGGTACTCGTCTGCGTCGCGAGGCGCGCCACGTGTACGTGGAAAACACGCCGCTGCCGACCATCTCCGACATGAGCATCGGCCATGCGATGGACTTCTTCACTAACCTGAAGCTCTCCGGCCAGCGGGCGAAAATCGCCGAAAAAGTGCTGAAAGAGATTGGCGATCGGCTGAAGTTCCTCGTTAACGTCGGCCTGAACTACCTCACGCTCTCCCGCTCCGCCGAGACGCTCTCCGGCGGCGAAGCGCAGCGTATCCGTCTGGCAAGCCAGATCGGCGCCGGGCTGGTTGGCGTGATGTACGTGCTCGACGAACCGTCCATCGGCCTGCACCAGCGCGATAACGAACGCCTGCTGGGCACCCTGGTTCACCTGCGTAACCTGGGCAACACGGTGATCGTGGTCGAACACGATGAAGACGCGATTCGCGCCGCCGACCACGTGATCGACATCGGCCCGGGAGCCGGTGTCCACGGCGGCCAGGTGGTGGCTGAAGGCACGCTGGACGACATTATGGCGGTGCCGGAGTCGTTAACCGGCCAGTTCATGAGCGGCAAACGCAAAATTGAAGTGCCGAAACAGCGCGTTCCGGCGAATCCGGAAAAAGTGCTGAAGCTGACGGGCGCGTCGGGCAACAACCTGAAGGACGTGACGCTGACGCTGCCGGTGGGCCTGTTTACCTGCATCACCGGCGTGTCCGGCTCGGGTAAATCGACGCTGATTAACGATACCCTGTTCCCGATTGCCCAGACCCAGCTCAACGGCGCAACCATCGCCGAAGCCGCGCCGTATCGCGACGTGCAGGGGCTGGAGCACTTCGATAAGGTTATCGATATCGACCAAAGCCCGATTGGCCGCACCCCGCGCTCTAACCCGGCGACCTACACCGGCGTGTTTACCCCAGTGCGTGAGCTGTTCGCTGGCGTGCCGGAGTCCCGCTCGCGCGGCTACACGCCGGGCCGTTTCAGCTTTAACGTGCGCGGCGGGCGCTGCGAGGCCTGTCAGGGCGACGGCGTAATTAAAGTCGAGATGCACTTCCTGCCGGATATCTACGTGCCGTGCGACCAGTGCAAAGGCAAGCGCTATAACCGCGAAACGCTGGAAATTAAGTACAAAGGCAAGACCATCCACGAAGTGCTGGATATGACCATTGAAGAGGCGCGTGAGTTCTTCGATGCCGTTCCGGCGCTGGCGCGTAAGCTGCAAACCCTGATGGACGTGGGGCTGACCTACATCCGCCTCGGCCAGTCGGCGACCACGCTCTCCGGCGGCGAAGCGCAGCGCGTGAAGCTGGCGCGCGAGCTGTCAAAACGCGGCACCGGCCAGACGCTGTACATTCTCGACGAACCGACCACCGGCCTGCACTTTGCCGACATCCAGCAGCTGCTGGAAGTACTGCATCAGCTGCGTGACCAGGGCAACACCATCGTGGTGATTGAGCATAATCTGGACGTCATTAAGACGGCAGACTGGATTGTCGACCTGGGTCCGGAAGGCGGCAGCGGCGGCGGGGAAATCCTCGTGTCAGGCACGCCGGAGACGGTCGCGAACTGCGAAGCTTCGCATACCGCCCGCTTCCTGAAACCGCTGTTGAAGTAACTACGAGTACATCTGCTGTCGGAGCGCTTCCGGCAGCAGATCCACCGCCAGTTGGTATGACGCGTCCACCAGATAGTAAATCTGCGAGTTCGGCAGCGTGCCGTCGAGGTATACCGTGCTCCAGTGTGCTTTGTTGAGATGGCGGCTGGGGCGCACATCTTTATGCTGCTGGCGCAGCAGCTCCGCCAGTTCGGGGCTGGTTTTCAGCGACACCGCCGGGCGCTCTTCCACATCCTTTACCATCGCAAAAAGCACGTCGGCAACCTTAATCTGCGTCGCCTTCCAGTCACTGTGCACGCTCTGTTCCGCGCCACGTTTAGCCATGCAGTACAGCAGAAGATCCGAACTGGTCATTGTTATACCCCTTAGTCTCGCGAGCCACCTTGTGCAGAAAAGCATCATCTAAGTGTGCAACAAGACACCGAAAGGATAAACCTCTCAGCGCCTGATTTTGACTAAAAAAGCATCATTTATTGGTACGAATTGTAGGCCGGATAAGCGAAGCGCCATCCGGCAGCCTGGAGCAGATTGCCGGATGGCGGCGTAAACGCCTTATCCGGCCTACAAGGGTTTAGCGTTAATACTCGGAGTTGACGATCACTTCTTCGTTAAACGCGCCGGCCTGCGGCAGCGGCCGGTAGGTTGAGTTCGAAGCGCGCAGGACGCGAATTCCTCGGGCTCCCGCTTCGCGGGCGGCGGTAATATCGTTATCCGAATCGCCGTAGAAAACGCGAATGTTCTTCTCTTTCAGCCATTGGGTTTTGGTGTTCTGGCCCGGCTGGTCGCCGGCGAAAATAACCGGGTTCATGTTAACGCCAGGAATCAGGAAATCATCCTGCAGCGTTTTTGAGACGGTCTCGGTTTTGGTCTGGCTGCGGCCGGTCACGAAGTAGATACTGTCGCCGCGCTTAACGTGCATGGCGATCAGCGCACGGGCGACCTCTTTCGGAATGCTGAATTCATCCCAGCCGTTGTTCATTTTTTCCCAGAACTCCGGGTTCTTCAGGTAATCCTGGCTGTCCGGGGAATAGGTTTTCTGCCCGCGCCAGAAGCCGGGGCTGGAGAACAGCACGGTGTCATCGATATCAAAACCGACCGCCATCGGCGGATGGCCCATCAGGCTGTTTTCAATCTGCGCCACCGAGACCCAGTGGATAGGCGCCTGTTCGGCGAGCTTCGCGATATCGGTTCCGGGGTACAGCGGAGAAGGCGACGAGGCATGGGCCGTCACCGTGGTATTCAGTGCAAATAACAAGCAGACGGCACTGAGAGCTTGCGTGATCTTGCGCATATTTTCCCTTAATTCGTCGAGTCGTTATTGTAATAAAGTGGGGGGTACTTCAAAGAAAGTCTCAGGAACCTTACCGTCTGGAGGAGGCGAAAGAAAGGAATTTTTAAGATTAATCCTGAAATGATTAGAAGGATCACATTTTAGTTCTGACAAATCACTCTGGCTCAGAATAAGGCTCCAAACCAGAGTGAGCGCTCGCTTACATTACAGCTGCGAAGGCTTTAGCCACCTGCTGAACGTTACGGCTGTTCAGCCCCGCCGCACACATACGGCCGCTGGCAATCAGGTATACACCGAACTCATCGCGCAGGCGATCGACCTGGGCGGCGCTCAGGCCGGTGTAGCTGAACATGCCGCGCTGCTTCAGCAGATAATCGAAATTGCCATCCGGCATCTCTTCTTTCAGCACCTTCACCAGCGCGTGGCGCATGTCCAGAATACGTGTGCGCATCCCTTCCACTTCCGCTAGCCACATCGCCTTCAGCTCGGCATCGCCGAGCACCGCCGCCACAATCTGCGCGCCAAAGTTTGGCGGGCTGGAGTAGTTACGGCGTACGGTCGCCTTCAGCTGTCCCAGCACGCGCTGGGCGGTTTCGTTATCTTCACAGATAATCGACAGGCCGCCGACGCGTTCGCCGTACAGCGAGAAAATCTTGGAGAACGAGTTGCTGACCAGCGCCGGCAGGCCCGCGCTGGCAATCGCGCGGATGGCATAAGCATCGTCTTCCATGCCCGCGCCAAAGCCCTGGTAGGCGATGTCGAGGAACGGAATCAGCTCGCGCGCTTTCAGCACCTCAACCACGCCGTCCCACTGAGCGTTGGTCAGGTCCGCGCCGGTTGGGTTGTGGCAGCATGGGTGTAGCAGCACGATGCTGCGCGCCGGCAGGGTGTTCAGCTTCTCCAGCAGCGCGTCGTAACGCACGCCGTTAGTGTCGCTGTCGAACCACGGATAGATGTCGACGGTGAAGCCCGCACCTTCAAAAATCGCGATATGGTTTTCCCAGGTCGGGTCGCTGACCCAGACGCCGGAATCCGGGAAGTAACGCTTGAGGAAATCCGCGCCCACCTTCAGCGCGCCGGAGCCGCCAAGCGTCTGAATGGTTGCCACGCGCTGCTGCTGGAGAACCGGGTGGTCTGCGCCAAACAGCAGCGGTGCCACGGTGTGGCGGTAGCTGTTCAGCCCTTCCATCGGCAGGTACAGCGATGCGCCGTGCGGCTGCGCGTTAAGGCGCGCCTCGGCTTCGGCGACCGATTTCAGCTGCGGCACAATGCCGTTTTCGTCATAGAACAGGCCAATGCTGAGGTTTACTTTGTCGCTGCGCGGATCTTCTTTGAAGCGTTCCATTAATGAAAGAATGGGGTCGCCCGCATAGGCGTCAACTTTTTGAAACACGCGATGGTTCTCCAGGTTTACAGAAGGCAGGAAATAACACAATAAACCGGATGGGGAGGAAGGTCGAGCGGTTGTTGCGGGTTTTCCCCGGCGTCGCGTTGCTCGGCCGGGCTACGATTCAGTGGTAGCCC
>NZ_JBKDZH010000052.1:0-103597 GCF_047971185.1 Kluyvera sp.
ATCTGGGCACATCCGATGGCGTGAGGCCCGAAGGTCCCCCACTTTGGTCTTGCGACGTTATGCGGTATTAGCTACCGTTTCCAGTAGTTATCCCCCTCCATCGGGCAGTTTCCCAGACATTACTCACCCGTCCGCCACTCGTCACCCAAGAGCAAGCTCTCTGTGCTACCGTTCGACTTGCATGTGTTAGGCCTGCCGCCAGCGTTCAATCTGAGCCATGATCAAACTCTTCAATTTAAGTTTGATGCTCGTGAATTAAACTTCGTAATGAATTACGTGTTCACTCAGAGACTTGGTATTCATTTTTCGTCTTGCGACGTTAAGAATCCGTATCTTCGAGTGCCCACACAGATTGTCTGATAAATTGTTAAAGAGCAGTGCCGCTTCGCTTTTCTCAGCGGCGCGGGATGTGCATATTACGCTTTCCCGCTTCAGAGTCAAGCGTTTATTTCGCTTTCCTCCGTTGAGATTCTCAGGAGAACCTCGCTGACCCGGCGGCTTGTAATCCGTTGTTCCGTGTCAGTGGAGGCGCATTATAGGGAGTTCTGAGACGTTGACAAGCCCTGTTTTAAAAAAACTTTTCAACCGTCTCTTTTTTGCTCAAATCAGGCTGAAACAGGCAGTTTTTCGAGCGTTTCAAAGCCGTAACGCTGTAAAACGGGTAAAAGTTGCTCAGTTTCTGCCGTCTGGGCCATGCAGTAAGCCAGATTCGGTTCGCTGGATTTTGCATCCGGCGCTTCATGTTCCAGCAGCCAGGCGGTACGCCGCGCAATCGCCGCGCCGGAATCCACCAGCCGCGTTCCTTCCGGCAGCACCTGCAGCAGCTCCTCTTGTAATAGAGGGAAGTGAGTGCAGCCGAGCACGACGGTATCCGGCGGCTCGGGCATCCGCAGCCACGGACGCAGAATACGGCGCAGCTCTTCCAGCGGTACCGCTTCTCCGTGCAGCTTTGCTTCTGCCAGTTCCACCAGCTCAGCTGAGCCCAGCATCTCAATGCGGCATTCATTCGCAAAGCGCGCGATCAGCTCGTGAGTATAAGGACGCTTCACCGTTCCTCGCGTGGCCAGTAGCCCCACAATGCGGTTTGCCGACAGACGCGCCGCCGGTTTAATCGCCGGTACAACGCCGACAACCGGGAAAGCGAATTTATCGCGTAGCGCGGGCAGCGAGACCGTGCTCGCGGTGTTACAGGCGATCACCGCCAGCGCTAACGGGTAACGCTGCTGTACCGCGGTGACAATTTCCAGGACCCGCTCGACGATAAACTCTTCGCTCTTCTCCCCATAGGGAAACGCAACGTTATCGAAAGCGTAGATGTAATGGAGATCCGGCAGAAGATTCCGGATCTCATCATAGACCGACAGCCCACCGACGCCGGAGTCAAAGACCAGTACGGTGGGACGTGGTTCAGAAGGTGTAGCTGCCAGACAAGGTGTATTCCCGTCCTGCAGTTTGGTAGCCATAAACTGTCTCGTAATCTTTATCGAACAGGTTGGCTATTTTACCACGAACTGTCAGGTGTGAGGTGATCGGATACGACAATCCAATATCCCACAGGCTTACGCCGCCCATTTTGACATCGCGCCCATTGTCGTAGTCGTTATCGTAACGCTCACCGAGATACTGATACATGACGTTCCAGCCAAGGTCGGCGATTTGCCCGGTCAGCTCATACTTCACCTGCTGCTTCGCGCGACGGTACAGCACTTTATCCGTCTGGTCATCGCGCGGGTCAACATATTGCAGCGTCAGGTGATGTTCCACCGGGCCGGTGGTGAGGTTTCCCGTCCACTCTATGCCTTTAATGGTGGCCGACTTCACGTTGATATACTGATTGTTTTTATAGTCAATCAGGTTCTGGATTTCGTAACGGTAGGCGGAAAGACGCCAGTCAAGCGGCCCGGTTAAGCCCTCAATACCGGTTTCCCACTGCTTAGACTCTTCCGGTTTCAGATCGGGATTCGCGGCAATGCCCGGCCCATAGGCGGAGGCAAAGCGCGTCGCGCCGTACTGCTGGCCCAGCGAAGGCGCCAGGAAACCCGTGCCGTAGGAGAGCGTCGCACGGTAGCCCTCGACAAATTCCCAGCCCGCGGCGGTCTGCCAGGTACCGTGCCAGCCGAACTGCTCGTCGTGATCCTCACGCCCGGACGCTTCCAGCGTTACCGCGTCAATCTGCTGCTGCCCGGTCAGGTACAGCCCGGTGGTATCACGTTTATAAGTATCCGCCAGGGTGGTACTGCTGGAAGTGAGCTTTTCCTGCTTCCAGTCCACGCCACCGCTAATCGCCCCGTGCCCAACTTCAACGTTATTACCCCACTGGATATAGCGCTGCTCCATATCATCCAGCGTCGCCTCACCCGCGTAGCGACCGAGATCGTTACTGTAGTTGTAGTTTTTCAGACGCTGATAGTTGGCGATCAGCTGAGAGGAATAAATGCCGGAGCTGTAGCGCAGGCCGGTGTCCCAGGATTGATTGTAGCTCTGGCTTTCGTCATTGCCGCCGGCATGGCCGTACGAGCCCTGGTCGTAGTCGCTGTTGGCGGTATAGCCATAGCCGCGGAAGAAGCCGGAGAAATTGTCGTCAAATTTATGCTGCACGCCGCCGAGGAACAATTTGTTGCGGTAGCCGTCGCGATCGCTATCGCCGCTATAAGGGGAGTTAGGTTGAACGTTGAAGCCATTCGTGGTCTGGTAAGCCCCCGCGGCCGTTACCACCGTGTCGCCAAAGCGTTTATTCACCGTGCCGTCGTAAGTTTGATAGCCATCGGTCCCCACGCCGGCGTTAATCTGCGCGCGGTCGTTGTCGCTCATGGTGATGATATTCACCACGCCGCCAATGGCGCCAGAGCCATAAACCGCTGAACGCGGCCCGCGAATATATTCCACGCGCTGCACCAGCGAAACGGGGATCTGGCCGATATCAATGCCGTTAGTGATACCCGCGCGCGCCATCGGCACGCCGTCAATCAGCACCAGAACATGACGGCCTTCAGTGCCGCGCACATAAAGAGAAGCGCTGTTACCCATGCCGCCGGTCTGAGAGATATCGACGCCGGGCAAACGGCGCATCACATCATTGAGATCTTTTGACTGCCAGCGCTGAATGTCATCGCGGGTGACCACGTCGGTCGGCGCCAGCACGGTATTAACAGGTTGCTGGAAGCGGTTGGCGGTAACCACCAGCGTGTCTGAATTGCTGTCCTGCGCCCAGCCGGAAAAAGCCGTGACGGATAACGCCGTCATCAGCGAAGCTTTTTTAATCATTTTTCAAAGCATCCGAAACAGAAAAAGGATGCCGCAGGCTTTATCAGTTGCTCGCGACGATAAAACCTCATGCGACGTCATCCGGCAGGTCTTCGGGCTTGGTGGCTATATAGAGAAACGATGACTTCCCACGGCAAGCCGCAGTGTCTGCATAAAATGCGCTCGTCTCTCACCCTCCTTACCGCTGCGCGTCAGCCCCAGATTTACACTGGGTTCCCTTTTAACTCACAGGACCGGTACGCGAATGCTACATTTAGTTACATATAGATGTCCAGACTGCTATTTACGATTTTCACCTGCATCGACACTGGACATCCCCTGAGCAGGCCCTACAATCCCCGCGTACTTTTATTATTCAGGATGCCTCATGACCCCCGAACACCTCCCAACCGAACAGTACGACGCACAGCTCGCCGAGAAAGTCACTCGCCTGCAAACGATGATGGCGCCGTTTAGCGCACCCGCGCCGGAGGTGTTCCGCTCGCCGGTCAGCCACTACCGGATGCGCGCCGAATTCCGCATCTGGCACGACGGCGATGACCTGTACCACATCATGTTTGACCAGCAGACCAAGAGCCGTATTCGCGTCGACACCTTCCCGGCCGCCAGCGAGCTGATCAACACGCTGATGACCGCGATGCTCGAGGGTGTGCGCGATAACGCCATCCTGCGCCATAAACTGTTTCAGATTGACTACCTCACTACCCTGAGCAATCAGGCGGTGGTGTCGCTGCTGTACCATAAAAAGCTCGACGACGCCTGGCGCGAGCAGGCCGAAGCGCTGCGCGACGCGCTGCGTGCTCGGGGGCTGAACGTGCACCTGATTGGCCGCGCGACGAAAACCAAAATCGCGCTGGATCAGGACTATATCGATGAGCGTCTGCCGGTGGCGGGAAAAGAGATGATCTACCGCCAGGTAGAAAACAGCTTCACCCAGCCGAACGCGGCGATGAATATTCAGATGCTGGAATGGGCGCTGGACGCCACGAACAATTCACAGGGCGACCTGCTGGAACTGTACTGCGGCAACGGTAACTTCTCGCTGGCGCTGGCGCGCAACTTCAACCGCGTGCTGGCTACCGAAATCGCCAAGCCGTCCGTCGCCGCCGCGCAGTACAACATTGCCGCCAACCAGATAGACAACGTGCAGATTATCCGCATGGCGGCGGAAGAATTTACCCAGGCGATGAACGGCGTGCGGGAATTTAACCGCTTGCAGGGCATTGATTTGAAGAGCTATCAGTGCGAGACGATTTTCGTCGATCCGCCGCGTAGCGGGCTGGATAGCGAAACCGAGAAGATGGTGCAGGCGTACCCGAACATTCTCTACATCTCCTGTAACCCGGAGACGCTGTGTCAGAACCTGGAAACGTTGAGCCAGACGCACAAGGTGTCACGCCTCGCGCTGTTCGACCAGTTCCCGTATACCCATCATATGGAATGCGGCGTGCTGTTAACGAAGAAGTAAGACTGAAGGTAGGCCGGATAAGCGTAGCGCCATCCGGCAGTTTCTGAGCAGATTGCCGGATGGCGGCTTTGCCTTATCCGGCCTACGCGATAATTACGATTCCTGCCTGCGGTTACGCAACTTCACGCCAATCCAGAACACCATCGCCACCGACAGCACCGCCGGGAAGAAGTTAGAACCGATATCCGGGTACTCCGCGCGCACCACGGTGCTGTACAGCAGCACGCCCAGGATAAAGCAGCCGGCCGCCAGGCCTGGCAGCCCTACCGGCATCGTACGGTTCTGATAGCGTTGATGCAGACAGTAGACCGTCAGCACCAGCGAGATAATGGGAAAAATGGAGAAAGGTACGATGGAGCTAAACAGGGCTGCAAACGTGCCGTTAATCGATAAACCCGCTAACAGCGCCAGCAGCAGCGTACCCTTTTCTTGACCTGACTGTTTCATTGCTCGTTTACCACCTTATTCGGACTGATGTGTCGTCTTCTCTTGTTCACGGCGATACCAGTAGTACGCGCCTTTGGATATCATCCGTAACTGCAGCACCAGCCGTTCTTCCAGCTGCCGACGCTGCTCAAGGCTAACATCCAGCGCCTCCGCTCCCGCGCTAAATACAATGGTCACCATCGCCTCTGCCTGCGCTTCCGTGAACGCACGAGGCATATGGTTTTCGATTTCCAGATAGTCGGCAAGTTCCGCAATGAAGTGCTGAATTTCACGCGCCACCGCGGCGCGGAAGGCGGCAGACGTCCCGGAACGTTCGCGCAGCAGCAGGCGGAAGGCGTTCGGGTTGTTGCCGATAAACTCCATAAACGTGGAGACGGAGGTGCGGATCACGCTGCCGCCCTTGGCGATACGCTGACGCGCCTGGCGCATCAGCTGGCGCAGCATCAGGCCGCTCTCATCAACCATGGTCAGCCCCAGCTCATCCACATCGCGGAAATGGCGATAAAAGGAGGTTGGCGCAATGCCCGCCTCACGCGCCACTTCACGCAGGCTCAGGCTGGCAAAACTGCGCTCGGCGCTAAGTTGACTGAATGCCGCTTCAACCAGCGAACGCCGGGTTTTTTCTTTTTGTTGCGCTCTAACACCCATCACGATAACTGAATCCTTCCACATGCCGTGCTGGCACTATACCAGAGATTAAAACGGATCGACTTACGCAGCTTTGTTAATGATTGTTTACATGCTATTTATGCTATTTCGTATGAAAAAAGCCCAACGATAATTGGGTTATATCTTCGATGATGTTATGATTCTGTTGCTTTTATGTATAAGAACAGGTAAGCCCTACCATGCCACATTCCTACGATTATGATGCAATAGTAATTGGTTCCGGCCCCGGCGGCGAAGGCGCTGCTATGGGTCTGGTGAAGCAAGGAGCCCGTGTCGCCGTTATTGAGCGTTACCATAATGTCGGCGGCGGCTGTACCCACTGGGGGACTATCCCTTCCAAAGCCCTTCGCCATGCCGTCAGCCGTATTATCGAATTCAACCAGAACCCTCTCTACAGCGACCACAGCCGACTTCTCCGCTCTTCTTTTGCCGACATCCTGAATCATGCCGATAGCGTTATCAATCAGCAAACTCGCATGCGTCAGGGTTTTTATGAGCGCAATCACTGCGAGATGCTGCAGGGCGACGCCCGTTTCATCGATGAGCATACCCTCGCGCTGGAGTGCCCGGACGGTTCGGTTGAAACGCTCACCGCCGACAAGTTCGTGATCGCCTGCGGTTCGCGTCCGTATCGTCCGGCCGACGTTGATTTCACCCACCCGCGCATTTACGACAGCGATTCCATTCTCAGCCTGCACCACGAACCGCGCCACGTGATTATCTACGGCGCCGGGGTCATTGGCTGCGAATACGCGTCTATTTTCCGCGGCATGGATGTAAAAGTTGACCTGATCAACACCCGCGACCGTCTGCTGGCGTTCCTCGACCAGGAGATGTCGGACTCGCTTTCTTATCACTTCTGGAACAGCGGCGTGGTCATTCGCCACAACGAAGAGTACGAGAAGATTGAAGGCGTGGACGACGGCGTGATCATGCACCTGAAGTCCGGCAAAAAACTGAAGGCCGACTGCCTGCTATTCGCCAACGGCCGTACCGGTAACACCGACTCGCTGTCGCTGGAAAACATTGGCCTGCAGGCCGATGGCCGCGGCCAGCTGAAGGTCAATAGCATGTACCAGACCGCGCTGCCGCACGTTTACGCCGTTGGCGACGTGATCGGCTACCCGAGCCTGGCCTCTGCTGCCTACGACCAGGGCCGTATTGCCGCCCAGGCGCTGATCAGAGGCGAAGCCACCGCGCACCTGATTGAAGACATCCCAACCGGCATCTATACCATTCCGGAAATCAGCTCCGTCGGCAAAACCGAGCAGCAGCTGACGGCCATGAAGGTACCGTACGAGGTCGGACGCGCCCAGTTTAAACATCTGGCGCGAGCGCAAATCGTGGGGATGAGCGTGGGGAGTCTGAAGATCCTGTTCCATCGGGAGACGAAAGAGATCCTCGGCATTCACTGCTTTGGCGAGCGCGCGGCCGAGATTATTCATATCGGCCAGGCGATCATGGAGCAGAAAGGCGGCGGTAACACCATCGAGTACTTCGTTAACACCACCTTTAACTACCCAACCATGGCGGAAGCCTATCGGGTTGCGGCGCTGAACGGCTTAAACCGCCTTTTTTAACGCCTTGTCAAAATGGCCGTCCATCGTCTCACGGACGGCCTCTGCCAGCTGCTCATAGCGGCTGCGCAGCGGCGACCCCGGTCGATAGACCAGCCCAACGGTACGGCGTGGCTCCGGCTTGATACACGGCAGATACACGACGCCATCGCGTTTACGCTCCTGCGGCACGGCCAGCGCGGGCAATAACGTAATGCCGCTGCCCGCCGCCACCATATTACGCAGCGTTTCCAGACTGGTCGCGCGGAAATGGGTATCTTCATCCGCACCGGCTTCAAAACAGAAGCCCATCGCCTGATCGCGCAGGCAGTGGCCGTCTTCCAGCATCAGCAGTTTCTCACCGGCCAGATCCGACATCGGCACGCGATCGCGCTCGGCCCACGGGTGATCTTCATAGATCGCCAGCATCATCGGTTCATCAAACAGCGGCACCTCAATAAAGGCTTCGCTCTCTTTCACCAGCGCCAGAATCGCGCAGTCCAGCTTGCCGCTGTCGAGCTGCGCCAGCAGCTGATGGGTTTGCGCTTCGTGCAGGTACATTTCCAGCTTAGGGAACGTCTGGTGCAGCATTGGGATAATGTGGGGCAGCAGGTACGGGCCAACGGTCGGGATCAGGCCGATATGCAACGGGCCGGACATGGTCTCCCCCTGCTGGCTAGCCATCTCCTTGAGCACTTTGACCTCGCGTAGCACGGTACGCGCCTGGTCCACCAGCAGCAGACCGGCCTGGGTAAACAGCACCTTACGGCTGGTACGCTCCAGCAGCATGACGCCCAGTTCATCTTCCAGCTTACGGATCTGCCCGCTCAGGGTCGGCTGGCTGACGTGGCAGGAATCTGCCGCCCGGCGGAAATGCCGGTGTTCAGCTAACGCCACCAGGTATTCAAGATCGCGAATATTCATTATTCATCCTCCATCGCCACGATAGTTCATGGCGATAGATAGAATAGCAATGAATGATTATCCCTATCAAGACTTCTGTTTAATAATACGCCAAAGAAACAGCGCGGCTCCTTGTTTAACCCTTTGAAGTCGCCGCGTAGATTTCTGAGTTTCTCTCAAAACTCGACTAACTAAAGCCAACATGAACGTTTGCGGGCCCCGTGGCCCGCTTTTTTTTTGGCGTAAAAAACCCGGCGTCGCTGCGCTCGGCCGGGCTACATCACGCGTAGGCCGGATAAGGCGAAGCCGCCATCCGGCAATGTGCGCCGATCTGCCTGATGGCGCTACGCTTATCAGGCCTACAACGCGAGGCGCGCCTTCGCGTCGCTAATCGCCTGCGCGACCTGTTTAGGTGAGACGCCGCCTTTTGCCGCACGCTTATCCAGGCACGATTGCAGCGACAGAATCGGGTAAACGTCGTTGCCAATCACCGCGCTGAATTTTTGCAGATCGGCCAGCGGTAGATCTTCCAGCGGCTTGCCCTGGGCAATGGCTTCCACCACCGCTTCGCCGACGATATGGTGCGCTTCACGGAACGGCACGCCTTTCGCGACCAGATAATCCGCCAGTTCGGTGGCGTTGGCGTAGCCCTGCTGCGCCGCTTCCTGACAGCGCGGACGTTTAACCTGAATGCCGTCCAGCACCAGCGCGGCCATATGCAGGCAGTCCAGCCAGGTATCCAGCGCGTCGAACACGCCTTCTTTGTCTTCCTGCATATCTTTGTTGTAGGCCAGCGGCAGACCTTTGAGGGTCATCATCATGCCGGTCAGCGCGCCCTGCACGCGGCCGCATTTCCCGCGGATCAGCTCCAGCGCGTCCGGGTTTTTCTTCTGCGGCATCAGGGAAGAGCCTGACGTCACGCGATCGGACAGCTCCACAAAGCCCGCTTCACCGGTATTGAAGAAGATCAGATCTTCGGCGAAGCGCGACAGGTGCACCATGCCGATAGAAGCGTTGGACAGCAGTTCCAGTACGTGGTCGCGGTCGGAAACGCTGTCCAGGCTGTTGCGGGTCGCGGACGCGAAGCCCAGCCAGCCCGCCAGCTGTTCACGGTCAATTTCATAGGCGGTACCCGCCAGCGCGCCGCAGCCCAGCGGGCTAACGTCCAGACGTTTCAGGGTATCCTGCAGGCGGCTTTCATCGCGCGCCAGCATCTCAACGTAGGCCAGGCACCAGTGCGCAAACGTGACCGGCTGCGCCCGTTGCAGGTGGGTATAGCCCGGCATCACCGCGTCCTGGTTCGCCTGTGCGGTTTCCACCAGCGCGTGTTGCAGCTGACGATTCGCGTCCAGCAGCTCCGCCACGGTGTCTTTGCACCACAGTTTGAGGTCGGTCGCGACCTGGTCGTTACGGCTACGCCCGGTGTGCAGCTTTTTACCCAGTTGGCCGACCTTATCGATCAGCTTGCCTTCCACCCAGCTATGGATGTCTTCGGCATCGCTTTCAAGAATCTGCTGCGGATTCGCGCGAACGTCTTCCAGCAGCACGCCCAGCGCCGCTTCTAGCTGGGATTGCTCGTCCGCCGTCAATACGCCAACCGTCACCAGCGCTTTGGACCAGGCAACGGAGCCAATGATATCCTGCTCCGCCAGGCGATAGTCAAAGCGTAAAGAGTCGTTGAACTGTTTGAACCGCTGATCCGCTGCCTGAGAAAAACGCCCGCCCCAAAGTGCCATAACATGCTTCCTTAAATTCGTTTATTGATGCTGGATATTATTCAGCCTGAAAACAACCCTCACCCCGGCCCTCTCCCTGAGGGAGAGGGGGAAAACCGTCAGTTCCCTCGTCCCTGTGGAGAGAGGGAGAACTATACCGGCTCCGGCCAGTCCCCTCGCCCCTTTGGGGAGAGGGTTAGGGTGAGGGGAAAATCACTTACGCCAGAATACGCGTGCCAATCGGCGTGCCGTTAAACAGCGCCGGCAGCTGCTCGGCATGACGCCAGGAGGCGATATCCACCGGGCGGCCCAGCGTGCGCGCCGCATCCAGCGCTGCGTTCACTTTCACAATCATGCCGTCGGTAATAATCCCCTGCTCGATCAGCTGCTCCGCCTTCGCTGCGGTCATTTCCGCAATACGCTGGCCTTTACCGTCCAGAATACCGCTCACGTCGGAAAGCAGAATCAGATCCGCGCCCAGCGTGGCCGCCAGTGCCGTTGCCGCCTGATCCGCGTTAACGTTCATCAGCTGCCCTTCTGCGGTCACGCCGATGGAGCTCACCACCGGCAGGAATCCACCTTCCAGCAGCATATTGATAAGCTTAGGCGAGCCCGGCTGCGCCAGACCGACGTGGCCCAGCTCTTCGTCCAGTTTGGTGACGTTAACGCTGTCGCCGTCGCCGAGGAACAGGCCCACGGAGGCGATATCATGCTTCTTCGCCCATGCCAGCAGCGTTTTGTTGGCGGTGCCCGCCAGCGCGCCGGTGATGATGTCAATCTGGTCGGCAGGCGTCACGCGCAGGCCGTTTTTCTTTTTCACCGGCAGGTTGAGCTGCTTCATCAGCTCATCCACTACGCAGCCACCGCCGTGGACAATCACCAGCGGGCGTTGATGCGATTCGCGGTAGTTCACCAGCGCGGTAAACAGACGCTCCAGCGCTTCTTCGCTATCCAGCAACACGCCGCCCAGTTTAATAATTAAAGGATTCATCATCGTCACACCTTAAATAAGAGACTGCGTCTCAGCGAAGCCGAAACGAATATTGGCGCACTGCATTGCCTGTGCGGCGGCGCCTTTCAATAGGTTATCTTCGGTCGCCACCACGATCAGGTGCTCGCCCTGAACGGCAAAACCGATATCGCAGAACGGCAGGCCGACCACGTTTTTCAGCGCCGGCACGCCCTTCTCATATAAACGCACCATCGGCTTGTCGGCGTAGGCCTGCTGCAACGCGTCCGCTACCTGCACATGCGTCACACCCGGCTTCAGGTGGCAGGTGATGGTTTCCAGAATCCCGCGCGGGAAGTTGCCCAGATGCGGGGTGAAAATCACCTCGGCGCCAAGATGGCTGGCGATTTCCGGCTGATGACGGTGGGTAAACACACCGTACGGTTGCAGGCTCACTTCGCAGAAGCTGTTGGAGATCGCCGCTTTACGCCCCGCGCCGCTCACGCCACTGGTGGCGTTGATCACCGGCCACTGATTGAGATCGAGCAGATCACCATCAATCAGCGGTTTTAAGGAAAGCTGTGCCGCCGTAGGGTAGCAGCCCGGCACCGCGATCAGCTGCGCCTCTTTCAGCGCCTCGGCGCTCCACTCGGCCAGGCCGTAGACCGCCTGCGCCAGCAGCTGCGGGTGCTGATGGGTGAAACCGTAATATTTTTCATAGAAGGCGCCGTCGTTCACACGGAACGCGCCGGACAGGTCAAACACCACGCAGCCCGCGGCGAGGAACTGCGGCGCCAGATCGTGACTGACTTCGTGGGCGGTGGCGAGGAACACTACGTCAACGCCTGCGCTGAATTCGCTGATATCGGACATCGGCTGCAGCGGCAGATCGACAATCCCTTTTAACTGTGGATGCAAATCGGAGATTAACTTTCCTGCATCATTGCTTTGCGCTGAGACCGTCAAAGCGGTTATGTTCATATGAGGATGGCGATTCACATAGGTCACAAGCTCTGCGCCAGCGTAACCGCTCGCGCCCACAATCAGCGTATTCAACATCGGGGCCGTTTACCTTCTTATGTCTGTTTGCCTGATTAAGCGTCGTCACTTCACCCTACCGTTGGTGGGTTTTCTTACGCCTAATGATAATGTATTTTTATTCACAAATACTGCATGAATATTGATACTATCACGACCCGAGGTGTGTCAACAATGAAAAACAATTTACCACCATTTATCGAGATTTACCGTGCGTTGATCGCCACCCCGTCCATCAGCGCAACCGAGCAAGCGCTCGATCAGAGTAATGCGTCTTTAATCACTCTGCTAGCCGACTGGTTCGCCTCTCTTGGCTTCAACGTCGAGGTGCAGCCGGTCCCGGGCACGCGCAATAAATTCAACCTGCTGGCCAGCACCGGACACGGCGCGGGCGGACTATTGCTTGCCGGTCACACCGATACCGTGCCGTTCGACGACGGCCGCTGGACCCGCGACCCGTTTACCCTCACCGAGCACGACAACAAGCTCTACGGGCTGGGCACCGCCGACATGAAAGGCTTCTTTGCGTTTATTCTCGACGCGCTGCGTGATGTGGACGTGACACAGCTTAAAAAGCCGCTCTATATTCTGGCGACGGCGGACGAAGAGACCAGCATGGCGGGCGCCCGCTACTTCTCAGAATCCACCGATCTGCGCCCGGACTGCGCCATCATCGGCGAGCCGACCTCGCTACAGCCGGTGCGCGCGCATAAAGGCCACATGTCCAACGCCATTCGGGTGATGGGCCAGTCCGGCCACTCCAGCGACCCGGCGCGCGGCGTGAACGCCATTGAAATTATGCATGACGCCATCGGGCGGGTGATGCAACTGCGCGACTCGCTGAAAGAACGCTATCACTACGATGCGTTTACCGTCCCCTACCCGACGCTGAACCTCGGCAGCCTTCACGGCGGCGATGCCTCTAACCGTATTTGCGCCTGCTGCGAGCTGCATATGGATATCCGCCCGCTGCCGGGCATGACGCTGAACGATCTCAACGGCCTGCTGGAGGAAGCGCTGGAGCCGGTGAGCGCGCAGTGGCCGGGCCGCCTGACGGTCAGCGAGCTGCACGCGCCGATTCCGGGCTACGAATGCCCGCCGGACCACCAGCTGGTCGAGGTGCTGGAAAAACTGCTCGGCACCAAAACCGAGGTGGTGAACTACTGTACCGAAGCGCCGTTTATTCAAACCCTGTGCCCGACCATCGTCTTAGGCCCCGGCTCCATTAACCAGGCGCACCAGCCGGATGAGTATCTGGAAACCCGCTTTATCAAACCGACCCGCGAGCTGATTACCCAGGTGGTGCATCACTTCTGCTGGCATTAATGTGTTCTGCCCGGTGGCGCTACGCTTACCGGGCCTACCTCCGCCTGTAGGCCGGATACGCGCAGCGCCATCCGGCATCTCAAACCCGCGATCGCCTTCACATTTTCATAAGCATTTCTTATCTGGCACGAAGCGAATTAACTTTCGTAAATTGTCGCGATTTATTCGTTTGCTGAAGCGATTTCGCAGCAATTGACGTAAGGGGTTTTACGTGGCTTTATAAAAGAGGTGTCTTTATCCCGCCCTTACGTTCCAAAGGCTGGGATATAACAAAATAAAATGAGATGGGGTGTCTGGGTTAATGAACGAACAATATTCCGCGTTGCGTAGTAATGTCAGTATGCTCGGTAAAGTGCTAGGCGATACCATTAAGGATGCGCTTGGCGAGAACATTCTTGACCGTGTAGAAACGATCCGCAAATTGTCCAAGTCCTCACGCGCGGGCAACGAAGCTAACCGCCAGGAGCTGCTCACCACGCTGCAGAACCTGTCCAACGATGAACTGCTGCCGGTCGCCCGCGCGTTCAGCCAGTTCCTGAACCTGGCCAACACCGCCGAGCAGTACCACAGCATTTCGCCGAAAGGCGAAGCGGCAAGCAACCCGGAAGTGATTGCCCGTACCCTGCGTAAACTCAAAGACCAACCCGATCTCAACGAAACTACGATTAAAAAAGCCGTTGAATCGCTGTCGCTGGAACTGGTGCTGACCGCGCACCCGACAGAAATCACCCGTCGTACGCTGATCCACAAGATGGGCGAAATCAACAACTGCCTGAAACAGCTCGATAATAACGATATTGCCGACTACGAACGCAATCAGGTGATGCGCCGTCTGCGCCAGCTGATCGCCCAGTCCTGGCATACCGACGAAATTCGTAAACATCGCCCAAGCCCGGTTGACGAAGCCAAATGGGGCTTTGCGGTGGTGGAAAACAGCCTGTGGGAAGGCGTGCCAAACTACCTGCGCGAGCTGAACGAACAGCTTGAAGCGAATCTGGGCTACCGCCTGCCGGTGGATTTCGTGCCGGTACGCTTCACCTCCTGGATGGGCGGCGACCGCGACGGCAACCCGAACGTCACCGCCGAAATTACCCGCCACGTGCTGCTGCTGAGCCGCTGGAAAGCGACCGATCTGTTCCTGAAAGATATTCAGGTCCTGATTTCTGAACTGTCGATGGTGGAATGCACCGACGAGCTGCGCGAGCTGGTTGGCGAAGCGGGCGCAACCGAACCGTACCGCTATCTGATGAAAAACCTGCGCAGTCAGCTAATGGCCACCCAGGCCTGGCTGGAAGCGCGCCTGAAAGGCCAGCGTCTGCCGAAACCTGCCGGTCTGATTAGCCAGAACGAGCAGCTGTGGGAGCCGCTGTACGCCTGTTATAAATCACTTCAGGCCTGCGGCATGGGCATTATCGCCAACGGCGAGCTGCTCGATACGCTGCGCCGCGTGAAGTGTTTCGGCGTGCCGCTGGTGCGCATTGACGTGCGCCAGGAAAGTACCCGTCATACCGAAGCGCTGGGCGAGCTGACCCGCTACCTGGGCATCGGCGATTACGAAAGCTGGTCAGAAGCCGACAAACAGGCCTTCCTGATCCGCGAACTGAACTCCAAGCGTCCGCTTCTCCCGCGCAGCTGGGAGCCGAGCAACGATACCCGTGAAGTCCTCAACACCTGTAAAGCGATCGTCGACGCACCGGTCGGTTCCGTCGCCGCTTACGTTATCTCAATGGCGAAAACGCCGTCCGACGTGCTGGCGGTACACCTGCTGCTGAAAGAAGCGGGCATTACCTTCGCGCTGCCGGTCGCGCCGCTGTTTGAAACGCTGGACGACCTGAACAACGCCGACGACGTGATGACCCAACTGCTCAGCATTGACTGGTATCGCGGCTTTATCCAGGGCAAACAGATGGTGATGATTGGCTATTCTGACTCCGCGAAAGATGCGGGCGTCATGGCCGCGTCCTGGGCGCAGTACCAGGCGCAGGACGCGCTGATCAAAACCTGTGAAAAAGCCGGCATTGAGCTGACGCTGTTCCACGGCCGTGGCGGTTCTATCGGCCGCGGCGGCGCACCGGCCCACGCAGCGCTGCTTTCTCAGCCTCCGGGCAGCCTGAAAGGCGGCCTGCGCGTGACCGAACAGGGCGAGATGATCCGCTTCAAATACGGTCTGCCGGAAGTGACCGTCAGCAGCCTGTCGCTGTACACCAGCGCCATTCTGGAAGCGAACCTGCTGCCGCCGCCGGAGCCGAAAGAAGAGTGGCGCGGCATCATGGACGAGCTGTCGGATATCTCCTGCGAGATGTATCGCGGCTACGTGCGTGAAAACAAAGATTTCGTGCCGTACTTCCGTTCCGCCACGCCGGAGCAGGAGCTGGGCAAACTGCCGCTGGGTTCGCGTCCGGCTAAACGTCGCCCGACCGGCGGCGTGGAGTCGCTGCGCGCCATCCCGTGGATCTTCGCCTGGACGCAGAACCGTCTGATGCTGCCCGCCTGGCTGGGCGCCGGCGCGGCGCTACAAAAAGTGGTGGAAGACGGTAAGCAGAGCAAGCTGGAAACCATGTGCCGCGACTGGCCGTTCTTCTCTACCCGTCTGGGCATGCTGGAGATGGTCTACGCGAAGGCCGACCTGTGGCTGGCGGAATATTACGACCAGCGCCTGGTGAAACCGGAGCTGTGGGCGCTGGGTACCGAACTGCGCGAGCTGCTGGAAGCCGACATCAAAGTGGTGCTGGATATCGCGAACGACGCGCACCTGATGGCCGACCTGCCGTGGATCGCCGAGTCCATCCAACTGCGTAACATCTACACCGACCCGCTGAACGTGCTCCAGGCTGAACTGCTGCACCGTTCGCGTAAAGCGGAAGAGGAAGGCCAGGAGCCGGATCCTAACGTCGAGCAGGCGCTGATGGTTACCATTGCCGGCGTCGCGGCGGGTATGCGTAACACCGGTTAATTCATCGGGACGCTGACATCCCAAAAGGCCACATTCTTTGTGGCCTTTTTTTATGCCCTCAGTTAAGGTCTCTTTGTTGTTCATCACGACAGGGAGCCTCATGTTTTTCGACATCAACCCACTGCTTTCGCGCATTGCCTCCGGCACCACCCCGCTGCAAAAAATCGGGTTTGCCGGAAATCATACGCCCATTCCCGACATGGCTTTCCAGGTCGATTTCCCGCGCCTGGAGATCCTGCTGGAAGGGCAGCTCGCCGACGCCGGGCTGGGTGATGACGATACGCCCATGCAGGCGCTGGATGCGCTGTACGTCCCCGCGGGCGGCTGGAATTACCCGCACTGGCTGGAACCCGCCACCACGCTGAGCATTCTGTTCGGCAAGCAGCAGCTGGGGTTTAGCGTCCAGCAGTGGGATGGCCTCCGCCTGACGAATCTGGCGAAACAGCACGTCGCCCGTCGCGGGCCGCGCGTCGGCTCGTTCCTACTGCAAACCATGAGCGAAATCCAGATGCAGCCGCAGGAGCAGCAAACCGCGCGGCTGATTGCCACCAGCCTTATCAGCCACTGCGCCGACCTGCTAAGCAGCCAGATCCAGACCGCTTCACGCAGCCAGGCGCTGTTCGACGCCATTCGTGAATATATCGACGCCCACTTCGCCGAACCGCTCACCCGCGAATCGGTGGCGCAGGCGTTCTACATTTCGCCAAACTACCTTTCGCACCTGTTCCAGAAAAGCGGCATTATGGGGTTTAATGAATACCTCAACCACACCCGTCTGGAGCACGCCAGACGGCTGTTGAAGGGCTATGACCTGAAGGTTAAAGAGATCGCCCACGCCTGTGGCTTTGTCGACAGCAACTACTTCTGCCGCCTGTTTCGCAAAAACACCGCGCGCTCGCCGTCAGAGTACCGTCGCCAGTACCACAGCCAGCTGACTACGGCAGAATAATATGCGTATGCTGCGGGGCGGAAAGCAGCTTACGCACCGCGCTCATCACCTTCTGCGGCTCGCGTAGAAAGGCGCTGATACCCGATTGCACATAGCGTCTTTGGATAAAGCGATCGCCGCCGTTCAGCTCAATATCGGTAATCAGCAGCACCGCATCGGCGCGGCGGATGTCCTCTTCCGTGAGCGCGTTTTCAATGCCCAGCGCGCCCTGGGTTTCTATTTTGATGGTCCATTTTTCCTGCTGACAGAGTTTTTCCAGACGTTCCGCCGCCATATAGGTATGGGCCACGCCGCTTACGCAGGCGGTTACCGCCACTAACAATCGTCCGCTCGTTGCCGTCATCGTCCCCTCCTTGCAGAAAACAAACGCTGGCGGGCGCAAAAACTTTTTCGCGCCCGCCAGTCTGTAAGTACCTATAATATCGAGATAATGCTTATGCGCTCTGCGCTAAGTGTGCCTCGATTTTATTCATAATAGCGTCGGCGCGTTTTACTGCATCGCTAATATTGACGCGTACAATGGTTTTCCCGGTGAAGCGCTCTTCAAATTTAATGCCGATGTCTTTGGTCAGAATGACCATATCCGCTGCCGCGACGTCGCTGGCGGTCAGCTCATTTTCCTGACCAATCGACCCCTGCGTTTCTACCTTCACGTTCCAGCCTTTGGATTTGGCCGCGCTTTCCAGCGCTTCCGCGGCCATGTAGGTGTGTGCTACGCCGGAAGGACAGGCCGTTACCGCAATAATATTGGTCATAATCTCTACCTTCTCAATTAGTTAATTTCGAAATCTAAATCCAGGTCATCTTCTTTTTCGACAACCGCTTTCTTGTTCTTACGCGCCACGCTTTTCAGCAGGTTAACGCTGACGGCAGTCACCACCGCACCGACGACAATCGCCAGCAGATAGCCCAGCTTGCCTTCCACCACCGGCAGGACAATCAGACCGCCCCACCCGGCGTAGCACTGCGCTCCCATCAGCGCGGCGGTGACCGCACCGCAAACGGAGCCCAGCATGATGGACGGGATCACGCGCAGCGGGTCGGCGGCGGCGAACGGAATCGCCCCTTCGGTCACGCCCACGCAGCCCATCACCAGCGCCGCCTTTCCGGCTTCGCGCTCTTCATTGTTGAAGTTCTTACGGTTAATCAGCGTCGCCAGCCCCAGGCCCAGCGGCGGCACGCAGATACCGACGGCAGCAATCGCTACCACGGTATAGACACCCTGCGAAACGCAAATCAGCATAAAGGCGTAGGCCACTTTGTTCACCGGGCCGCCCATATCGAACGCCAGCATCAGGCCCATAATCACCGCCAGCACCACGATGCTGCCCTGCTGCATCCCTTGCAGCCAGTGGGTCAGGCTGGTGGTCAGCAGGCCGACCGGTTCGCCCAGCCCCCACATCATCACCCCTGCGGTAATGAAGGTGCCGACGATAGGAATCACGAAGATAGGCATTACCGAGCGCAATACTTTGTGCACCGGGATTTTCTTCAGGTAGTAGACGACGATGCCGCCGATGATCCCGGCGATTAACGCGCCGAAGAAGCCCGCACCAAAACTGTTGCCTACCCACGCGCCGATGGCGCAGGGTGCCAGCGCGGAGCGCTCGGCGATGGAATAGCCGATGTAGGCGGCGAGGAACGGCACCATCAGCGTCAGGCCCGCGACGCCAATATCAAACAGCTTTTTCAGGTTAGGATCGGTGGCCGCGTCCGGTACGGCCCCTTTGCCGTACAGCATGACGGAGACCGCCAGTAAAATACCGCCCGCAACCACAAACGGGATCATGTGCGACACGCCAGTCATCAAATGCTGACGGGTGTTTTTGAGTATGTGCACCAATTCTTTCATCAGTCGCTCCTGGGCTTCTTCGGCCCATGTCCATTAAGGTGTTGTGGCAAACAATAGGCAATTGGCGACGGCACAGACAGTGGATAAAAAGTGCATTTACTGGATTTTTGTAATGTCAGAAGAAAAATGCGAGCGACCTCAAAAGTTCTCGCCATTTCCCTCTTTATAAGCCCTTACGGCAACCTGTGAGATGGCTCGCATTTTCCAGCAGACCATACATTTATCCAGTTTTTGACATAAATGTCAGATAGCAGCGCCAATAACATGCCCCCTATGCTGTTACCCATATCGAATGATTTGGGAGAGAAGGTTATGGCCCTGGTGGTTGAATTTATCTGTGAATTGCCGAATGGCGTGCATGCCCGTCCGGCCAGCCATGTCGAAACGCTGTGCAATACCTTTCGCTGCGATATTGAGTGGCATAACCTGCGCACCGACCGTAAAGGCAACGCCAAAAGCGCGCTGGCGATTATCGGCACCGACACGCTGGCGGGCGATAGCTGCCGGTTACTCATTAACGGCGCTGATGAACAGGCCGCCCACCAACGCCTGTCTGGCTGGCTGAAAGACGAATTTCCGCTGTGCGATGCGCCGCTGGCGCAGGTAGCCAGCGTTGAACAGGATCCGCTGCCGGAATCCCTGACGCGCCTGAACCCGACGCTGTTCCGCGCGCTGCCGGTGTGTAACGGCAGCGCGGGCGGCGTATTAACGCCTCTGGCCGCGCTGGATCTCAATAACCTCGGTCCTCTGCCCGACGCCCAAAGCCCGGAACAGGAGCAATCCGCGCTGGACGGCGGCCTGACGCGACTAGTCAGAACGCTGGAACTACGCCTGCTGGATAGCGACAGCACCGCCAGCGCCATTCTTGAGGCACACCGCTCGCTGGCTACCGACACCTCGCTGCGACAGCATCTGCTGGCGGGCGTCAATCGCGGGCTGAGCTGCGCCCAGGCGATTATCGACAGCACCAACCACTTCTGCGCCGAGTTCGCCCGCTCCAGCAGCAGCTATCTGCAAGAGCGCGCGCTGGACGTTCGCGACGTCGGCTTCCAGCTGTTACAGCACATTTATGGCGAACAGCGCTTCCCGGCACCGGGCCAGCTTACCCAACCGGCAATTTGCATGGCGGAAGAGCTGACGCCAAGCCAGTTCCTCGAACTGGACAAAACCCTGCTGAAAGGCCTGCTGCTGCAAAGCGGCGGCACAACGTCGCATACGGTAATTCTCGCCCGCTCGTTTAACATACCTACCCTCGTTGGCGTGGACATTGACGCCCTGACACCGTGGCATAATCAGGCGATTTATCTCGACGGCAACGCGGGCGCGGTGATTGTCGCGCCAACGGAGGCCGTCAGCCGTTATTACCAGCAGGAGGCGCGCGTCCAGGCCGCCATCCGCGAGCAGCAGAGCGTGTGGCTGAATAAAGAGGCGCGCAGCGCCGACGGTATTCGCCTGGAAGTGGCGGCCAATATTGCCCACTCCGTCGAGGCGCAGGCCGCCTTTGGCAACGGCGCGGAAGCGGTCGGCCTGTTCCGCACCGAAATGCTGTATATGGACCGCGCCAGCGAGCCGGGCGAAAGCGAGCTGTACAATATCTTCTGCCAGGCGCTGGAGTCGGCAAACGGGCGCAGCATTATTATCCGCACCATGGATATCGGCGGCGATAAGCCGGTGGATTACCTCAATATTCCGGCGGAAAACAACCCGTTCCTTGGCTACCGTGCGGTACGTATTTATGAAGAATACGCCTCGCTGTTCACCACCCAGCTACGCGCCATCCTGCGCGCCTCGGCGCACGGCAGCCTGAAAATCATGATTCCGATGATCTCCTCGATGGAAGAGATCCTGTGGGTCAAAGAGAAAGTGGCCGAAGCCAAACAGCAGCTGCGCAGCGAGCACGTGCCGTTTGATGAGCGCATCCCGCTGGGCATCATGCTGGAGGTGCCGTCGGTGATGTTTATCATCGACCAGTGCTGTGAAGAGATCGATTTCTTCAGCATCGGCAGCAACGATCTGACGCAGTACCTGCTGGCGGTTGACCGCGATAACGCCAAAGTCACCCGTCACTACAACAGTCTGAATCCGGCCTTCCTGCGCGCCCTCGACTACGCCGTTCAGGCGGTGCATCGCCAGGGGAAATGGATCGGCCTGTGCGGCGAGCTGGGGGCAAAAGGCTCGGTCCTGCCGCTGCTGGTCGGGCTGGGGCTGGACGAAATCAGCATGAGCGCGCCGTCGATTCCGGCCACCAAAGCGCGCCTGGCCCAGCTCGACAGCCGCGCCTGCCGCCAGTTGCTCAATCAAGCGATGGCCTGCCGCACCTCGCTGGAGGTGGAGCATCTGCTGGCGCAGTTCCGCATGAGCCAGCAGGACGCGCCGCTGATTACCCCGCGCTGCATTTCGCTGGATAACGACTGGCGCAGCAAAGAAGAGGTGCTGAAAGGCATGACCGATAACCTGCTGCTCGCCGGGCGCTGCCGCTATCCGCGTAAGCTCGAGGCCGACCTGTGGGCGCGCGAGGCGGTGTTCTCCACCGGTCTGGGCTTCAGCTTCGCCATCCCGCACAGCAAGTCTGAGCATATCGAACAGTCGACCATCAGCGTCGCACGCCTGCCCGCGCCCGTCGCCTGGGGCGATGAAGAGGCGCAGTTCATCATTATGCTCACGCTCAACAAACACGCCGCGGGCGACCAGCATATGCGCATCTTCTCGCGCCTGGCCCGCCGCATCATGCATGAAGAATTCCGCAACGCGCTGGTTAACGCCGACTCTGCCGACGCTATCGCCAGCCTGCTGCAACACGAACTGGAACTTTAAGAGGAAAGAACATGGAACTGTATCTGGATACCGCCAACGTGCAGGAAGTTGAACGTCTGGCGCGCATCTTCCCGATTGTTGGCGTGACCACCAACCCGAGTATTGTTGCCGCTAGCCGTGAGTCCATCTGGGACGTGCTGCCGCGCCTGAAAAAAGCGATGGGCGACAATGGCACGCTGTTCGCCCAGACCATGAGCCGCACGGCGGAAGGTATGGTTGAGGACGCACGCCGCCTGAACGCGGCCGTTCCCGGTATTGTCGTGAAAGTGCCGGTCACCGCTGAAGGGCTGGCTGCCATCAAGATATTGAAAAAAGAGGGCATCCCCACATTAGGTACCGCCGTGTACAACGCCTCGCAGGGGCTGCTGGCGGCGCTGGCGGGCGCGAAATACGTCGCGCCGTACGTCAACCGCGTGGATGCCCAGGGCGGCGACGGTATTCGCATGGTTCAGGAGTTACAGACTTTGCTGGAACTGCACACGCCGGACAGCAAAGTGCTGGCCGCCAGCTTCAAAACCCCGCGTCAGGCGCTGGACTGTTTATTGGCCGGATGTGAAGCCATCACCCTTCCTTTAGATGTAGCGCAACAAATGCTCGGCACGCCCGCAGTAGAGTCAGCTATAGAGAAGTTCGAGCAAGACTGGAAAAACGCATTTGGTAATCTGAACCTTTGACTGCCCCCGCCCTAAAGGGCGAGGATTCCCACTTCAACGCAACCTACCTTAGCGCCAGTGATGGCGTTAAGGATTTACAGTCGCTCCATGGGCTAACACTGCCAGCCCGGCAGCTTTGATATTACGGGCCGCGTTAACGTCACGATCATGGTCTGCGTCGCATTCAGGACAAGACCATTTACGCACATCAAGAGGCATTTTCTTCATGGTGAAACCGCAGCAGCTACAGCGTTTTGAGGACGGGAAAAACGGGTCAATGGCGACCACTGACCGCCCAGCCCATTCGCCTTTGTACTGGAGCTGGCGCACAAGTTCGCGCCAGCTCGCGTCTGCTATCGCTTTGGACAGCGACGGGTTGCGGATCATGTTCTTCACTTTCAGGGATTCGACGCAGACAACTTGGTTTTCGTTAATCAGTTTGCGGGAGGCCTTGTGCAAGGCATCCATTCGGCAATCGGCAATTTTCGCGTGGATTCGGGCAAATTTTAAGCGGGCTTTGGCGCGGTTTTTCGAGCCTTTGGCCTTTTTGCTTAAACGGCGCTGGAGTAGCGCCAGGCATGCCGCGTATTTAGCAGCATGCCGGGTATGCGGCACGTCCGGCGAAGAAGTTTTTAAATGCGTCCTGTTGGTGGCGTATGGCTTGCTGGAGTGGCACGGCTGAAACATCGCGCAGGAAAGTATATTCCGGCATGGCTTTCAGGGCTGTCAGTCGCTTATCGGCTTGAGGATAGCCAATTTTCTCCTGGCGTTCATAGTACGCATTAGTGCGCCAGCGAAGGATTGAATTGTAGACAAAACGCACGCAACCGAACGTTTGAGTCAATAGCTCAACCTGATCGGGTGTTGGATAGAATCGAAATTTATATGCGCGTTTCATAGGGCTTGCAAAATACGCTGAAACTTGTAAGCCATATTGACGAAGGTCAACGAATGTTACGCAGTTACCGCGCTTATATCCCCGTCCGATTGGGCGAGGCTTTACGCGCATCAACGGTAAGGGAGAAATGTATGGATCGCATTATTCAATCACCAGGTAAGTATATTCAGGGCGCTAACGTTATCACTCGCCTGGGTGATTACTTAAAGCCGATGGCCAACAGCTGGCTGGTCGTGGGCGACAAATTCGTACTGGGATTTGCCGAAGAGACGCTGCGCAAAAGCCTGAGCGAGGCCGGGCTGGCCGTTGAGATTGCGCCGTTCGGCGGCGAGTGTTCGCAGAACGAAGTCAACCGGCTGCAGGACGTGGCGAATAGCGCCAAATGCAGCGCCATTCTGGGTATCGGCGGTGGGAAAACGCTGGATACCGCTAAAGCGCTGGCCCACTTTATGAATCTACCGGTAGCGATTGTCCCGACCATCGCCTCCACCGATGCCCCGTGCAGCGCGCTCTCCGTGCTCTACACCGACGATGGCGAATTTGACCGCTACCTGATGCTGCCGCATAACCCGAACATGGTGATCGTCGACACCAAAATCGTGGCGGGCGCCCCGGCGCGTCTGCTGGCTGCCGGGATTGGCGATGCGCTGGCCACCTGGTTTGAAGCCCGCGCCTGCTCGCGCAGCGGTGCCACCACCATGGCGGGCGGTAAATGCACTCAGGCGGCACTGGCGCTGGCTGAACTGTGCTACAACACGCTGATTGAAGAAGGTGAAAAAGCGATGCTGGCGGCCGAGCAGCACGTGGTCACGCCTGCGCTGGAGCGCGTGATTGAAGCCAATACCTACCTCAGCGGCGTTGGTTTTGAAAGCGGCGGCCTGGCGGCGGCGCACGCCATCCATAACGGCATGACGGCCATCCCGGACGCGCATCACTTCTATCACGGTGAGAAAGTGGCGTTCGGTACGCTGACCCAGCTGGTGCTGGAAAACGCATCGGTAGAAGAAATTGAAACCGTTGCCGCGCTGTGCCACAGCGTTGGTCTACCGATCACTCTGGCGCAGCTGGATATTAAAGACGATATTCCGGCGAAAATGCGCCTGGTGGCGGAAGCGGCCTGCGCGGAAGGGGAAACCATTCACAACATGCCTGGCGGCGCGGATCCTGACCGCGTGTACGCGGCGCTGCTGGTTGCCGACCAGTATGGGCAGCGTTTTCTGCACGAGTGGGAGTAACCCCCTCCCCCTAACCCTCTCCCCACGGGGGAGAGGGGACCGTTTAGTGCGGTTTGTGAATACAGCGTTCAAAATCTGCGCAGACCGCTTTTCTCCCTCGCCCCTTTGGGGAGAGGGCCGGGGTGAGGGGAAATCCCGCACCCTACCAACAAAAATCCCCGCTTTCGCGGGGATTTTTTATACCGTCAAACCCACCTTACAGCAGATCGAAACGGTCCAGGTTCATCACTTTCACCCATGCCGCCACGAAGTCCTTCACGAACTTCTCTTTGGCATCGCTGGAGGCATAAACCTCCGCCAGCGCGCGCAGTACGGCGTTAGAGCCAAACACCAGGTCGGCGCGGGTTGCGGTGTATTTCACCTCACCGCTTGCGCGGTCGCGGCCTTCGAACAGCTCAGACGTTTCGTCCGTGGCCTTCCACTCGGTGCGCATATCCAGCAGATTCACGAAGAAGTCCGTGGTCAGCGCGCCGACGTTGTCGGTCAGCACGCCGTGCTGGCTGCCGTCGAAGTTCGCGCCCAGCACGCGCATACCGCCTACCAGCACCGTCATTTCCGGCGCGGTCAGCGTCAGCAGCTGCGCTTTGTCGATCAGCAGCGATTCGGTGGTCGCTTCACCCGGCGCGGCGCGGTAGTTACGGAAACCATCGGCAATCGGCTTGAGCAGTTCAAACATCTCAATATCCGTCTGATCCTGACGCGCATCAACGCGGCCTGGCGTGAACGGTACGTTGATGCTAACCCCGGCCGCTTTCGCTGCCTGCTCAACGCCTACGACGCCCGCCAGCACGATGATATCGGCCAGCGACGCTTTGTGCGCCGATTTATAGATGCCTTCCAGCACCGGCAGTACGCGCGCCGCGGTGGCGTTAACGTTCCAGCTACGCTGCGGAGCCAGCGCCAGACGTGCGCCGTTGGCACCACCACGCTTGTCGCCGCCGCGGAAGGTGGACGCGGATGCCCAGGCCACCGACACCAGCTCGCTCACAGAAAGACCAGACGCAGCGATTTCTGCCTTCAGGCTGGCAATATCTTCTGCGGTTGGGTTAAAGAACGCATGCGGCAGCGGGTCTTGCCAGATCAGATCTTCTTTCGGCACTTCCGGCCCGATGTAACGCGCTTTCGGCCCCATATCACGGTGGGTCAGCTTGAACCACGCGCGGGCAAAGGCTTCGTTAAACGCCTGCGGGTCGTTGAGGAAACGACGGGAAATTTTCTCGAATTCCGGGTCAAAGCGCAGCGTCAGGTCGGTAACCAGCATCGTCGGCTTACGTTTTTTCGACGGGTCGAACGGATCCGGGATGATTTCCGGCGCGTCTACCGCTTCAAACTGAATAGCGCCAGCCGGGCTGCGGGTCTGTACCCATTCGTATTTGAACAGGTTCTCGAAGAAGTAGTTGCTCCACTGGGTCGGCGTTTGCGTCCAGACCACTTCCAGGCCGGAGGTGATGGCGTCTGCGCCGGAGCCGCTGCCGTGGGTGCTTGCCCAGCCCAGGCCCTGCGATTCAATCGGCGCGGCTTCAGGATCTGGCCCCACATGCGTGGCTTCTCCCGCACCGTGAGTTTTACCGAGCGTATGGCCACCGGCGATCAGCGCCACGGTCTCTTCGTCGTCCATCCCCATGTTGCCAAAGGTGGCGCGAATCGCCGAGGCGGCCGACAGCGGTTCACCGCTGGCGTTTGGCCCTTCCGGGTTGACGTAAATCAGGCCCATTTCGGTCGCTGCCAGCGGGCGTTTTGCCAGCTCTTCCGGGTCGCGGTGCGCCAGCCAGGCTTTTTCATCACCCCAGTTCACGTCCTGATCCGGTTCCCAGACGTCTTCACGCCCGGCACCGAAACCAAAGGTGCGGAAGCCAGAGTTTTCCAGCGCCACGTTACCCGCCAGAATATACAGGTCAGCCCAGGAGATTTTTTGGCCATATTTCTGCTTGATAGGCCACAGCAGACGACGCGCCTTGTCCAGGCTGACGTTATCCGGCCATGAGTTCAGCGGAGCAAAGCGCTGCTGACCACGACCTGCGCCGCCGCGCCCGTCGGTTGAACGGTACGTGCCCGCCCCGTGCCAGGCCATACGGATAAACAGCCCCACATAGCTTCCCCAGTCGGCAGGCCACCAGGATTGCGAATCGGTTAACAGCGCGCGAATGTCTCCCTTCAACGCTGAATAATCTAATTTGCTGAATTCTTTACGATAATCGAAGTCTTCACCCAGCGGGTTGGACCGATTGGAATGCTGATTAAGTAGATCGACACGAAGCTGTTTCGGCCACCAGTCCTTACTACTGGTGCCCGCGCCTGCGCTCTGATCGTGACCACTTCCGTGGTGGAAAGGACATTTACCTGCGTTCTGGATATCGTCTGGCGTGCTCATCACTATGCTCCCTTACAGTATTTATCATTAAGATATACACCCCTGCTGATAAGTTATAGCTGAAATGACCCACGGATTTGATAGTTAATTCCTCTTATTTTTCCCTTGTCAGAGAGGAATTTTTGCGCAGGTCGGCCCCATATTTGCATAGAAAGAGGGGAAGGACTGTGACCGGGTGGGAGAAACCAACAATAACCCACTCAAAATGCAAGGCTTTATTGTGTCTCAGCGGGTACGGTGGGCCTGAGCCGCACGTTTTTTCAGGCTCACCACCGCCAGCGCGAAAACAATCAGCGCGATACCCGCCGTTTCCAGCAGGTCAGGCCTTTCACCCAGTAACCACCAGGAGAACAGCACGCCAAACACCGGCACCGCCAGCGTACTCAGGCTCGCAATGCTGGCCGGCAGGTTGCGCAGCACAAACAGCCACAGGCTCCAGGCCAGCGCCGTCGCCAGAATGGCGCTGTAGCCCAGCGCCCAGAACACGCCCGGCTGCCAGTCGATCGGCCGCTGCGGCACCAGCAGCGCCACCACGCTCATCACCACCGCGGCATACAGCATCTGCCAGCTGGTTAGCGCCAGCAGGTCGAGGCCAGGATGACGCTGATACAGGCGTTTGGCAACGATAGCGCTTGCTCCCCAGCTCATCCCGGAGAGGATGGCCAGCAGCGCGCTTTTCAGCGAAGTGAAGTCCAGCTGCCACGGCTGCATCACCAGACACAGGCCGACCGCCGCCACGCCGATTGCCGCATACTGCAGCCGCCGCATCCGCTCGCCGAGAAACAGCGCCGCCATGATCACCACCCAGAACGGCATGGTATAGGTCAGAATCGCCACCTTCCCGGCCCCGCCGCTCATCAGCGCCCACTGTGCAAGGCCAATCATGCCGCAGGTTTGCAGGAGGGCAATGGCCAGCGTGTAGCCAAACGGCGTGGGGCGTATGCCGCGTCCGCGCAGGAGTAGAACGATAAACAGGAGCAGTGCGCCGGAGATGCAGCGTAGCGCGGTAAAGTCGAAGGCGCCGATGTAGAGCGTCACCTGTTTCATCGCAATCCAGCTGTAGCTCCAGATGAGCGTCAGCACCAGCAGGCCAATAAGCGCCAGCGGATTGCTTTTCCCTTCGGTAGTCATGGTAGGTCCGTAACGGTGATGTGATGACCATTACTATACTGCGCAAAAGCCCTGCATACACAGGGCTTTTCCAGGGAAGGCGGGATATTACGCCGGGCGCACGCCCAGGGTATGGCAGATGGCGTAGCTCATTTCCGCACGGTTCAGGGTGTAGAAGTGGAAATCTTTTACCCCTTCACGGCTGAGGATTTTCACCATGTCCATGGCGATGCTGGCGCCCACCAGCTTGCGGGTTTCCGCGTCGTCGTCCAGCCCTTCAAACATCGTCGACATCCACGCCGGGATGCGCACGTTGGTCATGTCGGCAAACTTTTTCGCCTGCTTGAAGTTGGAGACCGGCAGGATCCCCGGAATGATTTCCACGTCGATACCCGCCGAGACGCAGCGGTCGCGAAAGCGCAGGTAGCTTTCGACGTCGAAGAAGAACTGGGTGATGGCGCGGTTCGCACCGGCATCCACTTTACGTTTCAGGTTCAGCAGGTCGGCCTGGGCGCTTTTCGCTTCCGGATGCACTTCCGGGTAGGCGGCGACGGAAATATCAAAATCGGCGACGTCTTTCAGCAGCGTGACCAGGTCGGCGGCGTACATGTCCGGCTTGCCGCTGCCCGGCGGCAGGTCACCGCGCAGGGCCACAATGTGGCGAATACCGTTGTTCCAGTAATCCTGGGCAATCGCGCGCAGTTCGTCACGGCTGGCGTCGATACAGGTCAGGTGCGGGACGGCTTCCAGACCGGTGCGGTCTTTAATGCCTTTGATGATACTGTGCGTACGGTCACGTTCGCCGGAGTTGGCGCCGTAGGTCACCGACACAAATTTCGGCTTCAGGCTGCTCAGGCGATCGATGGAGTTCCACAGGGTTTGCTCCATTTCACTGGTGCGCGGCGGGAAAAACTCGAAAGAAACGTTAATCTGCCCCTGCACTTCGGCCAGACTCTGATTCAGCGCTTCCCGCTGGTTGGCGTGAAAAAAGCTCATACCTTACCTCTATCAATCGCGTGTCATTATTGTTGTGTTGTAAACATCTATCCGTTTAGACGTCTGGATGTAAAAATGCCGCAAAAGGAGACGGGCGTCAATAGAAAGATCGGCTTAAAAAGTGAGTAATCTTCAGCGAAGATGAAAAAAGCTCATCATACGCTGCGGCGGGTAACCGCCGCAGCGGACCTGCTTAGTGCTTCACATCCTTCACGCGCATGCCGTTCAACAGCTCTTCAGACAGCTGACCGCCAGATTTGAAGTAATCGACTACCGCATTAGAGATATAGTATCCCCCTGACGTATTGCGCGCCTTGCCTTCCGTAAAGGTAGCAAAACCATCGCCGCCATCGGCCAGGAAGCTGTTGGTCGCGATGTGATAAACCGTCGCATCGTCAATCGGCTTACCGTTAAGGGTTAACACCGTCACCCGCTGGCCGACAGGTTTACTGCTGTCATACTGCATCTCCAGGCCTTTGGAGACCTGCAACACGCCGTTGCTTAAGCTCGCGCCGTGCTCCATCAGGCGACGAATCTGCTTGCCCGTCAGATCCATCGTTGCCAGCTCGTTAGGGAACGGGAAGGTGCTGATAACGCCGCCCATTGTGACCTCCCCCGCCGGAATTTCATTACGAATGCCGCCAGAGTTGGTCAGGGCTAATTGGGTATCTTTACCCGCCGCGGCCATCAGCGCGTCCGCCGCCAGGTTGCCCAGAGAGGAAGACTCACCGTAGGCACGGGTCAGCTCTACCGGCGCGCGGACCACCGTTTGCTGCACCACTTTATCGAGCTTTTGATTCCAGCCATCAATCACCTGCTTCGTTTGTGGATCCGGCTGCCACTCATCGGCAAAAATGGTTTTCAGCTCAAAGTTTTTCACCGTAAAGTCATGCGGTTTTTCTTTGTAATCCAGCACCAGTTTGCCCACGTCAATCCCGCCGCTATCGGTGGAGAGAATCAACGTATTCCCCACCTTAATCGGTTCCGGCGTGCCAACGTGAGCATGGCCGGTGATTAAGATATCCAGCCCTTTCACCTGGCTGGCGGTCTGGATATCTTTATCCAGCGCGCGACGCACATCGGTACTCCCCTGGCTGGACTGGCGCGCCGGAGTCCCTTCATGAATCAGCGCCACGGTAAGATCGACCTTCCCTTTTAGCTCATCAATATAACGTTGCAGCCACTTCACCTCATCGCGAGCTTCAATACCTACGCGCGTCGAGGCAGAAACTGTGTCGTCGAAAGCAAACACGCCGTGCAGGCCAATCACGCCAATCTTCACGCCGTCTTTTTCAATAATGGTGTACGGCTTATCCCAGAACATTTTGCTGCTGTTCTGATAGAAAATATTGCCCTGAACAATGGGGAAATTTGCCTGGCTCAGCTGCAGCAGCGTGTTATCCCAGCCGTGATCGAACTCGTGATTCCCCATCGTGACGGCATCAAACGGCATGGTATTCATAATATCGATGATCGCCTTACCCTTGGTCAGGCTGCTGATGTACGGCCCGGTAAAGTAGTCTCCCGCATCAAAAAACCACGTCGCTTTATTTTTGGCCTTCTCCTGCTTCACCAGCGTGGTGATATTTGCCCAGCCGCCAATATCTCTTTTGCCATCGGCAATCCACGGTACTTTGTAAGGCTCTACGTGAGCATGCAGATCGTTGGTGTAGATAATGGTGACATCCTTTGCCGATGCCCAGAACGGCAGGGTAAGCAGAATGCCGGCGGCAATAACCTTTAATTTCATCGTCAATTCCTTTTCGTCATAGGAGGAATCGCTACGTTACGTTCTGAAAGGGTTTTTTATGTGAGAAGCCTCACAACGGGCAGGGATAAGCGCCGGGCAATATCAACAACCTGCTGAAATCGTTGGTGAGCCCATGACCTCGCCGTTCACAATCAATGCCTGCAAACGTTTGGTTGTCGCAATTTAGGCCTGGCGGCGTCGCCGGACTGCTGCTGGCCGGACTATCGGCTTGGCTACCCCGCGCTGCACTGTAAAGCGTGCGGCAGCTATCCTCCCCTGTTCAACGACGGTGAGTTTGCACGCTGGGCTGCGGCGTGCCTGACGCACACCGCTCGCGAGTACGGTTTTTTTTGCCCTTGCTGTTATCAAAAAGAGACCATTCATTACGGGCACAATCCCGGTGGCAGCCAGCGGCTTCAGCACCAGCACTGCAAAAAGGTCTGGACGCCCAAACAGCTGAGGCAGGTGGCCGCGCCAGCGAAATAAGCCTGGCGGCCAGCCACCACTTCCTGCGCTGGTTAATGCAGCAACCGGAATGTCAGCACAGCGCCCGCTATTGCGCGCAGCGCGTAACGCAACTGCTACAAAACCTGGCAGATAACTATAATACTCAGCGAGTTACGCCGTCTGCGCCATAGTAATCAGCCATTCAAAACGCGGCGCATTTTCTGGCGGTATCACCAGCCCGCACCGCAGGCACAGCGCCGCCTCCTCAACGGGCCTGAACACCACGCCCTGACGCTGGATGGCGGCGAACGAGGCGGGAAACAGGCTTACCCCGTCACCCCGGGCGATGCGCGCCAGCAGCACCTCGTGCTCCAGCGGTTCTTCAATCCGAACGGGCGCGTAGCCCGCACGGTGGAAAATCTCACGCGTAAAGTCGAAGAAGGCAGGGTTACGCTCGCGCTTAAACCAGAACAGCGGGCGGCTAGCGAGCGCTTGCAGCGTTAATGACGCCTGCGCCGACTCCGGCCACTGTGCCGGCAAGGCCGCAATCAGCGGCTCCTGGCGATTAAGCGGTATCACGCTTAATCCAGTAGTCTCCAGCGGCAGCGCCACCAGCGCCGCATCAATTTTGCCCCGTCGCAGCTGGCGCACCAGCTCCGGCGAGCCGTGGCGCACGACATTCAGCGTCTCAACCCGCGCCGCCAGCCGCGTTTCCAGCGGGGTAAAAAAATCCTGCTCGAAGGCGGTGGTCAGCCCTAAGCGCAGCGATGCGCCTTCGGCCTGCGACAGTTTGCTCAACGCGGCATAGGCGCTGTCCTGCTGCGCCAGCAGCGGGCGGACAATCGCCAGCACCCGCTGCCCCTCTGGGGTAAGCGTTAACCCTCGGGTATGGCGGACAAACAGCGTGACCCCCAGCCGCTGTTCCAGCTGGCGAATATGGCGGCTCAGCGGCGGCTGCGACATAAACAGTCGCTCTGCCGCGCGGCGCACGTTGTTCTCTTCCGCCACCACCGCGAAGTAGCGCAGCAGGCGGATATCCAGAGAGTGTAAAGGGGATGTTGTCATACCAAAAAGGTATCACGGAATCGGTATTATCCAAACGGATCCACGCGCTCTATCCTCCCCTCATACGCTAAACAACGAGGGCTTATCATGGATTCAGAACGCTATATTACCGGTCAGAAAATGCTGCAACAGGTTGATGGCAAAGGCGGAGACGCCGTCGTGCAGAGCCTGAAAGAGATCGCACCGGACTTCGCCCGCTATCTGCTGGAATTTCCCTTTGGCGATATTTACGCCCGCCCAGGCTTAGATTTGCGCAGCCGGGAAATCGCCACCGTCGCGGCGCTGACCGCCATGGGCAACGCCGCACCGCAGCTGAAAGTGCACATCGCCGCCGCGCTGCACGTGGGCTTAACGCAGGAAGAAATTATTGAAGTGATTATGCAGATGGCGGTTTACGCGGGATTTCCGGCGGCGCTCAACGGCCTGTTCGCCGCAAAAGAGGTTTTTGCGGCGAACGGCAAGCGCTAGTTACAGCAATTGCGCCAGGCGGTTAATGTCCGACTGAATCGCCCCGGCGGTGACGTCACGACCGGCGCCCGGCCCACGGATCACCAGCGGGTTATCGCGATACCAGCGGCTTTCGATGGCAAAGACGTTATCGCACGGTAGCAGCGAGGCCAGCGGATGTTCCTGACGCACCGCCTCCACACCGACGCGCGCCTTGCCGTTGGCGTCGAAACGCGCCACGTAGCGCAGCACCAGCCCCATCTCCTGGGCGGCTTCCAGACGCTGCAGCATCTGTTCGTTCAGCTCATCGCCGTTCTCAAAGAAGTGGTCGATTGAGCCTTCTTCGCAGTGCGCCGGCACCAGCGATTCCACGCGCACCTGATCCGGTTCGATATCGTAACCCGCTTCACGCGCCAGAATCACCAGCTTACGCATCACGTCTTTACCGGAAAGGTCGACGCGCGGGTCCGGCTCGGTCAGCCCCTGCTGCCAGGCCTGATCGACCAGGTCAGTAAACGGCACGGTGCCATCAAATTGCAGGAACAGCCACGAGAGCGTACCGGAGAAGATACCGCTGATGGCCAGAATGCTGTCGCCGCTGTCAATCAGGTCGCGCACGGTATGGTTAACCGGCAGGCCCGCGCCGACGGTGGCGTTATACAGCCAGTGACGGCCCGTTTTCTCGAAGGCGTCGTGGATCTGGCGATATTTGTCGCTGCTGCTGGCCCCGGCCAGCTTGTTGGCGCTAATGACGTGGAAACCGTGGCTGGCGAAATCGAGATACTGATCGGCCAGCTGCGGGCTGGCGGTGACGTCCAGCACCACCAGGTCGTCGTACGGGTGCGCGCGCATCCACAGGAACAGCGACTCTTCGTCCTGTTCAACCGCTTCATCCTCAAAGAAGGCCAGCGCGCGGCTGGCATCCAGCCCTTCATAGCTCAGCAGGCTGCGGCGGCTGTCCACCACGCCGGCCAGTACAAATTCAAAACCGGTACGCGCCGAAAGCGTAGTCTGCTCGCGGGCAAACAATTCCAGCCAGCGGGAACCGATGTTGCCTTTGCCGAACAGCACCAGGCCAATGCGTTTTTCGGCCCGGAAAACAGATTGGTGCAGGCCCTGAATCAGGCTTTCGGTCGGGCCAGCGCGCAGTACGGCAACGAGGCTGATGCCCTCTTCCGACTGCCAGGTAAATTCAACCGGCTGCCCCTTAAGCTGCTGCCAGAAACGGTGGCAGTGCAGCGGGTTACGGGTGACGCCCGCGCCGACCATCGCTACCAGCGCCAGCCCCTGACGCAGGCGCAGTTCGCCCGGCAAACCGGCTTCATCCAGCATTTTCAGCGCGCTATCCACCACTTCAGAGGTGTAGCAGAACTGAAGTAAACGGTGATCCGCATGAACGCCTACCGCCAGCGGGCGAATCTGCACCCGCTTGAGCAGCTGGTCGATCTCTTTATGCGCCAGCTTAAAGTCCTGGCTGGCAGGGACGCGGAATTCAATCAGGCAGACGTCGTCATGACTGGTGACAATGCGCGCGCCGGTACCCGAGGCGAGCACGCGTTCAATACGCGTCGAGCCCTGATCCGGCGTGTAGCTACAGCGCAATTGCAGATCGATATCGCTGCCGGAAACCGGCTGTAGGGTACGGGCGTGCAGCACCGGGGCGGCGAGACGCGCCAGTTCGCTGGCCTCGTCCAGACGCAGCAGCGGCAGCAGGCAGGCATCTTTGACTTTACGCGGGTCGGCGCTGTAGACGCCCGCGACGTCGCTCCAGATGGTGACGCGAGAAACGCCCGCCAGCGCGCCAATCTGCGTGGCGGAGTAGTCGGAACCGTTACGCCCCAGCAGCACGGTTTCGCCCGCATTGTTGCGGCTGATAAAACCGGTCACCACCAGACGTTTACCCGGATGCTGCGCCATCAGCTGTTGCAGCAGCGGGTACGACAGCCCTTCATCCACCTGCGGCTGCGCGCTGCGTTCAGCACGCAGGAACGCGCGGGCGTCCAGCCAGGCGGCGTCCAGACCCTGCAGCTTGAGGACTTCCGCCATCAGGCGCGCCGACCACACTTCGCCGTGGCCGACCACTTCCGCATACACCGCGTCGTTGACGCCGTTATCCAGCAGCCCGGCCAGACGCTCCAGGTCGTGGATAAAATCGGCAATCATGCCGTCGGCAATCTCCGCGGGCAGCAGGCCGCTAATCAGATCGGACTGATAGCGGCGCAGCGTCTGCTGAACCTGATGCGCAGAGAGGCGATCGGTCTGGCTGAGCTTCAGCCAGTTGATCAGCTGGTTGGTGGTGCTACCGGCGGCGGAAACCACCATCATATCGCCCGGCTGAGAGTACTCCGCCATAATGCCGGCAACACGCAGGTAACACTTCACATCCGCCAGACTACTCCCACCAAATTTATGCAGCTGACGCTCTTTCGCCCCTGCCTGCGCAATCACACTCATATTTACCCCTGTGCTGCGATCCGGAATCCATTTTCCAGATCGGCAATTAAGTCTTCGCTATCTTCAATACCGGTTGAGATACGCAGCAGCGTCTCAGAGATCCCCGCGGCGGCGCGCGCTTCCGGCGCCATGCCCGCGTGGGTCATGGTCGCCGCGTGAGAGATCAGGCTCTCTACCCCGCCCAGCGATTCCGCGAGGGTGAACAGCGACAGCCCGCTCAGGAAGCGGCGCAGCGTTTGCTCGTCACCGTCCAGCTCGAAGCTCAGCATCGCGCCAAACCCTTTCTGCTGGCGGGCGGCAATTTCGTGGCCCTGGTTTTCCGGCAGAGAAGGATGATACAGCTTTTTCACCAGCGGTTGGGTTTTCAGGAAGTCAACAATCGCATACGCGTTGCGCTGCGCCACTTCCATACGCGGGGAAAGCGTACGCAGGCCGCGCAGCAGCAGGTAGCTGTCGAACGCGCTGCCGGTGACGCCGATATTATTCGCCCACCACGCCAGTTCGGTGACGGTATCCGGGTCTTTGGCAATCACCACGCCCGCCACCACGTCAGAGTGGCCGTTCAGGTATTTGGTGCAGGAGTGCAGCACCAGATCGGCGCCCAGCGCCAGCGGGTTTTGCAGCGCCGGGCTGAGGAAGGTGTTATCCACCACGCTCACCGCGCCGGCTTCACGCGCCAGCTGGCATATTTTCGCGATATCGACCACGCGCAGCAGCGGGTTGCTCGGGCTTTCGACCAGCACCAGCTTCGGTTTTTCCGCCAGCGCCGCTTTTAAGGCTTCATCATTGCCCTGATCGACAAACAGCACGCGATAGCAGCCGCGTTTCGCCAGGCTATCAAACAGACGGTAGCTGCCGCCATAGCAGTCGTGCGGCGCGACCAACACGTCGCCCGGCTTGAGGAAAACGGTGGTCACCAGGTGAATCGCCGACATGCCCGTATTGGTCAGGACCGCGCCCGCGCCGCCTTCCAGTTCCGCCAGCGCCCGCTGCACCACGTCACGCGTCGGGTTACCGCGACGAGAGTAGTCATGCGCACGCGGTTCGTTAAAACCGGTAAAGTTATAGGTACTGGAAAGATGAATTGGCGGGACAACACAACCATACTGCTCGTCGTCATTTAATCCGCTACGCACTGCGATGGTGGCCTGTTTACGGGTCATGAGGATTCGTTCCTGGCAAGGTCTGTGAAAAGTCAGACCCCAGAGTAAACATTGTTGCCATAGCCGTCAATACATCTAGACATCTAAACCTCTTTGCGTATAGATTGAGCTATTGGCAAATAGCCGTTAAAATTATATGCATTAGCGCACATCTGCGAAGGCGAAGCGCGTGTCAGCGCACGGCCCATACGGTACACTACGCGCGATCATGGCTGTGAACCGGCCTGTTAACTAATGACTAGAGGATTAAAGGTATCTCATGGCTGAATGGAGCGGCGAATATATCAGCCCATACGCTGAGCACGGTAAGAAGAGTGAGCAAGTAAAAAAAATTACGGTTTCCATTCCTCTGAAGGTGTTGAAGATCCTCACCGATGAACGCACGCGTCGTCAGGTGAACAACCTGCGTCACGCCACCAACAGCGAACTGCTGTGTGAAGCGTTCCTGCATGCTTTTACCGGTCAACCGTTGCCTAACGATGAAGACCTGCGAAAAGAGCGCAGCGATGAAATTCCGGAAGCGGCGAAAGAAATTATGCGTGAGCTGGGGATCGACCCGGAGACGTGGGAGTACTGATTGGCTGAAGAAGCCGGGAAACGCCAACGTTTCCCGGCTTTTTTATTGTCAGCGAGCGTTACTTCACCTCATACTCGGGCAAGGGGCGAGCGGCAATAAACTGTGCCACCGCCTCGCGGTCGGGGATCGCCGACAGCGCCCCTTTCTGCGTGGTCGCCAACGCGCCGCAGGCGCTGGCCTGCGCCATCGCGCGATGGAGCTGCGCAATATCATCAGGCATTCCCTGCTGGGCGATACTGGCCAGCAGCCCAGCCATAAAGGCATCGCCCGCCCCCGTCGTATCGACACTCTCAACCACATAGCCGTTAAAATGCACGACGCCGCCCTGATACATCACCATCGCTCCCTGCGCCCCGTAGGTCACAATTTTGAGCTTTGCGGGATACGCCTCAAGCGCGGTAATCGCTTCGCTAAAGCGCTGGGTTTGGGTTAACCAATACCACTCCTCTTCCGAGAGCTTCAGAATATCCGCCTGATGGGCAAACCGCCGTACCGTCTCCAGCATGCTTGCGGGTTCAGGCCACATTTGCTCGCGCAGGTTGACGTCAAAACTCAGCAGGCCATGCTGCTGTTTAATCCGCGCTATCGCCTGCGCCAGCGTATCGCGACAGGCCGGTGCGACCAGCGCCAGCGAGCAAAAGTGCAGGATATCTGCGCCAAACGCCGGCAGCGCCTGCGTCGACAGAAACTGATCGGCGGAGGGGTTGACCAGGAAGGTGAAGTCCCGCTCGCCGTCTTTGCCCAGCGACACCACCACGGTGCTGGTGCGGCGCTGGCTGTCCAGCTCCATCGCCGCCACGTCGACGCCATACTCCCGCAGCGTTTTTTGCATCAGATGGCCGAAAGGATCGTCGCCGACGCGGCCAATAAACCCGCTGCGGCAGCCTAAGCGCGCCGCCCCCGCCGCGACGTTCAGCGGCGCGCCGCCGGGGCAAACCTCGTAGCGCGTCTCCGATAACGGCAGAAGGTCCGCCACCGCATCGCCTAAGGCCCAAATGTTCATCATGTTTCTCCTTCGCTTAGCGATCCAGCGGCCAGTAGCCGCCATTTTTCAGCGTCGCTGTACCGTGGCTGGCAAAGAGCGCCAGCTGACGCTCGCCATCCTGCGGGTAGATCCGGCAGCTCAGGCACGCTTCGCCATCATTGACGAAAACTTCGATGGAGGAGCGGTCGATAAATACCCGCAACGTCAGAGGCGCGTCGGTGGATATCGCCACGCTACGCGCGCCGTCCAGCCCACAGTGCGGATAGCGCCGCTCGAGAACCAGCCGCTGCGCCTGCGCATCAACATATAGCCGCAGCCCTTCACCCAGCGTGAGGCCGTAGCTCTCCGCCGTCGCCCCCTGCGTTTCCCACGTCAGTTCCAGCTCGATGGCTTCAGCATCATCGACAATCGCCGACGTTTGGTTCTTCAGCTGCTGCGCCAGCAGCGGATAGTAGCTGCCGCGCAGCGTCGCGACCTCTTCCGCCGGGACCATTTGCAGACGGTTATCCGCGCCGAGGCGAATTTCGCGCGGTAAAGAGAGCATCCCCGCCCAGCCGTCCTGCTGCTCCGGCGTCGGCGACTCCCACATATCCAGCCAGCCGATGACAATGCGGCGGCCGTCCGGCGCCAGGAAGCTTTGTGGGGCATAAAAATCGTGCCCGTGGTCCAGCTCGACAAATTCGCCGTCGGTCGAAAACGGCTGCCCCGGCTGCCAGTCGCCAATCAGATAGCCGCTCTGGAACAGATTGCGGTTGCGGTAGCCTTCCGCCGCGATGCCCTGCGGCGAGAACATCAGCACCCGTTTGCCGCCGAGGCTGAAGAAATCCGGGCACTCCCACATATAGCCCATTCCTTCCCGCGCCTCGGCCAGCACGCCCTCTTCCTGCCACTGGCGAAGATCGGCGGAGCGGTACAGGCGCACCTGTCCGGTATCGCCCACGCGTGAACCGACAATCAGGTACCAGGTATCGCCTTCACGCCAGACCTTTGGATCGCGGAAGTGATGCAACCCGGTGGGGGTATCAATAATCTGTCCCTGGCGCTCAAAATGAACGCCGTCGCGACTGGTCGCCAGGCACTGCACCTGATAGAGGTTATCGTCGCTGCTCGGATCGCCGTGGAACTTATGCCCGGTATAAATCAGCGCCAGCGTATCGCCGTCGACCACCGCCGAACCGGAGAAGCAGCCGTCTTTATCCTCCGGGCCTTCCGGCGCGAGCGCCACCGGCAGATGCTCCCAGTGCACCAGGTCTTTACTCCGCGCATGGCCCCAGTGCATTGGCCCCCACTGGGTTGAGTAGGGATGGTGCTGGTAAAACGCGTGGTACCAGCCGTTGAACCACACCAGCCCGTTCGGGTCATTCATCCAGCCCGCCCGGGCGGCAAGGTGGTAACGCGGATACCAGCGCGGGTTCAGCGTGGCGCTGCGTTTTTCGAGTTCCTGTTCAGCTTGGGCAATTGAAAACGTCATATTCTTCACTCTTATTCAGACAGCAGAAGATTGTGTCAGCAGCGGATCGGAGGCCGGCTTGCTGGCGCGTAATAGGAAAATGGAAATGAAGGTGGTACAGAACACCAGCGCGCCCATAAACAGATAGGATTCGGCAAAGCCATATTTTTCATAGCTGTAGCCCGCCAGCGGCGACAGTACGGTGGCGATAACCGAGCTGGTGCAGGCGAATCCCACCAGATACAGCGTTGAGGAGAGGCGTTTATCAAAGTTGGCGCTGTTGTATTTAAAGATGGAGACCAGCAGCACCGGCAGCTCTACGCCGTGCAGCAGTTTGGTGATGGATATCAGCAGCGGGCCTTCAACCAGCCCCGATGCCACCATACGCAGGGCCATCACCATACCGGCGAAGATCAGCCCGTTTTTGGCGCCAATGCGGTTTACCAGCCACGGCGCGCAGAACATGCCCGCGGCCTCGAGGAACACCTGGAAGGAGTTCAGGTAGCCGTACATGGCGTTCCCCTCCTGAAGCGTCGGGAACTGAGAGGAGAAATAGACCGGAAACTGCTGATCGTAGACGCCGTAAATGCAGGTCCCAATGACGAAAAACACCAGCGCCCAGAAACGTGGCAGCGTAAGCAGACGCAGCGCGTCCTCCAGCTTAACTTTGCCCTTCTCGCCCTCTGCCGAAAGCGCCTGCGCATCGGCCGGTACCGAGAGCCGCGCCAGCAGGAAGAAAAAGACCAGCCCCGAGCAGCTCGCCACCGCAAAGTTAAGCTGCGGGTTAATATTAAACAGCAGCCCGGCAAAAAAGGTTGCCACGGCCCACCCCAGCGAGCCCCACATTCGCGCTTTGCCAAATTCGAAATGCGTCTGACGAGCCACGCGTTCGGTATACGACTCCAGCACGCCGATCCCGCCGTTGAAGGTCAGCCCAATGTAGAGGCCGCCAAAAAGGCTGCCGATCAAGATGTTGATTTTCAGTAAGTAACCAAAGAGCAGGTACGCCGGACCGGAGAGAATCAGCAGTACGGTGATATACCAGAGCAGGTGTTTACGCAGGCCAAGTTTGTCCTGCACAAACCCATAACAGATTTGCGCAAACAGCGCGGAAACCGACAGGACGGAGAAAATAATCCCCGTATCGCCTGGCTGTAGCCCCACCTCCTGGTGTAGCCAGATAGAGAGCAGCGAACCTGAAGAAGACCAGGTGACAAAAAAGAAAAACAGCAGAGCACTGAGCAGCAGATAACTGTGAGAATCGTGTTCTTTCATCATGGCAATCTCATCGTGGATTAACGCCGCAATGGTAACGTTAACAAAAAACAGAACTCATGCTGTTTCGTCGCGATATCCGATGTTAATCACAAAAGTTAACGTTAACATGGTAGAAATAAGATCGTGATCAACTATTTCCTGGCATAACGGACACGTAGAGTGCGCTAGAATAACGCGCTATCCTTTTACATCAGTAAGTTAGTGGTTCTGTTGCAATCGTGGAGTCTGAAATATGGCATCTTTAAAAGATGTAGCGAAGCTGGCCAACGTCTCGTTGATGACGGTTTCCCGCGCCCTGAACAGCCCGGAGCGGCTCAAGCCGGAAACGCTGGCTCGCGTACAATCCGCTATTGCCCAAACGAACTATGTTCCCGATCTCTCCGCCAAACGTATTCGCGGCGCGCACGATACGCCGAAAACCATCGGCGTGCTGGCGCTGGATACGGTAACGACGCCGTTTTCGGTCGAGATCACGCTGTCGATTGAAGAGACCGCAAGAGCGCACGGCTGGAACAGTTTTGTGGTGAATATGTTTTCTGACGATAGCCCGGAGTCCATCGTCGACCTGCTGCTCTCGCACCGTCCCGGCGGCATTATTTACACCACCATGGGCCTGCGTCAGGTCCCCGTTCCCGCCAAGCTGCTCACCCTGCCGTGCGTGCTGGCAAACTGCGAAAGCCTGAACGACCCGGTCGCCAGCTTTATTCCCGACGACGAACAGGGTCAGTATACCGCGGTGCGGGGCCTGCTGGCGGCAGGCTACACGCGTCCACTGTGCCTGCACTTGCCAGCAAATCATCTGGCGACCGTACGCCGCCGCCAGGGTCTGGAGCGCGCCTGTCGGGAAGCGGGTATCAACCCGGATACGCTGACCCATTACTATATGGAGTACGGCGATGCGCACTATCGCGATATGCCCGCCAACGTGCTGGCGCATATCAAGCAGGGTAAGCCTCAGTTTGATTCGGTGATTTGCGGCAACGATCGCATCGCGTTTATGGTTTATCAGACGCTGCTGGCGCAGGGGCTACGGATCCCCGAGGATGTAGCGGTGCTGGGTTATGACAATATGGTGGGCATTGGCGATCTGTTCCTGCCGCCGCTCTCTACGGTACAGCTGCCGCACTATGAGATTGGCCGCCTCAGCGCGCTGCATATAATTAATGGCGATACGCATCGCGAGACGGTACGCGTAGCCAGCCCGTGGCTGCCCGGAAAATCGATATAAAAAAACCCGCTCACTGAGCGGGTTTTCGAATTTTTTCAGCGCCTTAGAAGCGAGTCACTTCCGGATGCAGCTCAGACATGGAGATCAGGTAGGAAACAAAAACGTTTTTGATTGCAGTCAGCATAGTCACACCTTTACCCGTATTCAGTTTGAGGTCATTTGATGGGCAGATAATAAGCGCATTCGCCGTGCCGCGCAAGATTTTTGTGACACCCATCACAAAAAATCCTGACTAAGATGCGAAAAAATGAAAGGCGGAGGGATCGCTCCCGCCGCCTTTCGCCTCACATGCTCTGTGGTACTGACTGAGAGCGTAAATTTATTTTACGCCCTTTTTAAATAGCCTCTTAGACAATCGCTAAGTAGTAAATAAGGTACTGCCTGCGTAATTAATAATTAGAAGTTATAACCCAGACCAATACGGTAGCGCGTCTGACGGTCGTCGGTAGTGGTGGTATTATATCCTGAAGAGACGTTACCCACTTCCACAAACGGTACCCATGAATTGATGTTATACGCGACGCGGAAGTTATATTCATAATCATCCTTATCGTTATTATAGAGATCTTCGCTATCCGCTACCTTATAAATACCGTTCAGCTCGAACATCCAGTTATCAATGTTATAACCCAGCCAGGCCTCTGGACGATAAACGGTGCGGTCATCACGTCCGTCACCATTACGACGAGCATACTCGGTACGGTAGCGGAAGGCCGTCCACCAGTTATCGTTAATATTATACTGCACGCGAATATATGGCTTGTAGATAGCCATATCGTCGCCCGTCTCAACGGCGATCCCCGGTTGCCAGATAAATCCTTTCCATTCAAATTGATAGCTTGCCGTATACTCTGCGCTGTTGGATTCCATATTGTTTAGCGCATGATTAGATTCTTTGTCATCAGAGCGCGATACCGCTTCGACCGCCACACAAAACCCGGTGGCAAAACGGTTCGACATATAGACACGGTCGTAGTTGCGACCATCGTCGTAGTACTCATGACGATAGTCGACGTAACCGGCATGCGCCGCGCCGGCGAATAATGGCAGCAGTAACAGGGCATATTTTGTTTTCATTGCAATCACTCTTAAAAATATCAGCAAGCGGTCCAGTTTTCTCTGTTTTTACAAACCAGAAAAAAGGATGTTTAGTAGTTTTTTTTGTCACGCTGAAATTTTATTTTGTAATCTATAGCAACACCTTTTTATTACTGCCATGAGAAACTAAAAACTGGCAATAAACTCAAGATAAATGAGATAGAGATCACCAACAAAAATTATTACCAACACAAATAAAAAGCCAAATCAAATATATAAAATCAATTTTATAATAGACAAACCGGTTAATTAAAATGAATATGTCACAACCAGTATTTATTTATCTTATTATTTAAAATATATATTCAGGATGGGAATTTAAATCAAACGATAGATAACCAGCCGGGAACGCTGATTTCGGGCACAAAAAAAGCGCCCTGAGGCGCTTTTTTCTGCCTGGCAACTTATTTGCTGCCTGGGATGCTGAAACGCTTGTTGAAGCGGTCAACACGGCCACCGGTAGCAACATCACGCTGCTTGCCAGTATAGAACGGGTGGCATTTGCCGCACACGTCCAGGTTCAGATCGTGGCCAACGGTAGAGCGGATCTGCATGACGTTACCGCAAGAACAGGTTGCAGTAATTTCTTCGTATTTCGGGTGAATATCTTTTTTCATGGGAAAACCTCGGTTAAGGCCGCGTCGCTCTTCCAGCCCTAACGCCAGACACCACGCGATGTTGATAGTATATATACTGCATCATTCAAGCTGCCTCGGCGTTGGCTGCGTTCGTTCACACCAGTCACTTACTGATGTAAGCTCCTGGGGATTCACTCTCTTGCCGCCTTGATGCAGCTCGAATGATTTTGTCTATATGTTCCTGATGCCAAAATGCACCAAAGGCGGCGAATCATACAGAATTTGACCAGCAGATGCAAACTGATCCGCACCCCTACAATGTGTATACTGTCTCGCCAGATTTCAAGTCAGGAAGAAAACATGCCCGTTGCTCACGTTGCCCTGCCTGTTCCACTGCCCCGCACGTTCGACTACCTGCTGCCTGACAACCTCAGCGCCAAAGCGGGCTGCCGCGTGCGCGTGCCGTTTGGTAAACAAGAGCGCGTGGGAATAGTGGTATCGGTCAACGAAAGCAGCGAACTGCCGCGCGATGAGCTAAAAGCGGTGATCGACGTGCTGGACGGCGAACCGGTGTTCTCAAGCTCGGTATGGCGACTGCTGTTGTGGGCCGCGGAGTATTACCATCATCCCATTGGTGACGTCCTGTTCCACGCGCTGCCGATTATGCTGCGCCAGGGGAAACCCGCCAGCGCCGCGCCGCAGTGGTTCTGGTTTGCCACCGAGCAGGGGCAGGCGGTCGATATTAATAGCCTGAAGCGTTCGCCGAAACAGCAGCAGGCGCTGGCCGCCCTGCGTCAGGGAAAGATCTGGCGTCACCAGGTCGCAGAGCTGGAATTTAATGAAAGCGCGATGCAGGCGCTGCGCACCAAAGGGCTGTGCGAGCTGGGCAGCCTGGCGCCGGAAATTACCGACTGGCGCTCCGCTTATTCCGTCCCCGGCGAACGTCTGCGCCTGAATACCGAGCAGGCCACCGCGGTAGGCGCTATTCACAGCGCCTCCGACGAATTCTCCGCCTGGCTGCTGGAAGGCGTCACCGGCTCGGGTAAAACCGAAGTCTACCTTAGCGTGCTGGAAAACGTGCTAGCTAAAGGCAAGCAGGCGCTGGTGATGGTGCCGGAAATCGGCCTGACGCCGCAGACTATCGCCCGCTTCCGCGAGCGCTTTAACGCGCCGGTGGAGGTGCTGCATTCGGCCCTCAACGACAGCGAACGGCTTGCCGCCTGGCTGAAGGCGAAAAGCGGCGAGGCGGCGATTGTTATCGGGACTCGCTCATCGCTGTTTACGCCGTTTAAAAATCTCGGCGTCATTGTGATTGATGAGGAGCACGACAGCTCGTATAAGCAGCAGGAAGGCTGGCGCTATCACGCTCGCGACCTCGCCGTATGGCGCGCCCACAGCGAGCAAATCCCGATTATCCTCGGCTCGGCCACGCCCGCACTGGAGACCCTGCTCAACGTTCGCCAGCATAAGTACCGCCTGCTGCGCTTAACGCGCCGCGCGGGCAACGCGCGGCCGGCCACTCAGCACGTGCTCGACCTCAAAGGCCAGCAGCTGCAGGCCGGGCTCTCTCCCGCGCTGATTAACCGCATGCGCCAGCATTTGCAGGCCGATAACCAGGTGATTTTATTCCTCAATCGCCGCGGTTTTGCCCCCACGCTGCTGTGCCACGACTGCGGCTGGATTGCCGAATGCCCGCGCTGCGACAGCTACTACACGCTGCACCAGTCACAGCATCACCTGCGCTGCCATCACTGCGACAGCCAGCGGCCGATCCCGCGCCAGTGCCCTTCCTGCGGCTCAACGCATCTGGTTCCGGTGGGGCTAGGCACCGAGCAGTTGGAACAGGTGCTGGCACCGATGTTCCCCGGCGTCCCGCTGTCGCGTATCGACCGCGATACCACCAGCCGTAAAGGGGCGCTGGAGCAGCACCTGGCGGAAGTCCACCGCGGCGGCGCGCGCATTCTGATTGGCACCCAGATGCTGGCAAAAGGGCACCACTTCCCGGACGTTACGCTGGTCGCGCTGCTGGACGTTGACGGCGCGCTTTTCTCCGCCGATTTCCGTTCGGCGGAGCGCTTTGCCCAGCTGTACACCCAGGTTTCCGGTCGCGCCGGGCGCGCGGGTAAGCAGGGCGAAGTGGTGCTGCAAACCCACCATCCCGACCACCCACTGCTGCAAACGCTGCTCTATAAAGGCTATAACGCCTTTGCCGAACAGGCGCTGGCGGAGCGCCAGACCATGCAGCTGCCGCCGTACACCAGCCACGTACTGATTCGTGCGGAAGACCACAACAACCAGCAGGCGCCGGTATTCCTGCAGCAACTGCGTAACCTGATACAGGCCAGCCCGCTCGCGGACGATAAGCTGTGGGTACTCGGCCCGGTCCCGGCGCTGGCCCCCAAGCGCGGCGGCCGCTATCGCTGGCAAATTCTGCTGCAACACCCCTCTCGCGTGCGCCTGCAACACATCGTCACCGGCACGCTGGCGCTCATTAACACGCTCCCGGAATCCCGCAAAGTGAAGTGGGTTCTCGACGTTGACCCGATAGAAGGTTAATTCAGAGTTGCGAGCGGGATCGTGAAATCAAACAATCATCACACTTTTGATGAAAATTCTGTAACAGATCCCCCTAACTATCTGATAAAAGTGTGTCAGATGTCAGGTCACAAAGGACGTGCCTGCGCCAGTAAGTGAGGAGAGAATCAGGTGAAGGCTAAAAAACCGGTTGTTGCCGCAACCATGAAAGACGTTGCCCTACAGGCCAACGTCTCTACGGCAACCGTATCTCGTGCATTGATGAACCCTGAGAAGGTTTCGCAGGCAACACGTAATCGCGTGGAGCAGGCGGCACTGGAGGTCGGGTATCTTCCGCAAATGCAGGGGCGCAACATGAAGCGCAACGAGTCGCGCACCATCCTGGTGATTGTCCCGGATATCTGCGATCCCTTCTTTAGCGAAGTGATCCGCGGGATCGAGGTGACGGCGGCGGCGCAGGGTTATCTGGTGCTGATTGGCGACTGCGCGCATCAGAATCAGCAGGAAAAAACCTTCATCGATTTAATCATCACCAAGCAGATCGACGGCATGCTGCTGCTCGGCTCCCGTCTACCGTTCGACGCCAGTATTGAAGAGCAGCGCAACCTGCCGCCGATGGTGATGGCCAACGAATTTGCGCCGGAGCTGGGCCTGCCGACGGTGCACATCGACAACCTCACCGCCGCCTTTGATGCCGTGAACTACCTTCACGAGCTGGGCCATCAGCGCATTGGCTGTATCGCCGGGCCGGAAGAAATGCCGCTGTGCCACTACCGCCTGCAAGGGTACGTCCAGGCGCTGCGCCGCAGCGGTATTACCGTTGACCCTCACTATATTGCCCGCGGCAACTTCACCTACGAAGCGGGCGCCACCGCACTCGAACAACTTCTGGCGCTGCCGCAGCCGCCGACCGCCGTGTTCTGCCACAGCGATATTATGGCGCTCGGCGCACTCTCCTATGCCAAACGTCACGGCCTGAAAATCCCGGAAGATCTGTCGATTATCGGCTTCGATAACATCTCGCTGGCCGAGTTCTGCGACCCACCGTTAACCACCGTCTCTCAGCCCCGATTTGATATTGGCCGTGAGGCCATGCTGCTGCTGTTGAACCAGCTGAGCGGGCAGTTTGTTGATAGTGGTTCCCGTCTACTCGACTGTGAGCTGATCGTTCGCGGCAGTACCAGCAAAATTTGATGTAAAGCCGGGCGCTTTAGGACTTGCTTGTCTGGTCAAAGCCCCGCCGCTTAAGTAACATGTCGGGCTAACTAACGGAAAAAGACAGCGAAACGATAGTGGCACAACGAGACTATGTACGCCGCGGCCAGCAGGCACCTTCGCGGCGCAAGAACAGCGCTTCACGGAATACACGGAAAAAGCAGAGTAGCTTTCCGGCAGTCTCTCCTGCCATGGTGGCGATTGCTGCTGCGGTAGTGGTCGCTTTTATCGGCGGTTTGTACTTCATCACGCATCATAAAAAAGAAGACGCCGAATCACTGCAAAGCCGCCAGATGACCGGGAACGGCCTGCCGCCGAAGCCGGAAGAACGCTGGCGCTATATTAAAGAGCTGGAAAGTCGCCAGCCGGGCGTACGTGCGCCAACGGAACCGTCCGCGGGCGGCGAAGTGATCAACCCAAACCAGCTGACCGACGAACAGCGCCAGCTGCTGGCCCAAATGCAGGCGGATATGCGTCAGCAGCCCACGCAGCTGACCGAAGTGCCGTGGAACGAGCAGACGCCTGCCCAGCGCCAGCAAACGCTGCAGCGTCAGCGTCTTGCCCAACAGGCGCAGCAGCAGTCACAGCAACAGCAGCAACAGCAACAACAGTGGACGCAAACGCAACCGGTGCAGGCGCCGCAAACCCGCACCACGCAGCCGCGCCAGACACAGACTCAGACTCAGCAGCAGCCGAAGGCCACGGCGTCGAATTCGCCGTATCAGGATCTGATGCAAACGCCTGCCCATACGGCCTCACAGCCTAAAAACCAGGCCGCTGCGCCGGTGACGCATGAAACGACGCCGCCGAAAGCGACCGAGAAAAAAGATGAGCGCCGCTGGATGGTACAGTGCGGTTCCTTCAAGGGTGCCGAACAGGCGGAAACCGTGCGCGCCCAGCTGGCGTTTGAAGGCTTCGACTCGAAGATCACCGTCAACAACGGCTGGAACCGCGTGGTCATCGGCCCGGTGAAAGGCAAGGATAACGCCGACAGCACCATCGCCCGTCTGAAGATGGCCGGTCACGGAAACTGCATTAGGCTCGCTTCCGGGGGTTGAAACCCCCAAAAACCCCCCCATCTATACTTACATTCTGCCCCGTACGCGGTACGGGGCCACTCTATCCGTATTGGTAAAGGGGTCTGCTCGTGACAACAATAGTAAGTGTTCGCCGTAACGGCAACGTCGTCATTGCCGGGGATGGTCAGGCCACGCTGGGCAATACCGTCATGAAAGGCAACGTGAAAAAAGTTCGCCGTCTGTACAACGACAAAGTGATCGCCGGTTTTGCGGGCGGTACTGCGGACGCCTTCACGCTGTTCGAACTGTTTGAACGTAAACTGGAAATGCACCAGGGCCACCTGGTGAAAGCCGCCGTGGAGCTGGCAAAAGACTGGCGTACCGACCGCATGCTGCGCAAGCTGGAAGCGCTGCTGGCCGTGGCCGATGAAACCGCCTCGCTGATCATCACCGGTAACGGTGACGTTATTCAGCCAGAAAATGACCTGATTGCCATCGGCTCTGGCGGCCCATACGCCCAGGCCGCTGCCCGTGCGCTGTTGGAAAACACCGACATGAACGCACGCGATATCGCGGTGAAAGCGTTGGATATTGCAGGTGATATCTGCATCTATACCAACCACAACCACACCATTGAAGAATTACCGTCTAAGGCGTAAGGATCTCCCATGTCTGAAATGACCCCACGCGAAATTGTCAGCGAACTGGACAAACACATCATCGGCCAGGACGCGGCTAAGCGCTCCGTCGCGATTGCCTTACGTAACCGCTGGCGTCGTATGCAGCTCGACGAAGAGCTGCGCCACGAAGTCACGCCGAAAAACATTCTGATGATCGGCCCAACCGGCGTCGGTAAAACCGAAATCGCCCGTCGTCTGGCCAAGCTCGCCAACGCGCCGTTCATCAAAGTTGAAGCCACCAAGTTCACCGAAGTGGGCTATGTGGGTAAAGAAGTGGACTCCATCATCCGCGATCTGACCGATTCGGCGATCAAAATGGTGCGCGTTCAGTCTATCGAGAAAAACCGCTACCGTGCGGAAGAGATGGCGGAAGAGCGTATTCTCGACGTGCTGATCCCGCCGGCGAAAAACAACTGGGGCCAGGCTGAGCAGCAGTCTGAACCGTCCGCCGCGCGCCAGGCGTTCCGCAAGAAGCTGCGCGAAGGCCAGCTGGACGATAAAGAGATTGAAATCGATCTCGCCGCTGCGCCGATGGGCGTAGAAATCATGGCGCCTCCGGGTATGGAAGAGATGACCAGCCAGCTGCAGTCCATGTTCCAGAACCTGGGCGGCCAGAAGCAGAAACCGCGTAAGCTGAAAATCAAAGATGCGATGAAGCTGTTGATTGAAGAAGAAGCGGCGAAGCTGGTCAACCCGGAAGAGCTGAAACAGGACGCGATCGATGCGGTTGAGCAGCACGGCATCGTGTTCATCGACGAAATCGACAAAATCTGTAAGCGCGGCGGTAACTCCTCCGGCCCGGATGTGTCCCGTGAAGGCGTACAGCGCGACCTGCTGCCGCTGGTTGAAGGCTGCACCGTCTCCACCAAGCACGGCATGGTGAAAACCGACCATATCCTGTTTATCGCTTCCGGCGCGTTCCAGGTGGCTAGCCCATCCGATCTGATCCCGGAACTGCAGGGTCGTCTGCCGATTCGCGTTGAGCTGAAAGCCCTGACCACTCAGGACTTCGAGCGCATCCTGACCGAGCCGAACGCCTCCGTAACCGTACAGTACAAAGCGCTGATGGCCACCGAAGGCGTGAATATTGAGTTCACCGAATCCGGTATCAAACGCATTGCTGAAGCGGCATGGCAGGTTAACGAAACCACCGAAAACATCGGTGCGCGTCGTCTGCACACCGTTCTGGAACGTCTGATGGAAGATATCTCCTACGACGCCAGCGATCTCAACGGCCAGAGCATCACAATTGATGCGGAATACGTGAGTAAGCATCTGGATGCATTAGTCGCAGATGAAGATCTGAGCCGTTTTATCCTATAATCGCGGTCACTGCATGTTCATCTTTAATTGATGGGGCTGAAAAGCCCCATTTTTATTGGCTGATTACTAATGACAAATACACCTGTAAGCCGCACTCAGGCCTGGCTGGAAAGCCTGCGTCCTAAAACGTTACCTCTGGCCTGCGCGGCGATTATCGTCGGCACCGCTCTCGCCTGGTGGCAGGGCCACTTCGACGCGGGCGTCGCCGTGCTGTCGCTGATTACCGCCAGCCTGCTGCAAATTCTCTCCAACCTCGCCAACGACTACGGCGATGCGGTGAAAGGCAGCGACAAGCCGGACCGCATCGGGCCGCTGCGCGGGATGCAAAAAGGGGTGATTACCCAGCAGCAGATGAAGCGCGCGCTGATGATTACCGTCGGCCTGATTTGCGTCTCCGGCCTCGCCCTCCTGTTCACCGCGTCGCAGACGGCCGGCGACTTTATCGGTTTCCTGGTGCTGGGACTGCTGGCGATTGTTGCCGCCATCACCTATACCGTCGGCACGCGCCCGTATGGTTACATCGGCCTTGGCGATATTTCGGTGCTCATTTTCTTCGGCTGGCTGAGCGTGATCGGAAGCTGGTATTTACAAACGCACAGCCTGAGCAGCGCGATTATTTTGCCCGCGACCGCCTGCGGCCTGCTGGCCACCGCGGTGCTGAATATCAATAACCTGCGCGATATCGACAGCGACCGCGAAAACGGCAAAAACACGCTGGCGGTGCGCTTAGGGCCGATCAACGCCCGCCGCTATCACGTTTGCCTGCTGATGGGGACGCTGGTATGTCTGGCGCTGTTTAACCTGCTTTCCCTGCACAGCCCATGGGGCTGGCTGTTTATCCTCAGCACGCCGCTGCTGGTGAAACAGGCCCGCTACGTGATGCGCGAACGCTCGCCGCAGGCGATGCCGCCGATGCTGGAACGCACGGTAAAAGGCGCGCTGCTAACTAACCTGTTGTTCGTTATTGGCATTGTGCTCAGCAAGACCTTGGCTTAACTGACAAATATCAATTAACAATTGATGATTTTGCCAACAATGCATAGAGCGCGATATACTAAAATCACTCGCAGCAACTGAGCGTTAATCCTATGAAATACGATACTTCCGAGCTTTGCGACATCTACCAGGAAGATGTCAACGTAGTAGAACCCCTGTTCTCTAACTTTGGCGGGCGGCTGTCGTTCGGTGGGCAAATCATCACCGTGAAATGTTTCGAGGATAACGGGTTGCTGTACGATCTGCTCGAACAGAACGGCCGTGGCCGCATTCTGCTGGTCGACGGCGGCGGTTCCGTTCGCCGCGCGCTGATCGACGCCGACCTCGCCCGTCTGGCCACTCAGAACGAGTGGGAAGGCATCGTGGTGTACGGCGCGGTGCGTCAGGTCGATGATTTAGAAGAGCTGGATATCGGCATCCAGGCCATCGCGGCGATTCCGGTCGGCGCGGCGGGTGAAGGCATCGGCGAAAGCGACGTGCGCGTTAATTTCGGCGGCGTGACCTTCTTCTCCGGCGACCATCTGTATGCCGACAATACCGGCATTATTCTGTCGGAAGATGCGCTGGATATCGAATAAGTTCGATAGCATCGGGGAAGCGTAAGCTTCCCCGATTTTTTTGCCTTTAGCGCTGCACCCACGGCTCACCGCGAATAAACGCCACCGTATCCCTCAGCAGCGTCTCCGTCTGCGCCAGTACCCCCACTTTATCCATAAACGCATGAACCATTCCGCAGTAGCGTACGGATGTCACATCGACGCCCGCACGGCGCGCCTGGTCGGCAAACGCATCAACCTGTAGCCGCAGCGGGTCAAACTCACCACAGCAGAGCAACATCGGTGGCAGCGCCGCCAATAGCGCCGGATCGGCATACAGCGGAGAGATCAAAGGATGACGGCAATCCGTTTTGCCCGCATACCACTGCGCCACCTGCCCCATCGAACCGTAGAACCCGTTGAGATAGCCATCGATCAGCGTTTTATCCGCCGTCGCCGGGTAGCGAGCGGTGTCGATGAGTTCATCGTCCGGGACAAGCGTCGTCGCGGGATAGTAGCCCACCACCCGAGAGAGATAATGCGTGCCTAGCGTAACGTCCAGCAGCGCGGTGGTCAGGCTAAGATTGCCGCCCGCGGAATCCCCGGCCACCACAATACGCTGCGGGTCCACGCCGTACTCATCAGCATGCAGATAAAGCCAACGTAGCGCGGCGTAGCAGTCCAGCAGCGCCGCGGGATAGGGACGCTCCGGGGCCAGCGCATAATCGACGGAAACCACCGTCAGCGCGCCGAGATCGGCCAGCGCCCGGCAAGGGTACTCCACGTTGTCCAGCGACCCGCCGAAGAAGCCGCCGCCGTGCAGAAACAGCACCGCGGGCGTCGGCGCATTATCGTCGTCGCAACGATAGATACGCACGTTAACGTGGCCGTCGATAATCTGGTTGCGGATGGTCATCCTGCGGGTATGGATATCCCGCGCGGGCCAGCCCATGGCATCCCGCAGCGCCAGCAGGTCCGGCGCTTCGTGGCCGGCCCCCTGTGCCATTGCCTGTAATTCGTCCACCGCCTGTGGGTCAAGCGCCCCGGCCTGCGCCGCGTACTGCACATAATCATTCATTCGTCATTGCTCCTTTCATCATCCGCAGCCCCAGCAGATAGCCGCTGTGCACCACGGCGGTGGCGATAAACAGCACGCCGTAAGCCGTTATTGGGAAAAAGATATCGCTGCGCCCGCCCGCCATCTGAATCATGCGGATGACCCACGGGTGCAAAAAGACGCCGAAGTTAATGCCAATCAGCAAAATCGACGAGGTGACTGTCTGCCTATCCGGCGCGCTGACCGCCGCCGCGCAGCTGAAGAAGTAGGGGATCACGAAGGCGAAGACGAAGCCCGCCGCCAGCACGCTAATGGCGGTTGCCACCAGGCTGGTTGAGGACGCCAGCAGCACCAGCGCCGCGCCAATAATCAGCAGCGACAGCGGCAGAATCGCGTGGCCCAGTTTTTTGCTCACCCGGCCGAACAGAATGCCGCCGGGGAAAGAGATCACCGTCGAGAGCGTCAGCAGCAAGCTCGCGCCGGCCGCGTCGCTATAGCCCACGGTGGTCACCACCGTCGCCAACTTGAAAATCAGGATCATATAGCCAGCAAAAATGTAAAACAGGTACAGCGCGTAGCCCGGCACGCGCCAGTCGACACGCCAGCTTCGGCGCTCCGCCGTCGCGCGGGCAACGGTGCGAGTGGCCGGAATATTGAGGCCAAACAGTACGATGGGGATGAGCGTCAGGAAGTAGATAAGGAACACGCTGTGCCAGCCATGGGCGATCAGCTGGCTTATCAACAGCGTCATCAATGCGCTGCCGATAGCGGAGACGGCGTTCTGGTAGCCCAGCAGCGTGGCGCGTTCGTCGCCGTCAAAGTACTGGCAAATCAGGCTATACGAGAGGGAGTTAAACAGCCCGATACCGCAGCCGAGCATAAATCGCGAGAACAGGATGGCGTCATAGCTGCTGCTAAATACCGGTACACAGCCGGCCACCAGCGCCAGTATTAGCCCAGACATCACCGTTTTCTTGTCGCCAAACAGGCGCACAAAAAAGGGCGCGAGAACCACCAGCAGCAAAATACCAAAATTGGTGACCGATACCGTCAGTTCAATATCGGCCAGCGCGTGCTGTGGAAAAGCGCCGAGCATCAGCGGGATCGCCGCCGCGACGGCCGGGCCTGACATGTTGATGAGCGAAATTGACAGGAGCGATGTTTTAAACAGCGCGCGTTTTTGTTGTCCCATAAGCCTTTGCCTCGATGTGAAGTCAGCAGGCTGCAGGATAGGACGGTCGCTTTTTCGGCAACAGGCGATTTTTTGCCGGAAAAACGGTCAAATTATACTTTTCGAAGCTGGCTCACAGATGTTCAGCGCCGCGACTTGCGGTACTGCAGCGGCGTCATGCCGTGCGCCTGTTTGAAGTAGTAGACGAAGGATTTAAAGTTCGGGAAACCGCAGCGTTCAGCGATGGTCTGCATTTGCAGATTGCTATCAAACAGCAGCGCCATGGCGGCGTTGAGGCGTACCGATACCAGATACTCATGAAAGGTGCGACCCACGCTCTGCCGGAAGCTGTGCGCCAGCCAGGTTTCGGAGAGATAAAAGCGCCGCGCGACTTCGGCCATGGCGATCTTCTCGTGGTAATGGCTATCAATCCACTCGGTCACCCGGCTCATTTTTTCGGTAGGGTTAATATTCTGATAGCGATAGCGATTTTGCTGCTGAGCAAAGGCGCGCAGCAGCCAGTACAGCAGCTGATAGGCCAGCGCATTGAGCAGCAAAGTGTGGCCCACATCCTGTTCACCGCGCCGGGTGAGGCTGGCGGCCTGATGCAGCAAATGCTGGAGCCTGCGGTAGGCTTTGCGCTGTAACGGGGTAAACGCAGCGGCGTCGGGGATGTCGAAGGCCAGCGTATCCAGCCCGGGGATGATGGTCAGCAGCTGCTGGCGGGGAAAGAGCACCGTTAACGCCTCGGTGGGGCCCTGCGATTGCGAAACCACCGCATGCACTTCATTGGGATTGACCACCAGAATCTGCCCGGCGCGGGTGGCGTAGGTTTTGCCGTTAATGGTAAACCCGGAAATCGTCCCGCTGACGGTGTAGCTGAGCTCCAGCGACTTATGCCAGTGCGGTGCCACCTGAGACGCGTTGTCGGCGTGCAAAATAAACCGGGCGAGCGTGCCGTTATCCGCGGCGATAATCTCGTGACGATAGGGCCCTGGCATAAGCGATTCCTTTCCGGCAGATAGCAAAATGGGCGCATCAGGCGCCCATTTTGTACGTTAGCCGCTGTTAGTACAGCTGCTTAGCGCATTCCAGCCAGTCACCCTTGAACGGACGCTTCATGTTTTCGATCGCGTCGATGATGTCATGGTGAACCAGTTTTTCGTTCTGAATACCGACGCAGCGGCCGCCGAAGCCCTGCTGCAGCAGTTCAATGGCGTACGCGCCCATACGGGACGCCAGGATACGGTCGTAAGGCACCGGGGAGCCGCCGCGCTGGATGTGGCCCAGTACGGTTGCGCGCGTTTCACGGCCGGTTTCCGCTTCGATGAAGTGCGCCAGCTCGTCGACGTCGCACATATGTTCGGTAATTGCCACGATGGCGTGTTTCTTACCTTTTGCGATGCCCGCTTTGATTTCCGCAACCAGGTCGTCACGCTTGAATTCGATTTCCGGCACCACGATAAACTCGCAGCCGCCAGCGATAGCCGCCGCCAGGGTCAGGTCGCCGCAGTAGCGGCCCATCACTTCCACCACGGAGATACGCTGGTGAGAAGAAGAGGTGTCACGCAGACGGTCAATCGCTTCAACCACGGTGCTCAGCGCGGTGAAGAAACCGATGGTGTAGTCGGTGCCTTTGATATCGTTATCGATGGTGCCCGGCAGGCCGATGCACGGGAAGCCCATTTCAGTCAGACGCATTGCGCCCATGTAGGAACCGTCACCGCCGATCACCACCAGCGCATCAATCCCGCGCTTTTTCAGGTTTTCGATAGCCACGTTGCGGACGTTTTCATCACGGAATTCCGGGAAACGCGCGGAGCCCAGGAAGGTGCCGCCACGGTTAATCATGTCGGAAACGCTGTAACGATCTAGCGGTACCATACGATCTTCATACAGGCCCAGATAGCCGTCATAAACGCCCATGACTTCCAGACCTTCCGTCAACGCCGCGCGCACCACGCCGCGGATAGCGGCGTTCATGCCTGGCGCATCACCGCCACTTGTCAACACACCGATTTTCTTAATCATGACTACCTCTGAACTTAGGAATGCTAAAAATTAATTCTTCTGCCCGAAGCGCTCCCACAACAAGGGGGAGAGAACGACTCTATGTAGAGATAGTATATCAAGCGCTTCTTGCTGAATTGATTCAGGTCAGGCTAAACGGCGGTTATTTATACAAATAATGCCGGTTTAGCTCACGTTTAGTACAACCACTGCGAAAGTTCAAATACCGCTGTTGCCCTGTGGGACTACAGAGCATGGATCCTGGTGAATAATCACGTCGGAACCCGGAAAGCGATGCAAAATCGCCTGCTCCACCTGGTCGGCTACGCGATGCGCCTCGACCAGCGGCAGGTTATCTTCCATTTCCAGATGGATCTGAATAAAGCGGGTCGGCCCTGACTGCCGCGTACGGAGATCGTGAGCACCGCTCACGCCCGGCCAGGCGGTCACGATGTCGATAATTTCCTGACGTTCTTCATCGGGCAGCGCGCGATCCAGCAGCGACTGAACCGCCTCATACCCCATACGTAACGCGCTATATAGAATATAGATGCCAATTCCTAATGCAAACAGCGCATCGGCGCGATGCCAGCCGTACCAGGAAAGGCCGAGCGCGATAAGAATCGCGCCGTTCACCATAACATCAGACTGATAATGAAGCATATCCGCCCGAACGGCCTGGCTTTGGGTTTTTCGTACCACCCAACGCTGAAACGTCACCAAAATTAATGTACTCACCAGTGCGATGACCGTCACGATCACGCCAATGCCGGGCTGGCTCATCGGCGTGGGGCGCGCCAGATGCTGGATCCCGGTCAAAAACAGGAACAGCGCCGAGCCTGAGATAAACATACTCTGCGCCAGCGCCGCCAGCGACTCCGCTTTCCCATGGCCAAACGTGTGTTCTTCATCCGCCGGCTGCAGCGAATAGCGCACTACCAGCAGATTGGTCAGCGAGGCGGCAATATCCACCAGCGAATCCACCAGCGCCGCCAGAATACTGACCGAGCCGGTAAACCACCATGCAAAAATTTTAATCACCAGCAACAGTGACGCCATCACCGTTGCCGCTATCGCCGCGCGGCTGACCAGTCGGCCATAAGATTGATTCATAAACACTCCTGCTTCAGATCTGCGTAGTATAGCGGAATGTCTATGCGATGGGCGGTGACGAATTTAAGACAAAAAAAACCCCCACATCATGTGGGGGAAGACAGGGATGGTGTCTATGGCAAGGAAAAACAGGGTTTGTTACTGGTTGCTACGGGTATTGCTACTAAATAGATTCACTCTCGAACCTTGCTGCATCCGTGCAACGTCACGCAGCTGCGCCATTCGCTGCTGGTGGTTCTCATTTAAAGCCGCTTGCTGCGCTGGCGTCAGCAGGCGATACATCTGGTTGCGAACTTTCGCCATCTCAACCTGGCGGTTCACCTGCTCCTCGGCCATTTTTGCGGCCTGGGCGCGTACAGCGGCTTCATCAAATTTTTCTGCGGTGACAAGGCGATGCATTGCCTCCTCTTCGCTAACATTAACGGGTGGGCGATCGTGTCGCGCCCGTTGCATCAAATCGCGCATTTGCTGGCGTTGATGTTCGGTTAAACTAATACCGTCGAACATATGGCCCTGGCCACTTCGCAGCGAAGTATCTTCCGCTGGGTGCCAGTTAACGCTGGTGACGACTTCATCGGCCTGGCTTAGTGCACTGAATGCCAGCGTTGAGGCCATGACGGCAGCGATAACATTGCGCATCACATGCTCCCAAAAACTTTTGTGTCGCGATTCAACGAGAGACAGTTTACGATTCAGGCTGCAAACATGCGTCAGGGGGTGTAAAACAACGTAAAGTCATGGATTAGCTGGCTCTGATGACGTAATTTCTGCCTCGGAGGGATTAAAATATGAATAAAATTTTGTTAGTTGATGATGACCGAGAGCTGACTTCCTTACTTAAGGAACTGCTTGATATGGAAGGCTTTAATGTCCTGGTTGCCCACGATGGCGAGCAGGCGCTGGCGCTTCTCGATGACAGCATCGACCTACTTTTACTCGACGTGATGATGCCGAAAAAGAACGGTATCGATACGCTGAAAGAATTGCGACAAACACACCAGACTCCCGTCATTATGCTGACCGCCCGCGGAAGCGAGCTGGATCGCGTTCTGGGCCTTGAACTGGGCGCAGATGACTATTTACCTAAGCCATTTAACGATCGCGAGCTGGTCGCGCGTATCCGCGCTATTTTGCGCCGTTCGCACTGGAGCGAACAGCAGCAAAGTAGCGATACCAGTTCGCCAACCGTAGAAGTCGACTCCCTGAGCCTGAATCCAGGTCGCCAGGAAGCCAGCTTCGACGGCCAGACTCTGGAGCTTACCGGCACTGAATTCACCCTGCTTTATCTGCTGGCGCAGCATTTAGGTCAGGTGGTGTCGCGTGAACATTTAAGCCAGGAAGTGCTGGGCAAACGCTTAACGCCGTTCGATCGCGCGATCGATATGCACATTTCCAACCTGCGTCGGAAGCTGCCGGAGCGCAAAGACGGTCATCCGTGGTTTAAAACCCTGCGTGGGCGCGGCTATCTGATGGTCTCCGCTTCATGATAGGAAGTTTAACCGCCCGCATCTTCGCCATCTTCTGGTTAACCCTGGCGCTGGTGTTGATGCTGGTTTTGATGTTACCCAAGCTCGACTCGCGCCAGATGACCGAACTGCTGGAAAGCGAGCAGCGTCAGGGCATCATGATTGAGCAGCACGTTGAAGAAGAGCTGGCCAACGATCCCCCCAACGATTTGATGTGGTGGCGTCGGCTGTTCCGCGCAATTGATAAATGGGCACCGCCGGGCCAGCGTCTGCTGCTGGTGACCAGCGAAGGCCGCGTGATTGGCGCAGAACGCAACGAAATGCAGATTATCCGTAACTTTATCGGGCAGTCGGATAACGCCGACCATCCGCAGAAGAAAAAATACGGGCGCGTGGAGTTAGTCGGGCCATTTTCGATTCGCGACGGTGAAGATAACTATCAGTTATACCTGATCCGTCCGGCCAGCAGTTCACAGTCTGATTTTATCAACCTGCTGTTCGACCGGCCGCTGTTGCTGCTGATCGTCACCATGCTGGTCAGCGCCCCGCTGCTGCTGTGGCTGGCGTGGAGCCTGGCAAAACCGGCGCGTAAGTTGAAGAATGCGGCGGATGAAGTGGCCCAGGGCAACCTGCGTCAGCATCCCGAGCTGGAGTCCGGGCCGCAGGAGTTTCTGGCCGCCGGCGCCAGCTTTAACCAGATGGTGATGGCGCTGGAGCGCATGATGACCTCGCAGCAGCGTCTGCTTTCCGATATCTCCCACGAGCTGCGCACGCCGTTAACGCGCCTGCAGCTGGGCACCGCGCTGCTGCGTCGCCGCAGCGGTGAAAGTAAGGAGCTGGAGCGTATCGAAACCGAAGCGCAGCGTCTGGATAGCATGATCAACGACATGCTAGTGATGTCGCGCAATCAGCAGAAAATCGCGCTGGTCAGTGAAACGCTAAAAGCCAATCAGCTGTGGGGCGAGGTGCTGGATAACGCCGCGTTCGAAGCCGAGCAGATGGGCAAATCGTTTAGCGTGGATTACCCGCCGGGGCCATGGCCGCTGTACGGTAACCCGAACACGCTGGAGAGCGCGCTGGAGAACATCGTACGTAACGCGCTGCGCTACTCGCATACCAAAATCGCCGTGAGCTTCTCGGTGGATAAAGACGGCGTGACCGTTCATGTGGACGATGACGGCCCGGGCGTTAGCCCGGAAGATCGCGAGCAGATTTTCCGTCCGTTCTACCGCACCGACGAGGCGCGCGACCGCGAATCTGGCGGCACCGGGCTGGGGCTGGCGATTGTCGAAAGCGCCATGCAGCAGCACCGCGGCTGGGTGAAGGCGGATGATAGCCCGCTCGGCGGCTTACGGCTGACGCTGTGGCTACCGCTTTACAAGCGCACCTAAAACACCCTCGGCCTGCCTCTGCAGGCCGATTTTTTTGGCAATGTAAGAACTGCGTGTAGCCCGGCCAAGCGAAGCGCCGCCGGGGACGGTGACGAAGCCTGAGTTCAGAGCCAACCCGCGGCCCTCGCCCGGGCTACTTGCCCCACAACCTTCTGCTGTTATCTTCAATTTTGCCGCTCAGACGCCGCTTCTGCATCGTGCGGCTCCAGCTCGCCGACAGCCCGGCGGCGCTCAGCAGCCGATGATATTGCTCATCATCAAACGGCATCGACCAGGCGATAACGCCAGCTTCATGAACCGAGACATCGCTCAGACGCGACGCCAGCTCTAGCGGCGCATCGCTGAAAACGTTGCCCGGCGCAATCACCCGATACAGCCAGCCGGTTTTGCCGCTGCTCTGCATTACAGAGGCCATATCGCTGATGGCAAAGTGAAAATTGAGTTTAAAACACGGAGAGCGCGGCTGGGTGACCTGGATCAGCGTCTCGCCCCAGCGGTAGATATCGCCGATAAACACGTTGTGTTCGGTCATACCGTCCGTCGACAGATTCTCGCCAAACGCCGGGGCGCAAAACAGCGCCGCCTGCTCGGGGAACTGGCGCACCCAGTCAGCATAATGTTCGCGGGGATAGTGGCACAGCGCGCGGTCGGGGCCGCCGTGGATTTTCTTTTCGGCCTGTTCATCGCCGAGCAGTCCCCGCTCGGTCAGCTCCAGCTCGCCGTCTACCTGGACCTTAGCAATCGCGCTAGGGCGGCTGCCGTCGTAGTCGCGGATTTTGCCAATAAACACGTCAACCGGATAATGCATCTGCTGCTCCTTACGCGGATACAAAAAAAGCGAGTCATCAGACTCGCTTCTACAGACGTGCAATGCAAATTATTTTTTAGCGGCGAAACGCGCGGCAGCTTCGTCCCAGTTCACCACGTTCCAGAACTCTTTGATGTAGTCCGGGCGGCGGTTCTGGAATTTCAGGTAGTAAGCGTGCTCCCACACGTCAAGGCCCACAATCGGGAAGCCAGACGCGCCAGAAACGGCTTCACCCATCAGCGGGGAGTCCTGGTTAGCGGTAGAAACCACGGCCAGTTTGTCGCCTTTCAGCACCAGCCACGCCCAGCCGGAGCCGAAGCGGGTCGCTGCTGCTTTTTCGAATTCAGCTTTGAAGTTGTCTACGGAACCGAAGTCACGCTCGATAGCCGCTTTCAGGTCGCCCTGCAGGGTGGTGCCCTTTTTCAGGCCTTTCCAGAAGAAGCTGTGGTTAGCGTGGCCACCTGCGTTGTTACGCAGAACAGTTTTTTTATCAGCCGGCAGCTGATCCAGTTTCGCGATCAGTTCTTCCGCAGACAGGGAAGCAAACTCCGGCAGGCTTTCCAGCGCTGCGTTAGCGTTGTTGACGTAAGCCTGGTGGTGTTTGCTGTGATGGATTTCCATCGTCTGTTTGTCGAAGTGCGGTTCCAGGGCATCGTACGCATAAGGCAGTGATGGCAGGGTATAGCTCATAATCATCTCCATTATTGTCGGGCGGCAAACCTGTAAACGCCGCGTAATCAGTTGGTTCATTATAGTTAATTAAATGATATTGAAAATGATTATCAATGCCGTAGTTTTTATAAGGTTATAACGAATTGTTATGTTCCTGAAATTCTGAAGGGTTTACGTTAACTAATTTGATGAATTCTGAAAAATTCACAGTTTGACATAGCCCGATACAAGTACGTTTTTTTTGCCATCTGAAGCCATACCCTGGCAATAACCACAAGGTCTTTATGCATATTAAGCGGTAATTTCGCCCCGGAACTATCAAACGTTGAGGGCTATATGAAATTACTACGGACAGTCAAAATGCTTTTGCTGTGCTGCCTGTCGCTGCCTGCGCTGTCGCATGCCGAGACGGTGCTTCGCCTCGCCTATGCAGAAAACAGCCAGCCGGTGAAAGACGCGCTGCGCTTTCTGGGCGATCGGATAGAAGAACAAACCCATGGCGACATCAAAGTCATGTACTTCCCGGACGGCCAGCTGGGTGGCGAGCGTGAGCTGGTCGAACTGACTCAGGTTGGGGTGGTGGACATCACCAAAGTGTCATCCGGGCTGATGGAAAGCTTTTCCCCCATGTACGGCGTCTTCTCCCTTCCCTACCTTTTCGCCGATCGCGACGAATACTACAAAGTCATGGATAACCCCGACGTAATGACGCCGGTTTATCAGTCTACCCAGGCGCAGGGCTTTGTCGGCGTTGGCTGGTACGATTCCGGCGCGCGCAACTTCTATATGAGTAAAGCGCCGGTACGCAGCATTGACGATCTGAAAGGCAAAAAAATCCGCGTCATGCAGAGTGACACCGCTATCCGTACCCTGAAGCTGCTCGGCGCCTCACCGATCGCCATGAGCCAGGCCGAAGTCTACACCTCATTGCAGCAGGGCATTCTGGACGGCGCGGAGAACAACGAATTTGCGCTCACCATCGCCCGCCACGGTGAAGTCGCACGCTTTTACACCTACGACATGCACACCCGTATCCCCGACATTCTGCTGATGAGTTCGCTGACGCTGGAAAAACTCAGCCCCGAACAGCAGCGTATCGTTCAGGACGCGATTAAAGCGTCGATTGAGTTTGAGAAGTCCGCGTGGGACGCCGAAATCGAAAAGACCAAACAGCAGGCGGTGAAAGACTTCAACGTCGAGTTTTTTGATATTGATATCAAGCCGTTCCAGCAGGCCGTGCAGCCCATTTACGCCGATCTGAAGAGCAAACCGCAACTGGATACGCTGTATCAAAGAATCCAGGCTGCGAAACATTGATACGTAAGGATAAAAAATGGAAATAATCAGAAAAGGACTCGATCGGCTGCTGGAAGCCGTCTGTTGCCTGGTTCTGGCAATGATGGTCGCCGTTTCATGCTGGCAGGTGATCAGCCGCTATATCGTCGGCCAGCCCAGCACCATCACCGAAGAGCTGCTGCGCTTCTCACTGGTGTGGATCTCCATGCTCGGCATGGCCTACGTGGCGGGCAAGCAGCAGCATATCAGCCTGACGATTCTGGTCGATAAGGTTTCGGCGCAGGTTCGCCACGCGTGGATGATCATCCTGCAGCTCACCTTTATGGCCTTCTCCACGTGGATTTTGATTATCGGCGGCCTGAAAATCTCCGCTATTTCAATGCTGCAAATCTCACCGGCGCTGGGCATTCCGATGGGCCAGGTGTACTACGCGCTGCCGATTGCGGGCGTGCTGATCATTATCTACAGCATCCTGAATATCATTGATTCGCTGCGCGCCATGCAGCACGTGGAGAAATAACATGATTGATCCGATTACCGCTTCGTTAACGCTGATCGGCGTTTTTGTCGTCCTGCTTGCTATGGGCGCACCGATTGGTATCTGTATCGTCATCGCCTCCTGTAGCACGATGATGCTGGTGCTGCCGTTCGATATCTCGATGTTCGCCACCGCCCAAAAGATGTTCTCCAGCCTCGATAGCTTTGCCCTGCTGGCAGTACCGTTCTTTGTCTTGTCAGGGGTGATTATGAACAGCGGCGGTATCGCCGCCAGGCTGGTGAACTTCGCCAAGCTGTTTACCGGCCGCCTGCCCGGCTCGCTCTCCTACACCAATATCGTCGGCAACATGATGTTCGGCGCAATTTCCGGTTCGGCCATTGCCGCCTCAACTTCCATCGGCGGCGTGCTGGTTCCCATGAGCGCGAAAGAGGGCTACAACCGCAACTTCGCCGCGGCGGTCAACATCGCCTCGGCGCCAACCGGCATGCTGATCCCACCAACCACCGCCTTTATTCTGTACGCGTTAGCCAGCGGCGGCACCTCCATTGCGGCGCTGTTTGCCGGTGGGATGGTCGCGGGCGTGCTGTGGGGCATCGGCTGTATGGCGGTGACCTGGGTGGTGGCAAAACGCAATAACTACCGCGTGTTTTTCGCCCTGCAAAAAGGGATGGCGCTGAAGGTGACGCTGGAAGCGGTGCCGAGCCTGCTGCTGATTGTGATTATCGTCGGCGGTATCGTGAAGGGCATCTTTACGGCGATTGAGGCCTCGGCGATAGCGGTGGTTTACACGCTGTTCCTGACCTTAGTGTGCTATAAGACGCTGAAGTTGAAGGACATGCCGTCGGTGTTCATCCAGACGGTGGTGATGACCGGGGTCATTATGTTCCTGCTGGCCACCTCATCGGCGATGTCGTTCTCGATGTCGATCACCAATATTCCGACCGCGCTGAGCGAGATGATTCTCGGGATTTCAGAAAGCAAGGCAATGATTTTGCTGGTGATTACCCTGTTCCTGCTGATTATCGGCGCATTTATGGATATCGGCCCGGCGATCCTGATTTTCACCCCGATTCTGCTGCCGATTATGACCAAGCTGGGCGTGGATCCGGTGCATTTCGGCATCATCATGATCTACAACCTGGCCATCGGCACCATCACACCGCCGGTGGGTAGCGGCCTGTACGTCGGTGCCAGCGTCGGGAAAGTAAAGGTGGAAGACGTGCTGAAACCGCTGATGCCGTTCTATATCGCGATTATCACCGTGCTGCTGTTTATCACCTACGTACCAGAGCTGACGCTGTTCCTGCCGCGCCTGCTTGGGGTGATGTAAGCCACACCAGACCTATCGGTTACCTGCAAAGGTAACCGATAACCCTTATCAGGCTATACCGGGATCCGGCTGCGCTGCCGCCACTGCCCCGGCGTCATGCCAATCTCGCGGTTGAACACCACGGAAAAGTAGTTACTGTCCTCAAACCCGCACCGCATCGCCACTTCGCCAATCAGCAGCTCGGTGTGCTGCAGCAGGTATTGCGCATGGCAGATGCGCAGCTGGCGCAGATAGTGGTTGACGGTCATCCCGGTCTGGCTGCGGAACTGCTGGCGGAGCGCACGTTCGCTGCATCCCTGTTGCTCACAGAAGGTATCCAGCACGAAAGGCCGATTCAGGCTCCCCGCCAGCGCGGTAAGCAGCTTGTCCAGCAGGGCTTCGCTTTCCGTCGCCGCCAGGTTGTCAGTGGCGTAACGATGGCGTTTCAGGCAGACCACCAGCTGGGCAAACAGCAGCTCTGACATCTGATTGGCCAAAGCGTCGTCCTTGCGGCTCTCGTGCTCCAGCTGAGTCATAATCTGCCGCGCCTGCGTCATGCCGGTGCTGCCAATGCGCCAGTGCGGCACCCAGGGCGAGCCGTGCAGTCCAGGGATGTGGTTCACCCAGTCGAGATTGAGCTTCAGCCGCTCGGGACAGTAGATAATATTCTGCAAAACCAGATCGTTAACCGACGCGTAAGAATGCTTATCTTCGGCGCGGATGTAGAAGAGATCGCCGCGGGTAATGCGGTAGGGACGGTCATTGAGGATATGCAGGCCATTGCCGCGCCAGACCATCACCAGCTCGCAGAATTCGTGCGTATGTTCAGCGAAAACGTTCTGCGGATAGCGATCCGCCACCGCGACGGCCTGCGCCGGGCTGGCGAAAAAATCGGCTTTTCGAAGGATTAACTGGCCTGACACGCTGATACCTCAACGACTAACAACTCACTATTATTAGCCGTTTTCCGGTAAAAAACGGTGACTCCCTTCGCGTTACTGAAGCATCGTATCCCGCCCCTGGCGGATATCGCGCGGCGACCAGTTAAACTCGCGGCGGAACAGCGTGGAGAAGTGGTTACTGTCGCCAAAACCACAGTGATAGGCGATATCGGTGACGCTTTCATCGCTGTGACGCAGCAGATGGCGCGCTTTAATCAGGCGCAGGCGGTTCAGATAGCGCTGCGGCGTCAGCCCGGTGCAGTGCTTCAGCTGGCGATGCAGGGTGCGCAGCGACAGCGAGAACCGATCGGCCAGCCCTTCCCAGCACACGTCCTCCGCGAAGTGGTCTTCCAGCCACGCCATCAGTTGGTTTAACCGCGCGTCGTTGTCCACCGCGCCCTGCTCCTGGCTGCTTTTACGCAGCAGCACCAGCAGCTGCATAAACAGAATTTCGCGGTTGGCCAGCGACATCATATCGGTGCTGTCATTGGCTTCTTCCATCTGGCCAACAATCGCCCGCACCTGCTGGAGCGTGTTCTGGTTAACGCGCCAGTGAGAAGGATAGTGACCGTCCTGCTCCTGCGGCAGCAGTTTGTTAAGACCTGACAAGAACTGGAAAGCATCCGGTGCACGATATAACACATTGGTCAGGCATAGATTATCGGTATGTTCATACAGATGGCGATCGAAGTCGCGCACGAAGCAGACCGTGCCGCCGCAAATGGTATGCGGCTGACCATTGAACACATGAATGCCCGTACCGTGCTCAACGATAACAATCTCATTAAAATCATGATGATGCTCAGGAAATGCCGCCTGAGGAAGTCGGGGTTCGATCGCAACGGGCAACTTACCGGAAGAGAAGAAATCCACGCTGTGTAATACGGTCATAACGACTCCCGCCAGATGAGAAATGTTATCAGAATAGTAATATCCGCTGAGACATATCACCTTGACGTTTTGACAGCAAAGCGCGCAAACCCGGTCGTTTTTTCAAGAAACAGCCGGAAAGATCGGGAAATGCGGTCAGTATCACACCCCCATCCACCTGCATTATCGCGGGAATATGTGAACTCTCTCACGTTCATCTTTGCTTTCTTGCCAGTGCCCAATCGCGCCTGTCAGTAACGAGAAGGTAGCGGCGGTGTCCTTTTTTTAGACTGAGCGGTAATGACTCTAAGAAGGACTTTTGCCATGACTTTTCGCCATTGTGTGGCCGTCGATTTAGGCGCCTCCAGCGGACGCGTAATGCTGGCGCGCTACGACGCCGAGCCGCGTTCGCTTTCACTGCGCGAAATCCACCGTTTCACCAACAGCCTGCATCAGCAGCAGGGGTTTGATACCTGGGATATCGACAGCCTGGAAGCGGAAATCCGCACCGGTCTCAACAAGGTGTGCGACGAAGGGATCTGCATCGATAGCATCGGTATCGACACCTGGGGCGTTGACTACGTGCTGCTGGATAAGAACGGCCAGCGCGTTGGCCTGCCGGTCGCCTACCGCGACAGCCGCACCGACGGCGTGATGGCGATGGCGATGGAGCAGCTGGGCAAAGAGACGATTTACCGTCGTAGCGGCATTCAGTTCCTGCCGTTCAATACGCTGTATCAGCTGCGCGCGCTGGTTGAACAGCAGCCGGAACTGGTCGCCCAGGCCGCCCACGCGCTGCTGATCCCCGACTATTTCAGCTATCGCCTGACCGGCAAGATGAACTGGGAGTACACCAACGCCACCACCACGCAACTGGTGAATATCGACAGCGACAACTGGGATGAAGACCTGCTGAACTGGACCGGCGCGCCCGCCGCCTGGTTCGGTACACCGACGCATCCGGGCAACGTTATCGGCCACTGGATCTGCCCGCAGGGCAATCAGATTCCGGTGGTGGCAGTCGCCAGCCACGACACTGCCAGCGCGGTGATCGCCTCACCGTTGGCCAGCGCCGACGCCGCCTATCTCTCTTCCGGCACCTGGTCGCTGATGGGCTTTGAGAGCAAAACCCCCTACACCAGCGAGCTGGCGCAGCGCGCCAACATCACCAATGAAGGCGGCGCGGAAGGCCGCTACCGGGTGCTGAAAAACATTATGGGCCTGTGGCTGCTGCAACGGGTGCTGAAAGAGCAGAACGTCAGCGACCTGCCGGCGCTTATCGCCGAAACCGGCCAGCTGCCCGCCTGCCGCTGGCTGATCAACCCGAACGACGATCGCTTTATCAACCCGCATAACATGAGCGCTGAAATTCAGGCCGCCTGCCGCGAGGCCGCGCAGCCGGTGCCGTCTACCGTCGCCGAGCTGGCACGCTGCATCTTCGACAGCCTGGCGCTGCTGTATGCCGACGTGCTTAACGAGCTGGCACAGGTGCGCGGCAAACCATTCAGCCAGCTGCACATTGTGGGTGGTGGCTGCCAGAACCAGCTGCTGAATCAGCTGTGCGCCGACGCCTGCGGCATCACCGTGGTGGCGGGCCCGATTGAGGCCTCAACCCTCGGCAATATCGGCATCCAATTAATGACGCTGGATGAACTCACCAACGTCGATGATTTCCGCAAGGTGGTGACCCATAACTACGGTCTGACTACCTTCACCCCTAATCCTGACCATGAAATTGCCCGCTACGTTGCGCAGTTTCAGCAACAACGACAGACAAAGGAGCTTTGCGCATGACCACTCAACTTGACCAGGCCTGGGAACTCGCGAAACAGCGCTACGCCGCCGTCGGCATCGACGTCGAAGAAGCCCTGCGCCAGCTGGACCGTTTACCTGTTTCTATGCACTGCTGGCAGGGCGATGACGTCGCGGGTTTTGAAAACCCGGAAGGCAACTTAACGGGTGGGATCCAGGCAACCGGTAACTATCCGGGCAAGGCGCGTAATGCGACCGAGCTACGTGCCGACCTTGAGCAGGCGCTGAGCCTGATCCCAGGGCCGAAGCGCCTGAACCTGCACGCTATCTATCTGGAGTCTGATACCCCGGTCGCGCGCGATGAAATCAAACCTGAGCACTTCAAAAACTGGGTTGAGTGGGCGAAGAAACACCAGCTGGGTCTCGATTTTAACCCGTCCTGCTTCTCGCACCCGCTGAGCGCCGACGGTTTTACCCTGTCTCACGCCAACCCGAAAATCCGCCAGTTCTGGATTGACCACTGCAAGGCCAGCCGCCGCGTTTCCGCCTACTTCGGCGAACAGCTGGGCACGCCGTCGGTGATGAACATCTGGATCCCGGACGGCATGAAAGACGTCACCGTTGACCGTCTGGCGCCGCGCCAGCGTCTGGCCACCGCGCTGGATGAAGTGATCAGCGAAAAACTGGACCCGGCGCACCATATTGACGCCGTGGAGAGCAAGCTGTTCGGTATTGGCGCCGAAAGCTACACCGTGGGCTCCAACGAATTCTACATGGGCTACGCCACCAGCCGTCAGACCGCGCTGTGTCTGGATGCCGGTCACTTCCATCCGACCGAAGTGATCTCCGACAAAATTTCCGCCGCCATGCTGTACGTGCCGCGCCTGCTGCTGCACGTGAGCCGCCCGGTTCGTTGGGATAGCGACCACGTGGTGCTGCTGGATGACGAAACTCAGGCCATCGCCAGCGAAATCATTCGCCACGATCTGTTCGACCGCGTGCATATCGGCCTCGACTTCTTCGATGCCTCCATCAACCGCATTGCGGCATGGGTTATTGGCACCCGCAACATGAAGAAAGCGCTGCTGCGCGCGCTGCTGGAGCCAACCGCCGAGCTGCGCAAGCTGGAAGCCGAAGGCGACTACACCGCGCGTCTGGCGCTGCTGGAAGAGCAGAAGTGTCTGCCGTGGCAGGCGGTATGGGAAATGTACTGCCAGCGTAACGACACCCCGGCGGGTAGCCAGTGGCTGGAAAACGTACGCAGCTATGAGAAAGAGATTCTGAGCAAGCGCGGGTGATTGACCCTCATCCGGCACCGAACAGTCCCCTCTCCCCTCCGGGGAGAGGGCTAGGGTGAGGGGAAACACCTCACCAATACAACAGGAACCACAAGACTATGCAGACTATTATCGACTCCTGGTTCGTCCAGGGCATGATCAAAGCCACCTCCGACGCCTGGTTAAAAGGCTGGGACGAACGTAACGGCGGCAACCTGACCCTGCGTCTGGACGAAGCCGATATCGCCCCGTTCACCGCCGATTTCCACGCCGAGCCGCGCTATATCGCCCTGAGCCAGCCGATGCCGATGCTGGCGAACACCCCGTTTATCGTCACCGGTTCCGGCAAATTCTTCCGCAACGTGCAGCTCGACCCGTCCGCCAACCTTGGCGTGGTGAAAGTCGATAGCGACGGCGCGGGCTATCACATTTTGTGGGGCCTGACTCACGAAGCGGTGCCGACTTCCGAGCTGCCGGCGCATTTCCTGTCACACTGTGAACGTATCAAGCTGACCGGCGGTAAAGACCGCGTCATCATGCACTGCCACGCGACCAACCTGATCGCCCTGACCTACGTGCTGGAAAACGACAGCGCGCTGATCACCCGCAAACTGTGGGAAGGCAGCACCGAGTGTCTGGTGGTCTTCCCGGACGGCGTCGGCATTCTGCCGTGGATGGTGCCGGGCACCGACGAGATCGGCCAGGCCACCGCCGTGGCGATGCAGCAGCATTCACTGGTGCTGTGGCCGTTCCACGGCGTCTTCGGCAGCGGCCCGACGCTCGACGAAGCCTTTGGCCTGATTGATACCGCCGAAAAATCAGCAGAAGTGCTGGTGAAGGTGTACTCGATGGGCGGCATGAAGCAGACCATCACCCAGCAAGAACTGATCGCCCTCGGCCAGCGTTTCGGCGTGACTCCGATGGCCAGCGCATTAAATCTGTACAAGTAAGAACATCGCATAACCCCTGCGGGCAACGATCCGCAGGGGAAAAAATTCTGTTACCTGCAAACCTACTAACTCAAAAACCGTGGAGTACAAGCAATGAAAATAAAAGCAAGCTTTATCCTCACCGTTGCCGCCCTGGCGTTGTCCGGTTCCGCATTAGCTGAAGTGAAAATTGCCCTCGTGGCGAAGTCCTTAGGTAATGGCTTCTTTGAAGCTGCGAACGTTGGCGCACAGGAGGCTGCCAAAGAGTTAGGCGATGTCAAAGTCATCTATACCGGCCCCACCACCACCACGGCTGAAGCGCAGATCGAAGTGCTCAACGGGCTGATCGCCCAGGGCGTCGATGCGATCGCGATTTCCGCCAACGATCCCGACGCGGTGGTGCCGGTGCTGAAAAAAGCCATGCAGCGCGGCATTAAGGTCGTCTCATGGGATTCCGGCGTGGCCGCCGGCGGGCGTCAGATTCACCTGAACCCGTCGAACAACCAACTGATTGGCGAGACCAACGTCAAGCTGGCCGCCGACGCATTGAAAGCGCTGAACGTCGAGAAAGGCGACGTCGCTATTCTCAGCGCCACGCCAACCTCGACCAACCAGAACATCTGGATTGGCGAGATGAAAAAAGTGCTGCCGAACTACCCGTCCATCAATCTGGTGACCGTCGCTTACGGCGACGACCTTTCCGATAAGAGCTACCGCGAAGCGGTGGCCCTGCTGAAATCCTACCCGGACCTGAAAGTGATCGTCTCCCCGTCATCCGTCGGCATTGTCGCCGCCGCGCAGGCGGTGAAGGATCAGGGCAAAATCGGCAAGGTCTACGTGACCGGGCTGGGGCTGCCGTCGGAAATGGCCGGGGCGATTAAGTCCGGTGCCAGCAAGAGCTTCGCCATCTGGAACCCGATCGATCTGGGCTATGCGGCGACCTATCTGGCCGACGATCTGGTGAAGGGCACCGCAACAAAAACCGAAGCCAGCATGGGTAAGCTGGGTAAAGTGAAGCTGGATGCCGACGGTAGCGGCGCAATGGCCGAGCCGTTCGTTTACGATGCCAGCAATATTGATAAGTTCTCGAAGATTTTCTAATCCATCGACCCTCACCCGCCCTCTTCCTGATAGGAAGAGGGCGAATGCGAGAGGCGGTGAGGGGAAATTCTCCGGAGAACTATCATGACCGCATCCACTCCGCTGCTGCAGCTTAAGGGGATCACCAAAGTCTTCCCCGGCGTGCGCGCCCTTGAAAACGTACAGCTCGATCTCTGGCCCGGCAAAGTCACCGCCTTAATTGGCGAAAACGGCGCGGGCAAGTCCACGCTGGTTAAAGTGATGACCGGCATCTATCAGCCCGAAGCGGGCGAGATCCTCTACAAAGCCATCCCCATTTCCCTGCCGACGCCGGACTCCGCGCACAAGGTCGGGATCACCGCCATCCATCAGGAGACCGTGCTGTTCGACGAACTGTCGGTCACCGAGAATATTTTTGTCGGCCAGTACCTCTACAAAGGCTGGCTGAAGAAGCTTGACTGGCCCGCTATGCACCAGAAGGCGCAGGCGATCCTGACCCGCCTCGACGTGCAGATTGACCCGCGCGCGGTGCTGAAAACGCTGAGTATCGCCCAGCGCCATATGGTCGCTATCGCCCGCGCGCTGTCGTTCGAGGCGCAGGTGGTGATCCTCGATGAACCGACCGCGGCCCTCTCTCAGCATGAAATTATGGAGTTTTATCAAATTGTTGAGCGCTTAAAGCAGGAAGGCAAAGCCATTCTGTTTATCTCGCACAAGTTTGATGAAATCTTCGAGCTGGCGGACCACTACACCATTTTGCGCGACGGCGTGTACGTTGGCTCCGGTGAGATTAGCGACATCACCGAAGAACGCATCTTCTCCATGATGGTGGGCCGGGCGATCACTCAAACCTACCCGAAAGTCGACTGCGATAAAGGCGCGGTGGTGCTGGAGGTGAACGACCTGTGCCACCCCACCGAGTTCGCCCATATCAACTTCAGCCTGCGCAAAGGAGAAATCCTCGGCTTCTATGGCCTGGTCGGCGCCGGGCGTACCGAGCTGATGCAGGCGCTCTCCGGCGTCTCGCATCCTTCATCCGGCGAGATCATTCTGAACGGCCAGGCGATGCATTTCCGCCAGCCCGCCGACGCGATTCAGGCCGGGATTGTCTGCGTGCCGGAAGAGCGACAAAAGCAGGGGGCGATTATCGAACTGCCGATCGCCCAAAACATCAGCCTGCCGCAGCTTAGCAAACTTAACCCAGGCGGCGTGCTGAACGACGCGCGGGAATGGCAGCTGGCTGACGAGTATGCCCGCCGCTTGCAGGTGAAGGCCTTTAGCTGGCGTCAGCCGGTGGAGACGCTCTCCGGCGGCAACCAGCAGAAGGTGGTGATCGGCAAATGGCTGGCAACGCATCCGGACGTCATCATTCTCGATGAGCCGACGAAAGGCATTGATATCGGCTCTAAGGCCGCGGTGCACCAGTTTATGTCCGAGCTGGTCGCGCAGGGGCTGGCGGTGATTATGGTGTCGTCGGAGCTGCCGGAAGTGATGGGCATGGCCGACCGCATTATCGTCATGCATGAAGGGTTAATGGTCGCCGAATATCAGGCCGGTGAAGCCACCGCGGAAACCATCGTCAGCGCCGCCAGCGGCGCGGGTAAGGAGGCAGCATAAATGTGGCAATCCTTATTTAAACATCGTGAAGCGCTGCTCGCGGGCGTCATTATCGTGATGGTGGCGGCAATCGGTAGCCGCGTGCCGTCGTTTGTGTCGCCGGGCAACCTGGTGGAAATGTTTAACGATACCGCCATCTTAATCATCCTCGCGCTGGGGCAGATGATGGTGCTGCTGACCAAAGGTATCGACCTCTCCATGGCCGCCAACCTGGCGCTCACCGGGATGATCGTCGCCCTGCTTAACTTCCACTATCCGGCGATTCCGGTCTGGGCGCTGCTGCTGCTGGCCACCGTGCTGGGCTTGGTGATGGGAATGATTAACGGCCTGCTGGTGTGGAAGCTCGGTATTCCGGCGATTGTGGTGACGCTTGGCACCATGAGCATCTATCGCGGGATTATCTTCCTGCTCTCCGACGGCGGCTGGGTGAACTCGCACCAGATGGGCGCGGATTTCCTTGGCCTACCGCGCACGTCGCTGCTGGGCCTGCCGGTGCTGAGCTGGTTCGCCGTCGCCGCGCTGCTGCTGGTCGGCTACTTCCTGCGCTTTAGCCGCACCGGGCGCGCACTGTACACCGCCGGGGGCAACGCCACCGCCGCGTACTACACCGGCATCAACGCCGGGAAAATGCAGTTCGTCAGCTTCTGCCTCTCCGGCGCGCTGGCCGGGTTCTGCGGCTATTTGTGGATCTCGCGCTTCGCCGTCGCCTATGTCGACGTGGCTAACGGCTTCGAATTGCAGGTGGTCGCCGCCTGCGTGATTGGCGGCATCAGCACCATGGGCGGCACCGGGCGGGTGCTCGGCTGCCTGTGCGGCGCGCTGTTCCTCGGCATCATCAACAACGCGCTGCCGGTGATCGGCATTTCGCCGTTCTGGCAAATGGCGATTTCCGGGGCGGTGATTGTGATCGCCGTGCTGCTCAACGAACGCGGTAATAAACGCAAAGGCCGACTGATTCTGCGCGACGCCGCGCTGGCCCGACAAAAACAGGCGGTGCGCTCATGAGTAAAATACTGATGCCTGAAGAGATTAATGCGCAAGCCGCAGCGCCGTCGATGTTTAAACGGCTGCTGTGCTGGGAAGGCTTTCTGCTGGCGGTCACCCTGCTGGTGTTTGTGATCAACGCGCTGGCCTCGCCCTATTTCCTCAATATCTGGAACCTGTCGGACGCCACCTTCAACTTCACCGAGAAGGCGATCATCGTGCTGCCGATGGCGATGCTGATTATCGCCCGGGAAATCGACCTTTCCGTCGCCTCCACCATCGCCCTGAGCTCGACGCTGATGGGCTTCTGCGCCGTCGCCGGCGTGGATACGCCGCTGCTGGTGTGCGTCGGGCTGGGCGTCGGGCTGCTGTGCGGGCTATTCAACGGCTGGCTGGTGACGCGTTTTAACCTGTCGTCCATCGTGATCACCATCGGCACCATGAGCCTGTACCGCGGCATTACCTATATTTTGCTCGGCGACCAGGCGTTGAATAAATACCCGGAGAGCTTCGCCTGGTTCGGCCAGGGCTACGTGTGGGGGGCGCTATCGTTTGAGTTCGCACTGTTCATCGTGCTGGCCGCGCTGTTTGCCTTCCTGCTGCACAAAACCAACTTTGGCCGCCGTACCTACGCCATCGGCAATAACCCGACCGGCGCCTGGTATTCCGGCATTAACGTCAAGCGCCACAACCTGATGCTGTTCGCGCTGGTCGGGCTGATGTCCGGTCTGGCGGCGGTGCTGCTGACCTCGCGCCTTGGCAGTACCCGTCCGACGATCGCCATGGGCTGGGAGCTGGCGGTGGTCACCATGGCGGTGCTCGGCGGCATCAATATTCTGGGCGGCTCCGGCAGCATGGTCGGCGTAATTATCGCGGCCTTTCTGATGGGACTGGTCACCTTCGGCCTGAGCCTGCTTAACGTCCCCGGCATCGTGATGTCGATCATCATCGGCGCGATGCTGATCGTGGTGATCTCGCTGCCGATTATAACTCGCCGGCTGATCCAGCGACGACGCATTTGAATTCGCCCCTCCCCCACAGGATGAGGGGCAAACAGGATTAAACAAAATAGGTATCAAGGAGATACACCATGAGCTTTATGTTAGCACTGCCAAAAATCAGCCTGCACGGCGCGGGCGCCATTGGGGATATGGTTAACCTGGTTGCCGGTAAGCAATGGGGCAAGGCGCTGATCGTCACCGACGGCCAGCTGGTAAAACTGGGTCTGCTGGACAGCCTGTTTACCGCGCTTGACGCGCATAACATGTCTTATCACCTGTTCGATGAAGTGTTCCCGAACCCGACCGAAGAGCTGGTGCAGAAAGGCTATGCGGCGTACCAGGCCGAAGCCTGCGATTACATCATCGCCTTCGGCGGCGGCAGCCCGATCGACACCGCGAAAGCGATCAAAATTCTGACCGCTAACCCTGGCCCGTCTACCGCATACTCCGGCGTCGGCAAAGTGCTGAACGCTGGCGTGCATCTGGTTGCGATCAACACCACCGCGGGCACCGCGGCGGAGATGACCAGCAACGCAGTGATCATCGACTCCGCGCGTCAGGTGAAAGAGGTCATTATCGATTCCAACATCATCCCGGATATCGCCGTTGACGATGCCAGCGTGATGCTGGATATCCCGGCCTCCGTCACCGCGGCGACCGGGATGGACGCGCTGACCCACGCGGTGGAAGCCTACGTTTCCGTCGGGGCGCATCCGTTGACCGACGCTAACGCGCTGGAAGCCATTCGTCTGATTACCCTGTGGCTGCCAAAAGCGGTCGACGACGGCCACAACCTGGAAGCGCGCGAGCAGATGGCTTTCGGCCAGTATCTGGCGGGCATGGCGTTCAACAGTGCCGGTCTGGGCCTGGTCCACGCGCTGGCGCATCAGCCGGGTGCGACCCACAATCTGCCGCACGGCGTGTGCAACGCCATCCTGCTGCCGATCATCGAAAACTTTAACCGCCCGAACGCGGTAGCGCGTTTTGCCCGCGTCGCGCAGGCGATGGGCGTCGATACCCGCGGTATGAGCGACGAAGCGGCCAGTATGGAAGCCATCAACGCCATCCGTAAACTGAGCGCCCGCGTTGGCATTCCGGAAGGATTCAGTAAACTGGGCGTCACCAAAGAAGACATCGAAGGGTGGCTGGATAAAGCGCTGGCTGACCCCTGCGCACCGTGCAACCCGCGTACCGCCAGCCGCGATGAAGTTCGCGAGCTGTACCTGGAGGCATTATGATCCGTAAAGCCTTTGTGATGCAGGTTAACGCCAACGCACACGAAGAGTACCAGCGTCGCCACAGCCCTATCTGGCCGGAGCTGGAAGCCGTACTGAAATCTCACGGCGCGCATCATTACGCGATTTATCTCGATGAAGCGCGCAATCTGCTGTTCGCTACGGTAGAAATTGAGTCTGAAGAGCGCTGGAACGCGGTGGCGAATACCGACGTGTGCCAGCGTTGGTGGAAACACATGACCGACGTGATGCCGTCAAATCCGGATAACAGCCCGGTAAGCGCAGAGCTGAAAGAAGTGTTTTACCTGGAATAAATAATGATTGTCCTGTAGGCCGGATGCTCCGGCCTACAATCAAAAAAGGCCTCTGTTTACAGAGGCCTTTCGTATTTTTAGAAGTAGTATTTGAAGCGAACGCGCGCGCCGTAGCGATCGTCGTCAGAGGAAATTTTCTGATCGCTCTGGATTTTAGAGTAGTAGGTACCCAGATAAATATTAAAGTTTTCCATATTCATTACGTTCTTAATCCAGTATGAAGCATGAACGGTATGAATATCGTAGGTGCCTTCTTCCTGAATAATGCAGTCGTTTTCGCAGACAACATCCTCGAATTCACTAATTTTGTTATGCGCGTAAATATAACCCAGCTCGATATTTCTCCACCAGATATTGGTAGCAGCGGTGAAGTCATCTTCGTTATTCGCGTCTAAATAGGCGGTATTCAGGTTAAATACCACACCATTTTCCGGATCGGTTTTGGTGTTATCCCAGGTCATGGTTAAGCCATAGCCGGTACGGTCGGACTGATCGACAAACTCACCTTTGCTATTGGTATAACCGTAAGCATTGTTGACCACGTTAGATTCCATCGCCGCGGAGAAGGAGAGCTCAGACGTTGGCTTCCAGTTCACTACCGGGCGCAGATAAACAACGTTCTTCTCTTTTTCCATCTCGCGACCGTGGTAAGCACGGCCGTTAATATTGTCGTTATCACTATCAGAAAATAGCGTCGTACCATCTTCAATCAGCGAGTTCAGCTCGAAGTACCAGTTATCAATCTGCTTACTCATCAGGAAGTTGCCGCCCGCATCGGAACGACCACGACCTTCTTTCATCATATAGATATAACCCTGGCCGTCGGTGTACAGATCGTTAGCGGTATTACCCGAGTGCTCAACGAAGGTATCCTGATTCAGCGGGAACATATCAGCGGCTTCAAAACGGCCCACTTCAATTTTCCAGTCATTTTCCTGGCCGAAGTTAAAGCGCGCATCATCGAGGTTCATGGTGCCATACATATCGGCCAGCGGCTGGATGGAGAAACCGGCAAACTGGCCGTTATCCATCTTACGGATACCGTCAAAGCCAATCAGGATACGACCGTCCATATCCCACTGTTCGGTAGAACGATCTTCATTAAGCTTGGTCAGCGTACCGCGACGACTTTCAGCATCCATGTTGAATTCTACGTCGCCGTAGATTTTCAGATCGCCATACCCCGACAACACCAGGTTAGGCGTGGTGAGGTTCTTTTTGGTTTCTTCCGCTGGGGTTTGGCCATTCACCGGCGTATTACCCTGGGCAGCTTTCATTTCTTTAATTTCAGCAGCCTGCTGTACCTGCAGATCCTGAACTTTTTGCTCCGCCTGGTCGGCGCGACTTTCTGCCGCTTCCAGACGCGATTCTAACTGTTCCAGCCGCTGTTCCAACGTCATTTTTGTTGTTTTAGCAAAACCGGTATTGGCCACTAATAATAATCCAATAGCAATCGCTAACGTCGATTTCTTCATTATTCGCTTTCCTTGAAATAAAGAATAACCTGGAAACCTCAAAAGAGATTTCGTGCGCATTTGTATAGCAGCGATGAATATATTTTTATACTTTACCTATTCAACGGAATAACAAGCTAAAAAAAGATACATTCCCTTACAGGCAGAAGAACACTAGCTAATAATGTTTAGCGCGTAAATCGTCGTTGTTTAAAGATCGTGAGCGAGGTAACACTGAAAGGTGATAAAACGGAAATTAGCCCGAAAGATATAAATGAAATTAATTAAATAAAAAGACCAATACAAATATAATATTATGAAGACAATATAGAAATTAAAGAAAGATGCAGTAGCGTATATATTACTGCATCTTTTAACGTTTAATTTTGCTCAGCCACCAGAATCGCCATGGTATCCGGCTCAAGTGCTTTAAACAGATGTGGTTCATCGGCGGGGTAACAAATGTAATCCCCGGCGTTCAGCTCTTCCGGTGCGGAGGTGAGACCGACCAGCGCTCTCCCCTGGGTCACAATAATATGCTCAACGGAACCGGGCGGATGCGGTTCCGAGAGGCGATCGGCGCCCGGCTGCGTCGTCAGCAGGTAGATATCGCGACGTGCGCCCGGTGGGCAAGCGGCGAGCAGCGTCGCCTGATAGTGCGCCAGCTCGGCGATCACTTTGGTGCCCTCACCCAAGCGAATGACCTGCGTTTTATTCGGCTGCGGCTCCAGCAGACGCGCAAAAGGGATATCCAGCGCAACGCAAAGCGCCCACAGGGTCTCCAGGCTCGGGTTACCGTTACCCGCTTCAAGCTGTGACAGCGTCGATTTAGCAATCCCGGCACGGCGGGCGATTTCGGCCAGAGAGAGGCCGGTTCTCGCCCGCTCGCGCACCAGGCTTTTGGCAATCACGCTGATTGGCTGTGTCATACACAACTCCATCGTTTTATATATCGAACGTATCGTTCGCCTTGAACTACCACACTGATTCGTTCATTATAATGGATATAGTGTTCGATCTGGTAAATTTACATGTCTCTGAAAATGTTCTCCTGCCTGAAAGGAAGCACGATTAAGGCTATCTTTCTGGTTTGCCTGGCGGTGGGCGTCGTGGCGGTATCCTACGGCTCGCTGGCGATGGCGTACGGTTTCCCGCTGTGGGTGCCGCTGCTGCTTTCTATTTCCGTGCTGGCGGGTGCCTCTGAATTTATGTTTATCGGTATCGTCGCCAGCGGCGGTAACCCGTTAGCGGCGGCGGCGGCAGGTCTGCTGGTTAACGCGCGACATATTCCTTTCGGGGTCACTGTACGCGACCTGGTGGGCCACCGCGCGGCCAGTTTTCTCGGTTGCCATATCATGAATGATGAGAGCGTGGTGTTTGGCCTTTCGCAGCCTACCCCAGAGCAGCGGAAAGCCGCATTCTGGCTGTGCGGTATGGGTGTAGCCCTTTTCTGGCCGCTGGGAACGCTGCTCGGTGCAGCGGTCGGCAAACTGCTTCCCGCACCGGAAACGATTGGCCTCGATGCCGTATTCCCGGCCATTCTGCTGGCATTAGTGATCCCTGCGTTTAAGAACCGCACCACGCTGATGCGTGCCTGCAGCGGCGCGGCGCTGTCGCTGGCTTCGGTGCCTTTTGCACCGGTCGGCCTGCCGGTGCTGCTTTCCCTGTTTGGCCTGCTGGCGAGGAAAAAATAATGGGTAATATGACGCTGTTTCTCGCCGGGATTGCCATTCTCTCCATCGGTACCTACCTGATGCGCCTGGGCGGCGCAAAACTAGGAAACCGGCTGGCGTTTTCCGAACGCTCACAGGCGCTGCTTTCCGATGCCGCGACGGTGCTTCTCTTTTCCGTCGCGCTGGCCACGACGTTTTATGAAGGTGAACATTTCGCCGGGATGGCGCGAGTGCTGGGCGTGGGTTTTGCGGTTTTTCTTGCCTGGCGCAAGGCACCGTTAATCGTCGTGATTATTGCCGCCGCGATCGTTACCGCATTACTACGCCTGGCCGGCATAAACTAAAAAAGCGCCCCTTGGGCGCTGCTTCAGCGTGTAACGCGGTTAGTCGTACATGGCGTTGAACCAATTTACCATAAGGTTATACATTGCCATCACGTTCTCATAACGACCATCAACCATCTGTGGAGCACCTTCCATATCCCCCGTATAAGGAACATTATCCCGGACATGGCGAATGCGTTTTTTCACCGCAAGCTGATATTTTTCCGCAGCCTCTATGAAGGTGGGCATCCGTAGCAACCGCATCCGGGGTCCTTTCTCCGCCTCTTCTTTCTTCGTACCTAACTGGGTGATTTGATCGCTAAGGGCCTGTACTTCTTTCATGGCGCTATCGGTATCAAATTTTTCCGACTCGAGAATTCTGTTCAATTTTTTGCTGGTTAACATAATCGAGAGCGCGTAATAATCATACGACTTGCCCTCTTTTGCTTCTATATTCTTCAGTTGTTCGGCCTGACGACGATCATTTATTTCATGAATAGCATCAGCATACGCATCTGATGCGGGCTTAAATTCGCTAAATGCGGCCATAAATTGAGTATGTAACGCTTTCGCTTTGACAAAATTATCATCTTTATAATCCTGCTGCTCATAATATTTATTCATTTCATTTATTATATTAGCCATAACAACAGAAGAATTAATATAAGACACCGCGAGTTTATCAATAGGTTCAAGTGCGGGCTTTAACGAAGCAACCTTTGCTATTCTGGCTTTGCATTCTGCAACATTAGCCGTCACAGCCGATATGCCATCGTCCGCATCCTCTTCAGTTCCCGTTGGACCGTTTTCCATATCCTCAACCCAGTCGGCATAACCATCAACAGCACGATAAATATCAGCATCGACTTCGTTATAACATTCGATATAAACACTCATCTTAGTTTGTTCGGTATCGCCCTGAGCTATCTCATCACGGCTTTCCGTTGATGAAGCCGGCTGTACTTGAGATTGTTCGGCCTGTTGTGATGCCGTTTTATCTTCTGCTGGTTTCTTATCATCACAAGCTGAAAGTGAAAGTAATAATGAACAACCAATTAACACAGATAATAAATTCCTTTTCATGCATTTATTCCCTATATATTAACAACCGAAGTTAAAACATTATAGAATAACTCCCCATGGTCAGAAATAGAAAAAAGCGCCCCTGGGGCGCTCAGATGGCTGAAAAAAAATAAATTCACGTGTATACCGCCGTGTAACAGCAACGACTCGCCTGAAAAATAAATATGAGTTATTAATAAATAAAGTCGATTGATAAGCGAAGCGACATCAGACAGCAGCGCGGCCAGTTCTGGGGGAATGTCATTCCACACCTCCAGGGCTTTCTCTATCCCCGCCTGTTGTACCAGGCACGGCAGCATTTCCCGCGGCTGAAAGCCAAACCAGGCATCAATCCGCCAGACGCAACTGGCGGGGGATTGCCCGACTATCGACCAAACGAAAAAAGCGCCCCTTGGGCGCTCTTTCGACAGTAACGGCTGGCTTATTTGGTCAGTTCAGCGGTCATATGTACGCGGTTACCGGTGTAAGCCTGGGTAATTTTGTAAGAACTGGCACCCGCCTGTTCCGCCTGGGCGGCAATTTTCGCTTCGGCGCCGTCAATCGTCGCGGCGGTTGCGGTCACGGTCTGAGCAGCGAATGAACCGAAAGAAGCGGCGAGAGTCATAACTGCGACAAAAGTTTTGATGCTTTTCATGATATAAACCCTTTAATTTAGTTGTCTGGATAAGGCGATTTGCCTTGATGTGATAAATAACAGGTCACATCTCGATCAGCTAAAAGCGGACAAATTTGTCGTCATTAGTCAAATTTTCTGAATTACATTTACCCCATTCATTACGGCCATTTCCCTAAACTTTTCCGCAATAAAAACAACGGTCGATCGCGATCACATTCCGATTAAAACAGGGTTTTACTTTGCTGAATAAGCGAGGAAAGTATTAAGTGTCTAATAATATTATTAGTGTCTAGTGTCCAATTAATTTCGACGCTATTTTCTACTCTATGCAGGACATTGAAAAATGGCGCTGTCAGCAAAAGAAAAACTGTTCCATAAAATACTGACCCATTATGCGGAAAGCCCTTCTGGATTCACGGCTCAGGACTGCGCAGACTTCATGCAGGTAAACCGCAGTGTCATTAGTCATTATCTGAACAGGCTCTGCGATGACGGTCGCCTGAGTAAGGAAAATACCCGACCAGTACGCTTTTTTGTGCAGCGTAACGGCACGCCAACGTCACCGCCGTCCCGGCTAGTGTCGAAAATGGCCGATGCGTTTATGCATTTGATCGGCGCACAGGGTAGCCTGAGCGAAGCCGTCGCGCTGTGCCGCTCGGCGGTTGACTACCCGGGAGACGGATTGCCCATTTTACTCTCGGGGGAAAGCGGCGTCGGTAAAAGCCATCTCGCCTCGCTTATCTATCAATACGCCTTAGAGCGCGGCGCCATCGCCGCCGATAAACCTTTCGTCGAGCTTAACTGCGCCGACTATGCCAATAACCCCGAGCTGCTTTCCGCCACGCTTTTTGGCTATACCCGCGGCGCATTCACCGGTGCCGATCGCGATAAACGCGGCGCGTTTGACGACGCCGACGGAGGTTTTCTGTTCCTGGATGAAGTGCATCGACTCTCCGCAGAGAATCAGGAGAAGCTGTTCCTGTTTATGGATAAAGGCTATTTCTACCGGCTGGGCGATAACCGCACCCGCCACCCGGCTTCGCTGCGTTTTATCTTTGCCACCACGGAAAATATCGACACGGTACTGCTCAACACTTTCCGCCGCCGTATACCGGTGCGGGTGACGCTCCCCAATTTTATTTCACGTCCGTTGACCGAGCGAATTGACCAGGTGAATCAGTTTCTGCGTCAGGAGGCGATAAGCCTGCGCAGGGATATTCATCTGGATAATCAACTCATGCACCAGCTTGTTACCTCACCGGTGCGCGGCAATATTGGCGAGCTGAAAAATCAGGTCAAAGTGATGTGCGCCAGCGCGTGGAGCGATAACCGCGAGGCGGATGTCATCACGTTACATGGCGCGCATCCCGGCGGGGAAACGCTGGTTGTTTCAGCCACTAAGCAGGCAAGCGAGCCGGATATTCACGCGCTGCTGCCCAAAGCCATGCATGACGACGTCATTTTTCGCGAGTTTTGCCATAGCGGCAATATCATGCTGCTGAATCGGAAAATGGAACACCTGCTCACCACCGTGAACGGCGTCGTCTCTCAGGAGAAGCTGTATAGCGGCTACCTCTGGCAGAACACCATGCACGCCGTCAATGAGCTGGAAAACCTGACCGGCGTGCCCTGCGGGCAGGAAATCCGCAAGGCTATCTGGCTGTGCCTGACCTACGCGCTGCACACCCCGCAGCAGTCTGAACAAGTCGATGAGCTCCAGACCATCGCCGACTATGTCTCCGGCAAGGCGCGCCTGCTGGCGGAAGAGTGTATCAGTCTGCTGGCGAAACACGTGGTCCATACGCCTTTGCCGCTGCTGCTTCCTTTACTGAGCTGCACCTTCCATTCGCTGGCCGGAGAAGACTCGCCCATTCAGGGCATTATCGTCTCACACGGGCGTTCGACCGCGTCCAGCATCGCCGGCATTGCTAACCAGCTAACCGGCGGTTACTACTTCAAAGCCTTTGATATGCCCAACGCCACCTCCACGCGCGAGATTATCGATCTGCTGATCGCCCATCTATCTCGCCTCAAGCAAGGGGCCGGGCTGATCATCCTGGTGGATATGGGCTCGCTCAAGGAGATCTACGAGGAGATTAAGCTGCATCTCCACGGCGAGCTGCTGGTGATTAACAACGTCAGCACCGCCATGGCGCTGGATATCGCGGCAAAAATCCAGGATAAGCTGCCGATGGAGGCGATTATCGAGGGCGCAAAGGGGGCGTATGACGTCGAAACGCGCTATTACGCCGGCATGTTACCGGGCAATAAAATCATCATCTCCTGCATTTCTGGCGAAGGGATATCGCGCAAGCTGAAGGACATTGTCCAGCGCTACCTGGCACAGGAAGAGATCGACATCCTTACAATGGAATATGACGATCTGAAGTGGAAAATCGCCCGCGCCGACCCGGCGCTGAACGGCACGCGGCTGATCATCACCACCACGGATCTTGAAGCGGGCTATATCCCGCTGATTAGCGTTGAACAGCTGATCAAAGAAAAAACCCAGGTGCTGAAGCGCGACTACTTCAACGGCCTGTTGATGGAGGGCGGGCTGGAGCCAATGGTCGAAGAAGTGGTGAAACTGTTTACCGTCGAGGGCGTCGCCAGCCGCCTGAACTTCCTCAACCCGGTGGTGATTATCGACGAGGTGGAGGCGGTGATTAAACAGTACGAGGCGTTCTACAAAATTCATTTTGAGAGCTACCTGCGTATCAACCTGTTTATGCATATTGCGCTGATGATTGAACGCGTGATGGTCAACAACGGCGTCCGTCATCGCGAAGAGGCGGAACTCACGCTCGATCAGCAGGCTTTTGTCGCGGTCCATGACACCTTCTTCCAGGCGCTCAACCGTAAGTACAACATCACGCTACCGCTCACCGAGGTGCTGATGATCTATGAAATTATGGAACCGTGGATTGCCGCCGATCCCCGCAACTAAACGCTCTGCCAGCACCGGCTGGCAGACGCTTCGACACTTGCCTTATTGCCGCTTCCAACACAACAAACAGGTACAGACACTACATTATTTATCATTTAAATCATGTAGATAAAAACATGGCACGGCGGTTGCAATATCCCCAACAGTTACCGAAAAAATGAAGGAATGTGCAATGCGAGAGATGTACATCGCAACCCACGGCCGTTACGCGGAAGGGATTATCTCAGCGCTGAATCTGTTGGTTGGCGACGATCACGGCATAACGCCCATCTGCGCCTACTGCGGCGAGATTGGCTCCACGGCCGAACTGGCGGTGCGCTTTGAGGCCATCGCCCAACAGGCGGCCAGCCGGGGAAAAGAGCTGGTGCTGTTTACCGATATGCCCGGCGGGAGCGTCAACAACACCGCCGTACAGATGCTGATCAAATACCCGCATGTTCATGTTATTAGCGGCGCCAATCTGATTATGCTGATGGAGTTCTGTCTCTCGGAGCATACCGATACTCCATCACGCCTGCAGGATGCCATCACCGCCGCCAGCGGCGCGATGCAGTACATGAACGTGCAGCCAGAAATTATCGCCGCTCGCCAGACCATACAGCCAGCCGTTGACGATGATATCGACGACTTTTTTGCCGCGGAGACACAGCCATGACCGTTGCGCTGGAAACGCTCGACAGCCGCTATCTTGCGCCACAGCCGGGTTTAGACTCGCGCTGGCTGAGCGAAGCACTCCGCGAAGTGCTTGCCAAAGTTGACGAGATGATGCCGCGTTTTACCATGACTTTTCCCGCAGCCAGCGCGACTGATGGTCACTACCCGGCAGTAGAGAAGGTCGACTGGACCGAAGGATTCTGGACCGGCATGCTGTGGCTGGCCTGGGAAGTCACCGGCGATGATAAATACCGCACGGTGGCAGAGGGTCTGCTCGACAGTTTTGAAGAGCGCCTTGATAAGCAAATTAAAGTCGATACCCACGACCTGGGTTTTCTCTATTTGCTCTCCTGCGTTAACGCGTGGAAGCTCACCGGCAACCTGCGCGCTCGCGGTCTGGCTCTACGCGCCGCAGAGCTGCTGTATCGTCGCTTTAACGCCACCGCGGGCGTCATTCAGGCCTGGGGCGATCTTAACGACCCGGCGCGTCAGGGGCGCATGATTATCGACTGCAATCTCAACGTCCCGCTGCTGTTCTGGGCCGCCGACGAAACGGGCAACGCCGCGTGGCGCGAAGCGGCGATGCAGCATCTGGCGCAGGCGGCACGCTATCTGGTACGCGACGATGGCTCCAGCTTCCATACCTTCTACATGGACGTGCACAGCGGCCAGCCGCTGCGTGGCGATACTCATCAGGGCTTTAGCGATAGCTCCTGCTGGGCACGCGGCCAGGCCTGGGGGATTTACGGCTTTGCGCTGGGCTTCCGCCATACCGGCGATATTACCCAGCCCGAGCTGGCACGCAAGCTGGCGCACTATTTTCTCAACCGTCTGCCGGAAGATTTTGTCTGCTACTGGGATCTGATATTCACCCCGCAGGACAACGCCCTGCACGATACCTCCGCTGCGGCGGTCGCCGCCTGTGGCCTCGCGGAGCTGCTGACGCTGCTGCCGCTGACCGACCCGCTACGTCCCGCTTACGGCAACGCTATCGAACTGATGATGCGTAATTTGCGCGAGCACTATTTTGCCCACACGCAGGACGGCCTGCTGCGTGAAGGCGTTTATAACTTTGGCCGCAACATGGGCATTAACGAACCCAACCTCTGGGGCGATTACTTCTATTTCGAAGCCCTGGTTCGCCTTTCCCGCGTCTGGACACCCTACTTTTGCTAACTGGAGCTACACATGATTTCTTTAGTACGAATTGACGACCGCCTGATTCACGGCCAGGTAGCCGTAGTCTGGACCAAGCATCTCGGCGTAAACCGCATTCTGGTCGCCAACGATCAGATAGTGAATAACGAAGTGCAGAAGATGTCGCTGCGTATGGCGGCACCCGATACCGCGAAGTGCGCCATCATGGCGGTTACAGACGCGGGCGATATCCTCAACGACCCGCGCTCCGAGGCCATGAAAATTATGGTGATCGTTAACAACGCCGCCGACGCGCGTCGTCTGGTTGAGCAGGTTCCCGGTATTAAGACGCTGAACGTCGCTAACTTCGGGCGTATTACCGACAACCTGGCGGCGAAAAAGCGCATCAGCGACACCGTCTATGTTACGCCGGAAGATGTGGCTGATTTTCATGCCATCGCCGATCGCGGCGTGAAGGTCGAATACCAGGTCCTACCGTCTCATCCGGTGAAAAACCTGATTGAGATGCTGGATAATGCCGCCAGCTAAGCGAGGTCGCTATGTTAACGTCTGCATTACTTGTCGCATTGGTGATGTATATCGCCAAGTTCGCCGACCATACGCTCGGCCAACCATTAATCGAACGCCCGCTGATCTGCGGCGCGATGGTTGGCTTCGTGCTGGGCGATTTTCAGCAGGGCATCATTATTGGCGCCACGCTGGAGCTGATTTTCCTTGGCACCATCACCATTGGCGGCTCGGTGCCTGCCGATCTGGCGGTGGGTTCGGTTCTGGCAACCGCCTTTACTATTTTGACGAAAGCGGAACCGGCTGTCGCCGTCGCGCTGGCGCTGCCGATCAGCCTGCTGGCGGTGTTTGTTTACCAGGTGCTGAAGCTGGTTTATACCGCGCTGGTCGAAAAATATGATGCCTTGCTTGAGGAAGGGCGCGATCGCGCCGCGCTCGGCATCACGCTCGGGATGACGATGTTTTACGGCGTGCCGTTCGCGGTGCTGGCCTTCTTCGGCATTCTATTCGGCACCGACGTGATCCGCAGCCTGGTGGAGAGCATTCCGGATACCGTCATGCGCGGGATGACGGCGGTAGGCGGCATTCTGCCTGCGCTGGGCTTCGCCATCTTGTTGAAAGCGCTGTGGAACCGAAATATTGCCGCGTTCTTCTTTATCGGCTTCGCTATGGCGGCCTATCTGCAACTGCCGATTATGGGTATCGCGATTATTGCCGCTTCCGTTGCCGTTTACCTCTGCTTCAACGAATTCAACCAGTTGAAAGCCAATAAAAATGCCGCAACGCCGGCAACCGCATCGGTTGACGATAAGGATGGATTCTTCAATGACTGATATCCACAACAGCGCGGCGAGCGCGCATGACGACAGCAAGGGCGAGAAAAAGATGTTCCGCCAACTGTTCTTCCGCCAGTTCCAGCTGCTGGGCTCGATGAACTTCACCCGCATGGAGGGCCTGAGCTATGGCTGGATTCTGGCGCCGCTGCTCAAGAAAATTTATACTGGCAACCCGCACGGCTATCTTGAGTCGCTGAAGCGCAACAGCCAGTTCTTTAATACCAACCAGCATCTGGCGCCGTTTATTATGGGCCTGACGCTGTCGATGGAAAAAGAGAACGCTACCAACCCAAATTTTGATACCTCCAGTATTAACGGTATCAAAGTGGCCTTAATGGGGCCGTTTGCAGGCGTCGGCGACTCGTTCTTCTACGGCGTGCTACGCATTATCGCCACCGGGATTGCCATTGGCCTGGCATCACAGGGGAACCCACTGGGGCCGCTGCTGTTCCTGCTGATTTACAACATCCCAAGCTACCTGTTGCGCTACTACGGCGGGGTCATGGGCTACCGACTGGGCTCGAAGTACATCGCCGAAGCCACGCAGTCTGGCCTGCTCTCCTGCATCACCAAAGCCTCGGCCATGATGGGCCTGATGATGGTGGGCGCGATGAGCGCCAGCATGGTGAAATTTACCACCACCTTTAAAACCACCATCGCCGGGCAACCGTTCGTGTTGCAGGAAATCCTCGACAAAATCTGCGTCGGGCTGATTCCGCTGCTGCTGGTGTTGGGCTGCCTGAAGCTGTTGAATAAAAAGGTAAGTCCCAACAAGGTGCTGATTATGCTGATTGTCTTTGGCTTTGCGGCTGCAGGCGTTGGGATTATTTAACCGCGGCCCCCATTATTGGGGGCCTGTTAACAACAGGATATCCAATGAAGAAAGCGCTCACCTGTTGTGCGTTAGCGTTGGCTCTCACAAGCCTGAGCAGCATGGCAAAGCAAGACAAAATGGCAGTAATCGATCATCAAATCGCGTCCTGGGTCGCCCAACACAACTACTCAGGCGCGGCGATTATTATCGTTAAAGATGATAAGCCCATTTTTGAGAAATATTACGGCGGCTACACATCACAGACTGAGGTTCATATTGCTTCGGCAGGGAAATGGCTGGCTGCCGCAACTATCGCCTCTCTCGTTGATGACGGCGTTCTTTCCTGGGACGATCCGGTCAGAAAGTGGTTACCTGCTTTTACCGATTCCAAAGGTGATGCCACCCTACGCCAACTCTTTTCACATACCTCAGGCTACCCAGACTATCAGCCTGCCAATAAGCCAGAAGATCACTATCAAACACTAAAAGAATCCGTTGCTCATATTTTACCCCTGCCATCCATGAACCCACCAGGCACGACATTCAATTATGGTGGACTCGCGATGCAGGTGGCTGGGCGCATGGCTGAAGTCGCCAGCGGAAAATCGTGGGAATCTCTGTTTCAGGAACGTATTGCCCAACCACTCGGTATGACCCACACCGGATTCACCCCGGTGAGCGAGGAGCAAGGATTTAGCCCAATGCTCGCCGGCGGCGCAAGAACAACGCTTGCAGACTATCGACGCTTTCTCCAGATGATTGCCCATAATGGGCAATTTGAAGGTCGGCGAATTCTGAGCACAGCAGCGATTACCATGATGCAGAGCGATCAGATCCAGGGCGCTAAAATATTGCCTGGCGCGGTCAATCGCTATGTGCAGGATGTTCGGGGACAAGCCCGGAATGATATCTATGGACTTGGCGAATGGCGGGAACAGGTCGACAACCAGGGCCGTCCGCTACTCATCAGTAGCCCAGGTTGGGCGGGCAGCTATCCCTGGATTGATAAGACCAATAATAGCTATGGCGTAATATTGGCAAAAGTGAATCTGTCGGTGGCACACAAAACAGGTTTTAATAGTTTTTATGCTGGACCGCAGCTTATTCCAGCTATTCGCGAGGCGCTCGCGACCCAGTAACGAAAAAAGCGCCCCAAGGGCGCTCTTTCGACAGTAGCAGATAGCTTATTTGGTCAGTTCTGCGGTCATATGCACGCGGTTACCGGTGTAAGCCTGGGTAATTTTGTAGGAGCTGGCGCCCGCTTGCTCAGCCTGTGCGGCGATTTTCGCTTCCGCGCCGTCAATGGTTGAGGCGGTGGCGGTGACTGTCTGAGCGGCGAAGGAACCGAAAGAAGCGGAAAAAGCGATAACTGCGACAAAAGTTTTGATGCTTTTCATGATGTAAACCCTTTAACTTAGTTGTTTGGATAAGGCGAGTTGCCTTGATGTGATAAATATTAGGTCACATCTCCATCAACTAAAAGCGGAATGATTTGCATTTGTCTTTCAATTTTTTTGAGATAAAAATATGCAGCTTAAGCAGAGGTTACAGGCGAGTCATAAGAAGCCGCTGCCCGCAGGAGCCTGGCTGCTGCATCAAGGCGAGATACAAAGCCAGTTTTACTATTTGCATCATGGCGTTGTGCGCGCCGTTTATCATTCCGCGCGGGGTACGGAGCGCGTGAAAGAGTTCTATTTTCCCGGTGAGTGCTGCTTTCTCTATCTGAACTGGCTAACGGCAACCCCGGCGGATTACAGCCTGCAGATGGTCACGGCAGGCGAGATAAGCGAAATTCCGCTCGCCTTTCTGGATGCCGCTGACAATCAGGATCTCAAAATGCAGTTGCTGATTCAGCAAGTTATCTACAAAGAAAAAAAGGAACAGATGCTGCTGCTCAATACACCAGAGCAGCGCTATCAGTATGTCCAGACTCAGTTCCCGGACTGGGAAGCGCAGCTCACGCAGCGGGATCTCGCCAGCTATATCGGAATTACGCCCGTCAGCCTCTCACGAATTCGCCAGCGTCTTAACAAAGGTTAACGCCAGCACCGAGTGCTTCGCCTATTGTTCCGTCATTCATTCGCGTATGGCGTCCGTTATGACTGCATTTCTGATTTCCCAGGTCCTCGCAGGTATCAGCTTTATGCTGGATATTTCCGCCTTCCACTTCCGCCGCCGGGCGATAACCTTAAGCGTGCTCGCTTGCTCAACCAGCCTGCTGGCGCTCCATTTTTATCTTTTACAGCAGCCCGTTGCCGCCGGATTGATGGCGATTGCCGCCTGTCGCTTTGCGGTGGCCATCCTGACGCGGCATCGATGGGTAATGTGGTTATTTATGGCGGTATCGGTAATCTGCAGCGCCTATTACTGGCAGGGGCTGAGCAACCTGTTACCGCTGGCCGGCAGCCTGCTGATGACCTTCGCCTCTTTTCAGGGGAAAACCGGTAAACTGCGCGTATACACGCTGTGCGGCAGCCTTTGCTGGGTGCTGAACAATATGATTGTCGGCTCGCCGGTGGCCATTGTTATGGAGATAGCGTTTTCAGGCAGCATTGCGCTGGCCGCCTGGCGCCATCACGCTACCACCAGACGCTCAGGATGGGTATAAATCGTCGCTCTTCCCGGCTTACAGAACCCCACCAGCGTGAGGTTGCAGCGATCGGCCACTTCAACCGCCAGCGTTGTGGCGGCAGAGACGGCGAACAGAATTTCGACGCCGCACATCGCGGACTTCTGCACCATTTCATAGCTGGCGCGGCTGGAAACCAGCGCGGCCCCCTGCTGCCACAGCGCGCCTTCTTTCGCGCGGCGCCCCAGCAGTTTATCCAGCGCCACGTGACGACCGACATCTTCATGGCCGCCCACCAGCTCGCCGGAGGGCATAATCCATGCCGCCGCGTGCGTACAGCCCGTTTCACGGCCAACAGGCTGGACGTCATCTAAATGCCTGAGCGCGTAATCGAGATGAGCCAGATCGAACGTCTGGCTAAAGGGCAGCGGTTTTATCGGCCTGCCAATATCGTTAAGCTGCTCAACGCCGCACACGCCGCAGCCCGTGCGCCCAGCCAGCGCGCGACGACGCTCTTTTAGCCCCATAAAGCGGCGGCTGGAAAGCTCGATGCGAACCTCCATACCGTTACAGGCGGGAACGACATCCATCCCGAAGATTTCCCGGGGATGTTCAATGATGCCTTCCGACAGAGAAAAGCCGATGGCAAACGCTTCCAGATCTTTTGGCGTCGCCATCATCACCACGTGCGAAATGCCGTTGTAGACCAGCGCAACGGGAACTTCTTCAGCAAGAATATCCTGTGTCGGTTGCATAATCTGTGGCCTTCTGAAGACGGTACGCTCCGCTGCGCCAACCAGCTGCAACGAGGGCTCGGCTTCATCTTTAACATTAAACACGGCAAATACTCTGAACGGCGTAAAAAATAAGGGACGTCTATTCCATCACAACATGAGGGAATTGAGGCTTATTATGGATCAAGTTTGTGGTGCAATAACGCACAACCACCATTTATTTCGCCACTATGGCTACAAATCGGCGGCTAAAACCATAAGTAACCCTTAATGGTTAAACTCATAAACGCCGCGACAAACCGGGATTTCATTTAGCTGTAATTGTGATCGATATCACGGTTCGATGTTAATGCATACAAAATCAATTCACCTGCCGTTAACCGCGTTGGAACAAGCCTACCGATATTGTGGTATTCTGATTCAAAGCCCTCCAGGAATTGAGGGCATCGCATTATTCAGCATCTTTGCCAGGCTTTGGCGAAGAACAACTACAAGCAATGACAATGTCGAAACAAGGAGTGAACCATGCAGGTCAGCAGAAGGCAGTTCTTTAAGATCTGCGCTGGCGGTATGGCAGGAACCACGGCGGCAGCACTGGGCTTTGCCCCGAGCATCGCACTCGCGGAAACACGGCAGTATAAATTGCTGCGCACCCGTGAGACCCGTAACACCTGCACTTACTGCTCTGTCGGCTGTGGGCTTTTAATGTATAGCCTCGGCGACGGCGCAAAAAACGCGAAAGCCTCGATTTTCCACATCGAAGGGGATCCGGATCACCCGGTTAACCGCGGCGCACTGTGCCCGAAAGGCGCTGGTCTGGTGGACTTTATCCACTCAGAGAGCCGTCTTAAGTATCCTGAATACCGCGCGCCAGGCTCCGATAAATGGCAGCAAATCAGCTGGGATGAAGCGTTTGATCGCATCGCGAAGCTGATGAAGGCCGACCGTGACGCCAACTTCATCGAGAAAAACGATGCCGGCACCACCGTTAACCGCTGGCTGACGACAGGTATGCTGTGCGCTTCGGCGTCCAGTAACGAAACCGGTTTTTTAACGCAAAAATTCACTCGCGCGCTCGGTATGCTCGCGGTCGACAACCAGGCGCGTGTCTGACACGGACCAACGGTAGCAAGTCTTGCTCCAACATTTGGTCGCGGTGCGATGACCAACCACTGGGTCGACATCAAGAACGCCAACCTCATCGTTGTGATGGGTGGGAACGCGGCAGAAGCGCATCCGGTGGGATTCCGCTGGGCGATGGAAGCCAAAATCCATAACGGCGCGAAGCTGATTGTTATCGATCCCCGCTTTACGCGTACCGCGTCGGTGGCGGATTTCTACGCCCCTATTCGCTCCGGTACTGACATTACCTTCCTGTCAGGCGTCATGCTGTACCTGTTGAACAACGAAAAGTTCAACCGCGAGTACACCGAAGCCTACACTAACGCCAGTCTGATCGTTCGTGAAGATTTTAGCTTCGACGACGGCCTGTTTAGCGGCTATGACCCGGAAGCACGCAAGTACGATAAGACCTCCTGGAACTACGAGCTGGATGAGAACGGTCACGCCAAACGCGATACCACCCTCACCCATCCACGCTGCGTGTGGAATCTGCTGAAGCAGCATATTTCCCGCTACACGCCGGAGATGGTTGAGAAAATTTGCGGTACGCCGAAGGCCGACTTCCTCAAAGTCTGCGAATACATCGCCGAAACCAGCGCGCACGACAAAACCGCGTCGTTCCTCTATGCACTGGGCTGGACACAGCACTCCATCGGTTCGCAAAACATCCGTACCATGGCGATGATTCAGCTGCTGCTCGGCAACATGGGCATGGCGGGCGGCGGCGTTAACGCCCTGCGCGGCCACTCCAACATCCAGGGTCTGACCGACCTCGGCCTGCTGTCCACCAGCCTGCCGGGCTATATGACGCTGCCCAGCGAGAAACAGGCCGATCTGCAAACCTATCTGACCGCCAACACGCCAAAACCGCTGCTGGAAGGCCAGGTTAACTACTGGGGTAACTACCCGAAATTCTTCGTCTCGATGATGAAGACCTTCTACGGCGATAAAGCGACGGCGGAAAACAGCTGGGGCTTTGACTGGCTGCCGAAGTGGGATAAAGGGTACGACGTCCTGCAGTACTTCGAGATGATGAACGAGGGCAAGGTCAACGGCTATATCTGCCAGGGCTTTAACCCGGTGGCCTCATTCCCGAACAAAAACAAAACGGTCGCCGCGCTTTCTAAGCTGAAGTACCTGGTGACCATCGATCCGCTGAATACCGAAACGGCAACCTTCTGGCAGAACCACGGCGAGTCGAACGATGTCGATCCGTCAAAAATCCAGACCGAAGTGTTCCGTTTACCGTCCACCTGCTTCGCGGAAGAGAACGGTTCTATCGTTAACTCTGGGCGCTGGCTGCAGTGGCACTGGAAAGGCGCGGACGCCCCGGGGCATGCGGTCACCGATGGCGAAATCCTTGCCGGTATCTTCCTGCGCCTGCGCAAGATGTATGCCGAAGAGGGTGGCCCGGTGCCTGAAGCGGTGCTGAACATGAGCTGGAACTACTCAACGCCGGATGAACCCGCGTCTGAGGAAGTGGCGATGGAAAACAACGGTAAAGCGCTGGCCGATATCATCGACCCGGCCACCGGTGCGGTTCTCGTCAAGAAAGGCCAGCAGCTCAGCTCGTTTGCTCAACTGCGCGACGACGGCACCACCGCCAGCGGCTGCTGGATCTTCGCCGGTAGCTGGACGCCGGAAGGCAACCAGATGGCGCGTCGTGATAACGCCGATCCATCCGGCCTGGGCAATACGCTGGGCTGGGCCTGGGCGTGGCCGCTCAACCGCCGCATTCTGTATAACCGTGCTTCCGCAGACCCGCAGGGCAACCCGTGGGATCCGAAGCGTCAGCTCCTGAAATGGGACGGCGCGAAATGGGGCGGCGTGGATATACCAGACTACAGCACCGCCGCGCCGGGCACCAACGTCGGGCCGTTTATCATGCAGCCGGAAGGGATGGGTCGCCTGTTTGCCCTCGATAAGATGGCGGAAGGTCCATTCCCGGAACACTACGAGCCGTTTGAAACGCCATTGGGTACCAACCCGCTGCACCCGAACGTCATCTCCAACCCTGCCGCCCGTATCTTTAAAGGCGACAAGGAAGCGTTGGGTAAAGCAGATAAGTTCCCGTACGTCGGTACCACCTACCGTCTGACCGAGCACTTCCACTACTGGACCAAGCATGCGCTGCTTAACGCCATCGCCCAGCCGGAACAGTTTGTGGAGATCGGTGAGAAGCTGGCGGATAAGCTCGGCATCGCCCATGGCGATACCGTGAAGGTCTCCTCTAATCGCGGCTATATCAAGGCCAAGGCGGTGGTGACTAAGCGTATCCGCACGCTGAAAGTAGACGGCAAGGATATCGATACCATCGGCATTCCAATTCACTGGGGCTATGAAGGCGTGGCGAAGAAAGGGTTTATTGCCAATACCCTGACACCGTCCGTCGGCGATGCGAACTCGCAGACGCCGGAATTCAAGTCCTTCCTCGTGAACGTGGAAAAGGTGTAACGGAGACGACCTATGGCTTATCAATCGCAAGACATCATCCGTCGTTCCGCCACTAACGGTTTCACCCCCGCGCCTCAGGCGCGGGATCACCAGGAAGAGGTGGCGAAGCTCATCGACGTCACCACCTGTATCGGCTGTAAAGCCTGTCAGGTGGCGTGTTCGGAGTGGAACGACATCCGTGATGAAATCGGCAGCAACGTCGGGGTGTACGACAACCCCGCCGATCTGACCGCCAAATCCTGGACGGTGATGCGTTTCTCGGAAGTGGAGCAGAACGACAAACTGGAGTGGCTGATCCGTAAGGATGGCTGCATGCACTGCGCCGATCCGGGCTGCCTGAAGGCTTGCCCGGCAGAAGGGGCAATCATTCAGTATGCGAACGGTATCGTCGACTGCCAGTCCGTGCAGTGCATCGGCTGCGGCTACTGCATCGCCGGCTGTCCGTTCAACGTGCCGCGCCTCAACCCGGAAGACAACCGCGTCTACAAATGTACGCTGTGCGTCGACCGCGTCAACGTCGGGCAGGAACCGGCGTGCGTGAAAACCTGCCCTACCGGCGCTATCCACTTTGGTTCTAAAGAGGATATGAAAGTGCTGGCGGGAGAGCGCGTGGCCGAGCTGAAAACCCGCGGTTACGACAATGCGGGCCTGTACGATCCGGCAGGCGTTGGCGGTACGCACGTGATGTACGTGCTGCACCATGCCGACAAGCCGAATCTGTACCACGGTCTGCCGGAGAACCCGGAAATCAGTGCCACCGTGAAGTTCTGGAAAGGCATCTGGAAACCGCTGGCAGCGGTTGGCTTTGCTGCCACCTTCGCCGCGAGCATCTTCCACTACGTCGGGGTCGGTCCGAACCGCGCGGAAGAGGAAGAAGACAACCTGGATGAAGAGAAAGACGAGGTGCGCAAATGAAAAGACGTGACACCATCGTGCGCTACACCGCGCCGGAACGCATTAACCACTGGGTCACCGACTTCTGCTTCATGCTGGCGGCGATAAGCGGGCTGGGATTTTTCTTCCCATCCTTCAACTGGTTAATGCAAATCCTGGGCACTCCACAGCTGGCGCGTATTATGCACCCGTTTGTTGGCGTGATCATGTTTGCGTAATTTATCATCATGTTTTTCCGCTACTGGCACCACAATCTAATCAATCGGGATGATATCTTTTGGGCGAAGAATATTCGTAAGATCGTCGTCAACGAGGAAGTAGGTGACACCGGGCGTTATAACTTCGGCCAGAAATGCGTATTCTGGGCGGCGAGTATCTTCCTGGTGCTGCTGCTGGTGAGCGGTGTGATTATCTGGCGTCCGTACTTTGCGCCTGCTTTCTCAATCCCGGTGATCCGATTTGCGCTGATGCTGCATTCATTTGCCGCAGTGGCGTTAATTGTGGTTATCATGGTGCATATCTACGCCGCCCTTTGGGTGAAAGGCACCATTACCGCGATGGTGGAGGGATGGGTTACCAAATCGTGGGCGAAGAAACATCACCCGCGCTGGTACCGTGAAGTCCGCCAGAAACAGGAAAAGTCATCTGAATGAGTATTCGCATAATCCCGCAAGATGAGCTGGGTTCGAGCGAAAAACGTACGGCGGAAGTCATTCCGCCGTTGTTGTTCCCCAGACTCAAGAACCTCTACAACCGCCGCGCCGAACGTCTGCGCGAGCTGGCAGAGAACAACCCGCTGGGTGATTACCTGCGCTTCGCCGCGCTGATCGCCCACGCACAGGAAGTGGTGCTGTACGATCATCCGCTGCGGATGGACCTCACCGCGCGCATTAAAGACGCGAACGATCAGGGCAAACCGCCGCTGGATATTCACGTTCTGCCGCGCGACAAGCACTGGCATACGCTGCTGCACTCGATGATTGCTGAACTGAAGCCGGAAATGAGCGGCCCGGCGCTGGCGGTTATCGAAAACCTGGAGAAAGCCTCCGAGCAGGAACTGGAGCAAATGGCGAGCGCGCTGTTTGAATCCGACTTCTCTTCCGTCAGCAGCGATAAAGCGCCGTTCATCTGGGCCGCGCTGTCGCTCTATTGGGCGCAGATGGCCAGCCTGATCCCCGGTAAAGCGCGCGCGGAGTACGGCGAACAGCGTCAGTTCTGCCCGGTATGCGGCTCTATGCCGGTTTCCAGCATGGTGCAAATTGGTACCACGCAGGGGCTGCGCTACCTGCACTGCAACCTGTGTGAAACCGAGTGGCACGTGGTGCGCGTGAAGTGCAGCAACTGCGAACAGAGCCGTGACCTGCATTACTGGTCGCTGGACAACGAGCAGGCGGCGATTAAAGCCGAAAGCTGCGGCGACTGCGGCACCTACCTGAAGATTCTCTATCAGGAAAAAGACCCGAAAGTCGAAGCCGTAGCCGATGACCTCGCCTCGCTGGTACTGGACGCGCGGATGGAGCAAGAAGGGTTCGCCCGCAGCTCGATCAACCCGTTCCTGTTCCCGGGGGAAGGGGAGTAAGGTTGTGTGATAAACCGGGTGGCATCCCCGCCCGGTTTACAATGCGTAGGGTACAATGACGCCCGGAAGCTCGGCGAAATCCTTTGTATTGCGCGTAACCAATGCTCGTCGGTGTACATGCGCGGTAGCCAGAATGATGGCGTCTGGCAGCTTCATGCCATATTCCTGCCTCAAATTAACACTTTGTTCGGCAATCTCAGGCGATATCGCGATGACCTGAAAGGCATTCAAAGCCATTCTTGTACGTTGTTCCTGATGAAATCGCTTTGCGCCAACCATCACCTCCATCCAGGTAATCAGGCTAATAGCATGCTGAGATGGATACAAATCCAGCGTTTTTTTAGCTTCAACCCGCCCACTAAACAGATCGATTAAAATATTCGTATCAAAGACGACCGGGCCGTTCATCGCGTCCACTCCTCACGGAGCTTTCTTTCAAACTCAACGCCATCTTCTTCACACGCTTGCCAAATCCCCAGCGCGCCGGCAATCGCCTGCTCTGCCTGATTTTGCTTCTCCAGATACATTTCTACCGCTTCGCGCAACAGCTCCGCCCGTGGCTGATTCCGCTGCTGCTTGAGTTCATCGAGACGCCTGATCGCGTCATCCGACAAATCGAGAAGTATTCTGCCCATATCCCTTTCCGCCACCATGCTCATATATACCTCCAGTATATCATCCGTGTTCAATAAGCGAACAAAATACACGCAGTTCGCTAAATGTGACATGCTCATTTTGTAGAAAACGTCATTTTTGCGAGCGGCTATCCAGAATAATGCTGCAACTTTATTTACCCGTTTCTCTTCTCATTAAACCAGGTTATAAACTGTACATCCATACAGCTTAAGGAGCGTAACATGCCGCTGGAAAAAGGAATTGCCCAACTGGTCGCCGGGTTTATCGCCGCGGGCCGCCCCTCTGCGCGTGAGCAGAATATTGATGACCGGAGGGCGGGCTACATCGCCAGCACGGCGCTGGCGGGCGAGAAAGAAATTCGTGTGAAATCGGAAGATATCGTGCTGGAAGGGATGACGTTTCGCGTCGTTTCGCCGCTGAACGCTGCCGGTTCGCTGCCCTGCATCATCTACTATCACGGCGGCTGTTTTGTTAGCGGCGGCTTTCTCACCCACGACCCGCAGCTGCGGCAGCTGGCCTGGAACAGCGGCTGTCGGGTGATAGCCATTCAGTATCGTCTGGCACCAGAGCACCCTTTCCCCGCGGCGCATGACGACGCCGAACGCGGGGCCAATCTCGTTCATCAATATGCGGAACAGTTGGGTATCGATCGCGAGCGTATTACGCTTGCGGGTGACAGCGCGGGCGGGCATTTGGCCCTGGTTAGCGCACTACGCCTGAAATCCACGGGCCAATGGTCTCCGGCGAAGCTACTGCTAATCTACCCAATGCTTGACGCTACCGCCAGCTTCCCTAGCTATGCCAGCAACGGGCAGGATTACATCATCACCCGCGATACGCTGCTCTCGGGCTTTGAAATGTATCTCCAGGAGACTGACTCCCGTCACGAGGAAGCCAGCCCGCTGTGGCGCAACGATTTCGCCGGTTTGCCGCCGGTGCACATTATCACCGCTGAATTCGACCCATTGCGCGATGAAGGCGAAGCGTTATATCACCGTCTGCTCGACCAGGGCGTAGACTGTACCTGCCAGCGCTATCTCGGCGTCATCCACGGGTTTTTCCAGCTGGGCGGTGTGAGTCAGGCGGCTCGGGATGCCATGCGCGATGTGGCCTGGCGTGCGACCACTCGCGAATAAATAGCGTCAGGCGTTGCGGGCTGGCGCTACTCCTCTTCGTTGCCGCCTTCTTCGAAGGCGCCAAACGGCTTAGCCGGAAGCACGATATAAGTGCCTTCAAATACCACGCCCGCTTTCTCATCACCGAACAGCTCAACCTGCAGCTGGACGCGGGCTTTACGGCCGCGGGCCAGACGGTCGAGATCGCCGCTCAGCGACCCCAGATCGGCGATAGCCGTTGGTCTGCCGGTGATCGGCCGGCTGTAGCGAATATGCGCGTCGGCGAGGATAATCGTGCCGCCCAGATGGCGTTCACGCAGCATCAGCCAGATAAGCCCCCAGCCGGTCAGCGTCGCAAGTGAGAACAGGCTACCGGCGAACAGCGTATGGTGTGGGTTCTGGTTGCCGGTTTCCGGCATGGTGGTGATAAATTTTTGCCCAGTATACTGCTGAATGCGTACGCCCATTTTCTCGCTGAGCGGAATATGATCGTACCAGGCCTGTTGCAGCTGGGCACACCAGTCGCCACGATGCAGAATGTCATCCAGCGAGGCGACCGGTTTAATCATCAGGAAGTGGCGCACCGGCGTGGTCTGCGGGGTGGTGATCTCCCCCTGGTTCACGAAGCCGAGCTTGGCGAAGAACGGCACGGCGTCCTCGCGCGCGCTACAGGTCACGCGCTTCACGCCTTCCTGGCGCGCAACGGACTCGAGGGTCATGGCAATGAGTGTTCCCAGGCCTTTGTCCTGCACGTCGGGATGGACGGCCATAAAACGCATAGACGCTTCGTTATCGGCGTTGATGTACAGCCGCCCAACGGCGACCAGCTTTCCCTGTTCATCCACCACCATCTGATGGTGCGCCATCGCGTCCCAGGCGTCTCGCTCGGAGCCCTTTGGCTGATGCAGCGGCTTACGCAGCATTTCCCAGCGAAACTGATAATATTCCTCTAACTCTTCTGCCGTTTGCGGTACTCGGAGATGGTACATAATTGCGCTCTCTTTTGCCCCCCGCGTTCTACCGGGAAGTGGATTCATACCTGTAACCAGAATGTCACGGGGCCATCATTGACCAGCGACACCTGCATATCCGCAGCAAATCGTCCCGTTTGGGTGTTCATCTCCTGCTGCCGACAGCGCTGCACAAAATATTCATACAGCGCTTCAGCGCGATCCGGCGCGGCGCCTTTGGAGAAGCTCGGGCGCATCCCGCGTTCAGTATCGGCCGCCAGCGTAAACTGCGAGACCACCAGTACGCTGCCGCCAGCCTGCTGTACGTTCAGGTTCATTTTCCCGTCAGCATCGCTGAAGATGCGGTAGCCAAGCACGCGCTCGCACAGGCGATTCGCTTTCTGTTCGTCATCATCTTTCTCTACGCCCAGCAGTACCAGTAGCCCTGGGCCGATTTCCCCGGTAACCTCATCCGCCACGCTCACGCTGGCGCGGGTTACGCGCTGAATTAATGCAATCATGATTCTTCTGCTTCTTGTTCTGTTTTCAATTTTCGGTATTCACCGAGAGTGACAGTAATTTCTGCGCCAAGCAAGACGATACACCACGTCCAGTAGACCCAGACAAACAAAATGGGGATCACCGCCAGCACGCCGTAAATCAGCTGGTAGGAAGGGAACGCGGTGATGTAAAGGGAGAAGGCTTTCTTGCCAAGTTCATGCAGCAGCGCGGCGACTAGCGCCCCAACAATCGCATCGCGGTTCGGCACCTGCGTTGTCGGCACGATGCTGTAGAGCAGCCAGAAAGAGAGCCAGGAGAGCAGCAGCGGGAACACCCGCAGCAGGTTATCAATCGCGCCATGAAGCTCGCTGGCCCAGCGCAGCGAAAGCAGATAAGAGCTAATTGCCATGCTCACCCCCGCCAGCAGTGGACCGAGGGTCAGAATCATCCAGTAGACCGCAAACGAGTAAAGATGCGGGCGCACGCGCTTGCTGCGCCAGATCGTGTTCAGAGCGCTATCGATGGAGTACATCAACAGCAGCGAGGTGATGATCAAGCCGCAGGCGCCAAAGGCGGTCATTTTATTGGAGTTGGCGACAAACTGCTCGATATAGCGCTGAATAACGTCGCCGGTTGCGGGCAGGAAGTTGGCAAAAACGAAGTGGCGAATCTGTAGACTCACTTCCGAAAACATCGGAAAGGCCGCGAACAGGGCGAAAATGACCGCCACCAGCGGCACGAGTGAAAGCAGCGACACGTAGGCCAGGTTGCCCGCCAGCGTCGTCATATTGTCTTCATCAATGCGCCGCCAGAGTATTTTGAACCACACCACCAGCGGCCGGGTATATTTTTGATGACCGGTTTTTAGCATAACGTCTTCATAAAATAGTCGGGTAGGGTTTCACGCCCCGTCACCAGCACGCTGGTTATCCCCAACCGGCTAGCACCCTCTATATTATCGGCGTTATCGTCAAAAAAGACCGCATCGGCGGCGGAAAAACCTTCCAGTTCAAGTACACGCTGGTAAATACGCGCTTCCGGTTTGCGCATGCCCATCTCTTGAGAAAGGTAGACGTGGTCGGCTGCGGCATGGATTTGCGGATATTCGCTCGGCCAGAAGGTGGTATGCAGCGCGTTAGTATTGGAGAGCACCACCACGCGATGCCCCTGCTCGCGCAGCTTGCTCATGATGTCGATGACTTCCAGGCGCAGCTCAACAAAAATTGCCTGCCAGCCGTGGGCAAACTGCTCATAGCTGAGCGGCAGATCCATGTCGTGACACATCGCTTTAGCGAACGCTTCATCCGATATTTCACCGCGCTCGTGCTGATGGAAGGCCTCGCCCATGGTGAAGCTTTGCTTTAGCTGAGCGAGCGGTACGCGGGCCAGATCGCTCCACGTCCCCAGGACGCGGTTAAAATCAATGTCGACAATCACATTACCTAAATCAAAGATATAGAGCATTTGTGCCTCCTTTCGCGCGGTGGAGATTTCACTGTAGCGGGAAAGGGGGAATTTGACTATGAACAAACGCGCGCTATTTCAAAAGAAAAAACCCCGCCATAAGGCAGGGTTTTAGAGGATAAGAAGAGCGTAAATTACTCTTCTTTCGCACCACGCATCGCGCGACGACGGTCGTTTTCCGTCAGGTGACGCTTACGGATACGGATAGACTGCGGAGTCACTTCTACCAGTTCGTCATCATCGATGAACTCCAGAGCTTGTTCCAGAGTCATGCGGATAGGCGGAACCAGAATAACTGCTTCATCCGTACCAGATGCACGCATGTTGGTCAGTTTCTTACCGGTCAGGCAGTTTACGGTCAGGTCGTTAGAACGGCTGTGAATACCGATGATCTGGCCTTCGTAAACTTCTGCGCCGTGGCCCAGGAACAGCTTACCGCGGTCCTGCAGGCTGAACAGTGCAAACGCAACCGCTTTACCCTGACCGTTGGAGATCAGTACGCCGTTCTGACGCTGGCCCACATCGCCCTGACGGATATCGTCGTAGTGGCTGAAGGTGGAGTACAGCAGACCGGTGCCGGAGGTCATGGTCATGAATTCTGAACGGAAGCCGATCAGACCACGGCTTGGGATCACGTAGTCGAGACGTACGCGGCCTTTACCGTCCGGATTCATGTTTTTCAGGTCGCCTTTACGCTCGCACAGTGCCTGCATGACAGAACCCTGGTGCTGC
>NZ_JBKDZH010000053.1:0-18924 GCF_047971185.1 Kluyvera sp.
AAAAAGGTTCGTGAGGGGGTGCTGAATAATGGCTGAACAGGGCGAAATGAAAGAGATGAAGCGGGTGCTGGTCGGGCCGCTCGTCGCGAATAACCCGATTGCATTGCAGGTGCTGGGCGTCTGTTCTGCGCTGGCGGTGACCACTAAGCTTGAGACCGCATTTGTGATGACCATCGCGGTGACGCTGGTAACGGCGTTCTCCAGCATGTTTATCTCCATGATCCGTCACCATATTCCCAACAGCGTACGCATCATTGTGCAGATGGCCATTATTGCCTCGCTGGTTATCGTGGTCGATCAGCTGCTGCGTGCTTTTGCCTACGAGATCTCCAAACAGCTGTCGGTGTTTGTCGGGCTGATTATCACCAACTGTATTGTGATGGGGCGTGCTGAAGCCTATGCCATGAAGTCGCCGCCGATGGCCAGCTTTATGGATGGTATCGGCAACGGCCTCGGCTATGGCGCGATCCTGATGATTGTTGGCTTCCTGCGTGAGCTTATCGGCAGCGGCAAGCTGTTTGGTATCACCGTGCTGGAAACGGTACAGAACGGGGGCTGGTATCAGCCAAACGGGCTGTTTTTGCTGGCGCCGAGCGCATTTTTCATTATCGGTCTGCTGATCTGGGCGCTGCGTAGCTGGAAGCCGGAACAGCAGGAAAAGGAGTAACCGATCATGGCTCACTACATTAGCCTGTTTGTTCGCGCCGTGTTCGTTGAAAACATGGCGCTGGCCTTCTTCCTCGGGATGTGTACCTTCCTCGCGGTCTCGAAGAAGGTGTCCACCGCTTTTGGTCTTGGCGTGGCGGTAACGGTCGTTCTCGGCCTCGCGGTACCGATCAACAACCTGGTCTATAACCTGGTGCTGCGCGACGGCGCGCTGGTTGACGGCGTGGATCTCAGCTTCCTTAACTTCATCACCTTTATCGGGGTGATCGCGGCGCTGGTGCAGATCCTCGAGATGATCCTCGATAAATACTTCCCGTCGCTGTACACCGCGTTGGGCATCTTCCTGCCGCTGATCGCGGTGAACTGCGCTATCTTCGGCGGCGTGTCGTTTATGGTGCAGCGCGACTATAACTTCAGTGAATCAATCGTCTACGGTTTTGGCTCCGGCATCGGCTGGATGCTGGCGATCGTGGCCATGGCGGGGATTCGCGAAAAGATGAAGTATTCAAACGTGCCTGCGGGACTGCGCGGCTTAGGGATCACCTTTATCACCACCGGGCTGATGGCGTTAGGTTTTATGTCATTCTCCGGTGTGCAGCTATAAGGGCCGTTAATCATGGAAATTATACTTGGCGTAGTGATGTTTACGCTGATCGTGCTGGTGCTGTCGCTGCTGATTTTATTTGCCAAATCGAAGCTGGTTAACTCCGGCGACGTGGTTATCGAAATCAACAACGAAGCAGATAAGCAGATCAAAACCCCGGCGGGTGACAAGCTGCTGAATACGCTGTCCAGCAACGGTATTTTTATCTCTTCCGCCTGCGGCGGCGGCGGCTCCTGTGGCCAATGCCGGGTGACGGTGAAAGAGGGCGGTGGTGAAATTCTGCCCACCGAGCTGTCTCACATTACCAAGCGCGAGGCCAAAGAGGGTTGCCGTCTGGCCTGCCAGGTCGCCGTGCGTCAGGACATGAAAATTGAGCTGCCGGACGAAGTGTTTGGCGTGAAGAAGTGGGAATGCGAAGTTATCTCTAACGATAACAAGGCCACCTTTATCAAAGAGCTGAAGCTGGCGATTCCGGCCGGTGAAAGCGTGCCGTTCCGCGCCGGGGGATATATTCAGATCGAATGCCCGCCGCATAAAGTGGCCTATGCCGACTTTGACGTGCCGGACGAATACCGCGGCGACTGGGATAAATTCAACCTCTTCCGCTACGTTTCGGACGTCAAAGAGCCGACGCTGCGCGCCTACTCGATGGCGAACTACCCGGAAGAGAAGGGCATCATCATGCTCAACGTCCGTATCGCCACGCCGCCGCCGTCCGCGGCGGATGTGCCGCCAGGGATTATGTCCTCGTACATCTGGTCGCTGAAAGCCGGTGATAAGGTGACGATTTCCGGGCCGTTTGGTGAGTTCTTTGCCAAAGACACCGACGCGGAAATGGTGTTTATCGGCGGCGGTGCGGGGATGGCGCCAATGCGCTCGCACATTTTCGATCAGCTTAAGCGTCTGCACAGCCACCGCAAAATCAGCTTCTGGTACGGCGCGCGCTCGCTGCGCGAAATGTTCTATGAAGACGAGTTTGAACAACTGGCGCGTGAAAATCCGAACTTTACCTTCCATATTGCGCTCTCCGACGCGCAGCCGGAAGATAACTGGACGGGCTATACTGGCTTTATTCACAACGTGCTGTACGAAAACTATCTGCGCGACCACCCGGCACCGGAGGACTGTGAGTTCTATATGTGCGGGCCGCCAATGATGAACGCTGCGGTCATTAAGATGCTGAAAGAGCTGGGCGTAGAGGATGAAAATATCATGCTCGACGACTTCGGAGGCTGATGATGTTAACGGTATTTCTGGCGACGTTCTGCATTTTCGCCCTCGTGATCCTCGGCATGTCGCTCGGGTATCTGGTGAAGCGAAAAAGCCTGCAGGGTAGCTGCGGCGGCATCTCTTCCCTTGGATTGGAAAAGGTCTGTGACTGCCCGGAACCGTGCGATGCGCGTAAAAAACGCATGGCCCGCGAAGCGCAGCGCCAGCAGAACCGTATTCTCTAGTCTCCCTTATCGCCCGGCTTAGCCGGGCGATTGCCCCTCTTCTCATTTGCTAAAGTTATGCTGTATACTTATCCAGTGGTAAGTGAGGGCTAACGATGCGCAAAATAATCCATGTTGATATGGACTGCTTCTTCGCCGCGGTGGAAATGCGCGACAACCCCGCGCTGCGCGATATTCCCATCGCCATCGGCGGCAGTCGCGTACAGCGCGGCGTCATCAGCACGGCAAACTATCCGGCGCGAAAATTTGGCGTGCGCAGTGCGATGCCGACCGCCACCGCGCTGAAGCTGTGCCCGCACCTCACGCTTTTACCTGGGCGCTTTGAAGCCTACCGGGAAGCCTCTAACCACATTCGGGAAATTTTCTCCCGCTACACTTCGCTGATTGAGCCGCTGTCGCTCGATGAAGCCTACCTCGACGTCACCGATAGCCCCCACTGTCACGGCTCGGCCACGCTGATGGCGCAGGAAATTCGCCAGACCATCTTCAACGAACTGTCGCTCACGGCCTCGGCCGGCGTCGCGCCCGTCAAGTTTCTGGCTAAAATTGCCTCCGATCTCAACAAACCCAACGGCCAGTTTGTGCTTACCCCTGCCGACGTACCGGCTTTTCTGAAAACGCTGCCGCTGGCCAAAATTCCCGGTGTCGGCAAAGTGTCGGCGGCAAAGCTGGAGAGCATGGGGTTACGCACCTGTGAAGACGTACAAAACAGCGATCTTGCCATGCTGCTCAAACGCTTTGGCAAATTCGGGCGAGTCCTGTGGGAGCGCAGCCAGGGGATCGACGAACGGGAGATCAACAACGATCGCCAGCGCAAATCGATCGGCGTGGAACGCACGCTGGCAGAAGATATTCATCAATGGGAAGAGTGTGAGGCCATCGTTGAACGCCTTTACCCCGAGCTGGAGCGACGGCTGGCGAAAGTGCAGCCCGATCTGCGCATTGCCCGTCAGGGCGTAAAGCTAAAATTCAACGATTTTCAGCTCACCACCCAGGAGCACGTCTGGCCGCAGCTGAATAAAGACGATCTGATCGCCACCGCGCATAAAGCCTGGCACGAGCGGCGCTCGGAGCGCGGCGTGCGGCTGGTGGGTTTACACGTCTCACTGCTGGATCCGCAGCTGGAACGCCAGCTTTTGTTAGGAATTTAACTATGCTCATTCGCCCTTATCGCGACAGCGATTTTGCCACCCTGTGCCAGATTTTCCTGCGCGCGGTGCGGGAAACCGCCAGCCAGCACTATTCCCCAGCGCAAATTAACGCCTGGGCCCAGGTCGACGATGCGCGCTGGCGGCAGAAGCTGGCGAATTCGCGGGTGCTGGTGGCGGAAAAAGAGGGCAGCGTGGTTGGCTTTATCACCGCCGTGGATCGCTACATCGATCTGCTGTTTGTCGCCCCGGAGTACTCACGCCAGGGAATGGCCAGCGCGTTGCTGACTTCGCTATTTGCGCTGATTCCCACGGGAACGTTAACGGTGGAGGCGAGTATCACGGCCAGGCCGTGCTTTGAGCGTATGGGGTTTCAGGTTGTCGCTGAACAGCGGGTAGAGTCGCGCGGAGAGGAATTTGTCAATTATCGGATGGAGAAACGCCGGTAAGCTTCCCGGCGACGGCTTCATTTAGCCAGGCTACTCAGAGAGTAACCCGGCCGAGCAATGCGACGCCGGGAAGGCTCAGAACTTACTTCGCCGGAATCGCTTTCAGCAGTTCCGTCAGCAGCTGCCAGTACTGGCCAACGCTTTCGATATGAACCTGCTCATCCGGAGAGTGCGGCCCGGTGATGGTTGGCCCAATGGAGACCATATCCATGTCCGGATACGGCTTTTTGAACAGACCACATTCCAGACCCGCGTGGATAATCTGAATATTTGGCACCTTGTTGAACAGGCGCTGATAGGTTTCGCGTACCAGTTTCATGACCGGAGAGTTAGCGTCCGGCTGCCAGCCCGGGTAGCCGCCTTTCGGCTGGGTTTTGGCACCCGCCAGCGCACCCAGAGACTCCAGCATGCTCACGACGTAATCTTTACCGCTGTCGAGCAGGGAACGAATCAGGCAGTGAATGGTAGCAGTATCGTCAGTCATGGAAACCACGCCCACGTTCAGGGAGGTTTCTACAACGCCTTTCGCCACGTCGGAGTTACGAATCACGCCGTTCGGGGTCGCGTTCAGCAGCTGAATGAACGCATCGCGGGATGCGGCGGTTAACGCTTTACCTTCAACGGTATTCGCTTCCAGCACCAGCGTCAGATTTTTCTCTTTTGCAGACAGCTCGTTTTGCAGAATGTGCAGGTAGGTCTCTACCAGCTCTTTCAGCGCATCGACTTTGTCTGCCGGGATCGAAATGGCGGCGAACGCTTCACGTGGGATTGCATTACGCAGGGTACCGCCGGTGAAGTCAACGAGACGCAGATCCAGCTCCGCCGCGTGGGCCACCAGGAAGCGCGCCAGCAGTTTATTGGCGTTGCCGAGGCCAAGGTGAATATCACCGCCGGAGTGGCCGCCCTTCAGGCCTTTCAGCGTCAGCTTGAAGCCCTGGAAGCCAGCAGGAATCGCTTCGCGGCTCAGCGGCAGGTTGCTGGTGAAGTCGATACCACCGGCGCAACCCATGTAGATTTCGCCTTCTTCTTCGGAGTCGGTGTTGATCAGAATCTCGCCCTGCAGCCAGTTAGGTTGCAGACCAAACGCGCCGTCCATACCGGTCTCTTCGGTCATGGTCAGCAGCACTTCCAGCGGGCCATGTTCAACGGATTCGTCAGACAGCACCGCCAGCGCGGAAGCCATGCCGATGCCGTTATCGGCGCCCAGCGTTGTGCCGCGCGCTTTCACCCACTCGCCGTCGATGTACGGCTGAATTGGGTCTTTGGCAAAATCGTGGACGGTGTCATTGTTTTTCTGCGGCACCATATCGAGGTGAGCCTGCAGCACCACCGGTTTACGGTTTTCCATACCCGGAGTCGCGGCTTTGCGAATCAGAATGTTGCCCACCTGGTCGCGCTCTGCGTGAAGACCTTTTTCTTTCGCCCAGCCGACGATGTGCGCGGCGAGCTGCTCTTCATGATGAGAAGGGTGCGGAATAGAACAGATTTTGGCAAAAATATCCCACAGCGGCTGCGGGGATAATTGAGACAGTTCAGACACAATGAGTCTCCTTACGGCGTTCTGCAAAAGTCGCTTGCAGGTAAAGGGTTAGCGTAGACATATACCACAAGCCGGGCTTGCGCGATGGGGTTGAGAATACCACTTTCTGCCCTTTCCGGTAGAACAAACCACGTAAAAAGAGCCGCGTATTCCGCTTAACACTGGTTTTTAGTGCGTCAGATCTCTATAATCTCGCGCAACCTATTTCCCCCTTGAACACTTTTTAAGCCGTATAAAACAGGCTGGGACACTTCACATGAGCGAAAAATACGTCGTCACCTGGGACATGTTGCAGATTCACGCACGCAAGCTGGCCGCGCGCCTGATGCCTTCTGAGCAGTGGAAAGGCATCATCGCCGTTAGCCGTGGTGGTCTGGTACCGGGCGCATTGCTGGCACGTGAACTGGGCATTCGTCATGTCGACACCGTATGCATCTCCAGCTATGACCACGATAACCAGCGCGAGCTGAAAGTCCTGAAACGCGCAGAAGGCGACGGTGAAGGCTTCATCGTGATTGACGATCTGGTCGACACCGGCGGCACTGCGGTAGCGATTCGCGAAATGTATCCAAAAGCGCATTTCGTCACCATCTTCGCTAAACCGGCTGGCCGTCCGCTGGTTGACGATTATGTTGTTGATATCCCGCAGGATACCTGGATTGAGCAGCCCTGGGACATGGGTGTGGTATTCGTACCGCCTATCTCTGGCCGTTAATTCAGTCAATAAATGCGCTTCCAACGCCCGGTTATGCCGGGCGTTGTTTTTTTTAATGCCCCACGCGTTACAATGGATTAAAGATCGTATCGATGGAGTTTTGTCATGCCAGAAGCCAATCTCAGCGAAACACTATTCAAGCCGCGTTTTAAACACCCTGAAACGTCCACGCTGGTGCGCAGGTTTAGCAACGGCGAGACCCAGAGCATGCACTCCGCGCTGAGCGGAAGCAACGTGCCGCACTGGTATCGCATGATTAATCGCCTGATGTGGATCTGGCGTGGCGTCACGCCGCAGGAAATTCTCGACGTGCAGGCGCGTATCGTCATGAGTACCGCCGAACGTACCGACGATGAGCTGTACGACACCGTGGTGGGCTATCGCGGCGGTAACTGGATTTACGAGTGGTCAACGCAGGCGATGCAGTGGCAGCAGAAGGCGATGCAGGAGCAGGACGAAACCCTCAGCGGCCGTCACTGGCTGCATGCCTCTAATCTGTATAGCATTGCCGCCTATCCGCACCTGAAGGGGGATGACCTTGCCGAGCAGGCGCAGGCGCTGGCTAACCGGGCCTATGAAGAAGCGGCTAAGCGTCTGCCTGGCGCCATGCGTGAGCTGGAGTTTGCCATTCCCGGCGGTGCGCCGATAACCGGTTTTCTACACATGCCGAAAGGCGATGGCCCGTTCCCGACCGTGCTGATGTGCGGCGGGCTGGACGGTCTGCAAACTGACTACTACAGCCTGTACGAACGCTACTTTGCCCCGCTTGGCATTGCCATGCTGACGGTGGATATGCCGTCGATCGGTTTCTCGTCAAAATGGAAGCTAACCCAGGACTCCAGCATGCTGCATCAGCACGTGATTAAGCAGCTGCGCGAGGTTCCGTGGGTCGATCACACGCGCGTTGCCGCCTTTGGTTTCCGCTTCGGCGCCAACATCGCCGTACGTCTGGCCTATCTGGAAGCGCAGAATCTCAAAGCCGTGGCCTGTCTGGGCCCGGTGGTTCATGGCCTGTTGAGCGATCCGCTGCACCAGGGACGCGTGCCGGAAATGTATCTCGACGTGCTGGCTTCGCGCCTGGGAATGCACGATGCCTCCGATGAAGCGCTGCGCGTGGAGCTCAATCGCTACTCGCTGAAAACGCAGGGGCTACTGGGCCGCCGTTGCCCGACGCCGATGCTTTCCGGCTTCTGGGATAACGATCCGTTCAGCCCGGAAGAGGAGTCGCGTTTAATCGTCTCGTCCTCCGCGCAGGGCAAACTGATGCCGATTCCATTTAACCCGGTGTACCGTAATTTTGATAAGGCGCTGAAAGAAATTGCCGGGTGGATCAATAATAGATTTTGTTAATATATTGATAAATTCTATTGATTTGGTAAAACAGTTGCATCACTAAAGGAGATCGCAATGACGTTACCGAGTGGACACCCGAAGAGTAGATTGATCAAGAAACTCACTGCGCTTGGCCCCTATATCCGCGAAGAACAGTGTCAGGACAACCGCTTTTTTTTCGACTGCCTGGCCGTTTGCGTCAATGTAAAACCGGCGCCGGAGAAGCGTGAGTTCTGGGGCTGGTGGATGGAAATGGAAGCGGAAGAGCATCGCTTCACCTATAGCTACCAGTTCGGCTTGTTCGATAAAGAAGGGACCTGGCAGGCGGTCGCGATCAAAGACCCGGAGGTCATGGAGCGTCTGCAGCAAACGCTGCGTGGTTTCCACGAGCGGGTGAGCGAGCTGCTGAAGAGCCTGGATTTAGCGCTGGAGCCCGCCGACGGCTTTGCTAACGAAGCGGTTAAGCGCACCGCATAATAATAAAGGCCCATGACGTTGCGGGCCTTTAAATCAAATCATCAATAAGGCCTCCATCGGAGGCCTTATTCGTATTGGCTTAGAACTGGTAGGTCATACCGACGGCAACTACATCATCGGTCATGATCGCCAGACGTTTGGTCACGGCATCTTCGTCGATCAGGTTGATTTTATAATCAACAAACGCCGACATGTTTTTGTTGAAATAGTAAGTCGCGCCAACATCAACATATTTCATCAGATCCTGATCGCCGATCCCGTTATCAAGATCTTTGCCTTTCATCTGTACGTAGCCCAGAGACGGACGCAGACCGAAATCAAACTGATATTGCGCTACGGCTTCAAAGTTCTGCGCTTTATTGGCAAAGCCCTGGTCGGCGGAAACCAGACCTTTAATTGGGGTCATATTACGGGTTTCGGTATAAATCATCGCCAGGTAAATATTATTGGCGTCGTATTTCACACCGGTGCCCCAGGACTCGGCGTTTTTGCCACCCTGCGCCAGCGATTTGGCCTGCTGGATGTTGGTACGGTCAGAGTTGGTGTAGGCTGCGCTGATCGCGAAGTCGCTGCCGCCGAAATCATAAGTGAGTGCGGTGCCAAAGCCGTCGCCGTTGGCGGTGGCGTAGGTGCTGCGGTCATTTTTCCCTTGATATTGCAGGGTTAAGTCCAGGCCGTCGATGACGCCGAAGAAATCGCTATTGCGATAGGTGGCCAGCCCGCTGGAGCGTTTGGTCATAAAGTTATCGGTCTTGCCGGTAGAGTCGCCGCCGAATTCCGGGAACATATCTGTCCAGGCTTCAACGTCATACAGCGCGCCGAGGTTACGACCATAATCAAATGAGCCAAATTGTTTTAATTTCAGGCCAGCGAATGCCAGACGCGTTTTCTGGCTGGACGATCCTTCATCGCTATTACCTGAAAATTCAGATTCCCAACGACCATAACCGGTCAACCGATCGTTAATCTGTGTTTCGCCTTTAAAACCAAAACGCACGTAGGTTTTATCGCCATCAGAGCTGGAATCATCGCTCATATAGTGCATGGCTTTTACTTTTCCGTAGACATCCAGCTTATTACCATCTTTGTTATAAACTTCTGCGGCCATCGCTGAAGACGACGCAATAATACCCATCATCGTTAATGCCAGAGCTGTTTTTTGCATTTCTCAATCCCGGTTTTTTTATACTTAAAAGAGTGCTGTGAAAGACCACTGTGAAAAAACAGGAACGTTTTTATCCCGTAGGTGTTAAAAATTTATGACAACCTTCAATTAAATATAAAAAAGTATGATTAATTTTTTCTGTCATAAATTTGTCAACATTCCCCTCCAGGCTGTCTGATCCCGCGCAACAAAACTTCCGCTTTCTGTGCTGCCTGTTGGCAAGCGGGCTGACTCCTGTTACAACGTTTGTTTGGATCGACACTTCTTCTTTTTAACGGCAGAGAATCATGAGTGATAGTCAGACGCTGGTGGTCAAACTGGGCACCAGTGTTTTAACGGGCGGATCGCGCCGCCTGAATCGCGCGCATATTGTTGAACTGGTTCGCCAGTGCGCCCAGCTCCATGCGGCTGGACATCGAATTGTCATTGTAACGTCAGGAGCGATTGCCGCCGGGCGTGAGCATCTGGGTTACCCTGAACTGCCCGCGACTATCGCTTCCAAACAGCTGCTTGCCGCCGTTGGCCAGAGCCGCCTAATCCAGCTGTGGGAACAGCTCTTCTCTATCTACGGCATTCACGTCGGCCAGATGCTGCTGACCCGCGCCGATATGGAAGACCGCGAGCGTTTCCTCAACGCCCGCGATACCCTGCGCGCGCTGCTGGACAACAACATTGTGCCGGTGATTAACGAAAACGATGCGGTTGCAACGGCGGAAATTAAAGTTGGCGACAACGATAACCTCTCCGCGCTGGCGGCGATTCTGGCGGGCGCGGACAAACTGCTGCTGCTGACCGATCAGCAGGGCTTGTTCACCGCTGACCCGCGCAGCAACCCGGATGCCGAATTGATTAAAGACGTTTACGGCGTCGACGATGCGCTGCGCGCGGTGGCTGGAGATAGCGTCTCCGGGCTGGGCACCGGCGGTATGGGCACCAAGCTCCAGGCCGCTGACGTCGCCTGCCGCGCCGGTATCGACACCATTATTGCCGCGGGCAGCCTGCCGGGCGTGATTGGCGACGTGATGGCCAACATCTCCGTCGGCACGCGTTTCCACGCGCAGGATACGCCGCTGGAGAACCGTAAACGCTGGATCTTCGGTGCGCCGCCGGCGGGTGAACTGCTGGTGGACGCCGGGGCGACCTCCGCCATTCTGGAACGTGGGAGCTCATTACTTCCAAAAGGCATTAAAAACGTGACAGGCAACTTCTCTCGTGGTGAAGTGATCCGCATTCGCAACCTCGACGGCCGCGACATCGCGCACGGCGTCAGCCGTTACAACAGCGACGCGCTGCGCCTCATTGCCGGGCACCACTCGCAGGAAATCGATGCCATCCTCGGCTATGAGTACGGCCCGGTTGCCGTCCATCGCGACGACATGATCACCCGTTAAGGAGTTCAACATGCTGGAACACATGGGCATTGCGGCAAAGCAGGCCTCCTACAAACTGGCGCTATTATCCAGCCGGGAAAAAAACCGCGTTCTGGAAACTATTGCAGACTATCTGGAATCTCATAGCGATGAGATCCTGCGCGCTAACGCCGAGGATCTGACCCATGCGCGCGAGGGCGGCCTGAGCGAAGCAATGCTCGATCGCCTAGCGCTAACCCCTGCGCGTCTGACCGCGATCGCCAACGACGTGCGCCAGGTGTGCACGCTGGCGGACCCGGTAGGGCAGGTGATTGACGGCGGCCTGCTCGACAGCGGCCTGCGCATTGAGCGTCGTCGCGTACCGCTCGGCGTGATCGGCGTGATTTATGAAGCGCGCCCCAACGTCACCGTCGACGTTGCCGCGCTGTGCCTGAAAACCGGCAACGCGGCGATTTTGCGCGGCGGTAAAGAGACCTACCGGACCAACGCGGCCACCGTTGGCGTGATTCAGCGGGCGTTAAAAGAGTGTGGCCTGCCGGAAGCGGCGGTACAGGCAATCGACAACCCGGATCGCGCGCTGGTCAGCGAAATGCTGCGTATGGATAAGTACATTGACATGCTGATCCCACGCGGCGGCGCGGGGCTTCACAAGCTGTGCCGTGAACAGTCGACGATCCCGGTGATCACCGGCGGTATCGGCGTGTGCCATATCTATGTGGATGACACGGCGGAGATCGACCCAGCGCTGAAGATCATCGTCAATGCCAAAACCCAGCGCCCGAGCACCTGTAACACCGTTGAGACGCTGCTGGTCAACCAGACCATCGCCGATCGTTTCCTGCCAGCGCTGAGCAAGCAGATGGCGGAGAGCGGCGTGACGCTGCACGGCGATGAGACGGTGATGCGCGAGCTGAAAGGCCCGGCAACGCTGGTGCCGCTGAAGGCGGAAGAGCTGGATAACGAGTTCCTGTCCCTGGATCTCAACGTGGTGGTGGTTCCGGATATGGACAGTGCGATTGCGCACATCCGCCAGCACGGCACCCAGCACTCCGATGCCATCCTGACCCGTACCCTGAGCAACGCCAATCGCTTCATCAACGAAGTGGACTCCTCTGCGGTGTACGTCAACGCCTCCACCCGCTTCACCGACGGCGGCCAGTTCGGCCTCGGCGCAGAAGTGGCGGTGAGCACACAGAAACTCCACGCCCGCGGCCCGATGGGCCTCGAAGCGCTGACTACCTACAAGTGGATCGGCTTCGGCGAAGATACGATTCGTGCGTAATTGAAAGCGGGCGATGCAAAAATAGGCGGTTGATTAATCTGACTATTGACGCATCGCCCGGTTAGTCTTAACCTTTTACCCCGTGATTCACGCTCGTGAACACCTCTTGCAGGGCCGATATAGCTCAGTTGGTAGAGCAGCGCATTCGTAATGCGAAGGTCGTAGGTTCGACTCCTATTATCGGCACCATCTCAACTTCCCCAAACGTCCGTATTCATCCATAATAACCATGATTTATAACGATTTTATCGTTTTTTAGTCCATCGTTGTCCGTGACCATCCAGTAGAATCCGATACAGAATGTGTATAGGATTGTGTATATGTTCCTGTTCGGTCTTGGATTCCTATACACATGCCTTTAAACGATATGCAGATTCGCCGTGCTAAGCCTGAAGATAAACCCTATACGCTTGGGGATGGGCAAGGCTTGTCATTGCTTATAGAACCTAATGGAAGCAAGAGCTGGCGGTTTCGCTATCGCTATGCCGGTAAACCCAAGATGATCTCGCTTGGTGTTTACCCAACGATCACCCTTGCCGATGCTCGTTCCCGTCGTGATGAAGCTCGAAAACTTGTGGCAGAAGGAAAGAACCCTAGTGAGGTTCGAAAAGAGCAAAAGCTGGCTCTGCAAACAGAGTCAGAGAACGCCTTCGAAAAGATAGCCAGAGAGTGGCATCAACTTAAATCTGCTAAATGGTCGGCAGGATATGCATCAGATATCATGGAAGCGTTTAAGAACGACATTTTTCCTTATGTCGGAACAAGGCCAGTGGGAGAGATTAAACCGCTAGAGCTGCTGAACGTTCTACGTAAAATTGAGAAACGTGGTGCGTTGGAGAAAATGCGCAAAGTGCGGCAGCGATGTTCAGAGGTTTTTCGCTATGCCATTGCTACAGGAAGGGCTGAGTTTAACCCAGCAGCGGATCTCTCAAGCGCCCTCGAAGTACATCAATCCAATCACTTCCCGTTCCTAAAAGCTGATGAGATACCGGATTTTCTACGTGCCTTAGACAGTTACACAGGTAGTCGGCTTGTCCAGATTGCTACGAAATTACTCATGATTACGGGTGTTAGAACTATCGAATTACGTGCGGCCTTATGGTCAGAATTTGATCTGGATAACGCTATTTGGGAAATTCCCGCTGAAAGGATGAAAATGCGCAGGTCGCATCTTGTGCCATTGTCTATTCAGGCGTTAGATTTACTCAATGAACTCAAGATCATGACAGGGAACTATCGTTATGTTTTTCCGGGGCGGAACGATCCGAACAAGCCTATGAGTGAGGCGAGTATTAACCAGGTTATCAAGCGCATTGGCTATGGTGGGAAACTCACTGGTCATGGTTTTCGACATTCCTTATCCACCATCCTCCATGAAAAAGGATTTGATTCGGCTTGGATTGAAATACAGCTTGCTCATATAGATAAGAATAATATCAGAGGCACGTACAATCATGCTCAGTATATTGATAAACGGCGGAGTATGATGCAGTGGTATTCAAATTACATTTTTGATTAAAGGATAAATATGGACAATCCACGCAGTGCTATACACGCAATTAAAGGTTATTTTTATCAGTTTGATAAAACTATTCTTGAATTATTGCAGCGTTCCGATAATGATGCCATTTATATTGAGGGGGTTGAGGATATTGATCTTAAAACCGTCGATGATAATACGGCAATACAATGTAAATATTATGAGAGCACAGAGTATAATTCATCTGTCATAGCGAAGCCTATTCGCTTGATGTTAAAGGATTTTGCTGATAGGTTTTTTAACAATAAAGAGTCGTATAAATATACTTTATATGGTTTTTATTCTAAAGGGCATGATAAGCTAACACTTCCTTTAACAGTTGAATATTTGAAAGAAAATTTTTTGATATATCATGAGTATGAAAAAAAAGATAAAGAAGATGATAAAAAAAGAATAAAGAAAACAATTGAAACCCATACTGAATTAGGTCTTAATGATCAGCATTTATCAGATTTCATCAGTTTATTAACCATTGACATCAACGCACCATCTTATGATGATCAGATAAATGAAGTGTTAGGTAAAATTAAAGATGTTTATTCATGTTCTGCATTTGAGGCTGAATATTATTATTATAACAATGCAATTTCACTTATAAAAAAATACTCAACCATGAAAGGTGAGGAAAATAGAAAAATCTTACCGGTTGATTTTAAAAATCAGATTGATAATAAAAATATTTTATTTGATATTTGGTTCTCAGTATTCAAATCAGAAATTAGCTATTGTGAGGGGTTAAGAGCTAAGTATTTCCCATCGGTGATGAATACTAATAATTTTGACCGTTTCTTTATTATTGAGAATAATAATTATAGAATTCATGACGTGGTTGAGTTAGTAGCTATCATCCTAAAAAGGTGGTCTGTTACAAGCATAAATAAAAAGCAACAAGAAGATCGATTTTGTCCATATTTTTATATTCATGGGATGTCTTCTTCTGACTTATCAGAATTGAAGTTGGCTTTAAAAACATCAGGCTACCCCCCAATGGATGGGTATGATTACCACGGTGCAAGTTTTAATTGTGAGTCATTAATGAGAGATATTAATGATATATCATATTATAAAATTAGGTTTGTAAATGATCTTGGTTTCATTGATGATGTTTTATTAAGATCAACTAAAACAAAAGAAGTTTATCAGTTCTATGTTAATGAACCTTTTTATCACTATGAAAGTAAACAAGCTAAGGTTGTTAAAATCCAAGTTAAATCATTAGATATGTGCAAAAGGATATTGAAATGAATAATACTAATTTGAATGATGTTAATGCCGAAGTTATATCTGTTTATCCGAATAATATTAAGATCCTTGTAACTAACCTCAATGATTTTAAAGATGGGCAAAATTTAAAGGTTGGTTCATATATTAAAGTGCCATCTGATGATGGAACTATGATGCTCATTGGTATTATTGAGAATTTTTCAATTGAAGCTAAGGAGAGTGGTGAGAGAAAGTATCTTATACAAGCTAATCCATTGGGTATTATCAAGGATGGGAAGTTTGAGCGCGGTGGCGATTCAATTGCATTACCTCCTAAAGAGGCTGCGCCAGCGACATATGATGATATTAGAAGTATTTACAAAGATTCTGTAGAACAAAGTAAGCAATTTGAGTTTTGCTCTCTTTCATATAATGACAATATTAGAATTCCGTTGGATGGTAATAGGTTTTTTAATAAACATATTGCCATAATAGGATCGACAGGTTCTGGAAAATCTCATACTGTCTCTAAAGTAATACAAACGGCTATAAATGGAAAAGATGGAGATTTTAGTTTAAATAACTCGCATGTTATCATTTTCGATATTCACTCTGAGTATCGTTCAGCTTTTCCTGATGCCAATTTTTTAGATGTTAATAATTTATGTTTGCCTTATTGGTTGCTAAACAGTGAAGAATTAGAAGAGATTCTCTTAGATACCGGTGAAAGAGATAACTATAATCAGTCGTCGGTATTTAGAATGTTGGTAACGGCAAATAAGAGAAAGCATAATCCATCATTATCGAAAGTTTTTTATGACAGCCCTGTTTTTTTTGATATAGATGAAGTTGAAAATGCTTTAAAAAACCTGCGAGATGAGACCAAAAACTCAAAAGCAAATGATAGATATATGATCATTGGTGAGTCTGGTGAAGCAGATAAAAAGGGGGATAGCTCCACAACCCAAGATTGTGGTTGCCAACTTAATGACGCTGATCGTATTGATAAATATTTTGAGAAAAAATTTAATTTCTACAACACTAAAAACTCGAATATAACAAAAGGGTTTTATGCTGATGGGACTTTAGATAAATTTATTTCTCGATTTTCAGAAAAAATCAATCAGGATAGGTTATCATTCCTTTTCTCTGAGGAATCTAGAAGTAATAAGTTTGAAGATGTTATCAGGAGTTTGTTAGGAGTAAAAACAACACCGGATGATAACAGAAATGTGACTATTATAGATTTAAGTGGAATACCTTTTGAGGTTTTGAGTATTACGGTTTCTTTAATATCTAGACTGATTTTTGAATATGGTTATGTCTATAAGAAAATGAAGGAGGCCAATGGTGAAAATACTGACTTCCCCATTCTTTTAGTTTATGAAGAGGCTCATAAATACGTTCCAAATAGTGAGCTTGTTAGATATAGATCTTCTAAGAAGTCAATTGAGCGTATTGCTAAGGAAGGCCGGAAATATGGGGTTACCTTACTTCTTGCCAGCCAAAGGCCATCCGAAATATCTGAGACTATATTCTCTCAATGTAATAATTTTATAGCTATGAGGTTAACTAACCCTGTAGATCAAAATTATGTCAAGAGACTGCTCCCTGATACACTTGGATCTATTATTGATACTTTACCTTCCCTTAAGGCTGGTGAGGCTTTAATTATTGGTGAGTCAATTGTTTTGCCTTCCATAGTTTCTATTGATCTATGTCCAGAGGATAAGCAACCATCTTCAAATGACATAAAATATTGGGAAGTTTGGAAACAGCAATGGCATAACGTGGATTTTTCAGGTGTCAAAGACCATTGGCTTAAATAACTTCAAAATTTGTTAATTTGGGGTTCTCTAAATACCTTTTGTCTACTTGCCGCTTCCGAGCGGCTTTTTCTTTGCCTTCATCAGGCAGCCTCAGAAGCCCTTCAAGCCCTCGAACATAGCTCTACCACTCACCGACACTCTCTTGAATCCGCGCGATGCAGTGACGCGCTTAGACCGTAAATTAAATACACATGTTAATGTTGGCGCGCAATGCTCTCCCCGCCACGCCTGCCCGCTTAAGAGGTCACTTTTAATGCAGGTGCATGAACCGACTCAGGCCGCGCCGGTACTGGCGTGGTGGGGGAAATAAAATACGGGGATTTGCATGCAAAACCATGCACCTTATGGATGCATGGCTTATTTCGTTAAAAATTGCGGGATTTACGGGGATTTTTTGACAGGCTACTGCGCGGCCATTTCGGCGCATCGACGGGCGTAAATCATGCTCTGCGCAGGGGTAAATTTTTCACGATTATCATCCCGCGAAGGCGCATCAGGCCTGTATCCGATGGCCGTTAAAATATCGTTATCCTGTGCAGAAAAATTCATTTCATTTCCTGCGGCCAGCCAGACGGAAAGAGCTTCACGCAGATACGCCACCGAACGGTCGAGCGCCCGACTTTTTAACATCGTGGGCTGGTTCTTAATTCCCATAAGCTCAGGTGCCAGTATGGCGGTCAGCTCCGCGCCGTTCTGCTGAATAAAATCATGCAGCCGGTTACGGATGCTGATGCGCTGGACCTCCTCATGCGAGAAGATGTAGCGACCGGCGGCCTGATTAACCTCCCATTTTTTTACGTCAATGCGGTCGCGCAGCGACTGTAATCTGCGGGAGCTTGATGCATTGTCATCCCGTAATAGTGCCTGATATTCCTGCTCTGCGGCGGCCAGTTCAGCTTTACGGTTCAGCCATGCGGTTTTGTTCGTCTGACAGGCATCAAACGCCTGCTGTAAGGTCAGGGTGGTCACGGGTTGTCTCTCCTGATTAATGACGGAACGGTGAGCTGTAACAGCCTTTCACCTGACGTGGAGCTGCGGGTGCTGTCGGCACCGGTGCGGGTTTCTCATCGACGACCGGGGAACGGATCACCTCAAAGATGGACTCATGCGTTTTGAATGTCGCCGAGCAGTGCACATTCTGGCACTGCAGATAACTCTCTTTGACGCTGTCAGACATATAGCGGCTGGTGCGAACGTGTGCCGCTGTGCGGCAGAAAGGGCAGCGCATCATGACAATAACCCCCGTGCTTTCAGGTCAGCTTCACGTTCCCGCATTTTTTCCTGCCAGACTTTGCGCTGAACGGGCGTGGCCGCAACGTCATGCTCCATATGCGGCAGCGTGGAGGCCGACAGCCCTGTTTTAAACAGCACCGGTTCATCGGTCAGCCGGATATGGCAGCCCCTCACCGCCTGCTCAAGCCACGTTTTCACCTGCTGCATAACGGCATGCTCTGGCTCGACATAGCCCTGATGGCCGATGGTGTTGGCAAGCGGATTATCTTTAACCAGTATGCTGAGTTTCATTGCTCTGACGAGCGCACCGCAGTTTTCACGCAGGGCAGTATCGAGTTCGTTCTCTGCATACTGGCTGAGGACGCCGTGATGCGCCTGACGGTATGCTCTGGCCGTCCGGTCACAGGCTCCCCGAAGGCTGTCCAGCTCAAAAGCCAGAACCTCAGCCATGCTGTCACATTCCTGCACCAGTTCACGCTGAGTCACGCGCGCCAGATGGCGTTGTTTCAGCTCGTCGGTAATGACAGCACCACCGGCACGAAAGGCGGCGCGCCATGCGCCGGAATCATTGCCGTTTTCCTGCTCCAGTTCATTTTTTTGCGTTTGCACCTGGCTGATGGCCGTCGTGGTTTCATCCATACGGCTGGCACTGGCGAGATGCGCCGAGCGGGCAGTCTCAAGGTGTTCCATTGCAGGTTTAAGGTAGTCGGGAATAACAGCGGTATGAGTCATGTCGGGTCTCCTCTTCGTTTCAATCTGAGGAGATTCTGCCGCGCCGGACACAACAACACGATTCATTGCCGTTGTGGCAAAAATGGCACAAACAGACCTTAAAACCCGGCTGGCCAGAGAAAGGTCTCAGGAAAACCTTACTCACTGTTTGTTTTTTTACTTATAACTATTCACTACTGTTCACT
>NZ_JBKDZH010000054.1:0-6443 GCF_047971185.1 Kluyvera sp.
GCACGCCCTGTTCGGCGATAGATTCCTGTAGATGCAGACCTACCGCACGGCCAAACACCACCAGGTCCAGCAGCGAGTTGCCGCCCAGACGGTTAGCGCCGTGCACCGATACGCAGGCGATGTCGCCGACCGCGAACAGGCCAGGAATCACCACGTCTTCACCCTGCTCGTTCACGGTCAGCGCCTGGCAGCTCCCTTTGGTCGGAATACCGCCCATCATATAGTGGCAGGTTGGGATAACCGGAATCGGCTCTTTAACCGGGTCAACGTGGGCGAAGGTACGAGACAGCTCCAGGATACCCGGCAGACGGGACTCCAGGACTTCTTTACCCAGGTGGTCCAGCTTCAGCTTGGCGTGCGGGCCCCACGGACCATCGCAGCCGCGACCTTCGCGGATTTCGATCATGATGGAACGCGCCACCACGTCACGGCCCGCCAGGTCTTTGGCGTTCGGCGCATAACGCTCCATGAAGCGCTCGCCGTGTTTGTTCAGCAGATAGCCGCCTTCACCACGGCAGCCTTCGGTCACCAGCACGCCCGCCCCGGCGATACCGGTCGGGTGGAACTGCCACATTTCCATATCCTGCACCGGAACCCCGGCGCGGATCGCCATACCTACACCGTCACCGGTGTTGATGTGGGCGTTGGTGGTGGACTGGTAAATGCGGCCTGCGCCGCCGGTTGCCAGCACGGTGGCACGGGCTTTGAAGTACACCACTTCACCGGTTTCGATACACAGGGCGGTACAGCCGACCACCGCGCCATCGGCGTTTTTCACCAGATCCAGCGCATACCACTCGGAGAAAATGGTGGTGTGGTTTTTCAAATTCTGTTGATACAGCGTGTGCAGCAGCGCGTGGCCGGTACGGTCAGCCGCCGCTGCGGTACGTGCCGCCTGCTCGCCGCCGAAGTTTTTCGACTGGCCGCCAAACGGACGTTGATAGATGGTGCCATTCTCCAGGCGGGAGAACGGCAGGCCCATGTGGTCCAGCTCCAGAATCGCTTCCGGGCCGGTTTTACACATATATTCAATGGCGTCCTGGTCACCGATATAGTCCGACCCTTTAACGGTGTCGTACATGTGCCATTCCCAGTTATCTTCATGGGTATTACCGAGCGCCACGGTGATACCACCCTGCGCGGATACGGTATGGGAACGAGTCGGGAACACTTTAGACAGCAGCGCACAGGTCTGGCCGCTCTGGGAAATTTGCAGCGCCGCGCGCATACCTGCGCCGCCGGCACCAATCACAACAGCATCAAATTCTCTGACTGGCAGTTTCATCACACACCCCACACCACAACACATCCATAGATAACGTAAACCAGCAGCGCAACAACAATCACCAGTTGCAGCGTCAGGCGCAGAGCCAGCGGTTTAACGTAGTCGGTCAACACCTGCCACATGCCGATCCAGGCATGAATCAAGATTGAGAACAGAGCCAGCAGGGTGAACACTTTGGTGAACGCAGAGGCAAAGAAACCGCTCCAGATTTCCCAGGTGACTTCACCGTGCGTCGCAAAAAAGCCCACCATGTAGATGATGTACAGAGTCAGGACAATGGCGGTGGCGCGAACAAGGATGAAGTCATGTACGCCGTTGCGTCCTAATGCTGAGGCGTTGCTTACCATACGAGGACTCCTGCAAGAATTGAAAGCACGACAGTAATAACGAAAGAAATTTTGGCGGAACGCGTACCGGCTTCGAGGGTTTCTTCGATATAACCAAAATCCATTAACACGTGACGAATACCGACAACCGCGTGGTAGGCCAGCGCAGTGAGGATGCCCCACATAATGAATTTAACGAAGAAACTGCCCATGATGGAGGAAGCGGTCAGGAAGCCTTCCGGAGAGGAGAGACTGGTGCCCAACAGCCAGAGCAGAATGCCCACCGCCACAAACGTAATCACGCCGGAAACGCGATGAAGAATGGACGCTATCGCTGTTATAGGGAACCGGATTGTTGTCAAATCCAGATTGACAGGTCTTTGTTTTTTCACATTTCTTATCATGAATAACGCCCACATGCTGTTCTTATTATTTCCTTCCTCCGGTCCGCAGGCGGGTCAAGCAGCGTCCTTTCTATAACTTCGCGTCATGGTTAAATCTGCTTCCAGATGCTAAAACGACGCGCTATAACGCTGGGTGGCTCGGGATTGCAGGGAGTTCCGGAGACCTGGCGGCAGTATAGGCCGTTCACAAAATCATTACAATTAACCTACATATAGTTTGTCTGGTTTTATGCAGAACAGTGATCACGCTCACGATTAAAACAATTTTTTAAAAATTAATCACGTGATTTGACAAATATTAAACATTATTGTTACAACCATCACCTGTAAAAGCATATAATGCTCAAAAGTTATGGGGGCACTCTTTCACCTGATAATAAGTTATGTAACAGTGTGATTGGGTTGACCTGGCCTGGCTGTAACGTTATTAGTGTTTGTTCAGGTTTGAATCATTGGATTGCTAAGACCCTGATTTGCTGTTGTTTCACTGTAGATTAGACGTGCACCGTCAAGCGCCCTTTGCTCTGTACCCTTGCTTTATCTCTACAGCAGAGCCGTGAGCCAAATAACAAACTGGCAGCGTCGAAATATATTCTGAATTGCAAATCCGGCATCCGGCAGTCTTAAGCAAAAAGGCGCTAAGGAGACCGTAAATGGCTGATACAAAGGCAAAAATCACTCTATCCGGTGATACTGCTATTGAACTTGATGTGCTGAAAGGCACGCTCGGTCAGGATGTTCTTGATATCCGTACTCTGGGTTCAAAAGGCATTTTTACTTTTGACCCTGGTTTTACCTCTACCGCATCTTGCGAGTCTAAGATTACTTTTATTGATGGCGACGAAGGGATTTTGCTGCACCGCGGCTTCCCGATCGATCAGCTCGCAACCGACTCGAACTACCTTGAAGTGTGCTACATCCTGCTGTACGGCGAAAAGCCGAGCCAGGCCGAATTCGATGAATTCACCACCACCGTCACACGCCACACCATGATTCACGAGCAGATCACCCGTCTGTTCCACGCCTTCCGTCGCGACTCTCACCCGATGGCGGTGATGTGCGGGATTACCGGCGCGCTGGCCGCGTTCTATCACGACTCTCTGGACGTGAATAACCCGCGTCACCGTGAAATCGCCGCGTTCCGCCTGCTGTCGAAAATGCCGACCATGGCCGCGATGTGTTACAAATATTCTATCGGTCAGCCGTTTGTTTATCCGCGTAATGACCTGTCCTATGCCGGTAACTTCCTGCGTATGATGTTCGCCACCCCGTGCGAAGACTACGAAGTGAACCCGGTTCTGGAACGCGCGATGGACCGTATCTTGATCCTGCACGCTGACCACGAACAGAACGCTTCCACTTCCACCGTACGTACCGCGGGCTCTTCAGGCGCCAACCCGTTCGCCTGTATCGCTGCCGGTATCGCCTCTTTGTGGGGGCCAGCGCACGGCGGCGCCAACGAAGCCGCACTGAAGATGCTGGAAGAGATCAGCTCCGTTGAGCACATTCCAGAATTCGTCCGTCGCGCGAAAGACAAGAACGACTCTTTCCGCCTGATGGGCTTCGGCCACCGCGTGTACAAAAACTACGACCCGCGTGCCACCGTAATGCGCGAAACCTGTCACGAAGTGCTGAAAGAGCTGGGCACCAAGGACGATCTGCTGGAAGTGGCGATGGAGCTGGAGCACATTGCGCTCAACGACCCGTACTTCATCGAGAAGAAACTGTACCCGAACGTCGATTTCTACTCCGGTATCATCCTGAAAGCGATGGGCATTCCGTCTTCCATGTTCACCGTGATCTTCGCGATGGCGCGTACCATCGGCTGGATCGCTCACTGGAACGAAATGCACACCGACGGCATGAAGATTGCGCGTCCGCGTCAGCTGTACACCGGCTACGAGCAGCGTGACTTCAAATCCGACCTCAAGAAATAATTGCGGGTCCGGAAGTAAAAAAAGCGCCCTTGGGCGCTTTTTTTTGGTCACTATCGCGATCCCCGGAGTCGGCGCTAACGCACCTCGTCCGGGCTACCATCACCTGTAGCCCGGCTAAGCGCAGCGCCGCCGGGACATCTCCAGAGTCGGTGCGGACGCACCTCGTCCAGACTACTTCTGGCAATGTGGGCACCAGTAAAATGGTCTTGAGGAGAGCATCGTCTTTTCGATAATCCCGCCGCAGCGCTCGCAGGCTTCACCGTCGCGGTGAAACACCTTAAAGCGAAACAGCGCGCCGTGGTGCTTGTTGTCATCCACTTTACCGCGCGTGTTATACGACAGCCGGGGGATATCCAGCAACGCCTGCGCCAGCGCATCAAGCTGCGGCTCGGTCAGCTGCGAAGCCTTATGATTTCCCGTGAGCCCCACCTGCCAGAGAATTTCAACGCGCAGATAGTTGCCCAGCCCGGCGAGAAACGCCTGATCCAAAAGCAGGCCGGAGAACTGGCGGTTACGGAACTTCGGCGACAGCAGCCGCGCCTTCACCGCCTGCGGCGTTAGCGTCATATCGAGCACATCCGGCCCGACGCGCAGCAAAAACGGATGGGTTTGCAGCGTTTGCGCCGTCAGCATCTCAATATCGGAGGCGCTATACAGCAAAATGGCCTTATCCGCCGTTTGCAGCCTCACCCGCAGCACCCGCGTGGTCTCCGGCTTTTCGCTGGCCGTAACCACCCGCCATACCCCGTACAGCTGATTATGGCTGTAGAGCGTCAGGCCACCGGAAAAGTGCGTCAACAGCGCCTTGCCGCGCGTTTCGACGTGCGTCACACGCTGACCGATCAGCTCCGCGGCATAGGGCGCAAGCTCGGGGAACGCAAACCAGACTTCAGTGAGCGGTTTGTCTTTTATTGCCGCTTCCAGGCTATCCGCCGCGCGACGGATCTCTGGGCCTTCAGGCATGGTCATATCCTTCAGCTAAACCAACATCCTGACTATCGTGAGCGCCCTGCTCCGCCGACGCAAGCGGCAATTTCGGCCTGGCAGGAGGTATAAAGCGGAAAATCATGGTGACGAAACGGCGAGGCGGCGTCCTCCAGCAGGATCCGGGCACCCAGGATACGGTCCTTCGCCACCAGCCCGGACAGCAGACCACCCAGCACGCCTTTTAGCCCGCCGTTCCACTCCAGGTACATCATCAAATAAGACGCGGTTAGCTGCTCCCAGGAGGAATATTGCTGCTGAATCAGCTCACCGATAATATTTAAAAAATCGCGGGCTTCCTGCTCGTCAATATACCCTACCGAAAAGCCAATTCGCGCCAGCCAGGAGGCTCTGACCAAATCGTAGCCGGTAATCGGGCAAGTATCGACATCCTGAAACGGTAGCCCCTGATTTTGCAAAAAGGTCATATACCGTTCTTTTGCCGCAATGCTTTTCATCGGGATATCCGCACACGACGTCGCGCTGGTAATTAACTGACGCAATGTTTTACGTAATGCCCGATCGCAGTCGATATTCCATGTGGTGCTCATTAACAGACGAGCTTCTTTAATATCGTCGTTGTTATTCAGATCCAGCTGTTCAAGGGAATTTACGTAGCTGATTGAAGCATGATGGACCGAGGTTTCGCCAATCAGATACAGCGCTTCCGCGCAGGCAGCACGCCGTTCATTGTCGGTTATCAGCGGGTAAACCGGCTTAGCGTTATAGAGCTTGGCAATGGCAAACTCCGGCGTCTCTTTTTCCGCCTGTGATGTTAGCAAATAGCGCACAATCGCCAGCAACAGCCACGCGAAAATAATACCATTGATCGCATGATAGATATCTTTATATTCAGCCAGATTAAACAGCCGCTCGATGGTTTCACACGCGAGAAACACAATAAGCGGCGCTGCAATTTTCAACGCCATCGTTTCCATCCCTGGATTATCATCAGACGCATAAAATATAAGCACAGTCTCCATCACAGTGCTACCGATGAAAGCTGGCGATGTGCTAAATCAGAATAAATTAATAATGAAATACTTATGTTTAGAATTAGAGGAATTTAATAACTGAATAAATATACCGATGCAGCACGATGCCGCACCGGTATTATTGAGCGAGGATATGCTTAACCCGCAAGCGGTTGTTCACGCTTCCTCATTCAGACGCCAGCTTAGCTGCTCCAGATAACGCTGCCTTTCCTGGCGTGCCTTCAGCGCCTCTTCGAGCGAGCAACGGACAAAGTGTATCGGCTGGCCAAGCGGTATCTGCGCCAGCTGAAACATATCCGCTTCAATGATGCAGGCGATGCGCGGATAGCCGCCGGTGGTCTGCGCGTCATTCATCAGCACAATCGGCTGACCGTTATGCGGCACCTGCACCACGCCGGGCACCAGTCCATGGGATAACAGCTCGCGCGTATGGGGACGCGACAGCGGCTGCCCTTTCAGGCGGTAGCCCATCCGGTTACTCTGCGGGCTAAGCTGCCAGGGCGAGCGCCAGA
>NZ_JBKDZH010000055.1:0-64573 GCF_047971185.1 Kluyvera sp.
GCGTTCTGAATGGCCCATTGCATCATTTCTGACGCATGCTGCTGGTTGCCTTTGTAGAGAGAGTTGAGCGCGATACGCTGGTTTTCACGCGTGGCCGCGATACTGATAAATAGCTTATTGGCGGTATAACCCAGGCCAGCTATCGTCGCACCGCCGGCAGTGAGCATGCCGAACGTGCGGGTCGCCGAGGAGCCGAGGCGGTCAATGGAGTTTGAAACACTGGCGACGGAATTGCGCAAACCGTTCATCGCCGTCTGGCTGCTGCGAGCCATTGAGGAGATGTTCCCGGAGAACTGGCGGGAACGCTGGGCAATGTTGCCCATTAAATCAATGATGATTGAGGCGCGAAATTGCCCAGCCATGATAATTACCTTTTAAAGAGGGTTTCAGCCTGCTTGCAGTGCCGGAAAAGGCGGGATAGCGGAAGAGAAAGGGCCCATTCCGGGCCCCCTTTAAGCATGACGCCGACCGCTATAGCCGCCTGTTCAATCTCATTCCGACACTGCAGCCACTCGCCCCCGGTCAGGGGTCATCGCCGCGGCCTGAGCAACATCACGTAAATCGGTCGCCAGTGAGACACGATGGAAATCACGCTGGGACATTTTTTTAAGCAGAATCAGAGACAATGGCCCCTTAATAACGCCGACAGTTGCAATCTGCCGGCGCAGCATTTCCAGCCCCATCTGAGAAGGTGAACTCACCAGTTGTGGACCCGCTTTGGTCTCCACAACTCGCTCAGAGGCCATCTGTGCATCAATAATGTCGCCGGCCGTCAGCTCGCGGAAGGTGATGTCATATTGCATTTCCACCTCTTCACCCACGCCATAGGGGATGCCATCAAGCAGACGGAAAGTTCCATTTTTCAGGGCATCAAGGATTTCCTGCTGGAACTCAAAAGCTTCCAGCTCAGGGTCTTTAATCTCGGTCATGGACATAGTGACTCCTTACGCGATACGTTTGCTGGTTTTAGCGGCGAGTTTGATGGTGATTTCACCATCGCTGTTTTGTGGATCATCGGTCTGCCAGGCGTTTGGCATCATCCAGGTTTCCCCGGTATCGGCTTTAAACTCAGCCGTAATGTCAGTCCAGTCGATGATTTCATCCAGACCAATGCCGCTGCCGCCGGGAATTTTGCACTCAAGCGATGCCTCACGCGGCGACGCTTTAAAGCCATACACGCGGCTACCTTTAACAGTCTCACGACTGTCACCGGCTGGCGTGAAGGTACAGCCCGCCAGCGTCTCAAGTTCCAGGCCATTGACGCGGATAAAGGCGACGCCCTGACGTTGATTTGACATATTCCCCCCTTAGAGAATGAAGCGGATCTGTTCTGCGAAGATGCGGAACTGGTTAATGAGGTTTGGCCCAGCCAGCACATCAACACGGTCACGATCGCTTTTGTTGCGCACTACGTAGAGCTCGTCTTTAAAGGTGGTGAAGTCTTCCACCAGACCGGCTTCCTCCCACTCAGTAAACAGCGCCAGCAGCTCCGTTTTGATAATCGACGGAGTTACTACCGGTTGACCCGGCGCGAAGTTCGTACCGTCATCAGCCAGCTTATGGCGCGGGAATTTCTGCGTAATACGCACGCGGGTCGAATAGCGCAGATAGCTCAGTGTCGCGATAGTCTCAACGTTCAGATAAGACGGGTCCGGGTCGCCGTAGCTGTTGGTTCGGTACGTCGTGATCAACCGCTCAATCTGCACCTGTCCGCCATCGTTCACGGTGAAGGTACTGATGCCATCGAATAACAACCCGTTGCGCTCAGACCAGGTGAAGAGGTCTGTCTGTACCGGCGGCATCAGGTTACTGACGACCAGCGTCTGCAGCGGTCGGGCCGGGTCGATGCTCAGTGACGCCGCCGCAACGGCCGCAATACTGGTGCACCATACATACTGAGGCTGTGGTGTCGCCGGCGCACCCAGACAGCACAGCAGGTGATCGTTGCGGGACTGGCCGAACGTGGTCAGGCTCCCCATCGGGCCGTGATAGCTGGTAAATGCAATACCGTCGGCCTGGTTGATTGGCCCCCAGCGCTCCACCAGTTCGGTACGCAGCAGGTTAAGGTTGGCCGGGTCAGTATACGGCATGACCAGGTATTTGAACTGCAGGTCACCCATCGCGGCGATGGAGTCTGACAGGTCCGGGTTGCTGTTGGTGTCTGCCGGATAGGTGACGGTGGCCACAATGCCACCAGGTGTCATTTCCTGATCGTAATAGTTGAAGCGCGTATCCGTCGGGCAGGAGCGGCCGAGAAACTTAGCTGATAACTTCACATCGGCATGGGTCGGGTCGGCGTTCGCGCTGCCGCTATCGGGTACGACAGTCGCTGTCACCGGCAGATCGTATTTTGCATTAATCAGGTCAGCCAGACTCTGCGCGATATCCGCGCCTTTATCGCCAGTCTTAACCGTGGCAGGAATACGAACACCCGCAACATAAGTCACCAGAGTACCGTTCTCTGTTGCTGTACCGCTCAGCTTAATGGTAGCGGCATCGGCAACACCTGTTCCATCGCCCTGGGCGATGCAGTACAGCTCCGCAACGCGGTTGAGCTTCAGGAACTCCGTCGCCATCAGGTGGATCATCGACCCCTGACCGAATGCGGCAGACGCCTGAGACGGGGAGTAAATACGTGTCAACGTATTCGCCGGCACCGACCCCACCGGCTTCTGATTAACGTCAGAAGCTCGCTGGCCGAACATCAGAACACGCTGACGTGGCGCAGGCGTGCCGGAAACGGCGTTGCTGTTGTTGAACTCGATATACGCCAGAGGAACGCGAATCGCGCCGCCTGCTGGAATCGAATCAAAAGAGATATCGCTCATTTCGCACCTTTCTTAGTGGCTTCTACCGGGAGCACGTCGCCATCTTTGAGGCGGCGCAGCCAGAAACTGTTTTGCGGCTTGGTCTCACCGTCTGCGGCCAGCAGTTTCATGGTCTGCGGGTCGCGAACTGTGCGGCCGGGAGCCGGCTTAATCTTCAGCACATCAGTCATGGTTGTTTCTCGTTTACGTTGATATGCGCCTCAAAAGGCGGTGTGCCGTCTGGTTGTTTCCACGTCTGCCAGTGGCGTTCGTAGTCATCCAGAGAGCTGAGATCAATGCTGGTATCAATGGGCGTGGTCCCGCTGAAATAAAGGCCGTAAAGCGCACAACCCGCGCCACCTTGCGCATCGGTATAGAGGTTTTGCCCCTTGGTCAGCTTCATGCCGGTGGTAGAGCCGAATGTCTTCCAGTTAATCCCCGCCACAAGGCGCTCAACAATCTGGTAGATACCCAGCCGGTCACCTTCACGACCGTTGAGCATGCTGGCGCATACGTAGAGGACCCAATGGCTTTCAACCTCACGAGAGGTTCGTCCGGGACCACAGCCCAGCCAGGCGATATAGACCGCTGGCTCACTGAGCAGCATGCGCTTGATAGCCACATCATCCCAGGTGCCCGGATGCGTATCGACATCGCGCAAGGTGTTGCCGAAAAGTCCTTTAACAGCCTCAAGCAGCGCGGTTTCGGTATCGCCAATCATCAGATAAAACCCTGCTGTTTACGCGAGAAAACAGGCGCATCAGAAACCACCTGAGCAAGATTCTCACCATCTGGGGCACTGCCGGCAGTGTCGGTGCCAAGCGGAATCTTTCCGTCCCGGACGCCTTCCAGCCAGCGGATGGCGTCCTTATAGCGCTGTGTTGATTGTTCAGTCGCTCGCGTGTCCTGCAGGAAGTACCAGGCAATGACGCAGCAGACCTGCGGCAAGGTCGCCGGAGCCACCGTCAGCGGTAATGTGTAGCGGGCGACAATGTAGCTATCCATCATCGCAGTCGCGTCAGCCAGCGCTGCATCAATGATGACGTCATCCGGCTGGTTATTATCCGTCCGTGTTTTGGTCAGTAGATCCAGATTGCGGCGCTGATACCGGGACACCATTTCCGCGACAGTGGCATAAGTCATTACGCGTCCTCACCCTGTGAGGCCAGCGCCGCATTGAGCTGCTCACTGGAGATGATTTCCCCCAGAGCGGTAGACACAGCAGCCACGCGCGGTTTTCCCGCAGAGGTGAAATGCTCAGCGTTAGACTTGTCCAGACCCGCGACGGCCAGAATGATGCGCTCGTTCAACGGTGGCTCATTCAGTTCTTCAGTTTTCAGCTCACCGCCCAGGCCCACGTTGTCCAGGGCCCCTGGTTCTTCCGGGTCCTGTGCTGGCGCGCCAGATACGATTTTGAGGACGCTGTCACCTTCGAGAATGCGCACTTGCGCTTCAGTGACGCCCACCACGCGATTCTCACCACGGGTAAACGGGATGCCGGCGCGGCGGTACACGTCCCGGTAACATTTGACCACCAGGTCGAAAAGCTGATTGCCATCTGTTTCGCGAGCCGGTGAAGTGCCTTCAATACCTTGCTTAAGTTCTTCTGACATGACATGGGTTCTCCCTTTGAATCCACGTTAAACGGCAGGTTAAAGGCGGATTAACCGCCTTTAACATCGGTTTGAGACTGCAGGTGACTTACAGGTAGTCAGCGACTACCAGTTCCAGCTTGCCTTTCATTTCGTTACTGACGACGCCGTTGGTGCCGGCAATCAGTTCACGTTCCAGCCGCTGGATTGCCGCTTTCTCATTCCCCGGAGTGACCACCAGATGTGTCGGGCGCAGGCCCAGAGGACGACCGCCATCGGCGTGGAATTTGCGCATGGTGGTCCAGCCGGTCCAGAGGTTGTCGAGCGTCAGATCGGCGTTCATGGCCATCGCCATCTGCCAGAAGCCAAAACCTACTGCACGGCGACAGCTCACCCCGAACAAAAACTCGTTATCGGTGAACACGTGGTCATCAGAGATAGCTGTTTTAGCAACCAGCTCAGCCTTTCGGCGGTCCTGGAAGATCAACGGCTTGATGGCGCGGGAGCAGTCGAGCAGATACCAGCTATCGCCCGTCCAGTCGGCTGCTTGCTGGTAGACGTTCGCCACAGATTTCGCCGTCCCGGTGCCATCCACTTTCGGATAGACCGGATGATCGGTATCGAAGAAGTTCTGGCCGTCGTAGCATGCCTGGTTAAAACCATCTTTCAGCAGACCAAACACCAGCTCGTCAGGTTGCACGGCGGCAGAACGGCCCAGCTCAGAGAACATCGGGCTGTAAACGCCCAGGTTGTCATCTTCGAAATCGTCACGGCTGATGCCGACGGTTCCTTCATAGGTTTTGTTGGCCACGGTGTAAGCGCTGGCCGCCATCTGGTTCACGACTCGCGCACCGACCCACTCACGCAGCTGCGGCGCGTTACCCAGCCAGCCATAGGTATTGGATTTGGACGATGACGGTACCGTCATGGCGATTTTCTGGTACTGGGATGGCGCACCATCCAGACCACCCTGAAAATCCTTACGGAATGAGGTCATCAGGGCCTTAATGGAGCTCGGGGTAACGATCATTTATCGCCTTCCTCTTTGAGTTTCTGGTATTCGGCTTCAGACATGCCGAGTGCTTTTGCTGCTGATTTTTCATCGGCAGACAGCGCCGTCAGACCTTCGCGGCGGGTATCCGGGATATCGATCGTTAAGGTCTGTAGTGCAGTCAGCGCTGCAATGGGCTGTTTGGCGTCAAGCTGAGCGGAGAGCGCTGCAACCCCTACCTGCGCACCGACCTTTTCAAAGTAAGCACGCTCGGATTTGAAGATACGGCCTTCGGTTTCCGCTTTATCCAGGACCGCACTCAGGGAGACGGTAGAATGCTTGCCAGTCACCACCGCCAGTTCCTGGCGAATGGCGTTATAGGTTTCCACCGGTACCCATTTGGTGAGGTCTGGCGTGCCGGATTCTGCTTTCGCCGTCACCAGTTCTGCACTGAGTGCAGTCACGCGGGTGCTCAGTTCGTCGTGCTTATCTGCCTTGCCCTTGAGCACATCAAAAGCTGACAGTGCGGCTGTGGCCTGCTCATCGGTCACGGCAGCATTCTCAGCCAGCGTGATACCGAGTCGCGCCAGCAGCTGACGCAGGTGTTCATTCATGGGACGTCCCTCATGTGGGTGGTTAGTGAGTTCATCAAAGGAAGCAGCAAGCGCCGCCAGCTTTTGCATGCCAGTCGCGCCAGGGTCATTGGTCAGCGCAACCATGCGCAGTACGGTTGGAGCGCCAGTAACGAGGTCGTAAGGAAATACAGCCGAAAGGAAGCCGAATTCTTCGTTGCTCAGATAGGTCAGGGCCGCAGGTGTCCAGCGAGGCTTAACAAAAAGCCCCAGGCCTTCACGCCACTGCATTTCATCGGCGTTAAACCAGCCAGCCGCTTTCAGCTCATCAGGAGAAAGCCCCTCGTCTTTGCGCAGCTGGTTATGTTCGTAATCAATCAGCACGTCCTGGCCGAGAGCTCGGACACCATCAATCAGACGTGCAGCGATGGCCGCATCCATATACCAGCCAGCAGCAACATCGAATGGCCGACCATCACGGGCACGAAAACGCCCGGCGGGGAGCAACTGGCACCAGCCGTCATCACCGACGGTGGCCGCAAGAATGGCGATACCAAAAGAGGAAGGTTTTGTTTTCATGGCCTGCTCGTTGCTGAGAAACTCAGGCCATTTTTACGCGGGGAAGAAAATGCAGGTGATTCCGGTATCTGACTGAAAACCATGAACCGGATGGAAAGCGAAGCGGGAGAGAAGACGCAACCCCATTTAAAACACGTTTAAATCTCTCTGTACGCGTTTAAAAGATTTTACGAGCGTCAACGTATAGCAAACATCATACTATGGCCTGAGAGCAGCCTGAGCACGTTTTTCGATAGCGGTGTAAATCTCTTTACGACCGACCTTATCAAGCCCCATGTAAGGACGGGCTTCAAGGATAGTATATCGCGCTTTACCACCCCACTGATGAATTGCAGCATAAATCATCGGTGAACCAATCAGCGCCCAGTCCGGGCCATAGTCCGTGGTGATGCTCCTGGCCAGATCGCCATTCAGAGTCAGGATAGTGCCAGGAACATAATTATGTTTCTCACGCCACGCAAGATAAGGATCGCTCCAGCTGGCCCAGTGCTCACCGGTGACCGGGTCCGCCTGCTGTTCAAAGGCGTTCTCCGTGGAGGAAAGCAGGGCTGCAGCTGCGGCACGTGGAATGGCCCCGTCGTTGGCCATTGCCCCCAGGTTGATGAACGCCGTCTGGATCCTGTTGATATCGAGCACAACTGCCAGCTCAATACTCATGGTGCCTCCTTCTGCCCCAGATGACCTTCAAGCACTTCAAGCGTGCCAGTGCTCACCGCTGATTGCAGACTGCGCAGACTCACCCTTGAAAAGCTGACGACCTGGTCAAGCAGGTCTCCGCCGTTCTTCACTGCAGGCTCTGTGCGGATAACTATCTGCTGTCCGGCATCTTCTGCAGGCGTTATATACAGGAGCACATTCCTGGCGCTATCCCACAACACCGCCTGAGGTTGAGCCATCAGCGCCGGCAATTGTTGTACATCGGTATCACTGAGTTTTGGATCTGCAGCGGAAACCGCATCAGACAGACTTTTTTCGGTGATGGCCAATAATCTGGCTGGCTCAGCCCCCGCTCGCGCTCTGACCATCGCGGCAACGGATTCTGACATAAAGCCCAGCGTCTGAACGGCATCACCGGCGCGGCCGCTGGCGAGGGTCCGTTTTGCCCATACTGAAAATGCCAGCTGGCGCTCGCGGCTGTTGTTGAGCGACTGGATAACCTGCTCACGCAGCTGCGGGTCACGGGTCTCGATAACCTTACGAATAAGCGTCTGGTCAGTGCCGAACGCCGCTGAACCTGGGTTATACGACCAGCCCACATCGGGCGTCATTTTCACGCGGCCGTTATCAAAGGTCGTGGACTCCGCCCTGAAGATTTCACCCGTGGTCTCATCAATGCCGGCGTCAACGTCATGGGTGTGCACGAAAGATGCCCCGTAACTGACTTTCAGCCCCAGCGCTTTCATACGTTCAGCAGACAACGCCCTGACGCGGCAGCGGCAATTCCAGCCATTCGGTGGGTAGTGCGTCTTCCAGAACGGGTCATCATAGCGAAACACCAGCCCATTAAGCGCAGCATGCTCCGGGCGGGTTCGCCCGTCCATAACGGCCACATACTGCCAGAACGGGTAATCCTCAACGTTATTCATCATCTGCGCATAACGGCCGCTGTTATAAGCCGTGCGCATATTGACGTTGTAAATGGTCGCAAGACGGCGCGGGCTGCCCAGTTCGATTTCCTTAGCATTACCCTCGGTATCGACAATAATCTGCTTTCCCCACCATCCCAGCTTCTGCAGGCGGGGTGCCAGCGTCCGGGTAAACTCCTGACGCGTGATACCGTCGTGGACAGCGCGATCAACCTCGTCACGAATGGTGTTCAGCACATCAAGCCGCACCGCTTTAGCGACGGTAAACGCGCGGGCATGCGCGTCCGTCAGTTGCTCATACCAGTTCCATGTGACGTTATGGCCCTTGGCTCTGAAGTAAGAGACCGCCTCTTTTGGGGGTAACCGTGCGGCGTATGCCAAATCAACTGCCTGTGCCATCGATGCGCCCCCACAGATCAGCGACAAAGATAGCGCGGGTCAGGAGGTCGATAAGCGCTGCATCATCCAGTTCGGGATAGAGCGTCGCCGCATCCTGCATCGCCGATTCAGGGCCGTTTTTAATAATGCTGGCAATAACGGGCTTTAAAAGCGGATCAATGGCCTGTTTAAACGCCTCCGGCGTCGCCGCCGCGCCCATATCGTCAATATCATCAGTCTGCTTCAGGTCTGTCGCACTCAGACTGGCCTGACCGTTTACCGCTGGCAGACCTTCAGCCACTGGCGCGGCACGGAATACCTGCTCGTCACCGTTCGGCTGCGGGATATTCAGTTTTTCCTGAATCCATGACACCGGCACCGGCATGCCTGCCGCCAGTTTCGGAATGGCATCCGCAAACATTGAGAGGTCTTCGTATTCCCCGGAATCAAACACAATACCCGGCAAACGGCACGGGTCGAGGGTGGTTCGGCTGTTGACTGCCAGTAACGGATAAATCAGGTCACGGTTGACAGAGCGACGCAGTTGCCGCAGGTCGGCATTACGGATCTCTTTACGGACTTCGTTATGGACTTCCCCCAGAGAACGAGCTCCTTTGTCACCGGCTTCCGTGGTCAGCGTTCCCCCCAGAATAGCTTTTGACATGGAGCGTTCAGCCCAGCTGATTTGCGCCTGGAACGGGTCTGCCTGGCCATCGGCCGCACTCTGGAACTCCAGCGCCATCCCCATCGGGATAATACCGCCAGCACGACGCCCGATATCCATAACTGCCTGCATCAGAGTGGATTTCTCTCGGGAGGTTGCGCCGGTTGGGTACTTGCCCACGCGCATCGGCAGACCGTAAATCTCCAGAAACTCAGCAAAATCACGCACCGAATAGTTTTTGAAGATAAACGGCCAGACCAGCGTACGGACCAGACCCAGCGTGCCGGCATACCCTGAGCGGGACTTTGCCTGATGACGGAACCAGCCAAACGGCTGAAGTTCAACACCGTCGGCGCTGCCATCGCGCAGCCTGAGCTGATTCAGATTGCTTTCTGGCGTACAGAACAACGCAGGATCACGCCAGTGAAGCGCAACGGGTACGCGCTGCTTACCCAGCCAGCCCCATTCGATCTCCTGCATGCTGTAGCCCTTGAGGATGGCGTCGCCGGCATCAAAAATGCCGTCCTCAAACCAGGCAGCGTCCTGCAACATCTCATCGAGCATGGCCGCATCTTTCTTTTCCTGCGGAGTGGCGTCTTTCGGTGGCTGAATGCTCCAGGGTAAAGACTGAATGGCCAGCCGGCGCTTTGACAGCTCGGAAAACAGATGCGTGTCCTTTTCTTCCATATCAAAGGCGAGGTCAGCCTGAGCCGCCAGGTCTCCGCGTTCGGCGTCACGCAGAACAATGGCGGCACGGTTTGGCGTTATACCACTGGACGGGTGCTCCTGGGTACGCTTTGCCATCATCACCAGTGATTCCTGCGCCGTCTGCAAATCAGGATCAAAATCGAAGGGATTGCCCGTTAAATCCAGAATACGGCCCATTACCAGCATCCTCTTTCAAATTCGTGGTAGTCATCATGGGTTTCATCATCGTGCGCATCTTCCCGGCGCTTACCGGGCAACGCCTGCACGCTGTCTTCGTCGATGACAAAACCATTCATATAAGAAGCGCGTACCGCCATCGCCAGCGCTACCGCAAAGTCACCGTGACGTTTGCCACCGGTGCCACTGGCATTGGCGTCTTTGGTTCTGCCCTTATCAATCTGGGGAACGCCGTTAACGACCTTGATATTGAGCAGGTCATCCAGCGTTGTCTGGTGACGGGCGATAGTCAGGTTCTGCGCCTCAAATTCACCTTTTAGCTTTGGCATCCATTCCTGATACCAGGCTGCTGACAGGTGCACGCTGTCAATCATCTCCGGGCCATACACCAGACGCGCAGCCTCAGCGAGATACCCACCATTACCCGTGGCATCAAAAGCGGCGCCAATAAAGCGAGGTAAACGCGCCAGGATAAACAGCATGATCTGACGCTGCTGGTCGTAGGTGACGTTCTTCAGCTCGACGCGGAAGCATTCACGCTTATACAGATCGGCGGTGATTTCCAGCGGGACAAAAACGGTCAGGTCGCCATTACGCGCAAAGTCTTCACCAAAGGCGTGCTTATGCTGAACGTTGAGCGCTGCCAGTAATGGGGCCAGCTCTTTCTCGCACCACGTTGAAACTTCCGCTTCCCGCAGTTCTGGCGACCAGGATTCAAAATCGTCAGGAGCCTCAAAACGCAGGATCGGAATATCACGCTCCGGCGTCATCGCCGCTTCAATCAGTACGCGGGAAAGGTAAGCACCGCCGGACTTTTTCGGCACGCAGCCGTATTCCTCGTCGGCGCTCTCTTTGTTAGGGGCATTGCGGTAAAGGTCATCACGCCATTTTTTCTCTTTTTCTGCGGACCACTCCTGACCCGTGACGTAGCAGATACGGCGATACAGACCATCACTGATCGCGTCATCCAGGGTAATACGATGAACGGAATAATCTTTCCGACCCTCTCGCGCGTCCTGAATGTACTGGTTAAACAGATTATCAACGCCGTTATGCGTGGAGATGATGCGTACACGAGCGCCCCACATGGTCAGTGCAAATGCCGCTTTCAGCAGCTCATCAAGCGACTCATGGAATGCAGCCTCATCGATGATCACATCCCCCTGAAGGCCACGAAGGTTAGAGGGTCTGGAGGAAAGCGCCTGGATCTTAAAATTGCTGTTCGGGAAGCGAATCATGTACGTCAGAATTTCTTCGTTCTTATCGCTGTCCCAGAAGGTTTGCTCATAGACGTCGGCTTTCGCCAGTTGGTTGAAAGCGCGGGCAAACAGCGCACAGGCGGCAATGTACTCCAGCGCCATCTCCTGGCGGGAACCGACATAAAAGACATTGCGGCCACCGCGTTTACGTGGCTTGGCGGCTGTCATGACGTTACGGCCAGCCTCTGCCCAGGTCAGACCGGTACGGCGGGATTTTTCAGCGATACAAATCTGGCTGTCATCGCTGAACCACCGGGCCTGATAGGGAAGGAAAACGGCTTCGCTCGCCGGATTAAGACTGCCTGCATCCGTCACAATATCCACGCCAAGCTTGCTGGCCTCCTCCTGGAGGTCAATCTGGCGCGGTTCACTGAGTGGTGTGATTTTTTTACCTGGAGCGGCCATATTACGCTTTCCCCAGCAGCACGTTTTTAATGCGCTGTTCCAGTTCTTCGCTCATCCCGTCCTGGCCGCGTAATTCTTCACTGACGGCGTTCGCGGCCTCTTCAGCAAACGCCAGACGAATCTCTTTCTCACGCTTATGGCTGGACATGGCAGTTGATTCCAGGCGCTGAGCCGCAAGCATGGCATTTTTGAGCATGTCGATATCGACTTCTGCTTCTGGATCTTCAATCTGGCGCATCAGTGCTTTAAAGAGCTGACTTCTGGCCATCTCCAGTATGAGCTTGGTCGTTTCACCCATAGGCTTATCACCGAGTTGACTGGTGAGCGCCTGAGTCATTTCACGCATTTGACGCAGGTTATGACCAACCTGCTCGACACTGGTGGCATAGCGGTTCAGCCCGGAACGGGACAGACGCATGTCTTCGGGCAAACCCGCATCATCAATCAGCGCATTAATTTCTTCGAGGATCTGAGCCTGGGGAATCGCTTTATCCCGTAGCATCTCATGCAGGGTTTTACGCACATCCTCTGGCAACAAATCAACTTTCGATGCGCGGCCACGTGTCGGTTTAATCGGTTCCATAACTGACCTCAGCGGGCGCGTGGTTTTTTAACACCCGATACACGGGAACGACCTTCAGCCACATCCTGACCCCGGCCGGTAATGGTGACGACGTAAAAGCCACGCAGGTCCTCAACCGCAACCAGACCCTGCTCCTGCAACCAGTCAATCTGCGTGCGAACGAGATCGCGAGAGACATTGTGGCCATAGGCATCAAGGCAATCATTCAGGATGCTTTCGTTAGCTTCGTTATTGCAGTCCATCAGGCTACGGAGGATCACCAGCCTTTGGTCTTCGGTCAGAATATCGTTAATCATCAGTTGCTCCGGTTCACAGCATTTTCCAGTAACAGTTCAATCTGGTGGGTCATAGACTGCACGCGTTGGCCGATGACCTTCATATCACCCGCCATTTCAGTCATGCGCAGACGCATTTCCTGCATGTCTTCAACGCCAGGCATGTTGGCGTATTTGGTTTCCATTTCGGTGAGGCGGTTCTCCAGCTTCTCCACGCGTTCGGTGCTGGCGAACGTGCGCCGCATCGCCCAGACAATGCCGCCAAATGCCACCGGTACCAGGTAAGGCCAAAATTGAAAAAGGTCCACGATTAACTCCCTGAATAACAAAACTGGCATTGCGGCTCATACAGGTCTGTCAGCTCAACAACACCCAGTCGGCGGCGACATAAGACACAAATACGGTCAGGCTCAGGGCGCTGGATTTGTGGTCCAGGCCAGCTGCAGCCTTGTTGCTGCCAAAGTTCCCGCAGAAACTCTTCAGCCTCCTGAAGCAGGTCGGCGTCCATAAATTTCAATCCTTTTTAAATCCTGCTGGCGGGCATCGTTCTTATCGCGATTGCACTGGCCAAGTGCGGTTAATAGCGTGGCATTCCAGACCACTGATGCACCGTATGTGAACGGTGCGGGGCGCACTGGCACAGGCGTTTCCGCCAGCAGTTCTGCATCAATAGGCAGCGGGGTCACCACTACCGGAACGGGCGCGGTTCTCGACCCGCTGCAACCACTCAACAGCAGCAGCAGGCACATCGCGCTTAGCGCATTCGTCTTTCTCAAGGATGAGGGTGATCTGGTTCTGAGCTTCATCGCGCAGCCTCTCGTCTTCGCGCCGTGCTGCGGCATTGGCCGCGCGGATGGCGCTGAATATCTGGATGGTTTGCTCCTGGCCGTGTAGCAGCCATTCTGCTGTGTTTCTGGCTTGCGTCTGGGTCTGCAGGTCCCGGCGTAACTGGACGTTATCACTGTGCGTTCTCTCAGCCTTTACCCAGACCACACCCACGGTGACCAGGAGTGCAACCGCGCCGGCAGCAATAAGACGATCAGCGAAGGTCATCAACACCTCCGACTGACCAGATGGCCATCTCAACTTCACGGCGCGTCATCAGTCCTTTCCACGGTTTGCCGGCGGCAAAGACCCAGCGACGCATCTGGTCGCGAGCACCTTCGAAATCACCAGCATTCAACTTTTTGAGGAGGGTCGAACGGGCAAATGCCCCGGTGCCGGTATTGAAAACAAAGGTCTCAAGCGCAGTACGCTGAAAATCGGTTAAAGGGACTTTTACCAGCCGTTTAATGACTGCCCGAACAGGCTTTAAATCGCTGTCCAGTAGCGCCATGCATTCATCATGGGTGTAGGTGCGCATCTGGATATCAGCGCCAGTATGGCCAACACATACGGTCAGGATGCCGGCAATGTCGCGGTACGGGGTATATTCGATCCCCTCGACGTGGATAAGGGTCTCGCGGGTCATTTCGTGATAACCGCCACCGGCGATAGCAATCGCCAGCAATGACGCTTTCAGACTACGGGGTATTTGGGGCATCAGCTTATCCGGTGAGTGGATCTGCATCCGAGGATAAGAAAAAGCTGATTAGAGAGGTGATTCCGGTATCTGAGTACAACCCGCACTCTCGAGCGCAGTCGGTTGTTACAGATAATTAGTGCGGGAATAAATCCGGTTGGCGACGACGGGTATGAAGCTTGCGCTGACGGGCGATGATATCGTAAATCTGTGTCTGAGATAAACGATGCTCGCGGCGCAGGTCTTCAAGGTTGCGGCCATCGAAACGGGAGAAGATGAGATCGTCCCGTAACGCTGTAACCAGCTTGTCCCCGGATGGCAGATAATACTGACGTCCGCCCATATAGTGGGACATGGCCAGCGCCAGTTTACGCGCCAGCAAGCGGCTGTCTTCAGCAATTCCGAGGCGCTTCAATTCTGCCTCCATCACATCGACAAGCGCAACCAGCATTTGTGGCCATTGGTGCTCAAGCTCACCGACAGGGATATTGTCGATATGGTCAAGCAACTGGTGGATGGCCGGGTCGTGTTCAAAAAGCTCCGACTGTTGTGACATAAACCCTCCTCAAGGTAAGTGCAACCTCAGTATACAAAAAATCCCGCACGTTGGCGGGATTGTTGATGACATCAGCTGTCACGTTTGCATGGGTGAAGCTTGAAGAATTTTATATCGTCATGGAGATATAATTTTTTCCCCGATTTATCGACTATAAAAAACTTTATGACTGCCGGGTTACGCATTGAAGCAAAGGTATACGAAGTTCCATGCACAGAAATTTCCTTGTCATTCTCTGGTGACGGCGGTTCTGACTGCACATAGGTATCACCATCATCAAGATTCTGCCAGGAAACCAGATCAACGCCCATATGAAGCTTGATACCGTTACATGTCCAGAAACCAGACGCTGGGTCTTTTTTCGCAGGAGCCTCGGATGGGCTTTCACCCATTTCCTGTAACTTGGCATCCACTAATTTATCCCAATCGTCATTGTTTGATTGAGTTGCGGCGTAAGAGGTTAAGCTAACCAGCGTCAAAGCTACTATCATGATTTTTTTCATATTCATTCCCTAAAATTAGTCCTAAACCTTATCATCATTTTACTTCATCGTCAGGCGCTGGTAACGCTCACAGGTTCGATCATAAGTTGGCTTAACCCCACTATGAGGAAGTCGTTCAAGCATGCACCGCATATGCCAACGCTTCAGGCTTTCGAGAACTGTTCTGGCTTTCTCATCACGCAGCCAGTTCAACTTTGCCACTCCCTCGCCGCCGTTCTGTTGCCGAGTAATACGCTTAACGTAAGCATCAATCGCGGACGAGTCGTTACTGGTGACAAACCCCTGATTGTACATGGTGATCCATACTGCCCGAATTTTGCCAACAATCCCCGATGATGCTTTGGGTTTAGGTGATACCGGCTTAAATCCCCTCTCTTTCAGTGCATCGAGAACGGCCTGCAGCTGCTGCGCACTCATATCGCGACAACTTCTCTTACCTGGAACAACCGAGCCTAAAAATACTCGATAGGTCTCATCGTCAAGGCCCAGAGAACGCCGCGCCACGTGGATCAGTTTGATGGTATTAGCACGCATCAGCCATTACCTCGCTCAGTGGTGTAACAAGCTCTAGCCCGTCGATTTTCTTAAACTGGCGAACCAACGATGCAGCGGTGCTGAAATGACATACCCAGTACTCCACTACCTCATGGAGGTGCGCATTTTCCTTCTGTTTTAACCAGCGCTTGCCGTCTCTGGTTTTTGATGCACGACGAATGATAGACGCACCTGGTTTGTAGGTCTTACGACGCCAGACAACCTTTGTGACAGGGCGAAATTCTTTATGTGACGGCCACCCCCACGCTTCACTGCGGGTATCATCAATCCAGACTATTAACGCCAATTTATTCTCAGAGACTATCGCCTTATAAACTGCAATTTTTTCCCCTGAAGACAACTTAAACTCAATCCTGCTGTACAAATCACCCAGGGTGTTCTGGATACCGTTCCATTGCTCTTTTGTGATTACGGTTGTCATTCTATTTCAGCCCTCAACTCTTTCATTCGCTGGTATAAATCTGGTGCTTTACCTGTTTTGCTTTCGACGGCTGCCATATACAGTGCAGACAGTTCATCCCAGTGTTCAATGAATGGGGTCAGCGCTGGATATACTTGCCGCATCACAGGAAAAGCATCCCGAATAGCGGGTACTCCATCAACCAGCCGCCAGCAGCGCCCAAAATCGGCAGGGTCGAGCGGATAACGAAAGCGACCACCATCGCCAGCTGTTGCGCCAAGGAATATCGCAGCCATTGTTTTGCTGCTCATGCCGGTATCATCGCCCACGAACCATTGCCCCACAGCCGACACGGCCAGCAGGCGTTTCGCCAGCGCTCCGGCCCATCCGTTATGCTTTGCAGCCAGATGCAGGAAACCATCATCTATCACGGGCTCATACTCAACGAAAGGCTGTTCCCCAGAAAGCGCTACCGCTCCGTCTTCCGGGTATTCAGCGGACTCAATCAGATAGCCTGTATAAGCATCCAGACCTTCACCAGGACTAGCCTGGATAGTCCCGCTACGGATGCAGTATTCATGTTCCAGCTCGTCACTATCTGGCTCGGCAAAGACCTCAAGACCAGCGAACTCCGCGGCTTCCATTATCTGTTTAGCGGTGAGAATAAGGACGGTATGTCGCTGGCTCTTTATCGTTCTAATGGCCTCCAGGACCATTGAGGACAGACTCTCTTCCTCAACATCGAGATCAAGGCCATTAATGGCTCGCACCAGATTCACGATCTCATGATTCTTTTGAACAATGACCTGATTAAGTTGCTCAATGCTCTCGCTCATTTGCGACTCCTGAAATAGGTTGAGGTGGCGAAAAACAGCAGTTCCAGTACATCAAATAACCACCAGAGCGTGATGCATCCAATCAATGCCGTCAGAGTAAATGGCCATGCCAGGGCAGCAACCAGAGCGCTGATTGAATCAGTGTCTTTATCCATAATTCCGCTTCCGCGTAGTGCAGAAATGAAAAAGAAGGTGATTACGCCGCCAGCGATATAACAAACGATACCGATTACCATCAGACTACTCCTTGCACATCAATAGGTAGATATCTAAGGACATGACGGGTAATAATCTGCCCAGTTCTGGCACACTGAAAATGGCCCATTCGAATGTCGATTAACGCGCTTTCAAATTGTGGCCAGCCCTGCATCTGCTTTTTGTCATCAAGCTCAACCAGAACAAACACCGTTTCAGCTGACCGCGGCCCGGAAGCCAGATACATCACACTTCGGGGAATCTCAGTACCTTCAATCCATCCAAATGAGCGCCTAGCCGCTACAGGTGATTTGCTGCGGATAATGTCGTAATAACCGTTACGCTCTTTCAGCTCGGAACGTGCCACCGCTTTGCGTAGCGCCTTGATAAGCAACTGGGCACTGGTTCCCGTCGCACTGACCAGTTGCAGACAGGTCATTTCGCCCTTATCGGACAGCACGGTTTTGATTGCGTCGATCATCATTTGTCTCCCTGGGATTGTTCTGCCTGTTGCTGCTCGCGGATCATGCTTTGGGCCGCATGCATCAGAACGGCGATGCAACGGCGGGTTCTGGCGGCAGCAAGACGGTTACTGGATTGCCTGTCGATATAAAGCGCCTGTGCCATTTCAAGTTGCTCTGCAGCTTCTTCAAGTAAGGAAGACACTGACGGGCTGGCTGGTGATACTGCATCAGGTATCTCAGCCCCTACGCGTTGAGATAAACGGGCCATTTTTCGTGTTTTATGCTGATCAATCATGTCGCTCATTCCATTATGGCGAAGCTGCTCAATCATAATTTCAACGTCGGCAGCTTCTTCGGCGATACGGTTGCCGTTCGCTTTATGAGTAACAAAACGAGTGCAAGCAGCTGCTAGCTCATTACATTCTTCGGCTGTTGCCAGAACCTGACGGTCATAACCCCACATCGCCAGGGCCGCATCGAAAACATGGGGTTTATTCATCGTCTTCATCCTCCATGTTGTCATCCGCCGGTTTCATGGTGATCGGAAAAGGCTGGAACTGGAGAAGTGCCAGTTGGACACCAATTCGGCTGAAACGGGCTTCTTTGGTGTCAGCCCCAAATTCCAGCACCTCGCTTTCGCCCATTTCCAGACGAATATCAGCGTCTTTGTTGTCAATAATCATCTGGCATTTATCAACGCGATTTTGATGCCAGGATTTCAGGTCGATAATCATCAAAATTAATTTTTGTTCAGTCATAAAACATTCCTTTTGCTGAATTCGGCGCGAACGAATCCCTGACGCAAGCGCCGAAATAAAAATCAGAGTTAATTAGCTAAAAATCAGAGTTTGGCTAAATCCAGCGAGATTTGCTGATAGTTACCATCTGCCTGACGCTCATAAATACGCAAATATTGACTGGTGCCTGAAACCTGAATTGCATCAGCCACGGCATCCATCGCCTCATTCCATTTCGGGTCATTGATATCGAGCTGACGGAGGCCCAGAACCTGGTTGATGTCGATGCGACCTTGCTTGTTAACGCGGAAAGCATGATCTACCAGGGCCATAATGCGTTCATCCGCACCACCAGACCATTCGCTGATGCAGGTATCAATCAGCGCTTTGGCCGCCTGGATACGTTCATCAAATACGCGATGCTCACCGACTGCGCGAATGAGCTTGTAACGGCCGTCAAAACTGACCAGAGTCACATTGCCTTTTGTGCCGCCGTACTCCACGCCATACTCAGACGCCGAAAGGTCTGTGAAGTCGGCGATTCTCTGCATAGACTCCAGTTTGAACGCTGCCAACAACTGACGCTGCTGACGTGCTGCGCCGACGATCATCATCACGACTTCATCACGTAGCTTATCCACGGGTTTGACCTGAGATTCAGGGATTAAATGCCCCTGAGCATTGGTGCGGTAACCCGCTGGTACAGTATTTGAATTATTCATCTATTCGCCTTAATGAGTAGTATTTGATTCTGTATTCCCGGAACGCGCGTTCCATTCATTCACATAATGGAAATTTGCGGCCTTAATAATTTGTGGTGCCATTTGCTTAATAATCTCGGCTATGCGGTCAGAAGCAGAAGGATGCTCATGATTGACTCCTTCAATCACAGCATTAACATCGACAAGTTCCTTAACTTGACCACTATCGGTGAACACATCCTTAGTGGTTACTGTGAAAATAACTTTTGCCATTTTGACTCCTCAGCGCCAGATAATCCGGCAACCATTGAAACTGGCTACCCACACGGAGCGGGAACCTGAATTGTTACGCTCAACAATACGCACAGCACTGTTTAGCAGTTCAGCCGGAGGACATGACACCTCCAGAACGGGACGTGAACGGGTCTGGCGAAACTCCGTAACCAGACAGCCTTTTTTATTCAACAACGCCTCAGTGGCCATCGCTTGCTGAATATGAGAAGAGATCAGTTCACTAATCACGGTATTATTCCTCCACGATTTCAGCATGCCCCAGTTCAAGCATTGCTGAATGAATATGACCAGAGTTAACCGGCTCGCTTTTACCACTGGCGTAGATATGGGCCAGCGGCAGAATATGAGAGAGAGAGCGCAAAGCACCTGGGCGCTTTGCAATCGCACGTAACAGCTTGCGTTCGTCGCGACCTTCAACCTTCCATGCGTCGCAGAACGCATCAACATCAGCGGCCAGCACGTTGTTGATAACAATTTTCTTTGCCACGCGAGAGAACAGACGGGCAAAGTCTACGGTGCGACTACCACCGGTCAGGCGGTCATAGACTTTATGGTTACCGATAAACGCCAGCCCGATGCCGCATTCCTCCTGGAGGATGCGCAGCTCTTCGATGGCGTCATAGTTCAGCCAGTCCGCTTCATCAATGATGATTAAGGCATTGGTGTCGCGCAGCCGGCGACGCAGCAGGCGGGATAACGCGCCGCGCTGATAAGGCGCATCTGAAATGCCCATATCCAGCGCCAGTTCGTACATGGTTTCCAGCTCGTTCGTGCGGGATTTACTGGCGGTAAGACGCCAGACGTTATTACCGGTACGAGCGTATTGTTTCAGCGCTTCCGTTTTACCTACACCAGGATGGCCATAAATCAGCGCAATGGTGTGAGTCAGCTGCGCATACGTCAGCGCCGCAGTGATTTTTTCAGAGGTCGGTGTCACGACATAGTCAGGGATTTCCGGCAGTGCACTCTGGGCCGTCTTACGGGATTCAAGCCACGTGCTGATTGATGCCGCCACGGCATCATTATCACCCTTGTATTTACCGTTAATAAACTGAGAAAGGGCAGACGAAGACACCCCGGTTTCACGCGACAGCGCAGCACCAGAAATTGTTTTGTCATCAATCAGACCTTTTACGGTATTACGGATTACATCATGGTTAATTTGCGTCATCGTTTTTAATCCTGTATTTTTCCATTGTTAATACGTTTTTAAACACTTCTCAAAAGCGGCGGCTCAAACGTCGCTTTTTTATTTCTTCGATTTACTGACACTTTTCATCAGCGTCTGGAAAATCACATCGTTCTCGTGCTGATGCTCCTGGACTTCCTGAACTTTTTTCAGTGCATTACCCTGGGCAAAGACACGTTCAACAACATGCCGCTGCGGTGGTTCTGGCGGCGCGACTTTTGGCAGCAGATCGTTCACCTCGATTGCCGTCATGCGGCGCTGGGCTTTGGCTGCGCGTTTGGTATGGGTCATCATCTGCTTACGCTGGCGGCTATGTTCGCGGCCTGTTTCGGTATCGCCGAACGCAACAGCTGAGCGGCACTCAGCCATGCAGAGGAAGCGGCCATCAAGGTCATAACACGCCACCTCGCTGTGAAGATCGCGAGGGTCGAAACGCACGGTAATCTTGCGCTGGCGGATATTGGCCAGAACCGGATTCCAGTAACTGTTTTTACGCCCGAACAGAGAGCCGCCACACTGGAGGAAGAATTCTCCGGTTGTTTTCACCGTTACAGCTTCCGCCGGAAGCATGAGCTGGCGGATTTGTTCATCGCTGAGGCGAGTGACAATGGCGTTACTGAAACTACGCTCAAATGCCTGGTCAAATGACAGCTCGCCCTGACACATTTCGGTTTCACGACCAAGACGGGCGTTGTACATGGCGATCCCCTCATTGACTGCGGAAAGAAACGTCTCAACATCAACGACACGGTCACCGTAATTATCAGGTTTATTCTGCGTATTTGGCCCGGTATATGCGCCAGCCAGTGAGGGATGCTTATCGATATAATCCCCCAGGCCACCGATACCGAACGCACGTTCAACAGGTTTAGCCTGACCCCATCCCTTACCACCTATCACGCTGGTCCAGTGAACCTGAATCCCCAGCATTGGCAGAATCCCCATTGGGTCATCTGGTTTAACCTTGAAGCGATAGCGATTAGGGACACCACCAGAGAGCCATTTATTCGCTGCTGCACGGGTGTTATCGATGGTGACGTGTTCAGGTTTGCCGAACTCGGAGATAGCATCCATCAATGACAGACGGATGCTGTCGCTGTTTTCAGAGACATCAGTACGCCAGCCAATAACTTTACGACTGTGAACGTCCTGCCAGACCCATGTTTTTGGGCGAAGAACTTCGCCGTTATACCAGCGAACGAAGACGTTATGCTGGTAACCATCACCGTTGATCCATTCCATTGCATGCAGCTGCGCGACAGTACGCTGTTGACTTGGGAACATACGCGCCAGCGCGTTATCACCCTTGCGGGTGGCCACAATGACCCGAGCATCAATTTCACGGTCTACACGACGACGCAGGGTGCGCTCAGATGGGATTTCCCAGCCATATTCCCGCGCTGCAATCTGGAGCAGTTCATACGACTTTGTGAAGCAAGGCTCTTCCGGACGGAGATAATCGCCGAGGAAGAACTGCCAGGCATCCTCACTGATTGGCGCTTCACGGTTGGTTTTGCACTTTTCACGCAGCCGACGATCAAGCAAAACAGGTGCCCAGACATCACGGCTACGGTTCTGCACCCGGTAATACAGGTTACGCAGTGAACCTTCGCTCATATGCAGTTTTATTGCTGCCGTTCTCAGAGCCAGACGCAGCGTTAAACCTGAATCAACCAGTTCAGCGACAAGAGAAACCGCATTAGTACGCTGCTCAGCACGTTGGCGCTGTTCGTTGGTGGCACCTTCCCAGTGTTTCCACAGCTGCTGACGCTCAAAACTGGCGGCTGAGTCTGCATTAACCTGTGTACGTTCTGGCAGAGAGATGACACCAGAAGATGTTTCTACCAGGCCCTTTGCAGTCAGCAACTCTGCACGGACTTCAGGAGGAAGCACAGAGATGTGGTATTCAAAAGCTTTACCGCCCGCGCGTTTACGGACTTTATCCTCAGCACCAGCCGAGTATCGGGATAACGCTTCACGAATCCCTTTTACGGTTTTAGGTAAACCAGGCGCTCCGACCAATTCCTTAGCAACGACAAACATAGTTAAACCGCCTTATTCATGTAGCTGTGAACGCTGTATCGGCTCGGCCAGATGGTTTCAGGGGGAACGCCGAGAGCATCAGCAACAATTTGCTGATACGGGCGGCATGGAGTGCGCAAAACACTCTTTAAAGAGTCTTTTTTATAGCCAGCCTGAACCGATAAAGAACGGAAAGATAAACCACGCTTGTGGATTTCCGCCTTAATCGTCTCAGGGTGCCAATCAGTCAGATCTTCATTTCGGTTCATGATTCATCTATCCTAAAAAGTTATCCGCGCGGATAACTGCGCGGGTATCTGTCTGGATAAAGCATAAGTCCTTAAAAAGACCTAATCAAGGTTTTTTTAAGCCTATGAAAAAATCCTTAACCGCCACCACATAACTAATTGGTTTTATTATGATTAATAACAGCACCAACACGACAAACAAAAAAGAAACCTATGGTTCTTTTAAGTCGATTGAAAAAGAACGTTTCACGCAAAGACTGGAACAGCTACTGAAAGGTAGAAGTAAGTATCAAGCAGCAAAGGATTGGGGCATAAATTTAAGCACATTTAAAAACTACTTCTCTCGGCAAGGTTCAATCCCTCGTTATGAAGTCCTTGAGAAAATTTCGACACAAGAAAATGTCTCTATTGAATGGTTGTTGGGTCGAGAGCTCGAAGTGCTTCCTAAAGAAAGCAGCCATGCAGAGGTATTAGAAAGACACACGCGTAGTCCTGCTTATGATGCTAAACCATCCAGCCAGATGCTTCATGAACCTACAGCTAACTATGAAACTGGGCTTGCTTCGATTTTCAACATACTTAGCGAAGAGGAGAAAAAATCTTTGTTTGAGTTGATTGCCAGAAAAGGCGTGGACACAGTCCTGCAACTGAAAGATGAGAGGAATCTGAAACTTATCCAGTGTCCAGATTATGAGAAGGATCGCTTACTAGTCTTACTTGAGTCCGGTGCCAAAAAAGAGGCATCTGAGACTGGTGAGCATGTAGCCCAGCCAGACCTTTTGAGTGGTAGCAAAAAGGCTGGTTAAGGTATCCATCTGGACAAATTAACCGGCCTAAGGTCCGTAACAAGTTGACACAAATCAAGCTGTGATTCAACTCGATCAAAGCAGTGCGAAACGATTACAAAAAAGCTTCAAATCGATTTGGAACACGCCATTTAAACGCAATGTAAAAGTATTAAATGCAGTGGAACGCCGTTACAAGTTTATCTGTCAGAAGCATACAATCTCCCGGTGGTGATCTAATTTTAACGCTGACCCCATCGCCACTGCCCACGAGCTAGCAGATTGCCGCCAAGCCTTAATCTGCCTGACTTTATCCCATCTGATCCCGCTTTCTTTCACTTGTTCCCGGATTCGTTCCGATGTTCACTACATAACTGTCACCTTACACTGTCGCTGGTGATTGATAATGCGATCTGGGATGACGCCGTGCGTCAGGTGTACGCGCCGAAGCTCGATACAGAGTGGCTGTACAATACCTGGGGCGCAGGTTTCAAAATTAACAATCTCTATGACGGCACGTTCGTGCTGGATGAAAACCACCATGTTCTTTGGGGCTCGTTTCACAGCGCGCCGTTTACCGAACGGAATCTGGATTTTTTCGGCGAGGGGCTAGAGGCGCTGATTGCCAAAAATGAAGATGCGCTGCGCCGTGGAAGCAATATTTTTGCCGGAATTACCCGCACTCGCGAAGGCATCGCCTTTATCGGTATCGGCCTGATTCGCCCGATGGTCGGGCGGCTACAGGTTTATGACGCCACGCGGCGCTATCTGGTTATCACCCGACATATCAATCCTCTGCTGCTGAACAATTTGGGCAATACCTTTCAGATTGAACATCTCACGCTTACCGACGCGCCGAAAAACCAGTACAACATTCCGGTGCGGACGTCGGGCGGTAAGGTCGTAGGTTGGCTCGACTGGCAGCTTCGTCAGCCGGGCGCCGAGGCGGCCAGCGCGGCCTCGCCGCAGATTCGTGAAATTGTGCTGTTAGCCGCTGGGCTGATTCTGCTGTTTATTTTGCTCAGCAGCTTAGGCTTGTGGAAGCTGGCGCGCGGCGAGCGACAGGTCCGTGAGATTGCGCTCACCGACTGGCTCAGCCATCTGCCAAACCGGCGGGCATTGATTGAGCAGCTCGATCGTATCAGCCTGCGCGGCGACCGTGATGTGAAAACGGTGGTGTTTATCGATCTCGATGGTTTTAAAGACGTTAACGACATTTATGGCCACGATATTGGCGATATTCTGATTATTCGTATCGCGGATATGCTGCAAACGCTGGTGCCTGCTGACGGGATGCTGGCGCGTATGGGTGGCGATGAGTTCGCGATGACCGTCGGCGGCGAGCAGTCAGAAGCGCGGGCCTCGGCGTTTGCCGGGCGCGTGCTGGATTACCTTAATACGCCGATTCGTATCGGCGAGCGAACGCTGCATATCAGCGCCAGTATTGGTATTGCCAGCGGAAAACTGCAGGAGAATCCCAGCTCTGAGCTGTTTCGTCAGGCCGATATCGCCATGTATCATTCGAAAATAACCGGTAAGGGGCGCGTTACCCACTATGATGCCGAGCTGAATAGCGCGCGTGAATACCAGGTTTCTATTGAGAACGATATTCGTCACGGCCTGGAACACGATGAGTTTGAGGTCTGGTACCAGCCTATCGTCTGTGCGCGCACGCAGGTGATGATTGGCGTCGAAGCGCTGGTGCGCTGGCCGCGACGGCCGAACGGTGAGCTGATGCCTGATGCGTTTATCGGCATTGCGGAGACCAGCGGGCTGATCTATTCGCTTGGGCAATTTGTCCTGGCGCGCGCGTGCCGCGATTTGCTGGCGCACCATAACCTGAAGCTGTCGGTGAATATTTCGCCCGCGCAGTTTCGCGACCCTGAGTTTGAAAATAAGGTGTCGAGCGTGCTGAAATCTTCCGGTTTTCCGCCTTCCAGGCTACAGCTTGAAGTCACCGAAACCTATGTGCTGGAAAAACCCGAACGCGCACGCGCGGCTATTGCGAACCTGAAAGCGCTGGGTACCGCTGTGGCGCTGGACGATTTTGGCACCGGCTACTCCAGCATTGGCTATCTGCGCCGGTTCAATTTCGACACCATTAAAATTGATAAATCGCTGGCCGGGCTGGTAGACGAAGACGATCAGGCGGCGGCGCTGGTGGGGGGAACCATTCGCATCGCCAGCGCCTTAGGCATGACGGTGATCGCAGAAGGGGTCGAGACGGAGAAGCAGATGAAGCTGCTGCGTCTGGCGGGCTGCGATCAGCTACAGGGATTCTATTTCAGCGAACCGATGCCGCTCTCTTCGCTGCTGGCGTTGCGTCACCAGCAGCTGCAGAGTTAATCACCGGCGGCGAGCGCTTCCAGCTTGTCGCGAAAACCGGTGACGGCGATGGCGCGGTTATCCGCACGCCAGCGATCTTTGGCCGCCGGCGCCGAGCTTTGTACCGCAATGAGCTGCCAGCCCGCGTCGGTTTTTAGCAGCAGTGGTGAACCGCTATCGCCCGGCAGCGTATCGCACTGGTGGGAGAGCACCGAGGTCTGCGCCCAGCCGGTGACGGTGCAGTCCTCATGGCTATAGAGTGAATCCAGATGATCGACCGGGTAACCGGACTGCGTAACTTTACGCCCGGCGGCTTTCAGCGCAGCGGTCAGTTCGGCCTTATCGCCGGTGAACAGCGGCAGCGGCGTGATGCCGGAAGGGGGATAGCGCAGTACGATCAGGCCGAAATCCCACGGCGCGGCGGAAGACGGAACAATCCAGCCGTCGCCGTCAGGTTTTAGCCGTTTGCCAAGCGACGGATCGACGCGCCCCTCAATACCGTGAATTTCATAGCGCCAGCTGCCTTTTTGCGACACGAAACGCAGCGCGACCGCTTTGTCCAGCTTGCCGCGCGGCGGCTCCAGCAGACAGTGCCCGGCGGTTAACGCCAGGTGCGGGGAAATCAGCGTGGCGGTACACAGGTTGCCGCTGGCGGTTTCCAGTTGACCAATGGCGTCCCACGGTTCCTGCGCCGGTTGGTTGACGAGGATACGATCGTCCTGACCAAAGAACAGGGTTTTAATATCTTTTGCGCTGATACCGCTATCACTGTCATCAGCATGAGTTATTAATGGCAGAACGGATAACGATCCCAGTAAACAACACACAAAGGCTGTACGCATATCACTCTCTGATGGGGCAATTATGATTATAAAAACTAAACCCAGTGAGACTACTATAGACGGGAGACATGAAAAGTGGGAGTAAAATCAGCGAACTACATTCAGTAAAAGAAGAACTGAGTGGCGATCAGCGCGCACACGATCAGCAATGCCAGGATGAGCTCAAAACGATAACGCCGCAACATGGTTGGCTCTCCGGGAAAAAATCGGCGCTGAGTAGCGCCGATGCGGATAATTGATCGCCTCGGGCAGCAGGGCTAACATCGGCGTCGGGGGCGACGCTACGTGATGCACCTGGCCGCCTGAACCGGCGCGAAACTCGCGCCGATAGCGTATCAACAATAATTAAGCAGCTGGCTGTGCAGCCGGTTTAGCGGCTTCGTGTTTTACTGCTTTTTTGTGTTTTTTAGCTGCCTGCGCTTTCTGAGCGACAGCAGGTTTAGCCGCGGCTTTTTTGTGTTTCTTCGCGGCCTGAGCTTTCTGCTCTACCGGTTTGGTCGCCGGTTTAGCGGTGGCTTTTTTGTGTTTTTTAGCAGACTGCGCTTTCTGTGCCGGGGCTGCTTTTTTGTGTTTCTTGTGGTGGGTGGCTTTTGCCGGTGCCGCGTGAGTGGCGGTAGCAGCGGCAGCCGGAGCCGGTGTTGCCGTCGCGTCAGCAGCGAAAGCAGCAGAAGACAGACCCATAGCAGCGGCAACAACCAGAGCTAATACTTTTTTCATTCTCATACCCTCGAATTGGTTTTTCATTCAACCCCACTGCGGGGCCGTTGAAAGAACTATACCCGTGGGCTATTGGTCTTTCCGTGAGTGATTGGTATCGGCGTGTAACGCAATGTACGAGATTTGTTGCACAAACGTACAGGGGCGATTTTTCTTCGCTCCTCAATAGGTTAGCTAGCACAAGCTGCGTGGCTGGCGCGTTGCGCGAGGTAGAGACGCAGAATCAGCACGAAGGCCATCGCCACGACCACCGCGGCAAGCAGGTAGATGCTGTCCAGCCCCTGATAGCCCGCAATCCAGCCGGCGACCGGCCCGGTAATCCCGAGCGCTAGGTCTAGGAAGGCGGAGTAGGTGCCAAGCGCGGTGCCCTGATTTTGCTCTTCCACCTGTTTCACCGCTTCAACGCCCAGCGCCGGGAAGACCAGGGAGAAACCGGAACCGGTGAGGAAAGCGCCCAGCCCGGCAATCCAGGCGTTGGGCGCAAACCAGATGATCAGCAGCCCAAGGCACTCAAACACGTAGCAGACCAGCGACACGCGGATGCCGCCAAAGCGGATGATGGTATTGCCCAGCACCAGACGGATACAGATAAAGCCCACGCTGAACAGCGAGAGCGTAAAGGCGGCACCCTGCCAGCCGTGCGCGGAAAAGTAGAGCGTGATAAAGGTCGCAATCACCCCGAAGCCTACCGTGCCGAGCCCCAGTCCGAGACCGTACGGCCAGATTTTGCGCGCCACCACGTGGAAGGGCGCTCTGACGCCCGCGCTGACGCTGACGTCGGCACGGGTACGGGCAAACAGCAGGCCAACCACGGCGATAATCACGATCAGCGCCGCAAAGCCGCTGATGCCAAACGCGCTATTGAGCATTACCCCCAGCGGCGCGCCGGCGGCCATCGCGACGTAGGTGGCGACGCCGTTCTAGGAAATCACCCGCGAAGTGTGAATAGCGCCGACGGTCTTAATCCCCCATAGCGTGGAGCCGGTCGAGGTAAAACTTTCGCCAACGCCGAGGAACACGCGCCCCACCAGCAGCAGCGTAACCGCCAGAATGGGGCTGGCGCTTGCTGCCGCCGCCGCGAGCGTAAACAGGCCGCTCATCAGGCAGCAGATAATCCCCAGGCTGACGACCTTCTTCGGCCCCCAGATATCGGTATAGCGCCCGGCATGAGGGCGACTGAGCAGGGTGGAAATGTACTGTAGGCTGATCACCGCACCGGCGACCAGCGTACTGTAGCCAAGATCGTAGTGGATGAATCCGGGCAGCACCGCCAGCGGCAGGCCGATGGAGAGATAGCAAATGCAGGTGAAAACGACGATCGAAATAATGCGTAAATTAAGCTGGGTATTGCTGGCGTAGGTAGTCATAACGCGGAACAGGTAAGACAAAAGTGGGCTTATTATAGAAAGTGTCAGCTAGTATGGCGAGACGGTAAGGCATTTTATGTCAATAACATAAGCAATAAAAATAAGCGGCGGTGATGGATGCACCGCCGCTTATGATTAGCGTAAGCGTCTATGCAGCGTGAAGCCGGTCAGCAGCGCGCCGACCAGCAGCAGCGCAATAAACCCACCGACGCCGTTCCAGCCGTATTTGTGCCAGAACACGCCGCCGAGCGTCCCGGCGATACTTGAACCGAGATAGTAGCTGAACAGATACAGCGATGATGCCTGGCCTCTGGCGCGGCGCGCGCGTGGGCCAATCCAGCTGCTGGCGACGGAGTGGGCGGCAAAGAAGCCGGCAGAAAACAGCAGCATGCCGGGGAAGATCACCCAGAGCGGTGAAAACAGCGTCAGCAGCAGGCCGATTAACATCACGCCGGTAAAAAACAGCATGACCGGGCCGCGCCCATAGCGGGTGGTCATCATGCCCGCTTTTGGCGAGCTCCAGGTGCCGGTCAGGTAGGCGACGGAAAGCAGGCCCACCACCGCCTGGTTAAGCGACCACGGGGAAAGCATCAGGCGGTAGCCGATATAGTTGAACAGCGTGACGAACGCGCCCATTAACAGAAAGCCCTCGACGAACAGCAGCGGCAGGCCGCGATCGCGCCAGTGCAAACGAAGGTTAATGAGCAATGATTTGGGCTTCAGCGAGCTGGGGCGGAAGTGGCGTGATTCCGGCAGAATGCGCCAGAACATGATGGCCGAGGCCAGCGCAAACAGGCTGATAACCGCCAGCGCCACGCGCCAGCCGAAGAAATCGGTAAATACCCCGGTGAGCAGGCGTCCGCTCATGCCGCCAATCGAGTTCCCGCTGATATACAGGCCCATTGAGAAGGCCACAAAGCTGGGGTGAATTTCTTCGCTCAGATAGGTCATGCCGACCGCCGCCACGCCGCTAAGCGACAGGCCAATCAGCGCGCGCATGATCAGAATCCCATGCCAGCTGGTCATCATCGTCGACAGCAATGAACAGCATGAAGCCAGCAGCAGCGCGGTGACCATGACCGGTTTACGCCCGATGGCGTCGGAAAGCGGCCCGGTGAACAGCAGGCCAATCGCCAGCATGGCGGTCGAGATGGAGAGCGAAATACTGCTGCCGGCAGGGGTAATGCCGAACTCGTGGGACAGTACCGGCAAAATGGGCTGCACGCAGTACAGCAGGGCAAAGGTCGCCAGTCCGGCGGAGAAGAGGGCGAGCGTGACGCGAATGAACGGCGGCGTGCCGCGGCGGATAAAGGTATTGCTGGAAACGGGGCTATCATCGCGGACATCAATAACGGGCGTATGGTCTGCGGTAGTTGTGCGGCTCACGGGAAGATCCTTGGGTAAAAACAACGGGTAATGTCGACATAGGTCACATAATCAGAGTAGGAAAATGTAAATATTCTGTCTAATATATTAATAATCTCAATTGATACTTATTAAATATGAATATCGAACTTCGTCACCTGCGCTATTTTGTGGCCGTCGCGGAAGAGCTGCATTTTGGCCGCGCCGCCGCGCGTCTCAATATTTCACAGCCGCCGCTCAGCCAGCAGATTCAGATTCTGGAACAGCAGGTTGGCGCACGGCTGTTTGCCCGCACCAACCGCAGCGTCAGCCTGACGGAGGCCGGAAGACAGTTTCTGGCCGATAGCCGCCAGATCCTGCTCCAGGTGAACGAAGCCGCGGCCCGCGCCAGCCGTCTGCATCACGGTGAAACCGGCGAGCTGCACATCGGTTTTACCTCGTCAGCCCCGTTTATCAAGGCGGTTTCCGATACGCTGTCGACTTTCCGCCAGCGTTACCCGGACGTACATATTCAGACGCGAGAGACCAACACCCGCGAACAGATCTCACCGCTCACCGAAGGTGCGCTTGAGCTGGGGCTGATGCGCAACACGCAGCTGCCCGATACGCTCGACTGGCAAATTATCCTGCGCGAACCGCTGCTGGCGATGATCCATCGAGACCATCCGTTGGCCAATCAACCGTCGGTGAGCCTGGTCGAGCTGGCGAATGAGCCGTTTGTCTTTTTTGACCCGCACGTCGGTACCGGCCTGTATGACGATATTCTCGGCCTGATGCGCCGTTACGGCGTGACGCCGGTGATCACCCAGGAGGTTGGGGAAGCGATGACCATTATCGGCCTGGTGGCGTCGGGGCTGGGAGTGTCGATTTTGCCCGCTTCGTTTCGCCGCGTGCAGCTGTATGAAATGCGCTGGGTACCGATAGCGGAAGAGGACGCGGTGTCAGAAATGTGGCTGGTGTGGTCAAAACACCATGAGCTTAGCCAGGCGGCGCAACGTTTTAAAGCGCAGCTGTTAAACGCTGCAAAGGTCAGCGTTTAGCGACCAAAAGTGTGAAAAATTGTGCGGTAAATCACAAGGCTAAGTAAATATTTGACGTCAGGCGTTGAAGTCATTCACCATAGCCCAAAGTTTATTTCGAAGCGCGAAAATAAGGGAGTTCACGGTGGTAGCGGATAGTCAGCCAGGCCATATCGATCAAATCAAGCAGACCAACGCGGGGGCGGTATATCGTCTCATTGATCAGCTTGGCCCGGTTTCGCGTATTGACCTCTCCCGACTTGCGCAACTGGCGCCCGCCAGTATTACAAAAATTGTGCGTGAACTGCTGGAAGCGCACCTGGTACAGGAAACCGAAATTCAGGAAGCGGGCAGCCGTGGCCGCCCGGCGGTGGGGCTGATGGTGGAAACCGAAGCCTGGCACTATCTCGCGGTGCGCATTAGCCGCGGCGATATTCATCTGGCGCTGCGTGACCTGAGCAGCAAGCTGGTGGTGGAAGAGCAGCTTGAGCTGGCGCTGGAGGACGAAACGCCTTTCCTTAACCGCGTGCTGGCACATATCGATCAATTCTTTATTCGTCACCAGAAGCTGCTGGAGCGCTTAACGGCGATTGCCATTACGCTGCCGGGGATCATCGACACTGAAAATGGCATTATTCACCGTATGCCGTTCTATGACGTGAAAGATGTGCCGCTGGGCGAAACGCTGGAAGCGCATACCGGCGTGCCGGTCTATATTCAGCACGACATCAGCGCCTGGACGATGGCTGAAGCGCTGTTTGGCGCATCGCGCGGCGCGCGTGATGTTATTCAGGTAGTGATTGACCATAACGTGGGGGCCGGGGTGATTACCGATGGCCGCCTGCTGCATGCTGGCAGCAGCAGCCTGGTTGAGATTGGCCACACTCAGGTTGACCCTTACGGTAAACGCTGTTACTGCGGCAACCACGGTTGTCTGGAGACGATTGCCAGCGTGGAGAGCGTGCTGGAGCTGACCCAGGTGCGTATGCAGCAGTCGATGAGCTCCATGCTGCACCAACAGCCGCTCACCGTGGACTGGCTGTGCCAGGCGGCGCTCCAGGGCGATCTGCTGGCAAAGGATATTATCGGCAGCATCGGTACCAACGTCGGGCGCATTCTCGCCATCATGGTTAACCTGTTTAACCCACAAAAAATTCTTATTGGTTCTCCGTTCAACCAGGCTGCTGACATCCTCTTTCCGGCGATTAGCGACTGTATTCGCCAGCAGTCCTTGCCCGCTTACAGTAAACATACCGCCGTCGAGCAGACGCAGTTCTCCAACCGGGGCACAATGGCGGGCGCTGCGCTGGTCAAAGATGCGCTGTATAACGGAACATTGCTGATCAGACTGTTACAGGGTTAACATTTTTTTGCCGTTTTGCAAAAAATTGCGCTATCTCAATCCGACCTCCCGGCGCATCACGTAAACTTTCACCCTGTTGAATTATTCATTGTCTTGATATTCTATCGGCAAATTTGTGGGGCTAGTTAGTGATGCTAAATCGTTTCTTTATTACTGGAACTGATACTTCTGTCGGCAAGACGGTGGTTTCTCGTGCGCTATTACAGGCGCTCGCCGCCAGCGGGAAACGTGTGGCAGGCTATAAGCCAGTGGCCAAGGGCAGTAAAGAGACCGCCGAGGGGCTGCGCAACAAAGACGCGCTGGTGCTGCAAAGCGTATCATCGCTGGCGCTACCCTATGAGGCGATTAATCCTATCGCACTGAGCGAAGAAGAGAGCAGCGTTGCCCATAGCTGCCCGATTAACTACACGCTGCTGTCCGACGGCCTGGCGAATCTGAGCCGCCAGGTGGATAACGTGGTAGTCGAAGGTACGGGCGGCTGGCGTAGCCTGATGAACGATCTGCGCCCGCTTTCCGAGTGGGTGGTGCAGGAACAGCTGCCGGTGCTGATGGTGGTCGGGATCCAGGAAGGGTGCATTAACCATGCGCTGCTGACGGCTCAGGCCATCGCCAATGACGGCCTGCCGCTGATTGGCTGGGTTGCCAACCGTATCAACCCGGGGCTGGCGCACTATGCGGAAATCATCGACGTGCTGAGCAAAAAGCTGCCCGCGCCGCTGATCGGCGAGCTGCCGTATCTGCCGCGCGCCGAACAGCGTGAGCTCAGCCAGTACGTTGATTTAGCGATGCTCCGTAACGTGCTGACGGTAGATCGAATTCTGGCGTAAGGTGCGCGACAGCACCGAGGACAGCACACAAGCAATCAGCAAGCCGGGCAGTAGCGTGTATTGCCCGGTCATTTCACAAATCATCAGCGTCGACATAATTGGCGCATGGGTGGTGGCCGCTAGCAGCGTGGCCATGCCGGTAATCCCCAGCAGAATCGCCAGGCTTTCGTGGCCCGGGAATCCCAGACTCCACGTATCGGCAAACAGAATACCGACAGCCAGACCAATAAACAGCGTGGGGGTAAATACGCCGCCGGGCGCGCCTGAACCGCTGCTGGCGAGTATTGCGAGCAGCTTACAGAGGAAGATCCCGGTGATGATCGCCAGCGTCGGCGGGGCGAGCAGAAACCCTTGCACCACGCTGTAGCCATTGCCCCATACGTCCGGCGTTAACAGCGACAGTAGCCCCACGATCAGCCCGCCAAGGGCGAGCTGCCACGGCGGTGAGAGCTTCAGCGCCAGGAAGCCGCGATGGCTGGTATCCATTAGCCACATCAGCAGCGGGCCGCCGAGACCACACAGCAGGCCGGTGACGAGCATCAGCGCATAATCAACGGCGCTAAGGGTTGGCAAGGCCTCAACGTGGTAAAGCAGCTCCGCGCCGCCGTTCATCAACTGTGTAGCGAGCAGGGCCACCACCGCCGCAATGACCACTGGCCCGAGCGAGGCGAGCATCAGCGTGCCGAACAGGATCTCGGCGATAAACAGGCTGCCCGCCAGCGGCGCATGATAGGCGCTGGCCATCCCCGCGGCGGCCCCGCAGGCAATCCACAGCTTCCACTCTTTTTGCGGCGTAAAACGTTGGGCGAAAAACGACGCCGCCAGCACCGCCAGCAATATCATCGCCCCTTCACGGCCAATGGCGCTGCCGCTGGCGACAACCAGCAGAGAGGCGGTTGATTTGATCAGGCTGGAGCTGATGTCGAATTTGCCTTCGTCGCTCTCCAGCGCTTCCATATAGTCCGTTGGCGCGTGGGGGCGCTGGCGCGTATAGCGTTGCCAGCCCCATAACAGTGTACCAGCTGCCAGCCCGCCAAGGGCGGGGGTGATTAGCCGCCGCCACCAGGCCAGACCTTCAGCGGCGTTGACCAGGCTGCCGCTGTCGTTGCTTAAAAACAGCCACTCCAGCAGATACATTGCATGGCGGAATAGCGCCACCGCCAGCGCGGCAAGCACGCCAATGACGGTCGCGAGAAGCAGGCGACGGAACATCGCCTTGATATCAGGGTAATGGTGTAGACGCTGCATAGAGTTTTAGAGGCTTAGCGATACAGTTTTTTATCGGCGACCGGGATCAACAGCTGCGACTGCCACTGCGCGAGAGTGTTCTGCGCTAATTCGCCCAGCGCCGTGAAGAACGGGTGATTGGCTTTGCTGACAAACTCGCTGAGGAAACGCGGCGCCCACGGCAGCAGATGCCAGGCAAGCAGCTGGTCGCAGGCTTCCTGACGGCCGTTTTCGACCAGCCATGCCGCCAGCATCAGCAGGGTGCCAAAGTGATCTTCCGGCTCGTTTTGTTCCACGTCGAACGCAATCTGGTTTTCCCGCATCCACTGGCGCAGCGCCAGCGTGGAGTCGCCAAACAGGACGTTTTCACGGTCTAACCAGACGGATCCCCATGGCGGAGATGGCAGCGCCGATGGGCCGATAAACAGCCGTTGCCAGGCCTCAGCCAGCGATTCGTCGCTGGGGGCGGCAAAAGCGGAGGACAGCGCATCGGCGTTTTCGACCGGATACGGCCACTGCGCGGCCCATTCACCGTCGCGAAACGCGGCGATCAGCGGTTCGGCAAGCGCACTATCCGGTGCGAAGTAAAACAGTGCCCCCAGTACGCGGGCAGAGAAAGCTAAGGCGTCGTTGTGCTGAACGTCATTCATTACTGCAATTCCTTAAAAGGGCGCGGGTACCATCCCGCGCCGAGAGATTATCCGGCAATCGCCATACCCACGGTCATATGCAGGCCGTAGAACAGCCCGCGGCCGATCAGTTCCCCGGCGACCATCAGCACCAGGCCGATGGTCAGCCCGAATGCCGTTGACGGCACGCGGCGCAGCAGCGGGCAGATCCAGCAGCCTAACCCGGCAGCCAGCAGGACAAAACGCCAGACCTGCCACACGCCCCAGTCGGGCAGCAGCGCGTTGGCCTGCTGTACGGAGCTGTGAATGAAGCCCAGCTCGCTGGTCTGCATCACCACCACCGCCAGGCTCGCCAGCAGCGCCAGCACGCTTAAGGCAGCAAAGAATTTACCGTTAAACGGCACCTTCGCCAGCTTCAGCAGCAGGGCGGCAAACAGCGGGCCGGTGAGCACCACGGTCAGGAAGAACGAGGCGGTCGTATAACCATTATACCAGGTTGGTACCGTATCTATCTGATAAACACGCGTCATGGCCCAGACAAACACCAGACCCAGCACCATGCTGACGACCAGCCAGATGCGCCCGAGCGCCTGCGGCATTTTGCCGAGCGCCGACAGCAGCCACCAGAACCCGCCGACGGCGAAGAAAATTGAGCCGCTGGCGATTTCATTGCTCAGCGCGGAAGCGCCGACGCGGTTCAGCGAGTTAAACGCCCGCAGGGGGGAGCCGAGATGCAGTACCGAAGCGAAAAAAGCAATCCCCATGATAACCCACAGGAAAAACATACTCCGCACAATGCGGCGCTGGTCGGCCGCTTCGTGACGTGCCGCCAGCCAGCCCATGCCGCTGATGATTATCGCTCCCGCCACGCATTGCCCCAGTACCGTAAACAGCACTAGCGGCCATTCATGCCATCCGTTGCCCATCTCACACCTCCTTCGGGTTGGCCAGGTAGCCAGTGGTATCGCCGCACGGACGTGCATTGGCGTTAGGTTTAATCACGATGCTTGGCTTGGTGAAGTGCGCCGACGGCAGCGGCGCGACGGCCGCCAGCGTGCCGTGCTTCTGGCGCAGCTCTTCAATCGGGCCAAAGTCCAGCGCGCGCAGCGGACAGGACTCGACGCAGATCGGTTTTTTACCGTCAGCCACGCGTTCATGGCAGCCGTCGCACTTGGTCATGTGGCCTTTGGCGGCGTTGTACTGCGGCGCACCGTACGGGCAGGCCATGTGGCAGTAACGGCAGCCGATGCAGACGTCTTCGTTCACCACCACAAAACCGTCTTCCCGTTTGTGCATCGCGCCGCTCGGGCACACTTTGGTACAGGCCGGGTCTTCGCAGTGGTTACAGGCGATGGAGAGATAGTAGGCGAAGACGTTCTGGTTCCAGACACCGTTGTCCTCCTGCCAGTCGCCGCCCGCGTATTCGTAAATACGGCGGAAGCTGACATCCGGAGTTAAGTCTTTGTAATCTTTACACGCCAGCTCGCAGGTTTTGCAACCGGTGCAGCGGGCGGAGTCGATGAAAAATCCGTATTGCGTGCTCATTGACTAATCCTTATACCTTCGCGATCTCAACCAGGTTGGTGTGCTGCGGGTTGCCTTTCGCCAGCGGTGAAGGGCGGTGAGTGGTCAGCGTGTTGATGCAGGAACCATGATCGATACGGTCGCCGTCCATCTGGGCGTCGTGCCAGGCCCCCTGGCCCATGGCCGTTACGCCCGGCATGATGCGCGGCGTAACTTTGGCTGGAATGCGCACCTCTCCGCGCCCGTTGAATACCCGCACCATATCACCGTTCTGGATACCGCGTTGCTGGGCATCGATCGGGTTGAGCCACACTTCCTGTCGACAGGCGGCCTTCAGCACGTCGACGTTGCCGTAGCTGGAGTGGGTTCGGGCTTTGAAGTGGAAGCCGAACAGCTGCAGCGGGAATTTTTCGCGCATGGGGTCATCCCAGCCTTCGAAAGTAGAGGCATACACCGGCAGCGGGCTGATGGTTTCATCTTTCTCAAGCTGCCATTTGGCTGCGATATCGGCCAGCCGGCTGGAGTAGATTTCAATTTTCCCTGACGGCGTTTTGAGCGGATTCGCTGCGGGGTCGTTGCGGAAATCACGGTAGGCGACGAAATGACCGTTGGGGTCTTTTCGCTTGTAGATCCCCATTTTTTTGAGATCGTCATAGCCCGGCAGCGCCGGGTCTTTAGCGCGCATTTTGGCGTACAGATACTGGAGCCACTGCTCCTGAGTGCGCCCTTCGGTAAACTTCTGGTGAACGTCATCGCCGAGACGTTTAGCCACTTCGCTGAGGATCCAGTAAATGGGTTTCCGTTCGAATTTCGGTGCGGTCACGGGCTGGATAAAGATCAGGTAGCCCATATTCCCGGCGTAGTCGTTCGGAATAATGTCTTCCTGTTCAACCGTCATCAGATCCGGCAGCAGGATGTCGGCATATTTGGCCGAGGCGGTCATAAAGTTTTCAATCACCACGATCATTTCGCACTTGCTGTCGTCCTGCAAAATTTCGTGGGTTTTGTTGATGTCTGAGTGCTGGTTGATGATGGTGTTACCGGCATAGTTCCAGAAGAACTTGATCGGCACGTCCAGCTTTTCTTTAACGCGCACGCCGTCGCGGGTGGCGGTCATCTCTGTGCCGTGATCGATAGCGTCGGTCCAGGTGAAGCAGGAGATGGCGGTTTTCACCGGGTTTTCCAGCACCGGGAAACGCTCGATGGTAATGGTGTAGGTTGATTCACGGGCGCCGCTGTTACCGCCGTTAATGCCGACGTTGCCGGTGAGAATCGGCAGCATGGCAATCGCGCGCGCGGTAAGCTCGCCGTTGGCCTGGCGCTGCGGGCCCCAGCCCTGGCAAATGTAGGCCGGTTTGGTGCTGCCGATTTCACGCGCCAGCTTAATAATGCGATCGGCCGGAATACCGGTAATGCGCGAGGCCCACTGCGGCGTTTTCGCCACGCCATCATCGCCGTGGCCTTGAATATAGGCTTTGTAATGCCCATTCGCCGGCGCGCCTTCCGGCAGCGTTTTTTCGTCGTAGCCGACGCAGTACTTATCGAGGAACGGCTGATCGACCAGGTTTTCGTCAATCAACACCCAGGCAATACCGGCAACCAGCGCCGCGTCGGTACCGGGACGAATGGGGATCCACTCATCTTCACGCCCGGCGGCGGTATCGGTATAGCGCGGATCGATAACGATCATGCGCGCTTTCGAGCGTTCGCGCGCCTGCTCCAGATAGTAGGTAATGCCGCCGCCGCTCATGCGCGTTTCCGCCGGGTTGTTACCAAACATCACCACCAGTTTGCTGTTTTCGATATCGGAGGTGCTGTTGCCATCGTTGGTACCGTAGGTATAGGGCATCGCGCAGGCGATCTGGGCGGTGCTGTAGGTGCCGTACTGGTTGAGCGAACCGCCGTAGCAGTTCATCAGGCGCATGACGGCCGAGCCGGATGGGGAGGAGCGGGTGATATTGCCGCCAACGATGCCGGAAGAGTAGTTGATGTAAACGGCTTCGTTACCGTAATCCTTCACCACGCGTTTTAGGTTATCGGCGATGGTATCCAGCGCTTCCTGCCAGCTGATACGCTCGAACTTCCCTTCGCCGCGTTTGCCCACCCGCTTCATGGGATAATTCAGGCGGTCAGGGTGGTTGATACGACGGCGGATAGAGCGGCCGCGCAGGCAGGCGCGCACCTGGTGATCGCCGTAAACGTCGTGGCCGGTGTTATCGGTTTCAACCCAGTACACTTCGTCATCTTTAACGTGCAGGCGCAGCGCGCAGCGGCTGCCGCAGTTCACGGAGCACGCGCCCCAGACGACCTTATCTTCCGGCTGGCCAGCCTGCTGTACGGCAGCGGCGGTGGCGCGCAGGGAGAAAGGCAGCGACAGGCCGCCCGCGGCAAGCGCCAGAGAGCCAATCGCCGACGATTTAATAAGGGTGCGCCGACTTAGCCCCCCTGACTTTTCCTGATTAGACATCGCTCACTCCATTATTATTTGATGATTTCGCGCTGAAATTAAGAACAGGCTAATGGAGTGGTATATTACCTTCTTAGTGGTATACAAGTATTAATCGGCGTCAATTGTAAGAGATCCAGACCCGGAGATTTTGCGGGCGGTATTTGCCAGCTCAGAGCGGGCTGTGCATAATTGTTTTACAACAAAAAAACAGCTTATTTACGGCTGCCGGGCGTTATCGGTAGTCGCGAATATTTGGCCTCACCCTACGCTTATGGAAGAACCCTATGCAGGATATTGCCACGCAGGTTATCCCGATGCCCGAAATTGAGACGGTCACGGTTCCTCATAAAGGGGTAAATTTTTTACGCCCCGAAATTTTGCTCGATTTTATTAGCGTGACCGATCGGCCGGTGCTCGCGGTCACGCCGCTGGCCGTGCTTTATTCTACGGTGGGGGTGCTACAGGCGACAGAATTGCGCAAGATCCCGGTGCTGGTTTCGGGGCGAGTGGTGTATCCCATTACGTCGCAGTCTCTGCCTTGCCTGCATTCAAAGCTGACGATCAATACCTCGACGCAAAAGCTGCGCTTTCAGGGCGACCTGGATGCCTTATCGGACGATCGGTCGCTCAAGGACGGCGTGCTGATTGGCGTGGCGCTGGAGTTTATCGTCGAGCAAACGTCTTGAGTGAAGCCGCCTCCCGCAGGAGGGGGTAGATCATTACTGAGCGCTGTCGGTGCGGGTGTAGAGAATTTTAAAGGTGTCGTTGGCGCAGTGGCCTACCACCTGGGCACCGGGTTGGTCAGCCTGATCGTTAGGGACGACATCAAGGGTAAAGGCGCTTTCCGCGACGCCGTTCTGCATAATTTTCTGCTGAATGTCGCTGCGAACGCGTTCACAGGAATCCGGTATGGCCGCCAGCGCGGGCATGGCGCCCGCAAGCAGGAGTGCCAGTAACCAGCGTGAAGTTCTCATGTTCGGCTCCTTTTCGTTTGAGACGTAAAAAGTATAGCAGTGTTAGTGTAAATAATTGTATTTCCTAATATGATTGAGAAAACTCCCGAAACAGGATGACGGTGTGAAGAAATTGATTTTACTGGCGTCAGTGATGACTCTGCTTAGCGGCTGCGATAACAATGATTCCCCGGCGGCGTTCACGCCGGAGATGGCCAGCTTCTCCAACGAGTTCGATTTTGATCCGCTGCGTGGCCCGGTAAAGGACTTCAGTCAGACATTGCTCAATGAGAAGGGCGAAGTAGCGAAACGCGTGAGCGCACAGGTTTCGCCGGAAGGCTGCTTTGATATGCTGGAATTTCACAATATCGAAGAAGATACCGGCGCGCTGCTGGTGCTTAACGCCAACTACTATCTTGACGGCGTAACGCACGAGAAACGCGTGCGGTTGCAGGGTAAATGCCAGCTGGCCGAGTTTCCTTCGGCCGGTGTGTCCTGGGAAACGGACGATAATGGCTTTGTGGTGAAGGCGCTGGGTAAAGAGAGCGAAGTGGAGTATCGCTATGATGCAGAGGGCTATCCGCTGGGCAAAACGTCGACGGTGAAGGATAAGACGCTATCTATCATCTCAACGCCGTCGCAGGACGTGCGCAAGAAGCTGGATTACACCTCAGTGAGCCTGCTGGATAAGCAGCCGATGGGTAACGTGACGCAGAGCTGCGATTACGACAGCTACGATAACCCGGTTAGCTGCGATTTGACGGTCGTGGACGAGAGCGTGAAGCCAGCTACCACCCAACGCTACACGATTAAAAACACGATTGAATACTACTAAACGTTGATGCAGAAAAAGGGCGCCAGTGGCGCCCTTTATCGATTACGGATTCAGCGTGCGGCCGGTTGAACGGTCAAGGCAGCGCAGGGTATTGGGTTCCCAATAGGCGTTGACGTTCGGGCTTTGCAGGCATTTATCGCGGGCGTCAAACGCCACGTCGGTTTTATCCCACTCTTTTTCCGCGCGCTTGTTAACTTTCTGACGCAGCTGGCGAGTATCGTTCCACTGCTCCTTTTCCATAGCAGCGTTCTGGCGGCTTTGCGCGCTATCGCCGGATTCAATAATCAGCTTGCTGGTTTCAGCCGACGCGGAAGCGGTGTACACGATGGCACCCAGCGCAAGCATTGCCGTCAGGCACAGGCGTTTGCCAAGTGTAATTTTCATTTGCGGGTTCCTTTAACGTGATAAAAACGATGGCTCCTGGCTGCCAGTTTACTACATCTCTTTGGACTGGCATACCCGCGAAAATAGTGTGGTCGATTCCCGTCGCCTTTTCCGTATGATGGCGCCATCGGTAAGTTAATGATGATGAACGATGATCAAAACGTCTCTGCTGTTTTTCGCCACTGCGCTGTGTGAAATTATTGGCTGCTACCTGCCGTGGCTGTGGTTAAAACGCGGCGCAACGCCGCTGTTACTGCTGCCCGCCGGGTTGGCGCTGGCGCTGTTTGTCTGGCTGTTGACGCTGCATCCGGCAGCCAGCGGGCGCGTGTACGCGGCCTACGGCGGGGTATACATCTTTACCGCGCTGCTATGGCTGCGGGTCGTTGAAGGTGAGAAGCTGACGATGTACGACTGGCTGGGCGCGGCGGTTGCCCTGTGCGGAATGTTGATTATTGTCGCCGGCTGGGGCAGAGCGTAACGACTTTTCCTGACCTTCATGCGCTGCCCGGCCAGCCTGGCCGGGCACGATTTCTTTGTGATCTCTCATGCATTTGTCTGACCTAATCCCCTTAATTTTGTGATCCTTCTCGGTAATTTTTAATATTTATACTTGTATGGTAGTAGCTCAGGGCGTAAGTTTGCCTCACTAACCGATGAGATGTAAGGATTGAAGATGAAAATTGTGGGTGCTGAGGTTTTTGTAACCTGTCCGGGTCGTAACTTTGTCACGCTGAAAATTACCACCGATAGCGGATTAATCGGCTACGGCGATGCGACGCTGAACGGCCGTGAGCTGTCCGTTGCATCCTATTTAAAAGATCATCTGTGCCCGCAGCTGGTGGGGCGTGATGCGCACCGCATCGAAGATATCTGGCAGTTCTTCTATAAAGGCGCCTACTGGCGTCGCGGCCCGGTCACCATGTCGGCTATCTCCGCGGTAGATATGGCGCTGTGGGATATCAAAGCCAAGGCCGCCAACATGCCGCTGTACCAGCTGCTGGGCGGCGCTTCTCGCGAAGGCGTGATGGTTTACTGTCACACCACCGGCCACACCATTGATGACGTGCTGGAAGATTATGCGCGTCATAAAGAGATGGGCTTCAAGGCGATTCGCGTACAGTGCGGCGTGCCGGGGATGAAAACCACCTACGGGATGTCTAAAGGAAAAGGGTTGGCCTACGAGCCAGCAACCAAAGGCCAGTGGCCGGAAGAACAGCTGTGGTCCACGGAAAAGTATCTCGATTTCACGCCGAAACTGTTCGACGCGGTACGTAACCAGTTTGGTTTTGATGAGCATCTGCTGCACGACATGCACCACCGTCTGACGCCGATTGAAGCGGCGCGCTTTGGTAAGAGCGTCGAAGACTATCGTCTGTTCTGGATGGAAGATCCAACGCCGGCAGAGAACCAGGAATGCTTCCGTCTGATTCGTCAGCATACCGTCACGCCGATCGCCGTGGGCGAAGTGTTCAACAGCATCTGGGACTGCAAACAGCTGATCGAAGAGCAGCTTATCGATTATATCCGTACCACCATTACCCATGCGGGCGGGATCACCGGCATGCGCCGCATTGCTGATTTTGCCTCGCTGTACCAGGTGCGTACGGGCTCACACGGCCCGTCAGATCTCTCCCCGGTCTGCATGGCGGCAGCGCTGCACTTCGACCTGTGGGTGCCTAACTTCGGCGTGCAGGAATATATGGGCTACTCCGAGCAAATGCTGGAAGTCTTCCCGCATAACTGGACCTTCGATAATGGCTATATGCATCCGGGTGATAAACCGGGTCTGGGCATCGAGTTTGATGAAAAGCTGGCGGCGAAATATCCGTATGATCCAGCCTATCTGCCGGTTGCGCGTCTGGAAGACGGTACGCTGTGGAACTGGTAATTCCACCATTCTTTTTAAAATAAGCGTTATCTGAATAAGAGAAATAACATGGACTTCATTAACGATCGATTCATGATCGATAGTGAAGTCGGTGTTCGGTTATATAAAGACGTTGCCGCACAATTACCGATCATCGACTATCACTGTCACCTTGATGCCAAAGAAATCTACGAAAATAAGAACTTCGACAATATTACGCAGCTGTGGCTGGCTGGCGACCACTATAAATGGCGTGCAATGCGCGCGAATGGTGTTGCCGAACGCTATATTACCGGTGAAGCTACGGCCGAAGAGAAATTTAAAGCGTATGCAGAAACGGTCGAAGCCGCATTTGGCAACCCGCTGTATCACTGGACGCATTTAGAATTAAATAAATATTTCTCCTGTAACGAAATGCTCAACAGTGAAAACTGGCAGGAGATAATGCAGCATTGTAATCAGCTTATTCGCGGCGAGGATTTTAAACCGCGTAGTCTGATTATGCGCTCTAACGTTGAGGTTATTTGTACCACCGACGCGCCGCTGGATACGCTGGAATATCACCGTCTGCTTCAGCAGGATCCGACCTTTACTGCTCGCGTGCTGCCGACCTTCCGTCCGGACGATATCTTTGCCGAAGAAGGTCCGACGTTTGCCGCCTTTATCGATAAGCTGGCGCAGACGACCGGGCGTGATGTCAGGACCTTTGCCGACTTCACGGCGGCGATGGCGGAACGTATCGATTTCTTCCACGACGTGGGCTGTCGAATCTCCGACCACGGCCCGGTTGCCGTTGAGTATCAGCCTGCCGACGCACAGACCGTTGACGCGCTGTTTGACCAGAAGCGACGCGGGGGCGAGCTAAACGCCAGCGAAACGGCGCAGCTGAACAGCGCGATGTTCGTAATGCTGGGGCGCGAGTACCAAAAACGCGGTTGGGCGATGCAGATTCACTTCGGTGCTATCCGCAACAATAACGGCAAAATGCGTGAACAGCTGGGCATCAATACCGGTTTCGATTCCATTACCGACCAGAGCAATCTGGCGGCGGGCCTGAACCGCTTACTGGATGCGATGGCGCAAAACAACGGGTTGCCGAAAACCATTCTCTATAACCTGAACGCCAGCTATAACGACGTTGTCGCCACCACCATCGCCAATTTCCAGTCCGGTGACGACGGCGTGAAATCGCCCATTCAGTTTGGTTCCGGCTGGTGGTTTAACGATACCCGTCGCGGTATGGAAAATCAGTTAAATAGCCTGGCCGACCAGGGTTTATTAATGCATTTCGTCGGCATGCTGACGGATTCACGTAGCCTGGTGTCTTATCCGCGCCACGATTATTTCCGCCGTATTCTTTGTAATTTGATTGGTAGTTGGGTTGACCGCGGTGAAGTTCCTGATAATGAGCGGATCTTAACGCGGATGGTTAAAAATATATGTCACGACAACGCAGTTAATTATTTCAGATTCTAACGTCCTTCCTTACATGAGGGTAGAACATGTCTCGTACTAATAGAAAAATAACAATCCCGGTCAGTATTGGTTATGGCTTAACAGATATTATGGGGGGCGGTGCATTTACCGTTATCGGTGCCTGGCTTTTATTCTTTTACACCACGTTTGTCGGCCTGTCACCGGTTGAGGCGGCTTCAATCGTGGCGATTGCCCGTATTGTGGATGCCGTCGTCAGCCTGTTTATGGGTAGCTTTACTGACCACTTCTATAAAAACCCGCTGGGCAAGCGCTTTGGCCGTCGTCGTTTCTTCCTGCTGATCGGCGCGCCGCTGATGCTGGTCTATATTCTGCTGTGGATAACCGGAATGAGCTTCTGGTTCTATCTGGCGGTCTACCTGGCGTTTGAAATTATTGCGGCGATTGTGCTGATCCCGTGGGAAACGCTGCCGTCTGAAATGACCAAGGATTTCAACTCCCGTACCAAGCTGTCCACCTGCCGTATGTTCCTTTCGGCATCCGGGACCTTCCTGGCGACCTTTATTCCGGGTTTATTAATCAGCCATTTTGGCGAGCACGATCCGCATGCCTACTTTATAAACGGCGTGGTCTTCGCGGTGCTGTTCATGGTCTGCGTGTTTATTTCCTGGAAAGTGACCTGGGAGCGCGAGTTAACGCCGGAAATGCTGGCGGAGCTGGAACGCGAGCGTCAGCCGCGCACTTTTGCGGAAAAAATCACCGCTGTGGGCAGCCTGTTTAAAGAGTATTTCTCGACGCTGAAGGTTCGCGCATTCAGAAAGCATCTGGCTATTTACCTGTTTTCGTTTACCGCGAAAGATGTTTATAACACGGTGTTTGTCTTCTTCTGCGTGTACTGCCTGAACGTGTCGCCATCGCTGTCCGGAACGCTGCTGTCGATGAGTATCGTCGGCCTGCCGGTCACGCTGCTGGCAGGGGTCGCGATCATCAAGTTTGGTCCATCTCGTCTGTATGTTTTCGCCTATACCCTGATGATGCTGTGTCTGGTAGGGCTGTTTATGGTTTACCAGTTCCCGACCGACAATAAAGTCACCATTCTGGTGGTGCTGGCCGCCTTGTATCAGGTAGGGCGCTGCGTCCTGGAATTCACCCCGTGGAACGTGTTCCCGTTCATTCCGGATATTGATGAAATGATCACCCGTCAGCGTCGCGAAGGCCTGTTCGCCGCGGTGATGACCTTCTCCCGTAAAACGACGGTGGCAATTGCGACCTTTATCGTTGGCGTGATGCTGCAGGAAGGGGGCTTTGTGAAGGGGAGCCAGGTACAGCCGGAAAGCGCGGTGAATACCATTGCGATGCTGCTGATCGCGCTGTGGCAGGCGGTGACCTTCCGTCTCAATAAACGCACACACAAAATCTTTGTAGATGAAGTCGAACGTCTGAAAGCGAAAGGCTCGAAACAAGATGTCACCCCGGAAGCGCGTCATATTGTGGAAGATCTGACCGGGTACTCTTATGACGACCTGTGGAACGAACCGCAGCAAGCCGACAAAAAACTGAGCCGACCGGCGCAGGTGAACTAACGTCCAGCCGTGACAGCATAGGTAGCAGCAGCGACTTTGCCTATGCTGTCACACAACTTAAAAATCATGTCATACCAATCGCCAATATATTAATGCAAATCAAAATCTCCTCAGATGAACTCGTTAATCTAGTATGGCAATCAACATTCTCTACAGTGAGTCAAAAAGATGCAGAATACGCTATTAACCGCTAAGGCAACTCTCCCGACCTACGATCGCAGCAAACTGGTGTCACGCATTGTGCACCTGGGCTTTGGTGCATTCCACCGCGCCCATCAGGCTGTTTACGCCGATATCCTCGCCTCTGAACACGGCAGCGATTGGGGTTATACCGAAGTTAACCTGATCGGCGGTGAGCAGCAGATTGCCGACCTGAATCATCAGGACAATTTATACACCGTGGCGGAGATGTCCGCGGATGCATGGACTGCCCGCGTGGTGGGCGTCGTCAAAGAAGCGCTGCACGCCCAGGTTGATGGGCTTGAAACCGTGTTGGCAAAAATGTGCGAACCGCAGGTGGCGATCGTCTCCCTGACGATCACCGAAAAAGGCTATTGCCACTCTCCGGCAACCGGTCAACTGATGCTCGATCATCCCTTGATTGTGGCGGACCTGCAAAGCCCGCATCAGCCGAAATCGGCACCGGGCGTCGTGGTAGAAGCGCTGGCGCGCCGTAAGGCTGCTGGCCTGCCAGCGTTCAGCGTGATGTCCTGCGATAACATGCCGGAAAATGGTCACGTCATGCGTAACGTGGTTTGCGCCTATGCGCGCGCCGTCGATGCAGGCCTGGCCGATTGGATCGAGTCGCACGTGACCTTCCCGTCAACCATGGTTGACCGTATCGTACCGGCAGTGACTCCGGAAACGCTGGATAAAATTGAACAGCTGACCGGCGTCCGCGACCCGGCTGGCGTGGCGTGTGAACCGTTCCGTCAGTGGGTTATCGAAGATAACTTCGTGGCTGGCCGCCCGGCCTGGGAAAAAGCGGGTGCGGAGCTGGTGAGCGATGTTATTCCATTCGAAGAGATGAAGCTGCGCATGCTGAACGGCAGCCACTCTTTCCTGGCCTATCTGGGCTACCTGGCAGGCTATCAGCACATTAACGATTGCATGGGTGACGAAAACTACCGTCGCGCCGCGCGTGACCTGATGCTGAAAGAGCAGGCGCCAACGCTGAAAGTACAGAACGTCGATCTGGCGCGCTATGCGGATCTGTTAATTGAACGCTATACCAACCCGGCGCTGCGTCATCGCACCTGGCAGATTGCGATGGATGGCAGCCAGAAACTGCCTCAGCGTATGCTGGATTCTGTCCGCTGGCATCTGGCGGATAACAGCAGCTTCACGCTGCTGGCGCTGGGCGTGGCTGGATGGATGCGCTATGTCGGCGGCGTTGATGAGCAGGGTAATGCCATCGAAGTGTGCGACCCGCTGCTGCCGGTGATTCAGGCGGCGGTACAGCAGAGCGAAGAGGGTGAAGCCCGGGTGAAAGCGCTGCTGGCCATCGAAGCTATCTTCGGCAACGATCTGCCGCAGGAAGGGCTGTTTGTCGACCAGGTCACCACCGCCTATCTGTCTCTGCTGAGCAAAGGCGCAAAAGCGACCGTAGCTGCAACCGCTAAGTAATCACGTCTACGTGCCGCCATTTCTGGCGGCACGCTTCCGTCTATTCCCCCTCGTTGCCTCTCGTCATTACGTTGCTTTGCGTATGATGGCTCATCGTTTAATTTCCCCATGAGCGGTCATTTTGTGATCGATGGCGAAGTTTTCTCCCTTCCGTACTTGTATGGTAGTAGTGTAGATGTTAAGCATTAGACATCAACCGATGGCTTTCTGTTTTACGCTGAAGGAGCAGAGAAAATGAAAAGTGTTGTAATCGAAAAGCCCAATCATTTAGTGATAGAGGATCGACCTATACCCGAACCCGGCAAAGATGAAGTCAGGGTTAAAATTAAAACGGCCAGCATCTGTGGTTCCGATATTCACATCTGGCATGGGCATAATCCATTTGCACAATATCCACGGGTCATCGGGCATGAATTTGCCGGTATTATCGATGCGGTAGGTGAGGGTGTTGACAGCCAGCGGCTGGGGCAACGGGTGGCGGTCGATCCGGTGGTGAGCTGTGGGCACTGCTATCCCTGTCTGGTCGGTAAACCGAATGTTTGCAAAACGCTTTCGGTGATTGGCGTACATCGTGATGGCGGATTTAGCGAATACGCCTGCGTCCCGCAGAAAAATGCCTGGGTTTTGCCAGATGCCATTCCCGACCGAATCGCCAGCCTGGTTGAACCCTTTACCATTGGCGCTAATATTTGCGGGAAAATGAAACCGACCTCGCTCGATACTGCGCTCATCTATGGTGCCGGGCCGATGGGATTAACCGCAATACAGGTATTACGCCACGTTTATCATGTGAAAAAAATTATTGTCGCCGATCGCCTTGATGAGCGCTTAGCGCTGGCGAAAGTAAATGGTGCTGATGAAATTATCAATAATACGGATCTCGTCTTAGCCGAGAACCTGCAGGAACCACCGACGCTGATTATTGATGCGGCCTGTCATCCTTCGATTCTCACCGAAGCCATCAGGATTGCCTCACCGGCTGCGCGGATTGGATTATTAGGTTTCTCTGATACTCCAGGCTCGTTAGTGCAAAAAGAGATAACCAGTAAGGAGATTACCATTTTCACCTCTCGGCTGAACGATAATCAATTTCCTCAGGTTATTGACTGGATTTCCAGTGGTCTGGTTTTTCCCGACAAACTTATTACCCATAGATTTACCTTAGAAAACGTCTCACCGGCGATGGAGTTATTTGAACACGATGCCCGAACCTGCTGCAAAATTATTTTAGATGTTATGTAGTCGAATGATTTATTTGTAATTTGTCGATAGCTGCACGCTGTAATATGGTGCAGAAGTAATGATTTTATCTTTGATATCCTGATTACCAATTAAACTGGAGATTGATTCATGACAAAAATTTCATTTAGTGAAATGAAGAGTACGGTTAAACAAGCGCTGCTTAACGCCGGCTTGAGCGAGAAGCAGGCAGATATTTGTGCTCAGATTCATACAGAAACCAGCTGTGATGGAATATTTTCTCATGGACTTAATCGCGTTGCCCGTTTTGTTGATTATGTCAATAAAGGCTGGGTAGATATTCACGCCGAGCCAGCAAGAGTGAAATCGCTTGCCTCCATGGAAATATATGATGGACGTCGCGGTATTGGTATTACCAACGCGTTATTTGCTACCGAACGCGCCATCGCGTTAGCGAAAGAACACGGTGTGGGTATTGTCGGTATGCGCAACACCACCCACTGGATGCGCGGGGGAACCTACGGCTGGAAGGCGGCTCAGCAGGGCTATGCGGCAATGTGCTGGACCAATACGGAATCCTGTATGCCTGCATGGGGGGCAAAAAATACCCGTCTGGGAAATAACCCCTTTGTAATGGCCGTTCCCATGGAGGAAGGTGCGATGGTGCTGGATATGGCCATGTCGCAATATGCCTACGGTAAACTCCAGGTGACGCGTTTGAAAGGTGAAAAACTGCCGTTCCCCGGCGGCTACGACAAAGAGGGAAATTTGACGGATGAGCCGGGACCGATTGAAGAATCAATGCGTATTCTCCCCACCGGTTACTGGAAAGGTTCGGGTATGGCAATCCTGCTTGATGCGATGGCGGCGTTCCTGACCGCCGGTTCACCGACCAATGAAATTGATAAGATCCAGCAGGGCAGCTGCACCGGGGCAAGCCAGGTATATATGGTCTTTGACCCAGACCATTTTGGCGGCGCTGAGTTTAGCATAACGATGGCGAATAGCGTGGCGGACTATGTCAAAACCTCAACGCCCGCAGAGGGTAGTCATGAAGTATTCTACCCGGGAGAAATGGAAATGCGTAACCGCGCCAACTTTATGCGCACCGGGATCCCGGTTGACGATGGCGTGTGGGCGGAAGTCCAGCAGCTAGCGGAGCGTAAAGGATTATGATTAGCGGAAATATAGCGCAGCTGGAGCGCGGCTTAGCCGAACTGCCGCCCATTATTGGCTCAGTGTTGAAAACGATAGCGACTTTTGATTTTCAACGGTTACAGGATGGCCAGCGCGAGATTGACGGCGTTATCTATAAAACGTTCACTGCGACAACGGCGCTGGCGATAAACCGACGTCCGGAGACTCACCGGCATTATATTGATGTTCAGTACGTTATTTCGGGGGATGAGTGGATACAGTTCTCCGCGCGCAAAGCGCTATTGCCATGCGAGTCCGTTGAAGACCAGGATAACTATTTTTATTCACGTGAGGGTCTGACCCTGCATGATATGTCGCTGTGCGATGGCGACTACGTTATCTTTTTTCCCTGGGATATACACGCGCCACTGTGTCATCGACAAGCGCCGCAGCAGGTAAGAAAGATTGTCGCCAAAGTACCGATAGCCGCATTATCGTAAGCAATAGTCCATAACAAGCGCTGCCGGAGGGCAGCGCTTTTCGTTATAGGGGGGAGGGGAATGGTCGGCTACACTTCTTTGTACTCCTTTAAGTAACTTGAAATAATGGACGATTATTTTCATGTTGCAACTGTCAATTCGGGAAATTAATGCTAGGTCCCTCGGTATAAATATGGCATTGTTATTGCGAAACAAAAAATGGACTCTCTGGAAAAGGAGCTCGGGCTATGTATAAAAAAATTCTTATGCCTGTAGATGTTTTTGAAATGGATTTAAGCGACAAGGCTATTCGCCATGCGGTGTATCTGGCGGGTGAGTCTGGCGAAATAACACTACTGAACGTCTTACCTAACAGCAATCGTTCTATTTTACGCGGCTTCGCTGCGGATATTAAAAAGTTCGAAGACTTTATACAGGAAGAGTCGACGAAGAAGATGAAGAATCTGCAGCGGCTATTTGATATGCCCGCAGAGCGTCTGCACACCGAGGTTCGCTTTGGCAATATCCGTGATGAGGTCATCGCGATGAGTAAAACCGGTGAATACGACGTGATTGTGATTGGTTCGCGTCAGCGCGGAATGACAACCCATCTGCTGGGTTCGAACGCCGAATCTATTTTACGCTACGCTAATATTCCAACAATGGTTATCCGTTAAAAAAAGGGCCTTCAATATTGAAGGCCCTTTTTTCTTACTCTTCGCTAAACCAATCGCGGTTTTCCTGGCGAATAAGCAGTACTGACTCACTAATTTCCTGCAGGTGTGAGGTCATCGCTTTTTCTACCGTATCGGCGTCGCGTTTCTGGAGTGCGCTGAATATTTCATGATGCTGCTGCAACAGCATTTCCGGCGAGGAGATATGATCGAGGCTCATATAACGCACCCGGTCAATGGCCGCTTTAATGTTCTCGATGGTGTCCCACGCCAGCTGACAATCAGCAATATTTGACAGCAGCTGGTGGAAATCATCATCCAGCTGGAAGAAATCAGTTAGCTGCTGACGGTCGATGGCAATACGCTGCTGGTGCAAGTTTTGCTCCAGCTGATAGATCTGGGCATCGGTGATCATCGTTGCCGCCCGGCGAGCCACCGCGCATTCAATAGCCTGACGAATGAAACAGCCGTTACGGACCTGCGAAAGGGAAATCTTGTTGACGTAGCTGCCGCGCTGAGGACGGATCTGGATAAGTCCGTTTTCAGCCAGTTTGATAAAAGCTTCACGTACCGGTTGACGGGAAACGTCAAAACGCAGGGAGACTTCTTTTTCCGACAGCGGCGTGCCCGGCGGGATAAGACAGTGCACGATATCGCGACGCAGGATGCGATAAATCTGTTGATTGACGGGCTGTGTTGGGTTCAGTTGGGTTTCGGCGGCCATTGAGTCGTTCTTATCAGCTGATTAAGCTGCTATTTTACGCTTTTTTTGCCGCCGCGCCCAGACCCGACCGGCGGTCGGGCTGGGATTAAATACTAACTTTCGCGATGAACGCTCAGGCCGGCGTAAGTCTGGCTGACCGGCATCATCTCAACGGTGTTAATGTTGACGTGTTTTGGCAACGTCGCCACCCACCAGACGGCTTCGGTGACGTCTTCCGGCGTCAGCGCGTTGGCATTTTCATAAGTTTTACCGGCTTTAGCATCGTCGCCTTTGAAGCGCACGTTAGAGAACTCAGTGCCGCCGACCAGGCCCGGTTCAATATCCGTGACGCGAACGGCGGTGCCGTGCAGGTCGGTACGCAGGTTCAGACTGAACTGACGAACAAATGCCTTGGTGGCGCCATAGACGTTACCACCGGCATACGGCCAGCTCCCGGCGGTAGAGCCGATGTTAATCACGTGACCGCGGTTACGCTCGACCATTCCCGGCAGCACGGCGCGGGTCATGTACACCAGCCCTTTGTTGTTGGTGTCGATCATATCTTCCCAATCCTCTACGCTGGCGCGATGTGCAGGCTCCAGGCCCAGCGCCAGGCCAGCGTTGTTCACCAGGATATCAATATCGCGCCATTCGGCAGGCAGGTTGGCGATGGTTTCTTCAATGGCCGCGCGGTTGCGCACGTCCAGCTGTACGGTCAGGACGCTGTCGCCCAGCTCATCTTTCAGCGCTTTTAAACGTTCGTTACGACGGCCAGTGGCAATAACTTTGTGCCCGTTGGCAATAAAACGGCGCGTAATGCTTTCGCCAAACCCTGCCGTTGCTCCGGTTACCAGTACGATCATTTCTCTGTTCCTTCAACGCTTAAGTGTCGTATTACGATAGCAGAACACCCAGGGCATAACTATCCTGGCCGATTGATGTAGCGGAATAAAAAGAAAAACAGTTTTAGATTTTTTTAACCGGCCACGAAGTCTTGATGTTTTCTGAAATGTACCTGAGGAGGGGGTGAGGAACGCAGTATATCAGAGTGTCTGGGTTAACATGGCTGCGGGTGCTTGAGGCTATCTGTCTCAGGCATTTACCGAAAGGCAGATAGAAGAAAGCCCCGGAAACATTAAGCGCCCTGCAAGGCGCATAACATTAACCGAGGCCACATCTATGCTCCACAACATAGAGATTAGCCTCTTACCGACCTCGCGGTCAAGGAGTAGAAGGCTATGAAGCCACAAAGAATGGCGCTTATGGCGCTAATCGTTATCGGCATAACGCTTTTGGGCGTCCTGCTACTTAACAACCAACATCTCTGTGATGTTAGCTTCCGAAGCGGCGGAACGGAGATTGTGGCTCACATGGCTTACGAAACCAGGTAGGAGTCGGGCGGGGAGTAATCCCCGCCATTTCTCCTGTTGTTCGGTATCCTCAATGCACCCAATCCTTTTTGCTTTCTGCTGAGATAACCGAGCAGCGCGGCCTCAATTTGTTTATTCTGCTAAGGTTAATCGTTTTCATCAGGAGCAGGACATGTCGGCTATGAATCCCTTTTTCGCCAGCAGCACGTTACCTTATCAGGCACCGCCGTTTGACAAGATAAATGACGACCACTATCGCCCGGCCTTTGATGAAGCGCTCAAGCGCAAACGCCAGGAAATTGCCGACATCGCCCAAAACGCAGCCGCAGCGACCTTTGACAACACCGTTGTGGCGCTGGAAAAGAGCGGCGAGATGCTTTCACGCGTCACCGCCGTGTTCTTTGCCATGGCGGCATCGCACAGCAATGACGTTATTCAGCGCCTCGACGAGGAGTTTTCGGCGGAGCTCGCCGGGCTGGCGAACGATATTTATCTTAATGATGCTTTGTTTGCCCGCGTTAAGGCCGTCTGGGAGCAGCGCGATACGCTGGGTCTGGACGCCGAATCCCACCGTCTGGTGGAGGTCATTTACCAGCGCTTTATCCTGGCGGGTGCCATGCTTGGCGCCGCGCAGAAAGCCGAGCTTAAAAGGCTGAATACCGAAGCGGCGACCTTGAGCAGCCAGTTTCACCAGTGCCTGCTGGGGGCGGCGAAAAACGGCGTGCTGGTGATGGATGATGAGGCTGTATTAGAGGGCTTAAGTGCCGATGAACTGGCGACGGCCGCCGCCGCGGCGGCAGAACGTGGGCTGGCGGGGCGCTGGCTGATACCGCTGGTCAACACTACCCAACAGCCGGCGTTGGCGTCGTTGCGCTCGCGCGACACTCGGGAAAAATTGTTCAAAGCGGCGTGGCAGCGTAATCAGAACGGCGATGCTAACGATACGCGCGAACGAATCCTCAAGCTGGTGGCGATACGCGCCCGGCAGGCCGAACTACTGGGCTACGCCGATTATGCCAGCTGGAGTATGGCCGACCAGATGGCGAAAACGCCAAAGGCCGCCTTTGACTTTATGCGCGAGATTACTCCGGCCGCTCGTGCCAGAGCTGAAAATGAGCTGGCGGATATCCAGACGCTGATTGACAGCGGCACGGTTTCCTTCACCGCGCAGGCCTGGGACTGGCTCTTCTATTCTGAACAGGTACGTCGCGAGAAATACGCGATCGATGAAGCGCAAATCAAACCGTGGTTCGCGCTGGAGCGCGTGCTGGTCGACGGCGTTTTCTGGTCTGCCAGCCAGCTGTTTGGTATTCGCTTTGTCGAGCGTTTCGACCTGCCGGTTTATCACCCGGACGTGCGCGTGTGGGAAATTTTTGATGCCGATGGTGAGGGCATGGCGCTGTTCTACGGCGACTTCTTTGCTCGCGAAAGCAAGAGCGGCGGGGCGTGGATGGACAACTTTGTGCCGCAGTCTACGCTGCTTGGCACGCGTCCGGTTATCTATAACGTCTGCAACTATCAAAAACCGGCTGCCGGCAAAAGCGCGTTGATCTCCTGGGATGACGTGATCACCCTTTTCCACGAGTTTGGCCACGCGCTGCACGGGCTGTTTGCTAAACAGCGTTATGCCACCTTATCCGGCACCAATACGCCGCGCGATTTCGTCGAGTTTCCGTCGCAGATTAATGAGCATTGGGCGAGTCACCCTGAAGTCTTTGCCCACTATGCGCGCCATTATGAAAGCGGCGAACCGATGCCGGATGCGCTACGCGAAAGCCTGTTCCGCGCTTCGAGCTTTAATAAAGGTTACGACATGACCGAGCTGCTTAGCGCTGCGCTGCTGGATATGAACTGGCACAGTTTATCCACCCGCGAGCTGCCGGAAAGCGTGGATGAGTTTGAGGCTCAGGCGCTACGGGGTGAACATCTCGATCTTGCTGCCGTACCGCCGCGCTATCGCAGCAGCTATTTCTCACATATTTTCGGCGGCGGCTACGCGGCAGGTTATTACGCCTATCTGTGGACGCAAATGCTGGCGGATGATGGCTACCAGTGGTTTGTTGAGCAGGGCGGTTTAACCCGTGAAAATGGCCAGCGTTTCCGTGAGGCTATTTTATCGCGCGGTAACAGCAGTGATTTAGAAAAATTGTATCGCGACTGGCGTGGTCACGATCCGTTAATTTCGCCAATGCTTAAAAACCGTGGTTTAAGCGATTAAAGCATTGACTGCCAGTCCCGCTCGTCGCCTTTAAGCGACGGGCGGGGCGGAAAGGATAAAAAAAACCCGCACACAGGGCTGGCGGGTTAAGTACCACAAAAATATAGAGCATTCTTGCTATCATTCCTGGTGGGAAGGACAACGAATATAATTTTACGTGACAGTAACAGTTACGCAACCTGACATTTTCGGTAGGGTACTAGCGGGAAGCTCATGAAGTGTGCTGGCTCACAGGCTCTTTACAAATACGTGCAGTTGTTGAAGAAACTCGCCATTCGACTTGCTAAGATTATTGCGTAAATCGTTGAGTTAATGGATTTAATATCGACAATCTGCCCGGAGGCACAAATGAAAAAATCCCAGCGTAAAGTTCGTCGCGAGTCCATCTGGTCTACCCGTCCTGAGCATCAGGATCTACAGGAGTCGCGTACCGGCAGATTGTGGGCGGGCCGTCAGGCCGGCTGTCAGAGCAAAAAAGCATGGAAAAATTATGGTTTAAATAATGCAGTCGCCGTTTAGCTTTAGTTGAATAACGCGGTGGTAAGATCATTTCACAACAACGGTTACCCAATCAAGGAGAGCGGGTAATCGGAGAAGCAAAAATCTATCCATGCAAGCATTTATACCGCCAGTTTTGCTGGCGGTTTTTTTTTACCATTTAACCGGGGGGTTATTATTACGGCGTCGGTTAATCGTTCCATTTTCCGCTAAAATAGGCTGTCAGAAAACCGGAAAACAGAATGAGCCCCACTGCAACCAGAAACACGTGCATATTATCCAGCATGATGACCTCCTCTTTAACGATTCCACCAAAAACATCTCTTAGCGTACTCTGTTAAAGTTAGACTAACGCCGTCATTTGTTAATTAATTATTTGTTGCGGTAAATTTTTTTCGATAGGCCAGTGGGCTGATGGCAAAATGTTGCTGAAAGCGCAAGCGTAGATTTTTAGCATTACCAAACCCGCTTATTTCAGCGACCTTCTCTACGCTGTCTCTGCCGGTGGTCAGGTGGTGCCGCGCCTGCTGCAAACGTTCGTCAAGCAGCCAGCGGGCGGGGGTTTTGCCGGTCGCCTCCTGAAAACGCCGCAGGAAGGTTCGCTCGCTCATTCCCACCTTATCGGCCAGCGAACGAACGCTATGGCTTTCCGCCAGGTGCTGGTGGAGAAAATCAAACAGCATCCCTAAGCGCTGGCTTTCGCGTGAACGTGCGACGGGCCGCGCAATCTGCTGTTTCTGCGCGCCGTCGCGGTGCGGCTGAATCACCAGCCGCCGGGCAACCCGGTTAGCGGCCTCCAGACCAAAATCCAGCCTGACAACGTGCAAACAGAGGTCGATACCTGCGGCGCTGCCCGCCGAGGTCAGCACGCTTTCCCCGGCGATATAAAGCACGTCGTCCACGACCGTAATTGCCGGATAGCGCTGCTGGAGCTGGGCGGTATAGCGCCAGTGGGTGGTGGCACGTTGGCCGTCAAGCAGACCGGCCGCCGCCAGCACAAACACGCCGGAACAGATAGATAACACCCGGCACCCGCGGCGATGCGCCTGCTGTAGCGCCTGGCTCAACGCGTCCGGAACCGGGCTATCCGCACCGCGCCAACCGGGGACGATAATGGTATCGGCGTCTTCTAGCAGGCTGAGGTCGCCATCGGCCATCACGCGCACGCCGCCGGTGGCGCGCAGTTCGCCTTCATCGACGGCCGCGACGGCAAAGCGATACCAGCCGTGGCCCATTTCCGGGCGAGGCAGGCCAAACACCTCTACGGCCACGCCAAATTCAAAGGTACATAGCCCATCGTAGGCCAGCGCCACCACGAGCGGGGCGCGGATTGTCATATTCTGGCTGTTTTCTGTCATCTCTGTGGGCAGTCCTCGCGGCAGGTGCCTGTTTATACTCATCGCATCGTTACCATAGTGGTAATACATCACGGGAGAGTCAATCATGAGTTACGTTACCGAGTTTCCGCCTGCCAGCGCCGCCGATACGGCCGCCCATTTTCGCCAGCGTCTGGGGTTTGAAACCGACTGCGCCGACGTGTATGCCGCCATGCAGGCCGCGGACGTCGATTTCGTCCTGCTGCATGTAGTGGGGAGCGCTGAGGCATTCGCGCGTCGCCATCTGCCCGGCGCGATCCACCTTCGTCATGCCGAGATGAGCGCCGAGCGTATGCAGGCATGGCCGCCGGAGACGATTTTCGTGGTGTATTGCGCTGGGCCGCACTGCAATGGCGCCGACCGCGCAGCGTTAAAGCTGGCGACGCTGGGCCGCCCGGTGAAAGTGATGATTGGCGGTATCACCGGCTGAGAAGATGAAGGTTTTGCCTTTAGTCAGGGATCGTGAATTTTTTTCATTTATCATGAATTATTCTCGTTTGCCTGTGGCGCGCACGGATGACACTACCTGGACATATAGCCATCCAGAAGGCTAAAAAGTTCAAATAATACATTATCACCCTGGGTAACCAGTTTGCCCGAGTGAATAAGGAGAATCGCATGCCACATCAACACGCCCCGTACCGCGCCGATATCGTCGGCAGTTTCTTACGCCCGCAGACCATTAAACAGGCCCGTCAGCAGCTGGCCGACGGTGACATCACCGCCCAGCAGCTGCGTGCCGTTGAAGATGCGGAAATCCGTCGCGTGGTGCAGCATCAGTGCGACTGTGGCCTGCACGTGGTGACCGACGGCGAGTTCCGCCGCGCCTGGTGGCACTTCGATTTCTTCGACGGCCTGCAGGGCGTGGAGCGCTACGATTCCGACAAAGGTATTCAGTTTAACGGCGTACAGACTCGCGCTCACGGGATCCGCGTTACCGGTAAGCTCGGCTTTGGTGAGCATCCGATGCTGGAAGATTTCCGCTTCCTGAAAAGCATCAGCGGCGACGCCACGCCAAAAATGACCATCCCCAGCCCGAGCGTGCTGCACTTCCGCGGCGGGCGTAAAGATATTGATGCCAGCGTCTACCCGGATCTGGCGGATTACTTCAATGATCTGGCGGACACCTGGCGTGACGCCATCCGCGCCTTCTACGATGCGGGCTGTCGCTACCTGCAGCTGGATGACACCGTCTGGGCCTATCTGTGCTCGGAAGATCAGCGCCGTCAGGTGCGCGAACGCGGCGACGATCCAGACCAGCTGGCGGCCATCTATGCCGACGTGCTGAACCGCGCGCTGGAAGGTAAGCCGGACGATCTGATTATTGGCCTGCACGTGTGCCGTGGTAACTTCCGCTCCACGTGGATATCTGAAGGTGGCTATGAACCGGTGGCGGAAATTCTGTTTGGCCGCGTCAACGTGGATGCCTTCTTCCTGGAGTACGACAACGACCGTTCCGGCGATTTCGCGCCGCTGCGCTTTATTCGTCCCGGCCATCAGAAAGCCGTGTTGGGGCTGATTACGACCAAGAACGGCGAGCTGGAAAACCCGGAAGGCGTTAAAGCTCGCGTTCAGGAGGCGGCAAATTATGTCGCGCTGGATCAGATTTGCCTCAGTCCGCAGTGCGGTTTTGCCTCGACGGAAGAGGGCAACAGCCTGAGCGAGCAGCAGCAGTGGGACAAAGTCCGCCTGGTGACGGGCGTCGCGGCCGACATCTGGTCATAACGTTCTTTTCCCGGGGCCGGATTGGCCCCGGATAATCTTACGCCGCGCTGACGGTGGTGCCCCAGGTGCTGGCCTTAATGCCGCGGAAAATCAGCAGCCACGCCAGCACGATGGTGACCATCATGATGGGGAATAGCATCATCGGCGGGAAATGCGTCAGAATCTGCCCGGTCAGCAGCGGGTTCAGCGCCGCGCCCAGCCAGCCTAGCGCCTGCGCGGAAAAGTAGCTGGCTTTCATGCCCGGCGGCGCGATGTTGTCGATCAGCATATATTCACCCGGCGCGTAGATGACTTCCCCCAGCGTGAAAACGGCTGCCGCCAGCCCCCAGAACCACAGGTTGTTTCCGGACAGCATAAATCCCGCCAGGCCGATGACATAGCAGACGGTACCAAAGGTCATTAACGGGCGCAGGTTATTCGCCGTCAGCTTACGGCCAATGGCGTACTGCAAGGTGACGACCATCGCGGCGTTGACCGGCAGGATCACCGCCACGACCTTTTCCGCAAAGCTGCTGTCGCCAATCGTCAGCACGTACTGGGAGAGGCAGGAAGCAAACGAACCGCCAACGAACGACGCCAGCAGCCCTGACAGGGTGAACCACAGCAGCGCGCGATCGCGCAGCAGCACCGACGGTGACCAGGCCACCGGCGTGTCCGTTATCTCCGCCGGCTTCAGGCGTTCGACGTAGCGCTGGATAAACAGCAGCGGAAACGCGGCACAAATCGCGGCCAGCCAGAACGGCAGGTTAATACTTTGCATCACCAGCAGCGTGCCGATGGGCGGCCCGATGGTCCAGCCGACGTTCAGGAAGGTGTAGTTCAACGAGAACACCTTCGCTTTGGTCGTTGGCGCCAGCGTATCCGAGAAATAGGCTTTTAATACGGTGGAGAACACCGAGTATGAGCAGTTGATCAGCGAGAAGAAAAAGACCACCAGCACCACGCTGTGCACCAGCGGAATGGCGACAAAGCCGCAGATGAAAAACGCGACGGCAATCAGCATGTAGCGCTTTTTATCAAATTTGTCGGCCAGAATGCCGAAGCCGAGGCTGAACAGCACGCCGATCACCAGCGCGATGGACATGGCGTAACCGATGGTGTCCACCGTCATCGCGTACTGACGCGTGAGGTAGATGGTCATAAAAGGGAGCGTGGCGCCGCGCCCGATGGTTAACAGTAACGACGATGCCAGCAGCGCAATCGTGGATCGCCTGGTCGTTGGTTTCATTTTCCTGCCCGAGAGATGTGGTTGTATTGTTTTTTGTTATCTCTTTCACAAATATCACGCCATAAGCAGCTTGTATAGCGGTGGTCGTGTCGGGAAGTGCGATTTTGAACTGCCAGAAATAATGATCTATTCCTCGTCTGAATTTTTCGTTACTTTGGTTAGGTTTACATAAATTTAAAAACGTTGGGGCGAAGTATGACGCGTAAAGATGGGCTGCTGGCGCTATTGGTGGTGGTGGTATGGGGGCTGAACTTTGTGGTGATCAAAGTAGGGCTACACGGTATGCCGCCGCTGCTACTGGCGGGCCTGCGCTTTCTGTTTGTCGCTTTCCCGGCACTGTTCTTCGTACCGCGTCCGCGCGTGCCGATCTCTTTGCTGCTGGGCTATGCGCTGACCATCAGCTTCGGCCAGTTTGCCTTCCTGTTCTGCGCCATCAACTTCGGCATGCCCGCCGGTCTGGCCTCGCTGGTGCTTCAGGCGCAGGCCTTCTTTACCATCATTCTTGGCGCCTTTGCCTTTGGCGAGCGGCTTCAGCGTAAACAGCTGGTGGGCATTTCGCTGGCGGTGTTCGGCGTACTGGTGCTGATTGAAACCAGCATGAGTGGCCAGCACGTCAAGCTGCTGGGCTTTATGCTGACGCTGGCGGCGGCCCTGTGCTGGGCGTGCGGCAATATTTTCAATAAGAAAATTATGCACCATGACTCGAAGCCGGACGTGATGTCGCTGGTGGTGTGGAGCGCGCTGATCCCGATCGTACCGTTCATGCTCTGCTCGTGGATTTTTGAAGGGCCGCAGCTGATGGCGCAGAGCCTGATTCACATTAACCTGACGACCGTGCTGTCGCTGGCCTATCTTGCTTTTGTTGCCAGTATCGTCGGCTACGGTATCTGGGGTTCGCTGCTTGGGCGTTACGAAACCTGGCGCGTCGCGCCGCTGTCGTTGCTGGTTCCGGTGGTGGGGCTGGCCAGTGCGGCGCTGCTGCTGGGGGAAACGCTGTCGGCAATGCAGCTGCTTGGCGCGCTGCTGATTATGGCCGGGCTGTTTATTAACGTCTTTGGTCTGCGTGTGCCGGGGATGCGGCGAGCGGTGAAGGGCTAAAAAAAGCCCCGCGAGCGCGGGGCAATTAATGTTTAGCGATTGTTGTCATTGTAATACGGTACACCCAGCTCATCGGACTTATCGCTACCGGCACCCATATGATTGAAGTCAAACGGGGACTGGTTGCTGGCGGACGGCATCAGCATGGTGTCGTGCGCGGTGTTATGGGCTGGAAATTGCTCCGCGTAGCTCTGAGTTGAGGCCATCGCCAGCAGGGCGAAGGCAACGGAAGCGAACAGTTTCATTATTTCCTCGATACGTCTTTTGGCAGGCGATTAATAAACACAATGATTAATAGGGTGGAGATAGCGAGACTCTCCGTGCATATTGGTGACGCGGTACTTGTGCGGCGGCACGTCGAAATAGTTTTTAAACGTCCGCGTCAGCGTCTGCTGAGATTCAAAACCGTAGCGTTCGGCCAGATACAGGATCGGTTCATTACCTTCTTTTAATTTCTGGGCGATTTCCGTCAGCTTACGGGTGCGAATGTACTGACCTAATGAATGACCGGTCTCTTTTTTAAACATCCGCTGCAGGTGCCATTTGGAGTAACCGGAACGTTCTGACACTTTCTCAAGCGACAGCGGCGATTCCAGGTTATCTTCGATCCAGTCCAAAATGCTATGAATAGTAATAGCGTCAGTGTTACGTCTGGACATCGTCTTACCTCTTCTTCTGTTTACGGCAATATTTTTTTAAGCAGAAGTTCGAGCGTTGCAACTTCATTTGCCGTTAAGTTTTTTGTTAATTCCTGGTGCAGGTTTTGCCCAACGAGCAGATGGCATTGTTCACAAATGGCCGCGCCTTCCGGCGTCAGCTGAATCAATACGCCCCGCTTGTCGCTTGGATTGGGTAACCGGGCTATCCAGCCCCGACACAGCAAACGGTCAAGCATGCGGGTGAGCGCGCCCAGATCCACCGACAAGGTTTTTTTCAACTCCACGGGGGTGATACTGCCTTTGCAGCGAATAGAGCACAGCACTCTGAACTGCGAGGCGGTAATGTCTTCTGGCGATAAATGCTCGTTGAGTAAGCGATCTTTCTTTTGGTTAACCAGGTGAATCAAATGCCCAAGTGGAATCATTTCATTGAAGAGATCGCTTGTGCTGTTCACAATGGTTGCCCTGGCAAGTACTTTAGTTGCGATGGATATTATTTCTCGCGCAACCATAAGTCAACTGAATGGGTGGAGCGATGCCACGAATTGCTAAAACGCTTCAGGGTGGCCTAAATAGGATATCCTGTAGAGGAACAACCTGAAGTCAGAGATGCTGTACAAAAGGGCGACAGCCTGGCGTACAGTCCGAATTTTTCCGTAAAACAGATAGGATTTTTTAACGCTTATGAAGGAACTCTTTCAGGCCGTTGGGCTAGGGCTGGTCGTGCTGCTCCCGCTGGCTAACCCGCTAACCACCGTCGCGCTGTTCCTGGGTCTCTCGGGGAATATGAACAGCGCTGAGCGTAACCGACAGTCGCTGATGGCCTCGATATACGTCTTTGCCATTATGATGGTGGCCTATTACGCGGGCCAGGTGGTGATGAATACATTCGGTATATCAATACCTGGGCTGCGTATCGCCGGCGGGCTGATCGTGGCTTTCATTGGTTTTCGCATGCTGTTTCCGCAGCAGAAGGCGCATGATTCCCCGGAAGCGCGCAGTAAGTCCGAAGAGCTGCAGGACGAGCCTACCGCCAATATCGCCTTTGTGCCGCTGGCGATGCCCAGCACGGCGGGCCCGGGGACCATTGCCATGATTATCAGTTCGGCGTCGACGGTTAAGCATGGCGTCAACTTCTCCGAATGGGTGGTGCTGGTGGCGCCGCCGATTATCTTTGCGCTGGTCGGGGTCATTCTGTGGGGCTGCCTGCGAAGTTCCGGGGCGATTATGCGTCTGGTGGGGAAAGGCGGGATCGAGGCAATTTCGCGTCTGATGGGCTTCCTGCTGGTCTGTATGGGAGTGCAGTTTATTATTAACGGCGTGCTGGAAATTATTAAAACCTATCCCGCCTAAGGCCAATCGGGCCGGGGTTTTCACCCGGCCCGATAACGCGTTTTAATGCTGATGCGCCTGTTCTTCTAACGATGCCGTGGGCCAGCGGCGGAAAATGATCACCGCCCAGATAAACGCCGCCAGCGCCGGCACTGCGCCGACGTAGCCGATAGATGACATCGACATATGGGTGCTAATCTGGCTGCCCAACAGCGCGCCCGCGCCGATCCCGATATTGAAAATACCCGAGAAGAGCGACATGGCGACGTCGGTGGCATCCGGCGCCAGCGCCAGAACTTTCACCTGCATGCCCAGGCCAATCACCATAATCGCGATCCCCCAGAAAATGCTCAGCACCGCCAGATGCGTGGCATCCTGTGCCGCGGGTAACAGCAGCAGCAGACAAACCAGCAGCAAGCCAATCGCGCTGCTGATAAGCCCGGACGCATGCAGATTGCCCAGCTTGCCGAACAGCACGCTGCCGATGATCCCCGCGCCGCCGAGAATCAGCAGCAGCACGGTAGCAAAGTTGCCGCTCAGCCCGGCCACGGTCTGCACAAACGGCTCGATATAGCTGTAGGCGGTGTAGTGGGCGGTGACCACCACCACGGTCAGCAGGTAGATACTCATCAGCGCCGGGCGACGGAACAGCACCGGCAGGCTTTTCAGCGAACCGGAATGTTCGCTTGGCAAGCGCGGCAGCAGCTTAATTAACGCCAGCAGCGTAATCAGCGCCCCCACGCCGATGGCGAAGAAGGTAGTGCGCCAGCCGAAGTACTGGCCGACGATCCGGCCAATCGGGATGCCGAAAACCATCGCCAGCGCGGTGCCGGTCGCAATCAGGCTCAGCGCCTGGGCGCGTTTTCCCGCCGGTGCCATCCTAATGGCCAGCGAGGCGGTGATCGACCAGAACACCGCGTGGGCGACGGCGATCCCGATACGGCTGCCGACCACCAC
>NZ_JBKDZH010000056.1:0-70931 GCF_047971185.1 Kluyvera sp.
CGTTTCTAACGCATCCTGCACCACCAACTGCCTGGCTCCGCTGGCAAAAGTTATCAACGACAACTTCGGCATCATCGAAGGTCTGATGACCACTGTTCACGCGACCACCGCAACTCAGAAAACCGTTGATGGCCCGTCTCACAAAGACTGGCGCGGCGGCCGCGGCGCATCCCAGAACATCATCCCGTCCTCTACCGGTGCTGCTAAAGCGGTAGGTAAAGTACTGCCAGAACTGAATGGCAAACTGACCGGTATGGCGTTCCGCGTTCCTACCCCGAACGTATCCGTAGTTGACCTGACCGTTCGTCTGGAAAAAGCTGCTTCTTACGAAGAAATTAAGAAAGCAATCAAAGCTGCTTCCGAAGGCGCAATGAAAGGCGTTCTGGGTTACACCGAAGACGACGTTGTATCTACCGATTTCAACGGTGAAGTTTGCACTTCCGTATTCGATGCTAAAGCGGGTATCGCTCTGAACGACAACTTCGTGAAACTGGTTTCCTGGTATGACAACGAAACTGGTTACTCCAACAAAGTTCTGGACCTGATCGCTCACATCTCCAAATAAGTTGAGATGAGAAACTGATCCAAAAAGGCGACCTCGGTCGCCTTTTTTTATGGCTAAAAGTTTTCAACACCAAGGATTGCATCATGATTAAGACAATTTTCGCTCTCCCGGTTATCGAACAGCTTACCCCTGTCCTCTCCCGCCGCCAGCTGGATGAACTGGACGTTATCGTCGTCGACCACCCGAAAGTTAAAGCCTCCGTCGCCTTCCAGGGCGCTCACCTGCTCTCGTGGAAACCGGAAGGCGAAAAAGAAGTGCTGTGGCTAAGCGATAACACCCCGTTCAAAGACGGCGTCGCCATTCGCGGCGGCGTGCCGATCTGCTGGCCATGGTTTGGCCCAGCGGCGCAGCAGGGCTTCCCGGCCCACGGCTTTGCACGTAACCTGCCGTGGGAGCTGAAGGCGCACAATGAAGACGATAACGGCGTGGTGCTGACCTTTGAGCTGAAAAGCAGCGATGCCACCCGTCAGTACTGGCCGCACGAGTTCAGCCTGCTGGCCCGCTTCAAGCTGGGTAACACCTGCGAAATGGAGCTGGAAGCGCACGGTGAATTTGAAACGACGACCGCGCTGCACACCTACTTCAACGTCGGTGATATCCACGCGGTCAAAGTCAGCGGGCTCGGCGATCGTTACATCGATAAAGTGCAGAATGCAGAAATCGGCGAGCTGAGCGACGGCGTACAGACCTTCCCGGATCGTACCGACCGCGTTTATCTGAATCCGGAAGCCTGCAGCGTGATCCACGATGCCTCGCTACAGCGCGCGATCGACGTCATCCACCACCATCACGTCAACGTAGTGGGCTGGAACCCAGGCCCGGCGCTGTCCGTCAGCATGACCGACATGCCGGATGACGGCTACAAGACCTTCGTCTGCGTCGAAACCGCCTGCGCCAGCGCAACCCAGAAAGCAACGGAAGAAAAACCGGCGCGTCTGTCGCAGACCATTAAAGTCGCGAAACGCTAAGCTTTCCCTCACCCGGCGGCGCGTTGTGACGCCGGGTTTCTCCCCTCCTACACCACATCCAGCGCGACTTTTCTTCCGGGAGCCGGAAACGCTCTCTCCAGACTCGCCAGATCGTCTGCCGTCAGCCTCAGCTGCAAAGCTGCCGCGTTTTCTTCGACGTGGGCTATCGTCGCCGCCTTTGGTATCGCCATCACTCCCTGATGCTGGATGACCCACGCCAGCAGCACCTGTGCAGGCGTCACGCCGTGGGCGTTCGCCACCGCCTGAACCTGCGGGTGCGCCAGCAGCCCGCTGCGTAAACGTCCGGCCTGTGCCAGCGGGCAGTAGGCCATGACCGGAATCGCCTGCGATTGACACCAGGGCAGCAGTGAATGCTCAATGCCACGGGAGGCCAGATGATAAAGCACCTGGTTGGCGGCACAGTCGCGACCACCGTCTGTCTGCCACAGTTCATGCATATCCTCAATATCGAGGTTGGAAACGCCCCAGCGGCGAATTTTCCCCTGTGCCACCAGCGCCTGCATCGCTTCTACCGTTTCCGCCAGCGTAAAATCGCCGCGCCAGTGCAGCAGGTAGAGATCGATTACCTCAGTCTCCAGTCGACGCAGGCTGCCTTCACAGGCGTTGGCCATTTGCCGTCCGCCCGCGTTCCACGGATACACTTTGGATACCAGGAATACCTTATCGCGCTGGCCACGAATCGCCTCACCGACCACCTGCTCCGCGCCGCCTTCCGCATACATCTCGGCGGTATCAATGAGCGTCAGCCCTGAATCGATCCCGGCACGCAGCGCCGCCACTTCCTGCCGGCGGCGAGCGCGGTTTTCACCCATGTACCAGGTTCCCTGACCGATCGCCGGCAGCGATTGGCCGCAAAAATGAATGCTGCTGTCCGTCATAGGTCCCTCCTGTTCACTGGTTCTACCGTAAAGGATAACCGTTCTGCGGTCCGCTGTTGTGTTGCCCAAATTGTGCGCACCATCATCGTGCATTCGCCCAACTACGCCCTGTTTTAGTGCATAAAAAAAGCCCGCCGGGCGGCGAGCTTTTGCACATCATCACGCGACATGATTAGAAGGTGTAGGTGATACCGGTAGACAGCAGGCCGGTCCAGCTCTTATCAACCATCGGGCTGTCGGTAATTTCGTCGGACAGGCGGGTGTAACGCGCGGTACCGTATACGCTCCAGCTACCGGCGAAGCGATAGTTAGCGCTCAGCTCCAGATACGGATTCCAGCTGCTGTCCGGGCTATAGCTGCGCAGGCCGCTACGCGCCGACTCACGACGGGATACGCCATAGTAGTAGTCGTTCTGGTTTTCACTGTTCCACTCCACGCCGATGCCTGGCGTCAGGGTCAAAGCGCCGTTGGTGTAACGGTAAACCCAGCCCAGATCCCAGACCAGACCGTTGCTTTTATCCAGCGTGTCGCCGGCCAGCGTCGTACGCAGTGAACCATATTGGGTGTGGTGGAACCAGGACACGCCGGCCATCATCGTGGACTGACGACGGTCCAGTTTACGCAGCTGGCTGTTGTCGCTGTCGCCTGGCTTGAAGTACATCGGCGACCAGTAGGCCGTCAGGGAAAGCTGGTCGGTGCCATCATTCCACAGGTAGTAACCGCCACCTAAGCCACGGAACCAGAAGTTGTCCCCTTCATAATTGATAACTGGAACGGGATACACATCATGGTCGTACTGCTTGTAAGGATGTTCGACGATCCCCACGCCTGCGCCCAGCGTGAACTTACTTTCAGCCTGTACCGCAGTAGCCGAAGTGGCAATCAGGACCCCTAATGCAAGAAGTTTGATTCGATTCACAATCTGTAATTCCTTTTTATTCAACGTATCAGCTGCGGAAGTTTACCTTTCACACCGCCCTACGACAAATTTTTTACCTGTAATTACACATTATGACTTGCCATTATCTCTGCCAACAATGTCAACACACTTGCAAATGCGTGACAGTTATATGAAAGCACAAAAAAGATGAAAAGATTTAATGCCCGTATTTTTTGATGAGTTATTGATATGTCATTGAAAATCGATTTTATCGCCATGCAAGTTTTGCAAATGCCATCTACGCTTATTTTTAGAAGACGTAATTGCTGCAAAACGTCACGGCTCATTGTCCGCCAACCTGGCACACGGGTTGCTGGATCAAGGTTGAGCGTCGTTCGGCTTACCTCTTCCGGGAGCCCCCATTATTCATACCAACGGCTCTTAACCTGTGCTAAAAAAAACGAAAGGACGGCATGCCATGAATATATTCGATCACTATCGCCAGCGCTATGAAGCTGCCAAGGACGAAGAGTTCACACTGCAGGAGTTTCTTGCTGTATGTAAGCAGGATCGCAGTGCCTATGCTAACGCGGCAGAACGGCTATTAACGGCTATTGGCGAGCCGATAATGGTTGATACCGCCCAGGAACCGCGGCTTTCCCGTCTCTTTTCGAACCGAGTCATCGGGCGCTACCCGGCGTTCGAAGAGTTTTACGGCATGGAAGAAGCCATTGAGCAGATAGTTTCCTATCTGAAACACGCCGCCCAGGGACTGGAAGAGAAAAAACAGATCCTCTACTTACTGGGGCCGGTTGGCGGCGGTAAATCGTCGCTGGCTGAACGCCTGAAATCCCTGATGCAGCGGGTGCCGATTTACGTGCTGAGCGCCAACGGCGAACGCAGCCCGGTTAACGACCATCCGTTGTGCCTGTTTAACCCGCAGGAAGACGCGCAGATTCTGGAAAAAGAGTACGGCGTGCCTACCCGCTACCTCGGCACCATCATGTCGCCGTGGGCGGCAAAACGCCTGCACGAGTTTGGCGGCGACATCACCAAATTTCGCGTGGTGAAAGTGTGGCCGTCGATTCTCGAACAGATCGCAATTGCCAAAACCGAGCCGGGCGATGAGAACAACCAGGATATCTCCGCGCTGGTCGGTAAGGTCGATATTCGTAAACTGGAACACTACGCGCAGAACGATCCGGATGCCTACGGCTACTCCGGCGCATTGTGCCGCGCCAACCAGGGGATCATGGAATTCGTCGAGATGTTTAAAGCGCCCATTAAGGTGCTGCATCCGCTGCTGACCGCGACCCAGGAAGGTAACTACAACGGTACCGAAGGGATTTCCGCCCTGCCGTTTAACGGCATTATTCTCGCCCACTCGAACGAATCTGAGTGGGTCACCTTCCGTAACAATAAAAACAACGAGGCGTTCCTCGACCGTGTATACATCGTCAAGGTGCCTTACTGCCTGCGGATCTCCGAAGAGATCAAAATTTACGAGAAGCTGCTTAACCACAGTGAGCTGACCCATGCGCCGTGCGCGCCGGGCACCCTGGAAACGCTGTCGCGCTTCTCGATTCTTTCGCGTCTCAAAGAGCCGGAAAACTCCAGCATCTACTCGAAAATGCGCGTCTACGACGGCGAGAGCCTGAAAGATACCGACCCGAAAGCGAAATCGTACCAGGAGTATCGCGACTACGCGGGCGTGGACGAAGGGATGAACGGTCTATCGACCCGCTTCGCCTTTAAAATCCTCTCGCGGGTGTTTAACTTCGACCACGCCGAAGTGGCGGCCAACCCGGTGCATCTGTTCTACGTGCTGGAGCAGCAGATTGAGCGCGAACAGTTCCCGCAGGAGCAGTCAGAGCGCTATCTGGAGTTCCTGAAAGGCTATCTGATCCCGAAATACGCCGAGTTTATCGGCAAAGAGATCCAGACGGCGTACCTCGAATCCTATTCCGAATACGGACAAAACATTTTCGACCGTTATGTCACCTACGCGGATTTCTGGATTCAGGATCAGGAATACCGCGACCCGGATACCGGCCAGCTGTTCGACCGTGAATCGCTGAACGCCGAGCTGGAGAAAATTGAGAAGCCTGCCGGGATCAGCAACCCGAAAGACTTCCGTAACGAGATCGTCAACTTTGTGCTGCGCGCCCGCGCCAACAACAACGGCCGCAATCCGAACTGGACGAGCTATGAGAAGCTGCGCACGGTCATTGAGAAGAAAATGTTCTCCAATACCGAAGAGCTGCTGCCGGTCATTTCGTTCAACGCGAAGACCTCAACCGACGAGCAGAAGAAGCACGACGATTTTGTCGACCGGATGATGGAAAAAGGCTACACCCGCAAGCAGGTTCGCCTGCTGTGCGAGTGGTACCTGCGCGTGCGTAAGTCGTCTTAACAGTCTGCCCGGTGGCGCGTGCGCTTACCGGGCCTACAACAATGTCCCGTAGGCCGGCGTTTCCGGCACTTACAGGCGCTGCAAGTTGGCACATGCAGTACGGGGGGATTTATGACCTGGTTCATTGACCGGCGTCTGAACGGCAAAAACAAGAGCGCGGTTAACCGCCAGCGCTTCTTGCGCCGTTATAAAGCGCAAATAAAACAGTCGATCTCCGAGGCCATCAACAAACGTTCGGTGACCGATATCGACAGCGGCGAATCTGTCTCTATTCCGACGGATGATATTAGCGAGCCGATGTTCCATCAGGGACGCGGCGGATTACGGCACCGGGTTCATCCCGGTAACGACCACTTTGTGCAAAACGATCGTATCGAGCGCCCCCAGGGAGGCGGAGGTGGCGGCGGTAGCGGTCAGGGCCAGGCCAGCGCCGACGGCGAAGGTCAGGACGAATTTGTATTTCAGATTTCCAAAGACGAGTATCTGGACCTGCTGTTTGAGGATCTGGCGTTGCCCAACCTGAAGCGTAACCAGCAGCGCCAGCTGACCGAGTTTAAAACCCATCGCGCGGGCTTCACCTCTAACGGCGTGCCCGCCAACATCAGCGTCGTGCGATCGCTGCAAAACTCCCTCGCCCGCCGTACCGCCATGACGGCAGGCAAGCGCCGCGAGCTGCACGCGCTGGAAGCCACGCTGGATGAAGTGGCCAAAAGCGAACCGGCGCAGCTGCTGGAAGAGGAGCGGTTACGCAAAGAGATCGCCGATCTGCGCGCGAAGATCGACCGCGTGCCGTTTATCGACACCTTTGACCTGCGCTACAAAAACTACGAGAAGCGGCCGGAGCCTTCCAGCCAGGCGGTGATGTTCTGCCTGATGGACGTCTCCGGTTCAATGGACCAGTCCACCAAGGATATGGCAAAACGCTTTTATATCCTGCTCTATCTGTTCCTGAGCCGGACTTATAAAAACGTCGAAGTCGTTTATATCCGCCATCATACGCAGGCAAAAGAGGTCGACGAGCACGAATTCTTCTATTCACAGGAGACCGGCGGCACGATCGTCTCCAGCGCCCTGAAGCTGATGGATGAGGTGGTGAAAGCCCGTTACGACCCGGCGCAGTGGAACATCTATGCGGCGCAGGCCTCGGATGGCGATAACTGGGCGGACGATTCGCCGCTGTGCCACGAAATACTGGCGAAGAAAATTCTGCCTGTGGTGCGCTACTACAGCTATATCGAAATTACCCGGCGGGCGCATCAAACCCTGTGGCGTGAGTACGAGCATCTGCAGCAGACGTTTGATAACTTTGCCATTCAGCATATCCGCGATCAGGAGGATATTTACCCGGTGTTCCGCGAGCTGTTCCATAAACAGGGTAGTACAGTCAAGGATTAATCAATATCAATCAGCCAGTTAACATATGTTTCTGGCTGATTGCCTACCCCACAAAATAACATCAGGATACTTTTGGGCCCTCTGGCGCAGAGAGGTACAGGGATAAAAGGAGATAAATCAGCGGCCTCGTCACAGAAAGCCCTCCCCCGATATTCGTAATACATTTTCGTGGCTAATGCTTTGCTAGTGATAGCGCCCCGCACATGGTAAAATTTCACATTACACGGAAGAACTTATAATTTCGCCATGAAACTGCAAAACAAAATACTCCGCTTCGTGATTTCATCCGGCGTGGTAATACTGACATCCTCATTTCTGATCTATGAGTTAATCTCAAGTCATCGGGATATGACGGATTATATGCGATATATCATAGACAAAGGAGAATCGGCCTTTCTCTATGATAAATATCAGAACCAGCTGATTATATCGCAACTCTCGCGAAAGATGGATGAAGCCCCTACCGTTGATGCGGCCACGAGAGCTTGTGACAGCGTGCAGCGCCTGGGCAATGTTGTCGGTCTGAACATTGACGGCCACAGCTACTCACCGCTCAAGGGTTCATTAACTGCGGGCAAAACGCCCTGCTCACAGTGGGTCCAGGACCTCCCTATGCTTGAGGCGTTTGATAGCGCAATTAGCAACGATATTGTCTGGAATCCCCTACTGCCTGACGATCTCAGACCGGAAAAGCGTTTTCGCTATTACATTGATTTGGTGAATCAATATATTTATTTTAATTCACCAGTCGTAATTAAAGACCCAACTTTAACCAGCTGGAATTTTCTTTATGGCGCACGTCTGGGAATTTCATCAGCCAGTCTGGAGAATTTATTTCTTGGTCGTACGGTGGTCTCCAGTATTTATGTCGACACCTTCACTCGTAAGAATATCTTAACTTTTCTGACGCCGGTTTATCGCCAGGAGCAGTTGAAAGGTATTGTCATGGTCGACCTGTCGCATCAGGATATGCGAGAAATTTTCTACACCCGCGATCGCCCGCTGGTCTGGCGTTACCTCGATATTTCGTTTACCGATTCCGACAACAACGCCAACATCGAGGTTCATCGCAGCGCGGCGCATTTGCTGAGCTACGTCAACTACTCGCGCCCGCTGGCGGAAAACATGCACGTGGTGCTGTCGCTGGACGTGATGTATTTCCTGCTCAGCTCCTGGAAACTGTTCCTCTTCTACCTGCTTACGACAGCAGTACTGCTGCACCTTGTACGCACCCATTTCCGCCTTTATCGGATGGTCAGCAAAGAGAACATCAGCGATTCGCTCACCGGATTGTATAACCGTAAAATCCTCTCACCGGTGCAAAGCATGCGCCTTCAGCGGCTGACCGAACAGGGCGCGAGCATCGTGATCATCGCGCTGGATCTCGACAAACTGAAGCATATTAATGACACCTGGGGACACAACGAAGGCGACCGGGCGATTATCATGCTGGCGCAGGCCATCTCCGCGACGGTACGCAAAAGCGACTATGCCGTGCGTCTTGGCGGCGACGAGTTCTGCATTATTCTGGTGGACTACGACGAGAAGGACGCGCAGTTAATTCCACAGCGAATCAAGGAACAACTGGCGCTTATCGACGACGATAATCGCGTCAGCTTCTCGTGGGGCGCCTATAAAATGTGCGTCGGGGACAATCTCGACGGCGCGATGGAAATTGCCGACCAACGTCTGTACCAGCAAAAGAAGCAGCGCCATCACGACACCTGACAGCATTAGGGGAGAAAAACATGATTGAGCCCGTATCACCCAACATCCACCAGCAGCTGCTGGCCCTGCTCGACGGCCAGCAGGCGCGCTACCGGGTGATGGAGCATGAAGCGGTAGGTAAATGTGAAGCCGTGTCGGAAATTCGCGGCACCGCGCTGGGCCAGGGCGCGAAAGCGCTGGTGTGCAAGGTAAAAGGCAACGGCGTCAACCAGCACGTGCTGGCGATCCTCGCCGCCGACCAGCAGGCCGACCTGTCGCGCCTGGCGCATCACGTTGGCGGGCTGAAGGCCTCGCTGGCCAGCCCCACCGAAGTGGATGCGCTGACGGCCTGCGTTTTTGGCGCCATCCCGCCGTTTAGCTTTCACCGCGCGCTGCGTCTTATTGCCGACCCGCTGCTGTTTGAACGCTTCGATGAAATTGCCTTTAACGCCGGCAGCCTGGAAAAATCGGTCATTCTCAACACCGCCGACTACCTGCGCATCGCCCAGCCGGAGCTGGTTGCCTTCCGCCGTCAGTCCTGACGCCCTCTCTTCAATCTGACTTACCCCTTCATTTGCCGGATATCAATCCGGTGAATGAATCGTTGCGCCCGTGTTACGTACTTTTTGTTACCGGTATCACGTAAAGCAGTTTACGTAAACGTAATACGGAATATCGCAATTGTTAACTCCCCGCACCCATCCACACTATATGGCGTCTTTCCCCACAATTGTACCTTAACGACACCAGGTGACATGATGAATACAAAAGTTACCCGTAAAGAAAAGATCAGCTATGGATTGGGCGACATGGCCAGCCACATCGGGCTGGATAACGTCATTATCTTCTTAACCTTCTACTATACCGACGTGGTGGGCCTACCGGCCGCCTTTGTCGGCACCATGTTCTTACTGGCCCGCACCGCCGACGCCATCATCGACCCGGCAATGGGCTATATGGCTGACCGCACGCGTTCTCGCTGGGGTAAATTCCGCCCATGGATGCTGTGGCTGGCCCTGCCGTTTGGTGTTAGCTGCCTGCTGACTTACGCCGTACCGCAGTCGCTGGACATGTCCGGCAAGATGATTTTCGCCAGCGTCAGCTACACCTTTATGATGCTGATGTATACCGCCATCAACATCCCCTACTGTTCAATGGGGGCGGTGATCACTCCGGATAACGACGAACGCATTTCGCTACAGTCCTGGCGCTTTTTCCTCGCCACCCTCGGCGGCGCGATGTCGACGTTCTTTATGATGCCGCTGGCCGAATATCTCGGCGGCGCGGACAAGCTGGCGGGCTATCGCTGGGCGATGGCGATTATGGCCAGCGCCGCGGTCATTATGTTCTGGTTCTGCTTTGCTAACACCCGCGAGCGCATCAAAGCCCCCGCCACCCACAATAACTATCTCGCGGAACTGCGCGATTTGCTGCGCAATGACCAGTGGCGCGTCGTCGCCGTACTGGTGATGACCAACATTGGTTTCGGCGTTATCCGCCTGGGCGCGATGATGTATTTCGTCACCTACTACCTCGGTAACGCTGCCTACTTTATGTGGATGCTGGCCGCACATATTATCGGCAAGGCCGCCGGCAGCCTGCTGGCGAAACGGTTGACCCGCAACGCCAATAAGGTACAGATGTTCGGCTACTGTTCCGTGCTGGCCGGGCTGCTGAGCATCGGGCTATTCTTCGCCCCGAAAGCGGTACTGGTGCTGGTTCCGCTCACCTTTATCGTCTCCACCCTTTATCAGTCTACGACCACCCTGATGTGGGTCATGATGGCCGACGTCGCCGACTACGGCGAATGGCGTCAGGGCAAACGTATGGACGGCATTATCTTCTCGACCTTCCTGGCCGTGCTTAAGCTGGGTATGGCGCTGAGCGGGGCCATCGTCGGCTGGACGCTCGGCTTCAGCGGCTACGTCGCCAACGCGCCGGAGCAAACGCCGCTGGCGATGCACTGCATCGTCGCGCTCTTTACCGTGGTGCCGGGCCTGCTGTCGCTCGGCGCATTCATCACCCTGCGCTGGTACAAGCTCGACGACCACACCATGCAGGAAATCAATCTCGCGAAAACCCAATCTCTCGTTAAAGGATGAGCCAACCATGAGCGAATTAATTCAGCACGCGAACGCTATTGAATGGCGTTTTGAACGACAGATCCTGCGCATTGAACCGTGGGGAGAAAACAGCCTGCGCGTGCGCGCCACCTGCGCTCCGGCGTTCAACGATGAACTGCACGCGCTGTTACCACCGGACAGCGGTCAGGCCGTCATTGCGCAGGATGCGGAAACGTTGACCTTAGCCCACGGCAACATTCGCGCGGTGCTGAACCTCAAAGGACAACTGGCGTTTTATAACCAGCGCGGCGAGCTGCTGCTGGAAGAGATGTGGCGTCAGCGTTCAACCGGTGGGATTGGCGCCAGCGAAAAGAGCCAGGACAAATACGTCAGCGCCCTGAAGCTGGACGGCCGCGAATTTAAACCGCTGCCCGGCGGCAAATACCAGCTCACGGTACGTTTTGAATCCCGCGACGGCGAGCGGCTGTACGGTATGGGCCAGTACCAGCAGCCGTGGCTGGATCTCAAAGGCTGCTCGCTGGAGCTTGCCCAGCGCAACTCGCAGGCCAGCGTGCCCTTTTTACAGTCCAGCCTCGGCTACGGCCTGCTGTGGAACAACCCGGCCATCGGGGAAGCGCGGCTTGCGAAAAACCACACCGAGTGGACGGCGCGCGTTACCGAAGAGATGGACTACTGGATCACCGCGGGGGATAGCGTCGCGCAGGTCACCCGCCAGTACGCCCGCGCCACCGGCACGCCGCCGCCCGCCCCGGCGTTTATCAGTGGGCTGTGGCAGTGCAAGCTGCGCTACCGCAATCAGCAGGAGGTGCTGGAGGTTGCCCGTGAATACCGCCGACGCAATCTGCCGCTATCGGTGATGGTGATCGACTTTTTCCACTGGCCGAACCAGGGGACCTGGTGTTTTGACCCGGTGGACTGGCCGGACCCGCAGGCGATGGTCGACGAACTGGAATCGCTGGGCATCAAGCTGATGGTTTCAGTCTGGCCGACGGTGGAAGCGCGCAGTCCGCTGTTCCCGCAGATGAAGGCCAAAGGCTGGCTGGTTACCAGCGACCGGGGCGTGCAGGTCAACCTCGACTTTATGGGCAACACCACCTTCTTCGATGCCACCCACCCGCAGGCGCGCCGGTTCGTCTGGGAGACGGTGAAGAAAAACTACTACGATCTCGGCATCAAGCTGTTCTGGCTGGACGAAGCGGAGCCGGAATACCGCGCTTATGATTTTGACAACTACCGCTATCACGCGGGCCCGGTGCTGGAGGTTGGCAACCGTTACCCGCGCGATTTTGCCCAGGGTTTCTACGACGGCCTGCGCGAGGCGGGCGAGCGCGATATCGTCAACCTGGTGCGCTGTAGCTGGGCGGGCAGCCAGCGCTACGGCGTGCTGGCGTGGTCCGGCGATGTGCACTCTTCATTCCACGCCTTCCGCAATCAGCTGGCGGCCGGGCTGAATATGGGGCTGGCGGGCATTCCATGGTGGACCACCGATATCGGCGGTTTCCAGGGCGGCAATATTCACGATCCGGCGTTCCACGAACTGCTGATTCGCTGGTTCCAGTGGGCGGTATTCTGCCCGGTGCTGCGTATGCATGGCTACCGTGAACCGCGCGTGCAGCCGCCGGAAAGCTACCGTCACGGCATTCCGCAGTGCGACAGCGGCTCGCCGAACGAGCTATGGAGCTACGGCGAGGAAAACTACGCCATCATGCAGCGCTGGCTTGAGGTGCGGGAAAGCCTGCGTCCCTACATTGATGCGCTGTATGACAATACCCACCGCCACGGTGACCCGCTGATGCGTCCGCTGTTCTGGCACTACCCGGACGAGCCGCAGAGCTGGCAGACGGAGGATCAGTATCTATTCGGCGAAGATCTGCTGGTCGCGCCGGTGATGCACGCCGGGCAGCGTCAGCGTGACGTCTGGTTACCGAGCGGCAACGCCTGGATTGGCCTTGATGGCGAGCGCTATCAGGGCGGACAGCGGATCGCCGTCGCCGCCGGGCTGGAGACGATTCCTCTGTTTATTCGCGAAGGTAGCCCATTAATCACGGTATTGGCCAAATAATCAGGCAAATGCCTGAAATCCATTACTAAGATTGAAAAAGACCTGTTTACGCGCCGCTTCTTGCGTAGAGTAGACAAACGAAAATACGTAGCCCGGTTAAGCGTCGCGACGCCGTGGCTACGAAATGCTGTCTTTTTCTCTTTTTGGCAAGGATTACCGTTCTATGCTCGATACCACTCTGCTGATCCTTCTGGGTCTGGCTGCGCTCGGCTTCGTGAGCCACAACACCACCGTCGCCGTCTCCATTCTTGTTCTGATCATCATCCGCGTTACGCCGCTGAGCACCTTTTTCCCGTGGGTGGAAAAACAGGGGCTTAGTATCGGCATCATCATTCTCACCATCAGCGTTATGGCACCCATTGCCAGCGGTGCGCTGCCCGCCAGTACGCTGATTCACTCTTTCGGCAACTGGAAATCACTGGTCGCTATCGCCGTTGGGGTGTTTGTCTCCTGGCTTGGCGGACGCGGCGTCACGCTGATGGGCAGCCAGCCGCATCTGGTGGCAGGGCTGCTGATAGGCACCGTGCTCGGCGTCGCGCTGTTTCGCGGCGTGCCGGTGGGGCCGCTGATTGCCGCAGGCCTGGTCTCGCTGCTTATTGGGAAGTCGTAGCCAGCGCCGCCAGATAACGCCCCGGCGTTTGCCCTAGCCCTTTGCGGAACATGGTGATAAACGCCGTGGTGGAGTCGTAGCCCAGCGATAGCGCAACCTGCTGAACGTTCAGGCCGCGCACCAGCATCTGTAGCGCGAGGATCAGCTGCAGCTGATGGCGCCAGCGGCGAAAGTTCAGCCCGGTCTCCTTGACCACCAGTCGCGCCAGATTGCGCTCGCTCATGGCAAAGCGGCTGGCCCACTGCGCCAGCGTCTGCCACTGCGCCGGTTCAGCTTCCATCGTCTCCACCATGACGCGAATTTTCGGATGCGCGGAGACCGGTAGCTGGAGCTGCTGCTCCGGCTGCTGCGGCAGCTCGTCAAACAGCACCTGTATCAACCGCTGGCTTTCTGCCGTCATACGCGCGCCTTCGTCCCGCTCGGCCAGCGTTAAAATCAGCTCCCGCACCAGCGGCGATATTTTCAGCGTGCAACAGTGAGCGGGCATCTGCGCCGCCCCCGGCTCGATAAACAAAAAGCACAGCTCCGCCTGTGGCGTGGCGCGGTTGCTGTGGGGGACTTCGCCGGGGATCCACACCGCAAACTGCGGCGGCACCATCCACATTGCGTTTTCCACCTCGCAGGTGATCGCCCCGTGAAGCGCCAGAATCAGCTGCCCCTTACGGTGCTGATGCTGGGGAATATGCTGCTCCCCTTCAACCACCTGAATACCAAAGGCCACCGCGGCGTCATCGTGGCTGTCCGGGTGATAGCCGCCTAAACCGAGTCCGAGCATTATTTTGTCCGAATTTAGCGATAATCTGTCATTTTAGCTTGATTTCAACGGCAGCTAAACCGGGTATCGTAGTTGCTCAATTTTCTGTTTGAGAACGCTATGTCTGACGCTGTTGCTTCTTCACAACGCCGCTGGCTGTTGATTGTCGGTATTTTACTCATCGCTTCAACGCTACGCGTCACCTTTACCGGCGCGGCACCGCTGCTTGACGCCATACGCGCCGAATATGGCCTGACCACCGCACAAACCGGGTTATTGACCACCCTGCCGCTGCTGGCCTTTGGGCTGGTATCGCCGCTGGCGGCCGGTATTGCCCGCCGACTGGGCATGGAACGCAGCCTGTTTATCGCCATGCTGCTGATTTGCGCCGGGATCGCCGTGCGTTCCCTACCGTCCGTCGCGCTGATGTTTATCGGTACCGCGGTTATTGGCTGCGGGATCGCGCTGGGCAACGTGCTGCTGCCGGGCCTGATTAAGCGGGATTTTTCCGGGCAGGTCGCCAAAATGACCGGAGCCTATTCCGTCACCATGGGGGCCGCGGCGGCGCTGGGCTCCGCGCTGGTGGTGCCGATTGCGCTGAGCGGCTTCGGCTGGCGCGGCGCGCTATTGCTGCTGATGGCCTTCCCGCTGCTGGCGCTGCTGCTGTGGTTACCGCAGTGGCGGGCATCGACGACCGCCACCGTTTCCAGTAGCGGCGCGATGCACAACCGTGGGATCTGGCGCTCGGCGCTGGCCTGGCAGGTGACGCTGTTCCTCGGGCTGAACTCCCTGGTTTATTACGTGATTATTGGCTGGCTGCCCGCCATTTTGATTAGTCAGGGCTATAGCGAAGCGCAGGCCGGGTCGCTGCACGGCCTGCTCCAGCTGGCGACCGCGGCCCCCGGCTTTGCGATTCCGCTGATCCTCCATCGACTCAAAGATCAGCGAGGGATCGCCATCGTCGTGGCGCTGATGTGTGCGGTCAGCGCGCTGGGTTACTGGATCTTCCCCTCACAGGCGGCGGTGTGGACGGTGATTTTCGGCTTCGGTTCCGGCGCAACCATGATTCTGGGCCTGACCTTTATCGGGCTGCGCGCCAGTTCGGCGCACCAGGCCGCCGCGCTCTCAGGCATGGCGCAGGCCGTGGGGTATCTGCTGGCGGCCTGCGGGCCACCGCTGATGGGCAAAATGCATGATGCCACCGGCGCCTGGCACCTGTCGCTGATGGCGGTCGCGGCGATTGCGCTGGTAATGGCGGTATTTGGCGGGCTGGCCGGGCGCGATAGAGAGATTCACGTCGGTCAATAGCGGGAGTGGCACACCAGGCCGGTGTGCCTCTGGTTTACTGCGCGGCAGCGTACAGGAAGGCCTGCACCAGCGGCGCCGGACGCCCCGCCAGCGCGTTGCGCTCATGCTGGAACAGCGTCGCCACGAAGAACGGATGCGTCACCAGCTCCACCGCGCGAATATCGCCATTGTCATCCCAGCCGGTCACCCGCAGCGGCTGAGTTTCCAGCTCGGCGGCGAAGTCGGCGGCAATTCCGTAGTTGCAGTGGTACCCTTCCTCAATGCTGTCGCGCCCGTAAGCCCGGGCAATCAGGGTATTAGCGCGCAGTTCGATGGTGTCGCTTTTTTCCACCAGCGAGCAGGTCAGCGGTGCGATAACCATTCGCCCTTCGCTGTCGGTCTCGGCATGCGCCGCATCTTCCCAGCCCATCACATTACGCGCGTATTCCAGAATCGCATGCTGGAAGCCGCCGCAGGTGCCGAGAAACGGCAGGCTGTTTTCACGCGCGTAGCGGACCGCGGTCAACGCGCCTTCGGTGTGCTGGTACGGGCTGGCAGGCACCAGCCAGATCGCGTCAAAATCAGCGAGATCGTCGGCACTTTTCACATCTTTTGTCGCCAGCCAGCGGTATTCAACCGGGAGTTCCATGACCGCTGCAGCATCATCAATCGCCAGCGGAATGGCCTGATGCGCGATAACGTCGGCGTTGTAGTCGCCAACCAGTGCAATACGAAGAGTGGGGGTTACGGTGGAGTTTTCCATGATCGGTCCTTATGGGCTGGCGTTAACGTACGGCATAAGGAGCCTCAGACTAGCGATGTCGGCGCGCAATAGCAATACCCGGCTAGCGAACCTCACCAAAGTTTGTGGTATGGTCAAAAGAGGATAAAGGGAGGACGGATATGATCCAGTGTAAACGCGTATACGAAGACGCCGCACCCGATGACGGCTACCGTGTTCTGGTTGATAGACTGTGGCCACGCGGCATCAAAAAGGAAGATCTCATCTACGATGAGTGGTGTAAAACCCTTGCCCCCTCCGCCGAGCTGCGCAAGGCCTATCACGGCGAAGTGATCGATTTTGCCAGTTTCTGCCAGCACTATCGCGACGAGCTATCCCACCATCTTGAGGATGGCCGCCGTCTGGCGGGCATTGCGCAAAAACAGGGGGTCACGCTGGTTTACGCCGCCGCGAACACCACGCAAAACCATGCGCGCGTGCTCGCCGACTGGCTGAAAAACCTGTAGCAGCCCCGACCCGCGACGTCGAACGGCGTCGCGTTTATCCGACCAACGCTTCTCGTTCACGCGCCGGCAGCACATCCGGTGTTAACGGCAGCAAATATTCAGAGCGGACAAAAGCAAAACCGTGTTGCCCCTCGCCGGCGCTGACTTCACCGGTCACCAGCCATAGCGCGCGCGGCGCGTCGGCGGACAGTTCGGTCATCACCCCGTTGACCGGGTTCAGGCAGCGCTCGCCTGGGTTAATCAGGGCAAAAAGCTCGACGCTCTTGCCAATATTGGCTCGACCAGCCGTCGTACGGGCACCGATGATTATCGCGGTAGCGCCCGGTTTCAGCGAAAACATACATCTCTCGTTAATCAGAATAATCCTGGACACGAAGTGTACTGGATGTACGATTCGCTGTCATTTTTTCTGCGGATGATCGCGACGCCACAGCGCCCACTCTTCAATGGTTTCACCGTTTGGCAGCTTACACAGGCTGTATTGCCCCTGCGCATTAACCTGCGGAATACTTTCACCGCCCTGCTGCTGACAATAGACGGCAGCAGGATTGGCCATACCCACCTGCGGCGGTTTTGGCGCGTCAGGTTCAGCCTGCTTCGCACAGCCAGCAAGGAGCAGAGGCAACAGTAAAAGATAGCGGAATGACATGTGTTCTCCTTAGTTTTACGCTGGAGTTTAGCTTTAAACTCCATAATTTCTTCATTTTAACTACACTTTTGATACGTAAAGTACGTCTCGTTCTCAACTGACCAGAGAACAGAACATTCCATAATCAATGAGTTACTTTGCCCCATCTCCCCCGATGGGGCCTTTTTTTACCTGCAATTAGAAGCGCATACCCCAGATACGTCCGCTTTTGGTAACGGAGATCTTACGTTCCGGATACATAATGTATAAAATTTAGTAGGTCCAATTTCGTTTTGGGATCATACACTATGAGTTCATTTGCCAATCCAGGGGACCGCCGTTTTCATGTCAGATCTTATTCTTGCCAGGGTGTCACAAACGCTTGCCACGGAACAGTCGCTAGAAAGCCTTGTTCGTCAACTGCTTGAGATGCTTGGGTTGGTCACCAGTATGGAATCGACCTATCTGACGAAAATTGATACCCAGGCCGACCTGCAGCACATTATCTACTCCCGTAACAGCGGCGATATGACTATCCCCGAAAATTTCTCGGTGCCATGGGGCGACAGCCTGTGCAAACGCGCCATGGATGATAACTGCTTTTACAGCGATAACGTCGCGGAGCGCTGGGCCGACTGCGAGGCGGCAAAGGCGCTGGGGATCACCACCTTCCTGAGCACGCCGATTCACCTGACGGATGGTTCGCTGTACGGCACGCTGTGCGCTACCAGCACGCAGCAAAAATCGCTGAGCTTTAACAGCGAGCATGTTTTGCAGCTGTTTGCCAGCATCATTGCCCGCTATATCGAAAAAGAATCGTTGGTCGCCCAGTTACAAGAGGCCAACGCGGCGCTGATTTATCACTCCTACACCGACGCACTCACCGGGTTGCCAAACCGCCGCGCGGTGTTTGAAAATCTCGACACGCTGTTTTCCCTGGCCCGGCACCTCAACCATTCGGTGATTCTGGCGTTTATTGACCTCGATCACTTCAAGAAGATCAACGACAGCTACGGCCATCAGGCGGGCGATGAGTTCTTACAGCAGGTTGCCCAGCGCCTGAAATCAGGCATCTCGGCCGATGACCAGCTTGGGCGATTGGGCGGGGACGAGTTTATGGTCGCCACCCTTGAGCGCTCAACGGCGCAGCTCGCGCAGTTTACCGAGACGCTGCGTCAGCTGCTGGTCGGCGATTATCTGCTGGGTGACGTATTGATTCACTACCCGGGTGCCAGTATCGGCGCGGTGAGCGTTGATCCGGCAATAATGGATCCGGATAGCGCGCTGCGCTCCGCCGATAGCGCGATGTATCAGGACAAAAAATTTCGCCATCGCCCGGAAATTAGCGCCCAGCGGGTAAACTAATTACAGTATCATACGCGCTGTCTATAACAGGAATCAGGATATCACCATGAGATTGGGTATTGCCTTCCCCATCGTTATCTTTTTTATTGCCGTGATCTTTCTGGGCTGGTTTTTTATTGGCGGCTATGCGCTGCCGGGAGGAGCACAATGAGAAAGACCACCATCATCATGCTAATCATTGCCATCGTCACCGTTGCGGGCGTCCAGCTCGGCTGGTGGTGAGCCAAAGATAAGCTGGCGTGCGGCTGGCTTATCGCCTTTCCCCTTTCCGTTTTTTCATTCGATACATCTCGGCATCCGCCTGCTGAATAGCCGCATCCAGCGTCTCCACACAGGTCGCCACGCCCCACGATACCGATAACGGCACCGACTGCCCCTGCGGGCTAAACGGATAGACGGCGATACTGGCGGCAATGCGTTCCGCCACCATATGGGCATGCGCAATGTCGGTGCGGCTGAGCAGCACCACAAACTCGTCGCCGCCGCTGCGGATAACCCAGTCGCTGTTAGCGCGCACGTGATTGAGCATGCAGTCGGCGATGGCCTGAAGCGCGCGGTCTCCCGCCTGATGGCCATAGCTGTCGTTGATTGACTTGAACCTGTTGCAGTCGAAGAGAATCACCGTCATAAACGGCAGCGAACGCTGTTGAATCAGGGTAAAAATATGACGCGTGAAGCAGCCGGTCAACGGATCGCGGTAGAAACGCAGGTCGGCACGATTAAGATGATAGCGAATCAGCAAAAACAGCAGAATAAGCAGCACCGGTACCAGCGCCAGCACGCCCAGCGCATGGCGGTCCTGGGAGATAAACAGCCAGACGGGCAAGGCGAATTTTATCTCATAGCGTGACGATACCGGATGGGAACGTGACCCCTCCAGCCAGCGACAATGGCCTAAGATACACAGCATTTCGCCGTCCTGTCGGCTCTGGTAGCCCAGAATCAACCCTTCCGGCACCCGCCCATCAAAGGCCGCCCGCAGCATATGCTGTAGCTCCGGGCGCGAGAGATCGTAGGCCAGATAGCCAATAATATGATTGCTCGGCTCGCCTTCAGAGAGATCGTAAATGTAGCTCACTACGCTGTAGGCTTTGTCACCGGTGATTTTATCGGTGTAGAAATGGGTCGAGCTGAGCGATTTCTTGCGTATGCTTTTTTGCAGCACCCGGTCATAAAACATGTCGGGTTCATTAAAGAACTGCTGAGGATTACGCGCCATCTGTGACGTAGAGAAGCTAAACGGTAGCGAGTCGGCCGGATTAAACCAGTAGAACCAGCGGCCATCGCTGGCAATGATATAACGGTGAATATCATGCTGTTCCGGATTCAGCGCGTGCACCTTCGCGCGGATATACTCAGCGGCGATGTAGATACAGCGGGCGCTGTTGTCGGGTACTTGCGTAACCAGCGCGCCGCGATCGGTATTTAACGCTTCAGCATTCGCGTTAATCCCCCACGCATCCTCTCGTGGGCGAAAAACATCGGTATCACCGCACAGCGCATGACGGATGACCTGCTGATAACGTACGCCGGTGGCTTCCGCCATCAGTTCGTTATCGTTAAATAGGGTGACCATCTGGCTTTGCAAGGCGCTCACGCCTTCATTCACCTGCGATATGGCTCGTTGGTAGAGAAAAAAGAGGGCAATACAAATCAGCACGCAGGTAACCGCCGCCGACGCCAGCAGCGACTGCTTTTTTCGCAAACTATCCTGAATAATTCTCACTGACACTCCGTACTGATGGGTTAATTCCCTGAAACGCCACCCACGCAGTCAACCTAAGCGTCACGGTACGTCTTCATTACATATGTGGATCAGTATGGATGAGATCTTCCGCAAGCGTGAATTTTGATCGTGTCAGGTCCTTGCCGGAAAGACAATAAGAAATGAGCGTGCAGGCGCAATGCCCGCACAAAAGGATTAACGCTGGTTATCTGAGCCTAAGAAGAAAAAACCCAGCGGGATAGCGAACAGCAGCGTGAAAATGCAGCTGTAAACAAACACCATCGCCCCTTGCAGTACAAACATGCTGGTCGTCCAATCGGCATAAGGCAAATTGTACTCACGCACTACACCGCCAAAAGTGGCGCGACCGACCACCACCGCGGCAATCATAAACACCACAAAAGCGGACAGCAGGAACTTTTTGCCGTTTGGCGTCCGCAGTTTCTCCAGAATCATCGCATCCTCCCGACGCTGACTTCACGATATTTCGCTGTATTTGTAACATTAATGAAGCATGAAATGAATATTTATTGTTGCAACATTTAGACAATAACCTGGGAGAAAAGCACAAACATTTAACCTTTAACGAAAGATGCATTTAAAATGCATTTTATGGTGAACAGCGCTCTGGATTTGTGATTTAATACATTCAACGTATAGGGGGAAAACATGCAACGCATTCCGCACACTTGTATTCATACCCGTTCCACTCCGTTCTGGAACAAAGACACGGCGCCCGCCGGTATTTTTCAGCGCCATCTTGATAAGGGCACGCGCCCGGGGGTATATCCACGTCTGTCCGTGCATCAGGGCGCGGTGCGCTATCTTGGTTTTGCCAGCGAAACGTCGCCGGAGCCGGAGAGCGAGCTGATCATCAACGCCGGCCATTTTGGCGTGTTCCCGCCGGAGAAGTGGCATTACATCGAAACGATGACCGACGATACCGTCTTTAACATCGACTTCTTTGTCGAAGCTGATGTGCTGAAATCCCTATAGAGCCCTATGGTGATGTAGTAAGGAGCCATCTATGTTACGCATTCCCGAGAATTTTGTTCATTCGCGTTCGACCCCGTTCTGGAATAAAGACACCGCGCCGAAAGCCCTGTTCACCCATCACAACACCAAAGCCCACGTCTACGGTCGTTTGTCCGTGATGCAGGGTGCGGTGCGCTATTTCGGCTTCCCTGACGCCGACGCCACCGAGCCAGACCTTGAGGTGGTGATTGAAGCGGGTTCCTTCGGCATTTCACCACCGCAGAAGTGGCATCGTATCGAGCTACTGACTGACGACACTTATTTTAATATCGACTTCTTTGCCGATCCTGATGCCCAGCTTGAAGGTACCGGTCTGGGCAAAGTGGTTAATTCGCATAAGAGGTAACAATCATGGGCAAGGCAACCTATACGGTGACCGTCACCAACAATAGCAACGGTATTTCTGTCGATTATGAAACTGAGACGCCGATGGCGCTGTTGGTCCCAGATGTTGCCGCTGACGTGGTCAAAGATCTGATCAACACCGTTCGCGCGTACGATACCGAAAACGAGCACGACGTTTGCGGCTGGTAGCGCCGTCTGAATGAAAAAGGGAGCCGGTTCAGGCTCCCTTTTATCGTTCTCAACCGAATGCATCAGGCAAGAGCGCGGATTCATACTTTTGTTTTAGCGCCCTTTTCTCCCGTTTTGCCATGTTTAAAACAGTCATCACGAGAGGATCATGTCATGGCCTGGCGCCCTTTTCTGTTTCTGATAACCAACCCTATGCTGCCGCACCGTTCACCGAAACGCGGAAAACTGCGGCTGGTCGGCAAGTAACGCCTGGCGCCGCAGAACGCGGCGCTTGTCATCGGTTACTCGAAGAAAACGTCCGGGTTATCGGCCAGCGACACGAAGGTTTTGCTGTTTTTATCCAGCGCGCGAATTTCACCGCTTTCAATATCGTACACCCAGCCGTGCAGGCGGATCGCGTTGTCGCGCAGCCCAACCGCCACCGACGGATGCGTTTTGATATTGTTCAACTGAGCGATGACGTTCTCTTCCACCATCGCGTTGACTTTATCGGTTTCGTTATTAAAGGTTTTCTTCTCGACCACCGCTTTAGCCGCGTCGGAATAGCGCAGCCAGTGCGAGACGGCCGGCATCGGCTCCAGGCACTGACAGGTGGCGATGGCTTTCATCGCGCCGCAGTTAGAGTGACCGCAGATAACAATATCCGTTACGCCCAGGGCGACAACCGCGTATTCAATCGTTGCTGATACCCCGCCCGGCTCGGGGCCGAAGGAAGGCACGATATTACCGGCGTTACGGATGACAAACAGCTGCCCCGGCTCTTGTTGCGTGACCAGCTCGGGAACTAAGCGGCTGTCTGAACAGGAGATGAACAGCGCTTTGGGATTCTGGCTAGAGGCCAGGCTGCGGAAGAGTTCCTTACGTTGAGGAAAAACTTCTTTCTGAAAGTTGAGGAACCCTTCAATGATATGTTGCATAGCAGTATCTCTTTTTCGTTTTTACGCAGGTCATGATTAACATCACATTTTCAGTGTACCACCTGAGCGCAGAAGGAAAAGCCCCTTCTCGCGCGAATGTGCATGTTAAGCACGGGTCATCAACTTGTTACGTCGACAGCGACCCACCACGGTTTAATGATCGCTTCCCCATCTGGCCGTAATTACGCTTATAAATACCGATTAGCTACCGGCTATTTGTCCATATGATTTATCACCGTAGGTTAAAAACACGCTGCGGGATCATTACCGTCATGGACATTGAGAAATATGCCCTGACATCACGTCAGGCCTAAAATAAGCGTTAAAATAGAGTAATGGATCCGATGTTAATAACCGCCCGAAGGCGGTATTAATGTATTACGCCTCAGACTCCAGCGCGTCCTGAATGGCGTCTGCCAGTGCCGCCACTTCCTGAGACACATTGCGCAGGTCCATCTGGGAGCGGATCCCCGAATTTGCGGTGGAAGCTGAAACGGACGCTTTGGAAATCTCCAGAGCGGCCTGTACGGCCAGTAAGCGCTTGTGGTTTTCAGCGGCGTCCACGCCGGTCGCGCCATCAAGATCAAAGTACCCTTCTAACATCGTGCTCTCCTTATGATTACAGCCTTAGTGTAGGGGTATAGCCTTAGGTGCGCCATCAAAATCGGCGCGACAATGCAACACCTCGTAACAATTGAAACACTATTCCAATTCATTCGAAGCCACTAAGATGTCAATGGTTAACTATTAGTTTTTTAATTGATTAACCGTATCAACTAATTTCCAGCACAGCACACACAAAATAATAAATAACATCAATGTTATAAAAGGCATACATAGAGGACAGAAATGGAATTTAGTGAAATGCTCTGTGACTTATTTGAGCAGGTCAGGTGCAAGTCAGATTTCCTGCAATTCTTAACAGAGTTAAAACAAAACAACATCTCTTATTACATTTATTTCGTCGCAACCGGCAATGTCAAAATTGTAACAACCACTGATTCTTACGTTTCAATGAAGAGTCATCGTAGCTTAATTAAAGTGAGCGCCGGTGGCAGTACCTGCTTAACTAAAATCGCCGCCAGACGACATTTCAGTGGCATCACCTCTTTCGACCAGTATTGTCGGGAGTTAGCCAGAGCGGGTGTATTTAAATGGGTGGTGGACGTTGGGGAAGTGAATCGCTATTACTGGTCTAAAGATAACCAGCTTTTACACGCCGAAAATATTATTAGTCCTACGTAATCAAATATCCAAAAAAGGGAGATACGCATTAAGCGATCTCCCCTTTTATCACTCAACGCTGAGACTAGATTTTCAGCATTTTTACCGTGTCTTCTATATCGATTTCATCTTCTGAGAAAATCAGCGTCGTGCCCTGGAAGGTGGTAATAGCCAGTTTCTTCAGCGTGCGCATTTCACCCGGTTTCACTTCGGACTTCGGTTTGATGCTGTTCATCAGCAGGCCAACCGACAGTACCGCGTTTTCTTTGTCGATACGGGTCTCTGCGGGCACTTCTTCGCTATAGACCAGGAAAGATTTGATAGAGGTCAGCTTCAGCTTCTCACCCGCGATATAGATGTACTTGCTATCCGGTATCACCTTCACCGCATAGGCCGACAGCCCTTTGTTATTGGTCGTAGGTTCAAAGGTTACCGCAGCATCTTTTTTAATCAGCTCAGGGTTGGCAACCTTAATCACATGAAAATAGCGATTGTCGCCGTTTTCATCTTTGATAAATCCAAAGCCTTTATCTTTAAACCACGTTGTGATTGTTCCGTTCATCGCCGTTACCGCCTGGTTAATCGTTTATCAACTTAATTTTTGCAGCGCGCAGTGTAATGCACAATGCCCGCGCAGACTATGTCTTTGGCTTAAGTGTGGATGATAAATTTCTGCCGTGCGAACGTGCGGATTCGCCTGCTGGCCAAAAATTGGGTATCATCCGCTCCCATTCTCCAGCCGTGCAGCCTGATGTCTACCATTGTCGATACCTTTATTGCCCCACCCTGCCATGAGCAAATAGAGATACTTCATCAGGACGCGCATCTGCTGATTATCAATAAGCCCAGCGGGTTGCTCAGCCTCTCGGGGAAAAATCCGCAGAACCTCGATTCCGTACACTATCGTCTGGTTCAGCAATTTCCCGGCTGCACGCTGGTCCATCGCCTGGATTTCGGCACATCCGGTCTGATGGTCATCGCCCGCAGTAAGGAGATCAATGCCGCCCTCTGCCAGCAGTTCAGCCAGCGTGCGGTGAGCAAGGCCTACAGCGCCCTGCTGTGCGGGTATCTGCGCGATGACGAGGGGGTGATTGATGCGCCGATTGCCAAAGATCCGGCGCGTTTCCCGCTGATGTCGATTTCCGCCGTCGGCGGCAAGCCCGCGCGTTCTCGCTATCGCGTCGTGACGCGTTTGTATCACGACGGGCTGCCGCTCACCCGCGTACGACTGGTGCCGGAAACCGGCCGCACCCACCAGCTCCGCATTCACTGCCAGCTGCTAGGCTACCCGATTTTAGGCTGCGACCTGTACGGCGGCCGCGTACTACCGGGCACAGAACAGACGCCGCGTCTGATGCTGCATGCCAGCGAACTGTGCTTTACGCACCCCGTGAGCGGCGAAAAGATCGACGCCTGTTGTGCCAGCCCGTTCTAATCCGCAGCGGGTTACCACATCAGATCGTCAGGAATTTTGAAGTCTGCGTACGGATCGTCCTCGTCCTGAACGTCCTGGCTGAGGGTGCTGTGCAGGACGATGCTGGAGGCGTCACGCTGCGCAATTTTTTCCGCCACCACCGCCGGAATGATGGCATATTCGCTTTCACCCGCCGCGTTAGTCGCCAGCCGCGCAATGGCCAGACGACCGTTAATCAGCTGCGTTTGCGTCAACTTATCCACCACCATCTTTTTGATCAGGTTATTGTCGGTGAAGTTAAAGTTGATATCGCCCCTGGCAACGTTGATGCGGTTCATTTCAATCAGCTGCTTCACCTGCGCTTTGTACTCTTTCGACAGCGCCGCCTGTTTCTGCTGCTCGCTCAGCTGTTTGTCACGCTCGAGCTGGGCCTTCTTATTTTCTTCTACCGCCTCTCTCGCCTCGCGGGCCTGAACGCGCGATTTTTTCGCCGTGCGCTGCACCTTCGCCATTTTTTTACTGGTGACCAGCCCCGCTTTCAGCATCTGCTCTTGTAAGGTCAGTTTTGTCATCTTCGCTCTAAACTCATTGATAAATTTTGCAAGATTATACCCGTAATGTTCGCGTCGATTCCAGATGACAGAACGGCTTCCTCGCCAATCTCATTTTGTACAAAAAATAATCATTGCTCAACGATACTCCGATCCGCTACAGTCACAGCGTTTTACAGGTGATGCGAAAATATCATCCGTAGACGCCGTTGACGATCCTGAGCATTATCCAATGAGGTATACCGTGAAAGTAATTCCGCTGATTGCCCTGCCAGTCGTCTGGGCGATGAGTTCTAGCGTTTTTTCCGCTGATGCCCCGGCCAGCGCCGATGAGAGCACCGCAGAAGCATTTAAGGATCTCGACCGCACTCTGCCTGAATTAACCCCTGTCACCTTTACCGCCGCCGATGAAAAACACAAGGTGCTGGTATTCATTGATAACCAGTGCACTTTCTGTTCGCAGGTGGTCAAGAATATTAAAAGCTACAACGACGCCGGGCTGACCATGTCATTTCTGACCGTCGCGCCCCCCTCTATTCGCGACTCCGTCATTGAAGATATGGGCCGCGTCTGGTGCTCGGACGATCGCCAGAAAAGCCTGCAAGGTGCGATGGCTGGCTTTCTCCCGAATAATGAAACCAGCGCCAGCTGTTCAGACGAGGTGGTCAAACAGTCTGCTCTGGCCGAGCGTCTGGGCATTCAGCTGACGCCAACGATGATTGTGCTGGATAACCCACCGAAGGTAATTCTGGGTAGCGCGAAGCCGGATGCGATTCTGGACAAGATCGGCGGCAAAGCGCTGTAGCCGCACGGTGTCGTGGTTATCGCGCGCATAGATGATGTTAAACCCCGCATGTCGGGGTTTTTTGATCGCTAAATACCATTGACACGGTTCACACTGTCAGTATATATACTGTTGTTTTATACAGTTATCGGAGCAGCAGCATGTTTGTGGAACTCGTCTATGACAAACGGAATTTTGAAGGTTTACCCGGCGCGAAAGAGAGAATCCTGGAAGAGCTGAGCAAGAGAGTGCACACCGTTTTTCCCGACGCAGAAGTTCGGGTTAAGCCGATGATGACGCTGCCAGCTATCAATACCGACGCCAGCAAACACGAAAAAGAGCAGATCAGCAGAGTGGTCACCGAAATGTTTGACGAGGCTGAGTTCTGGCTGGTGAGTGAATAAAGCAGCGGTACGGTCAAAAAAAACGGGAACCGCATGGGCTCCCGTTGATTGTTAATCCAGAATCTGGATTACATGTTCGCGATAATCGCGTCACCAAACTCTGAACATTTCAGCAGCTTAGCGCCTTCCATCAGACGTTCGAAGTCATAGGTCACGGTCTTAGCTGCAATAGCGCCTTCCATGCCTTTGACGATCAGGTCTGCGGCTTCGAACCACTGCATGTGGCGCAGCATCATCTCAGCGGAGAGGATCACGGAACCTGGGTTCACTTTATCCTGGCCTGCGTATTTCGGAGCAGTACCGTGGGTGGCTTCAAACAGCGCGCACTCGTCACCGATGTTCGCGCCCGGTGCGATACCGATACCGCCAACCTGCGCCGCCAGGGCGTCAGAGATGTAGTCGCCGTTCAGGTTCATACAGGCAATCACGTCGTATTCCGCCGGACGCAGCAGGATCTGCTGCAGGAACGCATCGGCGATCACATCTTTAATGATGATCTCTTTACCGGTGTTCGGGTTCTTGATTTTCTGCCACGGGCCGCCGTCGATCAGTTCGCCGCCGAATTCGTCGCGAATCAGCTGGTAGCCCCAGTCTTTAAACGCGCCTTCGGTGAACTTCATAATGTTGCCTTTGTGCACCAGAGTCAGGGAGTCACGGTCGTTGGTGATCGCGTATTCGATCGCCGCACGTACCAGACGCTTGGTCCCTTCTTCGGAGCACGGCTTAATGCCGATACCGCAATGTTCCGGGAAGCGAATTTTCTTCACGCCCATCTCTTCGCGCAGGAATTTAATCACTTTCTCAGCGTCTGCAGAGTCAGCTTTCCATTCGATACCCGCGTAGATGTCTTCTGAGTTTTCACGGAAGATAACCATATCGGTCAGTTCTGGGTGTTTCACCGGGCTAGGAGTGCCCTGGTAGTAACGCACCGGGCGCAGACACACGTACAGGTCGAGTTCCTGACGCAGCGCAACGTTCAGAGAACGGATGCCGCCGCCAACTGGCGTGGTCAGTGGGCCTTTGATAGCAACGCGGTAATCGCGGATGAGATCCAGCGTTTCTGCTGGCAGCCATACGTCCTGGCCGTAGATCTGAGTGGATTTTTCCCCGGTGTAAATTTCCATCCAGGAAATTTTACGCTCGCCTTTGTAGGCTTTTTCAACAGCGGCATCAACCACTTTAAGCATTGCCGGAGTCACGTCAATGCCGATACCGTCGCCTTCAATAAATGGGATAATCGGATTGTGTGGCACATTCAGCTTGCCGTCTTTCAGGGTGATTTTTTGACCTTCCGCCGGAACAACTACTTTGCTTTCCATTCACCTCTCCTTCGAGCGCTACTGGTGTGCTCGTCATCCTTTACGCCACAGGTTCTTGCCGCTACTACACCCACTCCACCGAGTCTGGAGATGCACTGTCTTACCGTCTTCCTGCAACACAAAGAGTTAGAGCATTTTTGTTAATGTTTTGTAATAAGCCTGTCAATACTACCTGATTGTTTGGCGCCATGAAAGACTCTCGTTCTTAGGCTATAATGCGCGAATCTATAAAGCCTGAAAATACTATGATTAAAACTTCTTTTAGAAAACACCGGGTTGAGCGATTCAGCTCAAAACAAGCCGCTAAGCCGCGCCGGGATAACCAACCAAAACGCGTTATACTGTTCAATAAACCCTATGATGTTTTGCCGCAATTTACCGACGAAGCGGGCCGTAGCACGCTGAAAGATTTTATTCCCGTACAGAATGTGTACGCCGCCGGACGTCTAGACCGCGACAGCGAAGGGTTGCTGGTGTTAACAAACGACGGAGCCTTACAGGCCAGGCTAACGCAGCCGGGTAAGCGGACGGGCAAAATTTACTACGTCCAGGTCGAAGGTGAGCCAACGGAAGAAGCGATGGCCGCGCTGCGTGATGGCGTAACGCTTAATGATGGGCCCACGCTGCCGGCCGGTGTCGAGCGCGTCGACGCCCCCGACTGGCTGTGGCCGCGTACCCCGCCCATTCGCGAGCGTAAGTCGATCCCCACGGCCTGGCTGAAGGTGACGTTGTATGAAGGGCGTAATCGCCAGGTACGGCGGATGACCGCCCACGTGGGCTATCCGACGCTGCGCCTGATTCGCTATGCCATGGGCGGCTATACGCTGGATAACCTCGGCAACGGCGAATGGCGCGAGGCCGACGGCGAACGCGGATAGCGTTCGCCCGGCAGCGGGTGTCAGGAAATGTCGGGAACGACAATGCTCTTGTATTTTTCCAGTACCGGCGAGTTGATGTCTGAGGCGTTCTTCAGCTGCCAGAGGTTGCGCGAGATCCCGTCATTAACCAGATAGATGACGCCGGTTTCAATGGCCGACATCAGGCACAGCATCACCGGTTCATTGACCGTGTACCCCACTTCGCCTTCCAGCAGGCGTTGATAATCGATGTAGCGGAAGACCCCTGCCTGGAACTCGTAGGAGAGAATCGTTTTGCTGGTGTTCACTGAGGAGAGCACTTCGCCGGTGCTCACGTTGACCACCCTCAGGTTCACGGCGATTTGATCGAGCTGATACTGCGTACTCGCGCCAATGCCAAAATACCGCGCTCCCGCCCCGCCCGACTTGACGTTACTTTCATAACCGATAATCGAGCCTTCAATCAGGATATTTGCCGCCACCAGCGACGGCAACTGACTGCGGTTATTCTCCGCGACGGTGCCGTTTTCCTGCGCCGCGCGGATAATTTTGCGCTCATTAAGCAGGTTTTGCAGCCCCTGACGCTCCAGTGGAGTAAACCAGTTGGAATCTTTTAGCGCCGAAACCAGCATCGCCGTGGCACTCTGCGGGACCGAGGTTGAAAAGTTACTCGCCGGGTAAGGCTTAAATTGCCCGGTTTCATCCGAGATATTATAAACGGAGACAAACAGTTTACCCTGCGGTGGCGGCAGATGCGTTAAGTCCTGATAACTCTGCGAGCGCGGCAACAGCGTTGGTTTTGCAGCCTGTTTAGGGGAAGAGGTAATACAGCCCGTCAGCATCAACAGACTCATAAAAATGACCACTACGCCGGTTATATTTTTCATCTCAGCATCCCGCCACTGATTAATTTGTTGAAATACTGCTCAGGCCGCTGACCTGAATAGAGGAGGATTTCCCGGTTGAGCGATCAAGAATATTCATCATCAGTTGACCGTCGGTATTGGTGATATCAACAATAAAATCTTTAGTGACCAGCCGCCCAGGCTTGCCGGTGGACAGGTTGCCCATCAGGCTGCCAAGCAGCTGCGATTGGATAGCGGAAGTGAAATTATCAAGCGTGGAGCTTGATGACGAAGTACTCCAGTCGTAAGCATCAGGATCTTTATAGGAGTTTTGCGCGTTAGCCTCCGATAACAAAAAAGAGCCATTATTGGGGTTACCGCCAAAATTAGGGTTAATAAACTGGAAAGTCAGGTTCCCAGCCTGGGCTGTGGTAGATAAAAAACCAATACTAAGAATTAAAGAAAGCACTTTCATCGTACGCTCCTAGAACTCATCTTTGGTTAAGTCGCCGGTATTTAATAAAGCCTTATTAATGGCGCGTTTTTGCAAAGCCTCATAAACGGCAGCGAGTGCGACATTAACTTGTTTATCAAAGTCGTTTTTGCTCGGAAATAAAAATGTCTGATACAGTAAATCTTGATCGACCTTAATCGTTATCCAACTGCCCCATCGGGCGCTGGGACGCTCATTAATGGTAATCGAACCCGGATATTCCTCCTCCCAGCGATCGGTAAATGCGCGATAGAAATCGTGGCCGACACGGGTAACGGTATTATCGGTCACCAGCCCCGGCACCTCTATTTCCGCAGAATAACTGGCGCACGGCGCCAGCAGCATCATAAAAGATACTGTTATGACTATCAGATATTTCATGATTAGCGTCTAAGGTTTTCGTTGGCCCAGGTAACCGCCTGCGTTCTATTTTTTACTGCTATTTTTCGAAATAGATTATATAAGTGTGTTTTTACCGTGTTTTCACTGATAAACAACAGACGGGCAATTTCAATGTTGGACGCGCCCATTCGCAGTTTATTAAGAATATCTTTTTCTCTTTGTGTCAGCCCGCTGGTATCGTCATGATACCGATAACTGCCTGACTGATTAATAAGATAGCTGGTAAGATCGTGGGGGAAATGGCAGCCGCCGTTTATGACATTACGGATACCGCCGACCAACGTGGCTTCATCAACGGAAAGCTGGAATACGGCACTGATCCCAAGCCAGGTTTCAACCTCATGAAATTGATAGTCATCTGGCATATTGATCAGCAGCACTTTCACCTTCTCGCGTAATCGTCGAAGCTCACTCTGCCACAGCAGCGTTCTTTTTCTATCCGACTCGCTAAGATCAAAAAGCACCAGAATCCGCTCGGCATTCGGCTGGTCGAGCGATTTTTGAATATTCTGTATTTTAACATTAATCGTTAATGAAGTTTTGAGTTGGTGGACCAGGGCGGTAGCCTGCAATGACGGCCTGGTTATTAACAACAAAATATCGTTATAAACCGGTTCAGTTTCTTTCGGCATTATGTAATCCCATCCCGCTTGCTGCTCGGAACGCGAGCCCTTTCTGCAATGCACAAAAGGCTGCATATACAGAAAGGGTCGCTGTTCTGTGTAGTTGCTGATTTAATAAGTATGACAATTAATAAGTATGACCAAAAGGTATTAAGCACGCGTTGCGCGCTTGTTTCCCAAGTGCTGCAATACTGTTCAATCTAGACATTGCCATTTTTATAGCAAGGACTATTTGTGTTTCAAAATGTAACTAGAACATGTCATTTTATTACAAAAAATTCCACCTTTCTTCATGATTAATAGAGAAAAATAGGCTCTCGCTATATCATACAGCAGCCGCAGTTAATGACGTATTTAAACATCGCGGACCTCAAAGTATGCCAGTCACCAACAACCGCTGGCCGATATGTCAATTTTTCGTGCCGCCGGTAAACCTTACTACAGGCAGGTTACCATCAGAGTGTAAAGCTGACGCGACTGCAACACGATCGGTACCGCCGCATTGTCAGCCTGAGCGCTTAAGCCTTGCCGCATCTCGCTTCTCATCCTTATATTCTCATACTAATGACTGACGCCCATTTTCAAAATACGCCATCCAGGCGAAAAACAGAGATATCCCTCTCGGACATACTCAATCCATAAATCAGTTTCATTCCCTAATCCATTATCGGGTTAAGGTCTGGCTGATTTAACGCCTGACCTTAACCTCGGTTAAATCTAGGTGCCATTATGAAACAGTGGTTATTATTAATACCCTTATTGGGCTATTCATATATCACTACTGCGGGAGGCGATCTTGCCAGCGCTGAATTTGCAGGGCTGAACAATTATCGTCACAGCTACGATATGGTTGCCATTACTGGCCAACACGGCAGTAATAACACTGCGTCTATTACACAGTCTGGCTCGCATATTTATGGTTCTATTTCGCAGGTAGGTGGATATAACAGCGCGATATTAAACCAGAATGGATTTAATAATCGCGCAGCAATAGCACAATACGGTAACGGTAATAACGCCACGGTGAGCCAATCAGGGACGAACAATTCAGCCGTCTTAGTACAGGCTGGAACGGGGAACCAGGCGGATATTACGCAAACCGGCTTTGATAACTCTGCGGAAATTGTCAGCAAAGGCGTTGGCAATATTACGCAGATTAATCAAACAGGCACAAGCCGCGGCGCGGCCGTTGTGCAAAACTCGGCAGGAATGGCAATTCGTATTACCCAAAATTAGTGTTTTACCTGATTAACCAATCTCTAAACCTATGGGGTATCTCAATGAAAACGTGGAAAATTGTTATTTTGTCATCGTTGTTAGTCTCTGGTGTCGCCGTCGCTGGGGATGAGGATAAAGGCGGTGGTCATTGGCCTCCTGCAGGGGGGAGCTCCGGCGTTACGCTTCCGGACATCCCGACGATTGCGGCCAAAGCCCCTATCGTTCCGCAAAGCGGTAAATGGGATCAGGCTATCCATATTTACCAGCCGGGTAGCGGCAACTTCTCGCTGGCGAATCAGGCAAGCTCCTCCGGATCCGTTATTGATGTCCATCAGTACGGCAACTATGGTAGCTCCACTGTTAACCAGAACGCGACCAAAAGTGCAGTATTCGTGAACCAGTATGGCTCGGGTAACCAATCTGTGGCAACGCAGAACGGGACAACGAGCTCAATCAGCGTGACTCAGAAAGGTGCCAACAACCTCTCTTCAGCCACACAGCAGCCGGGGGGCTCGGGTAACGCCATCGTGGTGTCACAAGACGGCACGGGCAATAATTCCGGCGTTAAACAATCCGGCACCAGTAACTCAAGTTCTGTAGCACAGAGCGGCAACTTCAACTTCTCTGATATTGTCCAGGCGGGCAACAAAAGCGTTGTTGATGTCCAGCAATCTGTCGGCTTGAATAAGTCCTACGTGAATCAAAGTGCTAATGAGTCCGCTATCTTAGTGGCTCAGACCAACGCGTCGAACTTCAGCAGCGTCGGTCAGACGCACAACAATGCTGTGACCTACGTTCAGCAATCGGGTTCAGGTAACACTTCTTACGTTAATCAGAACTAACCCCTACAGCCGGGTGACTTGTCATCCGGCTGTCTTTCACTCACTGACGAGGCCTCCTATGCACCTCCTGCTTATTGCCGCCGCACTCAGCAACCAGCTGTGGTTTGAAACTCAACAGCAGGACGACACGCTGGTGGTGACGCCGATGGCCACGCTGACGGACGACTGCCATTGCCAGATGACCATCAACGTTATCCATCAGGGCCAGTCCGGCACCAGCAACAGTAGCCAGAGCGGGCTAGTGTCTCTTAAATCCCAGCACCCCCAGCCGCTTGCCAGCCTGCACCTGAATCTCCCTCAGGGCGAATGGACGCAAATTACCGTCACGCTCAGCAATCAACAGGGCGTTATTATGACGCAGAGCTGGAGTTCCCCGGCGCGGGTTTGATTTTCCCCTCTTCTTCTTTATATCCTTATCGTCTCTCTCGCTCGATAAGGACGCCGCATGTTTAAACCCCACGTTACCGTCGCCTGCATTGTTCACGCCGCGGGCAAATATCTTGTCGTTGAAGAAACCATCAACGGCAAGGCACTGTGGAATCAGCCCGCCGGGCATCTGGAAGCGGATGAAACGCTGGTACAGGCCGCCGAGCGCGAGCTGTGGGAGGAGACCGGCATTCGCGCCACCCCGCAGCATTTTATTCGTCTGCACCAGTGGATTGCCCCGGACCGCACGCCGTTCCTGCGCTTCCTCTTTGCGATTGAACTTACCGAAACGTGCCCTACCCAGCCGCACGACAGCGACATCGATCGCTGCCTGTGGGTCAGCGCTGAGGAGATCCTTACGGCGAAAAACCTGCGCTCGGCGCTGGTTGCCGAAAGCATCCACAGCTATCAGCAGGGTGAACGCTATCCGCTGTCATTAATCGGCGCATTTAACTGGCCGTTTACCGAGGGTGCCAAGTAACAGGCTGCGTGCTAGAATATGCCGCCTTGAAGTCCAATGTCGTGAGTATTCCAATGTCAGAAAGCCAGAAAAAAGTGATCGTCGGCATGTCCGGCGGTGTTGATTCCTCCGTTTCCGCCTACCTGTTGCAACAACAGGGCTATAAGGTGGAGGGCCTGTTCATGAAGAACTGGGAGGAAGACGACGGCGAGGAATACTGCACTGCCGCCGCCGATCTTGCCGATGCGCAAGCGGTCTGCGATAAGCTCGGCATTGAGCTGCACACCGTGAACTTTGCCGCCGAATACTGGGACAACGTTTTTGAACTGTTCCTGGAAGAGTACAAAGCCGGCCGCACGCCGAACCCGGATATTCTGTGCAACAAAGAGATCAAGTTTAAAGCCTTCCTCGAGTTTGCCGCAGAAGACCTCGGCGCCGACTACATCGCCACCGGCCACTACGTGCGCCGCGCCGATGTCAACGGCAAGAGCCAGCTGCTGCGCGGCCTGGATGGCAACAAAGACCAGAGCTACTTCCTTTACACGCTGGGCCACGAACAAATTGCCCAAAGCTTGTTCCCGGTTGGCGAGCTGGAAAAGCCGCAGGTGCGTAAAATTGCCGAAGAGCTGGATCTCATCACCGCGAAGAAAAAAGACTCCACCGGTATCTGCTTTATCGGCGAGCGTAAATTCCGCGAGTTCCTTGGCCGCTACCTGCCCGCGCAGCCGGGTAAAATTATCACCGTCGAGGGTGAAGAGATCGGTACCCATCAGGGGCTGATGTACCACACGCTGGGTCAACGTAAAGGGCTGGGCATTGGCGGCACCAAAGAAGGCAGCGAAGATCCGTGGTACGTGGTCGATAAAGACGTTGAGAACAACATTCTGGTGGTCGCTCAGGGTCACAATCACCCGCGTCTGATGTCGGTAGGACTGATCGCCCAACAGCTGCACTGGGTGGACCGCGAGCCGGTCAGCGGCACCTTCCGCTGCACGGTGAAAACCCGCTATCGTCAGACGGATATCCCGTGCACCGTCACCGCGCTGGATGCAGAACGTATTGAGGTTCATTTTGATGAACCTGTTGCCGCCGTCACTCCGGGCCAGTCCGCCGTGTTTTATCGCGGTGAAGTCTGCCTGGGCGGCGGCGTGATTGAGCAGCGCCTGCCGCTGCCTGTGGTATAAAGCCCTCACTGAGCAGGGCATAACGTAGTCTGCCTGGCGTCGCGCCGTCGGGCAGACGCCAACAAGGAGTTAGCGTGGCGAAGAATTACTATGACATCACCCTGGCGCTGGCGGGAATTTGCCAGTCAGCCCGTCTGGTGCAGCAGCTGGCCCATCAGGGGCACTGCGATGGCGACGCGTTACACGTATCGCTGAACAGCGTTATCGACCTTAACCCAGACTCCGCGCTGGGCGTGTTCGGTGGCAGCGAAGCCAATCTTCGTCTCGGCCTGGAAACCTTACTCGGTGTGCTCAATGCCAGCAGCCGTCAGGGTCTGAACGCCGAGTTAACCCGCTATACTCTTAGCCTGATGGTGCTGGAGCGCAAGCTCGCCGCCGCCAAAGGCGCAATGGACACGCTGGGTAACCGCATCAACGGGTTACAGCGCCAGCTCGACCATTTCGATTTGCAGTCCGATACCCTGCTGAGCGCCATGGCGGGTATCTATGTTGACGTCATCAGCCCGCTCGGCCCGCGCATTCAGGTCACCGGCTCCCCTGCCGTGCTGCAAAGCCCGCAGGTGCAGGCCAAAGTTCGCGCCTCGCTGCTGGCCGGGATCCGCTCGGCGGTGCTGTGGCACCAGGTCGGCGGCGGACGTCTGCAGCTGATGTTTTCTCGTAATCGCCTGACCACTCAGGCAAAACAAATTCTTGCTCATTTAACCCCGGAGTTGTGATCTATGGAATTATCCTCACTGACCGCCGTTTCCCCTGTCGATGGACGCTACGGCGATAAAGTCAGCGCGCTGCGCGGGATTTTCAGCGAATATGGTTTGCTGAAATTCCGTGTACAAGTCGAAGTACGCTGGCTGCAGAAGCTGGCCGCACACGCAGCCGTCAAGGAAGTTCCTGCTTTTGCTGCCGACGCAAACGGTTACCTTGATAGCATCGTGGCAAACTTCAATGAAGAAGACGCCGCGCGCATTAAAACTATCGAGCGCACCACCAACCACGACGTGAAGGCGGTTGAGTATTTCCTGAAAGAAAAAGTCGCGTCGGTGCCCGAGCTGCACGCCGTGTCTGAGTTTATCCACTTTGCCTGCACCTCCGAGGACATCAACAACCTGTCCCACGCGCTGATGCTGAAAACCGCGCGTGAAGACGTGGTGCTGCCGTACTGGCGTAAGCTTATCGACGCCATCAAAGATCTGGCCGTTCAGTACCGTGACATCCCGCTGCTCTCCCGTACCCACGGCCAGCCGGCCACGCCGTCCACCATCGGTAAAGAGATGGCTAACGTTGCTTACCGTATGGAACGTCAGTACCGCCAGCTGGCGCAGGTGGAGATCCTCGGCAAAATCAACGGCGCGGTCGGCAACTACAACGCCCACATCGCCGCCTACCCGGACGTTGACTGGCACCAGTTCAGCGAAGAGTTTGTCACCTCGCTGGGCATTCAGTGGAACCCGTACACCACCCAGATCGAGCCGCACGACTATATCGCCGAGCTGTTTGACTGCGTCGCGCGCTTCAACACTATCCTTATCGACTTCGATCGCGACGTGTGGGGCTATATCGCGCTGAACCACTTCAAGCAGAAAACCATCGCCGGTGAAATCGGCTCTTCCACCATGCCGCACAAGGTCAACCCCATCGACTTCGAAAACTCCGAAGGCAACCTGGGCCTGTCCAACGCCGTGCTGCAGCACCTGGCCAGCAAACTGCCGGTTTCCCGCTGGCAGCGCGACCTGACCGACTCCACCGTGCTGCGCAACCTGGGCGTGGGTATCGGCTACGCGCTGATCGCCTACCAGTCCACCCTGAAAGGCGTGAGCAAGCTGGAAGTTAATCGCGATCGTCTGCTGGACGAACTGGATCACAACTGGGAAGTGCTGGCTGAGCCAATTCAGACCGTCATGCGTCGCTACGGCATTGAGAAGCCGTACGAGAAGCTGAAAGAGCTGACCCGCGGCAAACGCGTTGACGCCGAAGGCATGAAGCAGTTCATCGACGGCCTCGCGCTGCCGGAAGAAGAGAAAACCCGCCTGAAGGCGATGACCCCGGCGAACTATATCGGCCGCGCCATCACCATGGTTGACGAGCTGAAATAATCACCGCTCTCCCCCTTCTTCGTCCTGAAGAAGGGGTCTTTCCCATCAATTTATTAAATGTTTATCTCCAGAACGACATAATCAGCGTTAAACTATTCACGTCGTTAATTTAATGGAGAAACAGCATGCGCGTACTCGTCGTAGAGGATAACGCTCTGTTACGTCACCACCTGAAAGTTCAACTCCAGGAAATGGGTCACCAGGTGGATGCCGCAGAAGATGCGAAGGAAGCAGATTATTACTTAGGCGAACACATTCCCGACATTGCTATTGTCGATCTGGGGCTACCGGACGAAGACGGCCTGTCGCTGATTCGCCGCTGGCGCAGCCACGACATCTCGCTGCCGATTCTGGTGCTGACGGCGCGTGAGAGCTGGCAGGACAAAGTAGAAGTGCTGAGCGCGGGCGCCGACGACTACGTCACCAAACCGTTCCATATTGAAGAAGTCTCCGCCCGCATGCAGGCGCTGATGCGCCGTAACAGCGGCCACGCGTCTCAGGTGATCTCCCTGCCTCCGTTCCAGGTTGACCTGTCGCGCCGCGAGCTGTCCATTAATGAAGAAGTGATCAAACTCACCGCCTTCGAATACACCATTATGGAAACGCTGATCCGCAATAACGGGAAAGTGGTCAGTAAAGATTCTCTGATGCTTCAGCTCTACCCGGACGCCGAGCTGCGCGAAAGTCACACCATCGATGTGCTGATGGGCCGCCTGCGTAAAAAAATTCAGGCTCAGTACCCGCATGACGTCATTATTACCGTCCGCGGCCAGGGCTATCTGTTCGAACTTCGCGAATGAAAAATCTCCGTCGGCATCTTCTGCCGCTGTCGCTGCGGATGCGTTTTCTGCTGGCGACGGCCGCCGTGGTTATCATACTGTCGCTAGCCTACGGCATGGTGGCGCTGGTGGGCTACAGCGTCAGCTTCGATAAAACTACCTTTCGTCTGCTGCGCGGCGAGAGCAACCTGTTCTATACGCTCGCCACATGGGAAAACAACACCCTGGACGTTGATATTCCCGAGAATCTCAATATGCAGGGCCCAACCATCGCGCTGATTTATGACGACCATGGCAAATTGCTGTGGCAGCAAAAAGATCTGCCGTGGCTGACGAAAAGCATTCATCCCGAGTGGCTTAAAGGCAACGGTTTCTATGAAATTGAGGCCGACGCCAGCTCTTCAAGCACCTTGTTACACGGCGATCATGAGATTCAAAAAGAACTCACCGAAATGCAGCAGGAAGGCGATGACTCGGAAATGACGCACTCGGTGGCCGTAAACAGCTACCCGGCTACCGCCACGATGCCCGCGCTGACGATCGTGGTTGTGGATACCGTCCCGATTGAGCTTAAGCGTTCCTATATGGTCTGGAGCTGGTTCTCCTACGTGCTGGCGGCCAACCTGCTGCTGGTGATCCCGCTACTGTGGATTGCCGCCCACTGGAGCCTGCGCCCTATCGCCGACCTTACCCGTGAGGTGCGCGAGCTGGAGGAGCATCACCGCGAGCATCTCAACCCGGAGACCACCCGCGAGCTGACCAGCCTGGTGCGCAACCTCAACCGGCTGCTGAAAAGCGAACGCGAGCGCTACGACAAATACCGCAACACCCTCACCGACCTGACGCACAGTCTGAAAACGCCGCTGGCGGTGCTGCAAAGTTCGCTACGTTCGTTGCGCAGTGAAAAGATCAGCGTCAGCGAAGCCGAACCGGTGATGCTCGAGCAAATCAGCCGAATTTCGCAGCAGATTGGCTACTACCTGCATCGTGCCAGTATGCGTACCGACAGCACGTTAGTCAGCCGCGAGCTGCATTCGGTGGCGCCGCTGCTGGACAGCCTGACCTCCGCGCTGAATAAGGTCTATCAGCGAAAAGGGGTGAACATCACGCTGGATATTTCGCCGGAAATCACCTTTGCCGGTGAGAAAAACGACTTTATGGAAGTGATGGGCAACCTGCTGGATAACGCCTGCAAGTACTGCCTTGAATTTGTAGAGGTTTCCGCCCGCCAGACCGATGATTATCTGCATATTATCGTCGAAGATGACGGCCCGGGCATTCCGCAAAGCAAGCGTGATATCGTCTTCGACCGCGGCCAGCGCGCCGATACCATGCGTCCCGGCCAGGGGGTGGGCCTCGCCGTTGCCCGCGATATTGTAAGCCAGTACGACGGGCAGATAATGTCTCGCGACAGCCTGCTCGGCGGCGCCAAAATGGAAGTTATTTTCGGCCATCAAAATCTGGAGAGTCACGAAGGGTAAATTGTGTTTCCGCAGCAGGGTAGTTTTGTGAATAAGATGTATAATCCGGACATACATCTGCTGCGGAAAGAGTCATATGGAATACCACTTAACGTTAAACTGGCCCGATTTTCTGGCGCGCTACTGGCAAAAACGCCCGGTCGTGCTTAAACGCGGCTTCGCCAATTTTATCGACCCCATTTCACCGGATGAACTGGCGGGTCTGGCGATGGAAAATGAGGTCGATAGCCGACTGGTGAGCCACCTTGACGGTGACTGGCAGGTCAGCCACGGCCCGTTCGAAAGCTACGATCATCTGGGCGAAAGCAACTGGTCGCTGCTGGTACAGGCGGTTGACCACTGGCACGAGCCGTCCAGCGCGCTGATGCGCCCGTTCCGCGCCCTCCCCGACTGGCGTATCGACGATCTGATGATCTCCTTCTCCGTGCCCGGCGGCGGCGTTGGCCCGCACCTCGATCAGTATGACGTGTTTATCATTCAGGGTACCGGCCGTCGCCGCTGGCGCGTCGGCGAGAAAGGCGCGCTCAAGCAGCACTGCCCGCACCCGGACCTGCTGCAGGTACAGCCGTTCGACGCGATTATTGATGAAGAGATGGAGCCGGGCGATATTCTGTATATTCCGCCGGGCTTCCCGCACGAGGGCTACGCGCTGGAAAACTCGCTGAACTATTCCGTGGGCTTCCGCTCACCGAACAGCCGCGAGCTGATTAGCGGCTTTGCCGACTATATTCTGCAACGCGATCTCGGCAATCAGCACTACAGCGACCCGGACGTCCCGTCGCGCGACCACCCGGCGGACATGCTGCCTCAGGAGGTCGATCGCCTGCGCGAGATGATGTTAGGGCTGATTCAGCAGCCGGAGCATTTCCAGCAGTGGCTGGGGGAATTTATCAGCCAGTCGCGCCACGAGCTGGACGTCGCGCCGCCGGAGCCGCCGTATCAGCCGGATGAGATTTACGACGCCCTTCAGCAGGGCGACCTGCTGCAACGCCTGGGCGGGCTGCGCGTCATTCGTATCGGCGATGATTTCTTTGTCAACGGTGAGAAGGTCGATTCACCGCACCATCAGGCGCTGGATGCAATGGCGGGCAGTATCATGCTGGAGAGCCAGCACTTTGGTGAGGCGCTGGAAGATCCCTCGTTCCTGGTGATGCTGACCGCGCTGGTCAACAGCGGATACTGGTTCTTCGCAGAATAAACGACCGGACCAACGCTGATGGTAGGCCGGATAAGGCGTTTACGCCGCCATCCGGCAATCTGCGCGGAGTCTGCCGGATGGCGGCTTCGCCTTATCCGGCCTACATAAAAAAACCCGGCTCAAATATACGCCGGGTTTTCTTTGCCGGTTAGCCGCGCTGGGCCGTCAGCTCAGCGATACGCACAATCACCTTCACCGCTTTCTCCATCCCTTCCAGCGTCACAAACTCGTGTTTGCCGTGGTAGTTGTAGCCGCCGGTGAAAATGTTTGGGCACGGAAGGCCCATAAACGACAGCTGTGCGCCGTCGGTGCCGCCGCGGATCGGTTTGAGATCCGGTTCGATATCGCAATCACGCATCGCCTGCTGGGCGATATCCACAATGTGCGGATGCTCCGCCACCTTCTCGCGCATATTGTAGTAGCTGTCTTCAATGATCAGCTCAATATAGCAGTCCGGGTGCAGCCCTTTACCGACCTTCTTAGCGATCTCCATCATCTTGCGCTTGCGCGCTTCAAACTGCTTGCGGTCAAAGTCGCGCACGATATAGTGCATTTCCGCGCGGTCAACCGTGCCCTTGATGCTGGTCAGATGGTAGAAGCCTTCGTAGCTTTCGGTTTTTTCCGGGCTTTCATCGGCGGGAACTTCCGCATGAATGCGCGCCGCCAGCGACAGCGCATTGACCATCACCCCTTTTGCGGTGCCCGGATGGACGTTGTTACCGACAATCTTGATGGTGACGGAAGCCGCGTTGAAGTTTTCATACTCCAGCTCGCCCACGCCGCCGCCGTCGATGGTATAGGCCCACTGGGCGTTAAAAGCTTCGACGTCGAAATGTTTAGCGCCTTTGCCGACTTCTTCATCCGGCGTAAAGGCCACGCGGATGTCGCCGTGCGGAATGTTCTGCCCTTTCAGCACCGCCAGCGCGGTCATGATTTCGGCGATACCGGCTTTATCATCAGCGCCGAGCAGCGTTTTGCCGTCGGTGGTGATCAGCGTCTGCCCCAGCAGCTGGTGCAGCACCGGGAACATCACGGGAGAGAGCACTTCATCGCCAATCCCCAGCGCGATATCGCCGCCGCGGTAGTTTTCGACGATCTGCGGGTTCACGTTCTTACCGCTAAAATCCGGTGCGGTATCCACATGGGAAATAAAACCAATCGCCGGGATATCGCCGCTGACGTTGGCGGGCAATGTTGCCATTACCGTGCCCTTCTCGCTCAGCGTGACGTTCACCAGCCCCATCGTTTCTAATTGCTCTTTGAGCAGATGTAACAGTTTCCACTGCCCCTCGGTACTCGGCACCTGACGCACGCCGGGCTTCGATTGCGTGTCCAGAGAAACGTACTGCAAAAAACGCTCAAGCAATTTATCCATGTAGCCACCCTCACTTTTTGTGACAACATTATCAATAAGCCATAAAAGACAAATATTGCGTCAGGTCACTTTTAGCCCGGCAAAGGCCATTTTTTTTCCCGTATCGCGTCTAATCGTCAGATATTCTTATAGGAAGTTTAACAAGGATTGGCGATTGAGTATGTTTGCCGTAGAATGCCAGCCCTTATTAATACATTTCAGACCTCTAAACGTCTAAAGGTGGTTAACCACAAACCCCGCATCGCCAGGATTTTTCTCGATGCGTTTACATGGGACAGAGTAATAAATTGAATACTAAATCGCGTTCGCTGTCACCGCTGGTGGAGCTAGTGGGGATTCGCAAGGACTTCGATGGTAAAACGGTCATCTCGGATCTCGATTTGACCATCAATAACGGCGAGTTTCTCACGCTGCTTGGCCCCTCTGGCTGCGGCAAAACAACCGTCCTGCGCCTGATTGCCGGGCTGGAAAACGTCGATGCCGGGCAGATCCACCTGGAAAACCAGGACATAACCCGCGTTCCAGCCGAAGATCGTCACGTCAATACCGTCTTTCAGAGCTACGCGCTTTTCCCGCATATGACCGTTTTCGATAACGTCGCCTTTGGCCTGCGCATGCAGAAAACGCCGGCGAGCGAAATCGCCCCGCGCGTACTCGACGCCCTGCGCATGGTTCAACTGGAAGAGTTCGCTCAACGTAAACCCCACCAGCTTTCAGGCGGCCAGCAGCAGCGCGTTGCCATCGCCCGCGCGGTGGTGAATAAACCGAGCCTGCTGCTGCTCGATGAGTCGCTCTCTGCGCTCGACTATAAGCTGCGTAAACAGATGCAGAATGAGCTGAAGGCCCTCCAGCGTAAGCTTGGTATCACCTTCGTCTTCGTCACCCACGATCAGGAAGAGGCGCTGACCATGTCAGACCGTATCGTGGTGATGCGCGACGGCAAAATTGAGCAGGACGGCACGCCGCGGGAAATCTACGAAGAGCCGAAAAACCTGTTTGTCGCCGGTTTTATCGGCGAGATTAACCTCTTCGATGCCACCGTCATTGAACGCCTTGACGAGCAGCGCGTGCGCGCCAACGTCGAAGGCCGCGAGTGCAATATCTACGTTAACTTCCCGGTCACCCCGGGGCAAAAGCTCAACGTTCTGCTGCGCCCGGAAGATCTGCGCGTCGATGAAATCCACGACGGCACCGAGCTGGAAGGGCTTATCGGCTACATCCGCGAGCGTAACTACAAGGGCATGACCCTGGAATCGGTCGTCGAGCTGGAAAACGGCAAGATGGTGATGGTCAGCGAGTTCTTCAACGAAGACGATCCTGATTTCGACCACTCGCTGGACCAGAAAATGGCGATCAACTGGGTCGAAAGCTGGGAGGTCGTACTGGCTGATGAAGAGCACAAGTAAATTCCAGAACGTGGTCATTGCCACTATCGTCGGTTGGCTTGTGCTGTTTGTGTTCCTGCCCAACCTGATGATCATCGTCACCAGCTTCCTGACGCGTGACGATGCCAACTTTGTCCAGATGGTCTTCACCCTGGATAACTACGCGCGCCTGCTCGATCCGCTGTATGCCCAGGTGCTGCTGCATTCGCTGAATATGGCGGCGATCGCCACGCTGGCGTGCCTGGTGCTGGGCTATCCGTTTGCCTGGTTCCTCGCCCGCCTGCCGCAGAAGGTGCGCCCGCTGCTGCTGTTCTTGCTGATTGTCCCCTTCTGGACCAACTCGCTCATCCGCATCTACGGGCTGAAAATTTTCCTCAGCACCAAAGGCTACCTCAATGAATTCCTGCTGTGGCTGGGGGTGATTGATACGCCGATGCGCATCATGTTCACCCCCAGCGCGGTGATCATTGGCCTGGTGTATATCCTGCTGCCGTTTATGGTGATGCCGCTGTATTCCAGCATTGAAAAGCTCGACAAACCGCTGCTGGAAGCGGCAAAAGACCTCGGCGCCAATAAGCTGCAAACCTTTATCCGCATTATCATTCCGTTGACCATGCCGGGGATTATTGCCGGTTGCCTGCTGGTGATGCTGCCCGCCATGGGGCTGTTCTACGTCTCGGATCTGATGGGCGGGGCGAAAAACCTGCTGATTGGTAACGTGATAAAGAGCCAGTTCCTCAACATTCGCGACTGGCCGTTCGGCGCGGCCACCAGCATTACGCTGACGGTGGTGATGGGGCTGATGCTGCTGGTGTACTGGCGCGCCTCGCGCCTGCTGAATAAGAAGGTGGAACTGGAATGATGGGTCGACTGCTGCGCGGCGGCTTTATGACCGCCATTTACGCTTATCTTTATATTCCGATTATCATTTTGATCGTGAACTCGTTCAACAGCTCACGTTTCGGCATCAACTGGCAGGGCTTTACCACCAACTGGTACAGCCTGCTGATGAACAACGACAGCCTGCTCCAGGCGGCCCAGCACTCGCTGACGATGGCAATTTTCTCCGCCACCGCTGCGACGCTTATCGGTTCACTGACCGCCGTGGCGCTGTACCGCTATCGCTTTCGCGGCAAGCCGTTCGTCAGCGGCATGCTGTTTGTGGTCATGATGTCGCCGGATATCGTCATGGCGATCTCCCTGCTGGTGCTGTTTATGCTGCTGGGCATTCAGCTGGGCTTCTGGTCGCTGCTGTTCTCGCATATCACCTTCTGTCTGCCGTTCGTGGTGGTCACCGTTTTCTCCCGCCTGAAGGGGTTTGACGTGCGGATGCTGGAAGCGGCAAAAGATCTGGGCGCCAGCGAGCTGACGATCCTGCGCAAAATTATCCTCCCGCTGGCGATGCCTGCGGTGGCGGCGGGCTGGTTGCTGAGCTTTACGCTGTCGATGGATGACGTGGTGGTTTCGTCGTTCGTCACCGGGCCGGGATACGAAATTCTGCCGCTCAAGATTTACTCAATGGTGAAAGTGGGCGTATCACCGGAAGTGAACGCGCTGGCAACAATTCTGCTGGTTCTGTCGCTGGTGATGGTGATTGCCAGCCAGCTGATTGCACGTGATAAAACGAAGGGCCTGAAGGTCAGGTCTTAAACTCAGGGGACGTAAAATGATGAAATGGTCACGCCACCTGCTCGCGGCAGGTGCTTTAGCGCTCGGTATGAGCGCGGCCCACGCGGACGACAGCAAGACGCTGTACTTCTATAACTGGACGGAATACGTTCCGCCTGGACTGCTGGAACAGTTCACCAAAGAGACCGGCATCAAGGTTATCTATTCGACCTATGAATCGAATGAAACCATGTACGCCAAGCTCAAGACCTATAAAGACGGTGCCTACGACCTGGTCGTGCCGTCCACCTACTTTGTCGACAAAATGCGCAAAGAGGGGATGATTCAGAAGATCGATAAAACGCAGCTGAGCAACTTTAAAAATCTCGACCCCGAGATGCTCAACAAGCCGTTTGACCCGAACAACGATTACTCTATCCCCTACATCTGGGGTGCCACGGCCATCGGCGTGAACAGCGACGAGATTGACCCGAAAACCGTCACCAGCTGGGCCGACCTGTGGAAGCCGGAATACAAAAGCAGCCTGCTGCTGACCGACGACGCGCGCGAAGTGTTCCAGATTGCCCTGCGTAAACTGGGCTACTCCGGCAACACCACCGACCCGAAAGAGATTGAAGCGGCCTACAACGAGCTGAAAAAACTGATGCCAAACGTGGCCGCCTTCAACTCCGACAACCCGGCCAACCCGTATATGGAAGGGGAAGTGAATCTGGGGATGGTATGGAACGGTTCGGCATTCGTCGCCCGCCAGGCGGGTACGCCGCTGGAAATCGTGTGGCCGAAAGAAGGCGGTATCTTCTGGATGGACAGCCTGGCGATTCCGGCCAACGCCAAAAACAAGGACGGCGCGCTGAAGCTGATTAACTTCCTGCTGCGTCCGGACGTAGCGAAACAGGTCGCGGAAACCATCGGCTACCCGACGCCAAACCTGGCGGCGCGCAAGCTGCTGAGCCCGGAAGTGGCCAACGACAAGTCGCTGTATCCAGATGCGGAAACCGTGCAGAAAGGCGAGTGGCAGAACGATGTCGGCAGCGCCAGCACGCTGTATGAAGAGTACTACCAGAAGCTGAAAGCCGGGCGTTAATCGCGACAGCCTGCACAACGCCGGGAGAGCGGCCACAAAAAAGCGGAGCCTGTGCTCCGCTTTTTGATTCTCTGCGTCGCCGTATTAGAGCGATTTCAGCAGTTCATCCACATACGCCGGCACCACTTCACTCGCCAGCCCATAGTGCTTCTCTTCAAACTCGCTGCCCACCTGGCTTGGCTCGAGGTTCAGCTCGACGGTATGCGCACCGTGCAGCTTCGCTTCGTGGACAAACCCGGCCGCCGGGTAAACGTGGCCGGAGGTGCCGATGGCGATAAAAATATCGGCCATCGACAGCGCGAGGTAGATATGGTCCATCTCAAACGGCATCTCGCCAAACCAGACGATATGCGGGCGCAGCGGCGCCGGGAACTGGCAGCAGTGACAGCGTTCGTCTACCGGCAAATCGCCCGGCCAGTCGAACACCTGGCCGCTTTGGGTGCAGCGCACCTTTAGCAGCTCACCGTGCATGTGCAGCACGTTTTTGTTGCCCGCGCGCTCGTGCAGATTGTCGATGTTCTGCGTGACCAGCATAAAGTTCTCGCCGAGCGCCTCTTCCAGCCGGGCCAGCGCCAGGTGCGCCGCGTTAGGCGCAATCTCCGGCTGCTGGAGCTGACGGCGACGAGCGTTGTAAAAGCTCTGCACCAGCTCAGGATTACGGGCGAAGCCTTCCGGCGTCGCCACGTCCTCAACCTTATGCTCTTCCCATAGCCCATCGGCCGCCCGGAAAGTTCGAATCCCCGACTCTGCCGAAATCCCCGCGCCGGTTAACACCAACACTCTTGGTTTATCCATCTCTTCTGGCATCACCCTGTCCGTGAAAAAAATCCGCTGGCGCAGACGCTGGCGCAGCTGACGTTTATTCCGACGAAAACGGCTCAATCGATGTAAGCGGCGCGACTGCATATCTACTCCATGTTAGTTGGTCAGATGAAGGAACGCAGCGCCGCGCATCCCCCCTGCATCACCGTGGCGTGCGCGTTCAATGCGCGGCGTGCGGGCTACAGGCAGTAAATGACGCGGTAAGCGGTGCGCAAGTCCATCGGCGATCGCTGAAAAATTTGATAACCCACCGCCGAGCACCAGCAGATCCGGGTCGACAATGGTCAGTATATTCCCCAGGCAAACGGCAAGCAGATCCAGATACAGCTCTACGTGCTCGTGCGCCCTTTCGTCTCCCTGCTGCCAGAGGGCAACAATCTCCGGCGAGGTCAGCGGCTGCTGGTAGACATGGTTATACAGCCATGCAAAACCGCGTCCGGATAAATAGTTTTCGATACAGCCAAGCTGGCCGCAGCCGCAGCGCACCAGCGGGAAGTCTCGCCCAACGACCTCCAGCGCGTCGACGGGCAGGCGGATATGGCCAAACTCCCCGGCGATATAACTGTGACCGGTAATCGATTTACCGTTCAGCACGATACCGCCCCCCACGCCGGTGCCCAGAATCAGGCCCATCACCAGCGGATACTGGGTGAACTCGTCGTCCCAGGCCTCGGAGAGCGCGAAACAGTTGGCGTCGTTGTCCAGACGCACGTCGCGGTCCAGCAGACGGCTCAGGTCCGCACGCAGCGGCCTGCCGCTCGCCGCCGGAACGTTGGCGGCGTACAGCGTGCCGTCTTCGGTTTCCGGCATACCGGGAATACCAATACCCACGGTTCCCCGGCAGTTGAAGCGTTCGTCGGCCTCCGCCACCAGCCCGGTGACCGCCGCAAGGAAGCTTTCATAGCTCTCTTTCGGCGTCGGGATACGTTTTTCCCACTGAAGCTGGCGCGATGAATTAAATACGCCCAGCGCGATTTTGCTGCCGCCAATGTCAAATCCATAATGCATCATGTTCATTCCTCTAACTGACGCACGCAGCAGCAACACCGCGCGGTCAGGACGTCAAATTACTGGCCACTCAGCACCCTCGCAGGGTCGATACGGCTGGCGCGGCGGGCGGGATACCAGCTTGCCAGCAGACTCAGCAACAGTGCCGTGACCAGCACATAAACGACATCCAGCCAGTGCAGTTCAGACGGCAGGAAGTCGATAAAATAGATGTCACCGGATAAGAATCGGTGACCAATCATCTTTTCAATCACGTGAATAATATCGGTGAGGTACAGCGAAGCGAGCACGCCGATAACCACGCCGCAAATGCTGCCCAGCAGGCCAGCCAATAAACCATACCACACGAAAATTGCGCGAATCAGCCCGTCTTTGGCGCCCAATGTGCGCAGCACCGCAATATCGCTACTTTTATCTTTCACGGCCATCACCAGCGTTGACACGATGTTGAAACAGGCCACGCCGATCACCAGCACCATCGCCAGATACATGATCGCGCGGATCATCTGAATGTCGCGATACATATAGCCGTAGGTGCCAATCCAGCTCTTGATATAGACGTAGTTATTGGTGACCTCGCCCGCGTCGCGCACCAGCTTGTTGGCGTTAAACACGTCGCTCACCTTGATGGCGATACCGGAGATGCTCTCCCCCATATCGAGATACTGCTGGGCGTCCTGCATCGGGATCATGGCGAAGCTGTGGTCGAGCTGACCGCTCAGTTGCAAAATGCCGGTCACGTGCAGGCGCACGCGTTTCGGCTGCAGCAGCTTATGCTCAGGGTTCGAGTTGGGGATCATGATCGACACCCAGTCTCCGGCCTTCACCTTCAGCGCATCGGCCACGCCCTTGCCGAGAATAATCTGCTGTTCGCCGGCCTTAAAGTTCGCCCAGGCATCCGCCTGTACAAAACGCGGCAGCGCGCTGAGCTTACTCTCCTGCTGCGGATCCACCCCTTTCACCTGAATGGCGCGCAGGTTGCTGCCGCTCTCCACCAGGCCGGTAAAGTTGATGTACGGCGCGGCGGCCGCGATCCCTTTGACCGCTTCGACTTTCGGCAGCACGTTCTGCCAGTGGTTCCACGGCGGGTTCACCGCTTCGATTTCACCGTGCGGCACCACCGCGAGGATGCGGTTATTCAGCTCGCGTTCGAAGCCGTTCATTGCGCTCAGGCCGACGATCAGCACCGCCACGCCCAGCGCGATGCCGACGGTTGAGATAACGGAAATCAGCGACACCATGCCGCTGCGCCGACGCCCGCGGCTAAAGCGCAGGCCAATCAGTAACGACAGCGAAGGAGCCATTAATGCGCTCCCATCAGGGTCAACTGGTCGCTGAGATGACCGTCGCGCATCTCCAGCTGGCGGCCCATGCGTTTCGCCAGCTGAAGGTCGTGAGTGACCACCAAGAAGGCGGTGCCCTGCGACTGGTTCAGCTCGCCGAGCAGTTTAAAAATGCTGTCGGCGTTTTTGGCGTCGAGGTTACCGGTCGGTTCATCCGCCAGCACCAGCCGCGGATTATTGACCAGCGCGCGGGCAATCGCCACGCGCTGGCGTTCGCCGCCGGACAGCTCCGACGGGCGGTGATTCGCACGGTGCGCCAGCCCAACTGCTTTCAGCATCTCCAGCGCGCGCGAGTTGATCTCTGCGGCTTTCTTTTTGCCAATCAGCAGCGGCATCGCCACGTTTTCCAGCGCGGTGAAGTCCGGCAGCAGGTGGTGGAACTGGTAGATAAACCCAAGCTTCTGGTTACGCAGCTCGGCCTTCGCCGCCGAGGAGAGCTTGCTCATCGGCTGGCCGCTGAAAATCACGTCGCCAGAGGTCGGCGTGTCGAGGCCGCCGAGCAGGTGCAGCAGCGTACTTTTCCCGGAACCGGAGGTGCCGACGATGGCCATCATTTCGCCCTCGCCCACGCTGAAGCTGACGTTGTGCAGTACGTCAGTCTGCACCGAGCCTTCCTGATAGCGTTTGCACAGGTTGTCGCATTGCAACAGGATCTTATTCATAACGTAAAGCCTCAGCGGGTTGGGTGGCGGCAGCGCGCCAGGAAGGGTACAGCGTTGACAGCAGCGCCAGGGCCATCGCCACCAGCGCAATCACGATAACCTGCAGCGGCTCGATGGCAACCGGCAGCGCCGCGCCGTCGAGGAACGCGCCGATAATCGGCATTAAATTATTGAGCTGGCTGGCGAGCAGCACGCCCAGCACCGCGCCGAGCAGCGCGCCGATGATGCCCGCGCTGGCCCCCTGCACCATAAAGACGGTGAGGATCTGCCGCGGCGTCAGCCCCTGGGTTTGCAGAATGGCCACTTCGCCCTGCTTCTCCATCACCATCAGCCCCAGCGAGGTGATGATGTTAAACGCGGCGACCGCGACGATCAGGCTCAGCAACAGCCCCATCATGTTCTTTTCCATACGCACGGCCTGGAACAGCTCGCCTTTACGCTCGCGCCAGTCCTGCCATTTGGTGCCTTCCGGCAGCGTTTGCTGGCTGAGGGTGTCAACCTGCAGCGGTTTATCCAGCCACAGACGCCAGCCGGTAATGTTACCCTGCGGATAGAGCATCAGGCGCGAGGCGTCCTGAATATTGACCAGCATCTGGTAGCCGTCGACTTCGCTGTTGGCGGCAAAGGTGCCAATCACCGTAAACAGACGCTGGCTTGGCAGACGCCCCATCGGGGTGAACTGGCTGGCTGACGGCACCATCACGCGGATTTGATCGCCACGGTTAACGCCCAGTTGGCCCGCCAGCTGCTCGCCGAGGATCACGTTGTATTTTCCGGCGGTAAGATCGGTCTGCTTGACGTTCACCAGATACGGCGTCAGCGGGTCGGCCTGCGCCGGGTCAATGCCCAGCATCACGCCGACCGACACGCTGCGCGCGCTTTGCAGCACCACATCGCCGGTGGTCAGCGGCGCAACGCGCGTCACGCCCTCAAGCTTAGCGCTGGTCTGTGGGAATTTTTGCGGGTTCAGCGAGCCGTTGTCAGCGCTCAGGATGGCCTGCGGCATCAGCCCCAGAATGTTGTTTTGCAGCTCGCGTTCAAAGCCGTTCATCACCGAAAGGACGGTGACCAGCGCCATCACGCCAAGCGTAATGCCGATGGTCGACAGCCAGGAAACAAAGCGACCGAAGCGGTCCGCTGCCCGCCCGCGCATGTAGCGCAGGCCGATAAATAGTGCGACAGGTTGATACATGTAATCCGTCTGGTTGCTGATAGCAGAAGCACGAGTATATAAGCGAAAGCGGAATGGGTAAATGACTGAACCGTAAGCGCAAGGCTGACAATTCACCGTGACGTAACACGAATGTTGAAATTTTCGCCGCGGCGGTCAATAGTGAGGTTTTCCCCAACCGTTGGCGAATTCATGACGAGCCGCACCGTTAACCCTCTGATATTACGCGCTGGCGCCCTGCTGCTGGCCCTGTTCCTGATTTACACCGGCGTTAGCGCCGCGGAAAAAGTGACCTGGCTGATGGAGGTCACGCCGGTGATTATTATCGTTCCGCTGCTGCTGTTAACCGCACAGCGCTATCCGCTGACGCCGCTGCTGTACGCGTTGATTTTCTGCCACGCCGTTATTTTGATGGTCGGCGGTCAGTATACCTACGCGAAGGTGCCGATTGGCTTTGACGTGCAGGCGTGGCTGAACCTGAGCCGCAATCCGTATGACAAGCTGGGCCATTTCTTCCAGGGGCTGGTTCCGGCGCTGGCGGCGCGCGAAATTCTGCTGCGCGGCGGGATTGTGCGGGGCCGTAAAATGCTGGCATTTCTGGTGTGCTGCGTGGCGCTGGCCATTAGCGCCACCTATGAGCTGATCGAGTGGTGGGCCGCGCTGGCGATGGGGCAAGGCGCGGATGACTTCCTCGGCACCCAGGGCGACCCGTGGGATACGCAATCGGACATGTTCTGCGCCCTGCTGGGAGCGCTGACGACGGTGCTGTTGCTGGCGCGCTGGCATAGCCGTCAACTCAACGCTATCGGATGACGCGAAGGCTTATTCGGCCTACAGGATGCCACCTGCAGGCCGGTGTTCCCTACCCGCGACGCAGCTTAATGATCAGAATCGGCAGCGCGAACAGCAGCGTCAGAAAATTCGCCATACTCACCGCCGTATCGTTAATCATCACGCCGTACACCAGCCACAGCGCCAGCCCGCAGACAAACATCACGTACATCAATCCCGAAATGCCCTGGGTATTGCGTGTGGTGATGACCTTAATCGCCTGCGGCAAGAAAGAGAGCGTCGTGAGGCTGGCGGCCAGATAACCAATCCAGGATGTCCATTCCATGATCAGGCCTGCACATCGCGCGCCACGCTGGACACCGCCACCGGTTTTTCCAGCACCACGGCGGGCTGAGGCACTTTACGGTACTTATCCAGCAGGTGGATCTGTATCTTGCGCAGCGTATCGCCGTTTAACCGGTAATAGCGGAAGTACAGCACCAGCGTAACGATAAAAAACAGTGCCGGTAGCGCAATCATAATAAACTGCATGCCCTGAATGGTTTGCGCCGACTGCGCCACGTTGGGGGTATAGCCGATAATCCCCAGCACCACGGCGATGAAAAAGGCCGCAAACGCCGAGCCGCCCTTCACCACCATGGTCTGCACCGAGTAGGCAATGCTTTCGCAGCGCACGTGCAGCTTGAATTCACCGTAGTCGACGGTATCCGCCACCATAATGACCTGAAGCACCCAGAACAGCGCCGTGCCGACGTTAAGGAACACCCCCGCCACGATAATCAGCGGCGCGTTGTGATACCCCGCCAGCGCCATGGCAAACAGCCCCGCGCAGCTGATAACCGGCAGAATGGATGCCCCGGCCCACAGCACGCGCCGCGACAGCGCATTCACCAGCCGCGGGAACAGGATCAGGGTCAGCAAATTCGCCGCCCCCGCATAGGACAGGTAGTACGGGAACAGCGCCGCATCGCCGATCACATAGGTGAAATAGTAAATCGCAAAGCCGGTAATAATGTTGGAGGCGATATTGTAGGCCAGCGCCATACCCAGCAGACAGGAGAGCTGATCGTTTTTGTAGATTAGCGCGACGATGCCTTTCAGCGTCAGGCGAGAACTGTCGGCGGACGCATCGCTATCGGAGGAGAACACTTCATGAACGTTGCGCAGGGTGACGAGGGTCGAGACGATAAAGAAGCCAATCAGCACCAGCGTAAACATCTGGAAGCCGAAGCCGCGATCCGCCCCGCCGACGGCGCTCACAAACGGCAGCGTGATGCCCGCCGTCACAAACCCTGCCAGGCTGGCGAAAAAGCGCGGATACGGCACCAGCTGCTCGCGTTCGCGCTTATCAAGGGTAATGGTCGGCACCAGCGACCAGAACGGAATATCCATGATGGTGTAGGTCATCCCCCACAGAATGTAGGTAACGCAGACAAACACCACCTGCGCGGTGCCTTCAAACAGATGGGCGCTGAACAGCAGGAACAGCACCAGTGAGTTGGCGAGCGTGCCGACGAAAATCCACGGCTTAAATTTCCCCCACCGCGTGCGGGTGGCATTCACGATCCATCCCATAATCGGATCGTTGATCGCGTCCCAGATACGCGCCACGAGGAACAGCGTACCGACCAGGCCAACCGACAGCCCCACCACATCGGTGTAGTAATACATCAGGTACATGTAAACGATGCCGATGGCGAAATCCTTACCAAACGCCCCGAATCCGTAACTGAGTTTTGTTGTCAGAGAGATGCTCATAGGGTACCGGGTCACTGTTACCAGCGCCCGCCTTCTGTTATTAGCAAGAGGTAAAGCGCCGGATACTTTGCCCGGCGCCGTCTTTTTTTAGCGGTGCAGCCAGGCCGGCAGCCAGTCGCCGTGAGCGGCAATCAGGTCATCCACCAGCGCATAGATTTCGTCGATGCCCAGCACGGCGGCGGTATGCGGATCCATCATCGCGGCGTGATAAACCCGGTCGCGGTTTTCGGTCAGAATGGCCTCCGTCAGCAGCGTCTGCACGTTGATGTTGGTCTGCATCATCGCCGCCAGATGGGCAGGAATGGCCCCGACTTTGGTCGGTTGAATACCGTTGGCATCCACCAGGCAGGCAACTTCCACGCAGCTGCCCTGCGGCAGGTTGTCAATCAGCCCGTCGTTACGCACGTTGCCGTAAATCACGCTCGGCTCGCCGGTCCACAGGGCGTTCATAATGGTGCTGGCGTACTCTCGCGACGGTTTAATGTCGATCCGTTCAGCGGTCTTGTACTCCTCCAGCTCCTTATGCCAGTTTGCCAGCTGCTCAACGCAGCGTTTCGGGTACTCATCCAGCGGCACTTTGTAGCGCGCAATCAGATCCTCACGTCCCGGTTTGATAAACCACGGCGTATATTCGGCAAAATGCTCGGACGACTCGGTCACGAAGTAGCCCAGCTTTTTGAACATTTCATAGCGCACGATGTTCTGACAGCGCGCGTTGCCGTGAATGTTTGGCTGCGGCGCGCGCCCCGCGTCATAGGCCGCCAGCAGTTCCGGGTATAAATCGACATACTCGCCGCTGGCGGTTTTACGCTCCAGCTCGAGATAGAACGCCATATGGTTAATGCCCGCGCAGCGGTAACGCAGCGTCGTCGGGTCAATATCGAGATCGCGCGCCAGCTCCTCCGCCGTCCCCTGCACCGAATGGCACAGCCCCACCTGCTTGATATGCGGGTAACGGGCGTACATTGCCCAGGTATTCATCGCCATCGGGTTAACGTAGTTCAGCATGGTGGCGTTCGGGCAAAGTTCGCTCATGTCTTCGCAAATCTGCCACAGGTGCGGAATGGTGCGCAGCGCGCGCATAATGCCGCCCGGGCCGAGGGTATCGGCAATGGTCTGCTCCAGCCCGTGGCGTTTGCAGACCTCAAAGTCGGTCACCGTACAGGGTTCATAGCCGCCAATCTGGAAGGCGACGACCACAAAATCGGCGTCCTGTAGCGCCGCGCGCTGGTCGGTGTGGCAGGTAATATGGCCGGAAGCCCCGGCGGAATCCATCAGCTTACGCACCACGATGTGCGACTCTTCCAGCCGCGTGGTATCGATATCCATCAGCGCGATATGCGCCGCCTTCAGCGCGTCGCGATGAAAAACGTCGCCGAGAATATTTTTAACGAAAATTGTCGAACCGGCGCCGATAAAGGTAATTTTTGGTGCTGCCATCATGACTCTCCAGAACAGTAGTAGACCAGAGAATGGTGGCATGCGCCGGGAGGGAAAACTTCCACCTTCCGCTATGAGCATTCCCATAAACTCAGTTCCGCTATCTGGCCGCGTCAGATCTGAGCTTTTGGGAATAAATAAGCGAAAAAGCAGAGTATCCGGCCTGAATTGCAGGCTACTATTATTCTGAGCGGTGGGTTATGCGGCCAACTTCCCGGTTTGACGGCCCCCGTTTTGATACGATTCTGATAAATCAGGAAATGGAGTCGCCATGAGCAGCGAAGTAATCTCTCTTCTCCCGCCCGATCCCCATATGTGCAACGGTGATGAAAAACAGACCCGCAGCCCGCTGTCGCTCTATTCTGAATACCAGCGTCTTGACGTTGAACTGCGGCCTCCGCACGCGATGCCCGCCAGCCACTGGCACGGCCAGGTTGAAGTGAACGTGCCGTTTGATGGCGACGTGGAGTACCTTATCAACAATGAAGTGGTGCAGATAAAACAGGGGCATATCACCCTATTCTGGGCCTGTACGCCGCATCAGTTAACCCGCCCGGGCCACTGTCAGCAGATGGCGATCTTCAGCCTGCCGATGCATCTGTTCCTCTCCTGGCCGCTGGACCGGGAGCTGGTCAACTACGTCACCCACGGCATGGTGATTAAGTCGCTTGCCACTCAGCAGCTGAGCGCTTTTGAAGTGCTGCGCTGGCAGCAGGAGCTGGCGAGCCCGAATGAGCAGATTCGCCAGCTGGCAATCGATGAAATCGCCCTGATGCTCAAGCGCTTTAGCCTCTCTGGCTGGCAGCCGATCCTGCTAAACAAAACGTCGCGCACGCACAAAAACAGCGTCTCGCGCCACGCGCAGTTTTACGTCAGCCAGATGCTCGGTTTTATTGCCGATAACTACGATCAGGCGTTAACCATTAATGACGTCGCCGAGCACGTGAAGCTGAACGCCAACTACGCGATGGGCATTTTCCAGCGGGTTATGCAGCTGACCTTAAAGCAGTACATCACCGCCATGCGCATCAACCACGTCCGCGCGCTGCTCAGCGATACCGATAAAACCATCATTGACGTTGCCATGACCGCGGGCTTTCGTTCCAGCAGCCGTTTTTATAGCACTTTCAGTAAATTGGTCGGCATGTCGCCGCAGCAGTACCGCAAGCTCAGCCAGCAGAAGCGGCAAATGATCTAAAACGGCCCATCCCCGCATTTTCAGCGGTTGCACTCCCGCCGTCATCACGGATAATAAGTACAGCAAATTTATATTATTACCGTGGAAATACGGTCTTCTGGAGAACGTGCGCTGACTATGCCTGAACTTGCCCGTTATGCCCTACCGACAAAACCCGGCGACCAGCGCCAGCTTGGCGAACTGACCGGCGCGGCCTGTGCGACGCTGGTGGCGGATATCGCCGAACGCCATGCCGGGCCGGTGGTGTTAATCGCCCCGGATATGCAAAACGCCCTGCGTCTGCACGATGAAATTGGCCAGTTCACCGACAGCCTGGTGATGAACCTCGCCGACTGGGAAACGCTGCCGTACGACAGCTTCTCGCCGCACCAGGACATCATCTCTTCACGCCTGTCGACGCTGTACCAGCTGCCTACCATGCAGCGCGGCGTGCTGATCGTGCCGGTCAGCACGCTGATGCAGCGCGTCTGCCCGCATAGCTTCCTGCACGGCCACGCGCTGGTGATGAAAAAAGGCCAGCGCCTGTCGCGCGACGCCCTGCGCAGCCAGCTTGATAGCGCCGGCTACCGCCACGTTGACCAGGTGATGGAACACGGCGAATACGCCACCCGCGGCGCGCTGCTCGACCTCTACCCGATGGGCAGCGAGCAGCCGTATCGCCTTGATTTCTTCGACGATGAAATCGATAGCCTGCGGGTCTTCGACGTCGACAGCCAGCGCACGCTGGAAGAAGTTGAGGCCATTAACCTGCTGCCCGCGCACGAATTCCCGACCGACAAAACCGCCATCGAGCTGTTCCGCAGCCAGTGGCGCGATAAGTTCGACGTTAAACGCGACGCCGAGCATATCTACCAGCAGGTGAGCAAAGGCACGCTGCCCGCCGGGATTGAGTACTGGCAGCCGCTGTTCTTTAGCGAGCCCCTGCCGCCGCTGTTCAGCTACTTCCCGGCCAACACCCTGCTGGTGAATACTGGCGACCTCGAGACCAGCGCCAACCGCTTCCAGGCCGACGCGCAGGCGCGTTTTGAAAACCGCGGCGTCGATCCGATGCGCCCGCTGCTGCCTCCTGCTGCGCTGTGGCTGCGTACCGAAGAGCTGAACAGCGAGCTGAAAAAATGGCCGCGCATCCAGCTTAAAACCGAGCATCTGGCCGACAAAGCGGCGAATACCAACCTCGGCTTCCAGCCGCTGCCGGATCTCTCGGTGCAGGCGCAGAACAAATCGCCGCTAGACAACCTGCGCAAATTTACCGAGTCCTTTAGCGGGCCGGTGGTGTTCTCGGTCGAAAGCGAGGGCCGCCGCGAAGCCTTAGGCGAACTGCTGGCGCGCATCAAGCTGTCGCCAAAACGGATCCAGCGGCTGGATGAAGCCAGCGGCAAAGGCCACTATCTGATGATTGGCGCCGCCGAGCACGGCTTCATCGATACCCGGCACAATCTGGCGCTGATTTGCGAGAGCGACCTGCTCGGCGAGCGCGTGGCGCGGCGTCGTCAGGACGCGCGACGGACCATCAACCCGGATACCCTGATTCGCAACCTGGCGGAGCTGCATATCGGCCAGCCGGTGGTGAACCTGGAGCACGGCGTGGGCCGCTACGGCGGGATGACCACCCTGGAAGCGGGCGGTATTACCGCCGAGTACCTGATCCTCACCTACGCCAATGACGCTAAACTGTACGTGCCGGTCTCCTCGCTGCACCTGATCAGCCGCTACGCGGGCGGTGCGGAAGAGAACGCGCCGCTGCATAAGCTGGGCGGCGACGTCTGGACCCGCGCGCGGCAAAAAGCCGCCGAGAAAGTGCGCGACGTGGCGGCCGAACTGCTGGATATCTACGCCCAGCGCGCGGCGAAAGAAGGCTTTGCCTTCAAGCATGACCGCGAACAGTACCAACTGTTCTGCGACAGCTTCCCGTTTGAAACCACCCCGGATCAGGCGCAGGCGATCAACGCGGTGCTTAGCGACATGTGCCAGCCGCTGGCCATGGACCGCCTGGTGTGCGGCGACGTGGGCTTTGGCAAGACCGAAGTCGCCATGCGCGCCGCCTTCCTCGCGGTCGAGAACCATAAGCAGGTGGCGGTGCTGGTGCCCACCACCCTGCTGGCGCAGCAGCATTATGACAACTTCCGCGACCGTTTCGCCAACTGGCCGGTGCGCATTGAAATGCTCTCCCGCTTCCGCAGCGCCAAAGAGCAAACCCAGATTCTGGCCGAGGCCGCCGAGGGTAAAATCGATATTCTGATCGGTACCCACAAACTGCTGCAAAGCGACGTGAAGCTGCGCGATCTGGGGCTGCTGATCGTCGATGAAGAGCACCGCTTCGGCGTGCGCCACAAAGAGCGCATTAAGGCGATGCGCGCCGACGTCGACATTCTGACCCTCACCGCCACGCCGATCCCGCGTACGCTGAATATGGCGATGAGCGGAATGCGCGATTTGTCGATCATCGCCACCCCGCCCGCCCGTCGTCTGGCGGTGAAAACCTTCGTACGCGAGTACGATAGCCTGGTGGTGCGCGAAGCGATTCTGCGTGAAACCCTGCGCGGCGGCCAGGTGTACTACCTGTATAACGACGTGGAGAATATCCAGAAAGCGGCAGACAGGCTGGCGGAGCTGGTGCCGGAAGCGCGTATCGCCATCGGCCACGGCCAGATGCGCGAGCGCGAGCTGGAACGGGTGATGAACAATTTCCACCACCAGCGCTTCAACGTGCTGGTGTGCACTACCATCATCGAGACCGGCATTGATATCCCGACCGCCAATACCATCATCATCGAGCGCGCCGACCACTTTGGCCTGGCGCAGCTGCACCAGCTGCGTGGTCGCGTGGGCCGCTCGCACCACCAGGCCTACGCCTGGCTGCTGACGCCGCACCCGAAAGCCATGACCCCCGACGCCCAGAAACGCCTGGAGGCCATCGCCTCGCTGGAAGATCTGGGCGCAGGCTTTGCGCTGGCCACTCACGACCTCGAAATTCGCGGCGCGGGCGAGCTGCTGGGCGAAGGGCAAAGCGGGCAGATGGAGTCCATCGGCTTCTCGTTGTACATGGAGATGCTGGAAAACGCCGTCGATGCGCTGAAAGAAGGCCGCGAGCCGTCGCTGGAAGATTTAACCAGCCAGCAAACCGAAGTTGAGCTGCGCATGCCGTCGCTGCTGCCGGATGATTTTATCCCCGACGTCAACACGCGCCTTTCGTTCTACAAGCGCATCGCCAGCGCCAAAAACGAAAGCGAGCTGGAAGAGATTAAGGTGGAGCTGATCGACCGCTTTGGCCTGCTGCCGGACGCCGCACGCAACCTGCTCGATATCGCCCGGCTGCGCCAGCAGGCGCAGAAGCTGGGGATCCGCAAGCTGGAAGGCAATGAGAAAGGCGGCGTGATTGAGTTTGCCGAGAAGAATCACGTCAATCCGACGTGGCTGATTGGCCTGCTGCAAAAACAGCCGCAGCACTTCCGCCTCGACGGCCCGACGCGCCTGAAGTTCTTCCAGGAGCTGGGCGAACGCAAAACGCGCATGGAGTGGGTGCGCCAGTTTATGCATCAGCTTGAAGAGAACGCCCTCGCCTGAAAAATATAACCTGCTGATTCTATTAATTTTCACTCGGATACGGCCGCGCTTGCGGCCGTATTGCTTTCTGCCCCTGCCTGAAATCCCGTTTCATTCTTGACAAATCCCGTGCTTACTTTTGTTTACATTATAATAAAAATGCGTATATTTCTCATTTGCATTCATATATATGCATGCGCGTTGGCCTATAACACGACCGTCGCCACAGAGCGGCGGGAAAAAAATGACGATTGATTAAGGGTTTATATGTCTCACTCTTCCAACATCCGCAACGGCCGCCTGGCGCCGTCAATGCTGGCCATGGGCATCGCCCTGGCGTTGTCTCCCGGCTTAAGCTTTGCCGCTGGCGAAGATACGATTATCGTTGACGGCACCAGCAATACGGGCACCGACAGCGAAACGCAGGACTACAGCGTTAAAACCACCACCGCCGGCACGAAAATGCAGATGGTCCAGCGCGATATTCCCCAGTCGGTCACCATCGTCAGCGAGCAGCGCATGCAGGATCAGCAGCTGCAAACGCTGGGCGACGTGATGAACAACACCATGGGCATCACCAGCAGCCAGGCCGATTCCGACCGTACCAGCTACTACTCTCGCGGCTTTGAGATTGATAACTACATGGTCGACGGGATCCCGACCTATTTTGAATCCCGCTGGAATCTGGGCGACGCCCTTTCCGACACCGCGCTGTTTGAACGCGTGGAAGTGGTACGCGGTGCAAATGGCCTGATGACCGGCACCGGCAACCCTTCCGCCTCGATCAACATGGTGCGCAAACACGCCACCAGCCAAACCTTCAAAGGCAACCTTTCTGCCGAATACGGCAGCTGGAACAAGCAGCGCTACGTCGCCGACCTGCAAAGCCCGCTGACCGACGATGGCAAAGTGCGCGCGCGTATTGTGGCCGGTTATCAGAACAACGACTCCTGGCTCGACCGCTACAACAACGAAAAAACCTTCTTCTCCGGTATTCTCGATGCCGACCTCGGCGACACCACCGCCCTGTCGGTAGGCTATGAGTATCAGCAGATTAATATCAACAGCCCAACCTGGGGCGGCCTGCCGCGCTGGAATACCGACGGCAGCACTAACCATTACGATCGCGCGCACAGCACCGCGCCGGACTGGGCTTACAACGACAAAGACATCAACAAAGTCTTTATGACGCTGACGCAGCGCTTCGCCGATACCTGGCAGGCGACGCTGAACGCCACCCACTCCGAAGTAAAGTTCGACAGCAAGATGATGTACGTCGACGCCTATGTGAATAAAGCCGATGGCACGCTGGTTGGCCCGTACGGCAGCTATGGGCCGGGCTACGATTACGTGGGCGGGACGGGCTGGAACAGCGGTAAACGTAAAGTGGACGCGCTGGATCTGTACGCCGACGGCAGCTACGACCTGTTTGGCCGTCAGCATAACCTGATGCTGGGCGGCAGCTACAGCAAGCAGAACAACCGTTACTTCAGCTCGTGGGACAACGTCTTCCCGGATCAGATTGGCAGCTTCGATAACTTCAACAGCGCCAGCTTCCCGCAAACCAACTGGGCTCCGCAGAGCCTGGCGCAGGACGACACCACGCGCATGAAGTCGCTGTACGCCGCCACCCGTATTTCGCTGGCCGACCCGCTGCACCTGATCGTCGGCGCGCGCTACACCAACTGGAGCGTCAACACGCTGTCCTACAATATGGAGCAAAACCACACCACGCCGTACGCGGGTCTGGTGTATGACATCAACGATAACTGGTCGACCTACGCCAGCTATACCTCCATCTTCCAGCCGCAAAACGACAAAGACAGCTCCGGAAAATATCTGAAGCCGATTACCGGCAATAACTACGAGGTGGGTCTGAAATCTGACTGGATGGACAGCCGCCTGACCACCACGCTGTCGGTGTTCCGCATCGAGCAGGACAACCTGGCGCAGTCTACCGGGGTGCCAATTCCTGGCAGCAACGGCGAAATCGCCTACACCACCGCCGACGGCACCGTCAGCAAAGGCGTAGAGTTTGAGATCAACGGCGCGCTGACCGATAACTGACAGATGACCTTCGGGGCCACCCGCTATGTGGCGGAAGACAGCGACGGCAAGGCGGTGAACCCGAATCTGCCGCGCACCACCGTCAAGCTGTTCACCAGCTATCGCCTGCCGGTGATGCCTGAGCTGACCGTCGGCGGCGGCGTCAACTGGCAGAACCGGGTATACAAAGATACCGTGACGTCATACGGTACCTTCCGCGCGGAACAGAGCAGCTACGCGCTGGTAGATCTGTTCACCCGCTACCAGGTGACGAAAAACTTTGCCCTACAGGGCAATATCAACAACCTGTTTGATAAAACCTACGACACCAACATCGACGGTTCTATCGTTTACGGTGAACCTCGCAACGTAAGCATTACCGCAAGCTATCAGTTCTGATTTAATTGCCAGACAAAACCAAGGGAGCCATAAGGCTCCCTATTTTGTCTGCCTGAGCATCGCGTTCCCCGGCGCCTGAGCTACAGGTTCCAGGTAGCCCGTCCAGGCGAAGCGCCGCCGGGACCAGTCCCCATCCGTCAGACGTAAAAAAGGCAGCCATTCGGCTGCCTTAGTCTCCCCAAATTTACGACCGCGAAATAACTTAGTTATTGCGAATATAGTCGTCCATCTCGGTTTTCAGGTTATCGGATTTAGTCCCGAAAATCGCCTGAACGCCGGAACCTGCCACAACCACGCCCGCAGCGCCCAGTTTCTTCAGGCCAGCCTGATCCACTTTCGCTACGTCGGCTACGCTCACGCGCAGACGGGTGATACATGCGTCAAGGTTAGTGATGTTTTCTTTCCCGCCGAAGGCTGCAATCAGCGCCGGAGCCATTTCACTGGTTGCGGTTGCTTTGGCATCTTCAGTGTTGTCTTCACGACCCGGGGTTTTCAGGTCCAGTGCTTTAATCAGCACGCGGAAGATAACGTAGTACACGATCGCGTAGCAGATACCGACAATCGGGAACAGCCACAGCTTGCTGCTGTTACCGGACAGCACGATAAAGTCGATCAGACCGTGCGAGAAGGAAGTACCGTCACGCATACCCAGCAGGATACAGATCGGGAACGCCAGGCCAGCCAGAATCGCGTGGATAATGTACAGGATCGGCGCAACGAACATGAAGGAGAACTCGATCGGCTCGGTGATACCGGTCCGGACCGAGGTCCGCGCTGCGGAGATCATGAGACCGCCCACTTTGGCGCGGTTTTCTGGTTTAGCAGAGTGCCAGATAGCGATAGCCGCTGCCGGCAGACCGTACATTTTGAACAGGAAGCCACCGGACAGTTTGCCCGCAGTCGGGTCGCCCGCCATGTAACGCGGGATATCGCCGTGGAAGACCTGACCTGCCGCGTTGGTGTATTCGCCGATCTGCATCTGGAAAGGTACGTTCCAGATGTGGTGCAGACCGAACGGCACCAGGCAACGCTCGATGAAGCCGTAGATACCGAACGCCACAACCGGGTTCTGATACGCAGCCCACTGAGAGAAGGTCTGGATAGCAGTACCGATTGGCGGCCAGATGAAGGACAGAACCACACCGGTAAAGATAGCGGCCAGACCTGAGATAATCGGAACAAAGCGCTTACCGGCGAAGAAGCCCAGGTATTCTGGCAGCTTGATGCGGTAGAAGCGGTTGAACATGTACGCAGCGATGGCACCGGAGATAATACCGCCGAGAACACCGGTATCAGCCAGGTGTTTAGAGGTAATTTCTTCCGCCGGTAAGTGCAGTACCAGTGGCGCAACCACGGCCATGGTTTTCACCATGATGCCATAAGCGACGACGGAGGCCAGTGCGGATACACCATCGTTATTGGTGAAGCCTAACGCCACACCGATAGCGAAGATCAGCGGCATGTTAGCAAAAACAGAACCGCCTGCTTCTGCCATAACATGAGAAACGACGGCTGGCAGCCAGCTGAAGTTTGCGGAACCGACGCCCAGCAGGATACCTGCGATAGGCAGCACGGATACCGGCAGCATCAGCGATTTACCGACCTTCTGCAGGTTAGCAAATGCATTCTTAAACATAATAAGGAGTGCTCCTGAGTATTTGTACTTTATCTACGTTTTCACGCATAGGTGAGAGGGGAGAACCTCACCGGTAATCGAGCCTCTAAGGGCTCTTTTTATTTATTACACAGAGTAAAATAATTCAGCGTCAGTTTGTTTGACGACAATCACGTTTCAAAGACTTGTGACGTACAAACTTAATCTTCTTTACATAAAACGTGTCTGTATGTTGCAAGATTAACATTCACCGCCACTTTTACGGCGGTGAACTGTACTCGCTTTGACCATTAATTACGAGCATTAAAATAAGCTCTGAAATCAGGCGGATTGCAGGCGGGCGGGATCGATATGGAAGAGGTTCGAGAAGTTCTCGGTGGTCTGCTGGGCCAACTGTTCAACGCTGACGCCTTTCAGTACCGCCATGTATTCAGCGACGTCACGCACCATCGCCGGCTGGTTCTCTTTACCCCGATGCGGAACCGGCGCCAGGTAAGGCGAATCGGTCTCAACCAGCAGCCTGTCCAGCGGGACATAGCGTGCGGCTTCGCGTAACTGTTCCGCATTACGGAAGGTCACAATCCCGGAGAACGAGATATAGAACCCCATATCCAACAGCTTGCCTGCCGTTTCAGCATCTTCAGTGAAACAGTGTAGTACACCGCCGCAATCCGTGACTTTTTCTTCCCGCAGGATCGCCAGCGTATCGGCGCGGGCATCGCGGGTATGGACGATCACCGGCTTGTTCAGCTCGCGACCAATCTGAATATGGTGACGGAACGACAGCTGCTGCTGCGGCTTGGTTTCCGGGGTATAGAAGTAATCAAGGCCGGTTTCGCCCATCGCCACCACGCCCTCTTCTGCCGCCAGACGGCGCAGTTCTTCAACGTCGTAGGGTTGATCCTGGTTCAGCGGATGCACCCCGCAGGAGAACACCACTTCCGGGCGATTGCCCACCAGCTCACGCATATGACGGTAGCCCGGCAGCGTCGTGGCGACGGCCAGCGCAAAACGGACGTCGCGCGCGGCGGCTTTTGCCATCACGTCATCCACGTCTTTATGCAGGGATTGATAATCAAGGCCATCGAGATGGCAGTGCGAGTCGACTAAAAACATAATGTCTCTCTTAGAGGTGGGATGCAGGCAGCACCACACCGGGTTGCAGATACTGTTCCCAGCGCAGAAGGCGCTCGGTGAGGATAAGTTCGCGGTTCAGCCCCGTGACGCTTTGCAGCTGCTCGCGGCAGGTGCAGGCATCGGCGACGATGGCCTGCAGGCGCGCGCCGGAAAGCGTCTGCGCCAGCTGGCTGACCAGCGGCAGGCTATCGGCGTTAGTCAGGCGCGTAATGCGCTGCTGATACTTGAGCGCATCCAGCAGCAGCGATGACAGCCAGTGTAAACGCTGTACGACTGAATCATGGTTCAACGACGGCAAAAACGCCAGCCAATCACCGCTGGCGAGGGTAGCCCCCAGCGCCTGGCAGAATTTTTCACGCGTCGCCCAGGTTTCAGGTGCCAGCAGCGCGAGCGCCGCCGCAGGGGCATGATCGGACAACCGCAGCGCCGTCAGCAGCGTCTCGCGCGAAGCGCTGGCTTCTCGCTCCAGCCACGCCAGCGCATACTGCTCGCTCGGCGGGGCCAGATGGAAAAAGCGACAGCGGCTACGCAGTGTCGCCAGCAGCCGCGCAGGCTCCTGACAGGCGAGGAAAAACCAGGTGTTTTTCGGCGGCTCTTCCAGCGTTTTCAGCAGCGCGTTGGCGGCCGCTTCGGTGAACAGCGTGGCGTCGGCTATCCACACCACCTTGGCACCGCCGAGGCGCGAATGCTCGTACAGCTTTTCGCTGACGTCGCGGACGGCATCGATGCCCAGCGTGCTTTTGCCCTTCTCAGGCTGTAGCGCGTAGTAGTCCGGGTGCGTCCCGGCCTGCATCAGCTGGCAGCTGTGGCACTGGCCGCAGCTTTTATGGCCGTCCGGGTTCTGGCACATCAAAAAGCGGGTAATGGCGTAGACCAGCGAATCGGCCCCCATTCCGCTGCGGGCCTGAACCAGCAGCGCGTGGTGACCACGACCGGCCTGATAGCTCGCGACGAGCTGCTCAAACGGCGGACGTAACCACGGATACCATTTCATGCTTGCTGCTCCGCGACCCACGCGGTGACCGCATCGCGGATATCGCTCATCACTTTCTCCAGCGGCTGTGTCGCGTCAACGGTGATAATGCTGTCATCCGCCGCCGCCAGCTCAAGATAGCGCGCGCGAGTGCGGTTAAAGAAGTTCAGCGACTCTTGCTCGATACGATCCAGATCGCCACGGGCGCGGGCGCGCTTGAGGCCCACTTCCGGCGTCACGTCGAGGTAAATGGTCAGATTCGGGCGGAAGTCGCCCAGCACCGCGTCGCGCAGGGTGGCCAGCATCGTGCGGTCAATCCCGCGACCGCCGCCCTGATAAGCCTGGGTAGAGAGGTCGTGGCGATCGCCGATCACCCACTGGCCGCTGGCCAGCGCGGGTTTGATCACCGTCTCGACCAGCTGCACGCGCGCGGCGTAGAACATTAGCACTTCCGCTTTGTCGCTAATCACTTCGTCGCCGACCGATTTAATGTCCAGCACCAGGCTGCGCAGCTTTTCTGCCAGCACCGTGCCGCCCGGCTCGCGGGTAAACTGCAGGTCGTTCACGCCGAGGCTGCGCAAGGTGTCGACAACCACATCCCGCGCGGTGGTTTTACCCGCCCCTTCCAGTCCTTCAATGACGATGTAATTACTGCGCATTTTTATCCTTTAGCACTCTCAGGTAACCCTGCACCGACCGGTTATGGTCTGCAAGGTTGGTATTAAACGTATGCCCGCCTTTGCCATCCGCCACAAAATACAGATACGGCGTTTTCGCCGGATGCGCGGCGGCATTCAGCGACGCTTCGCCCGGGCTGGCAATCGCGCCCGGCGGTAGGCCAGCGATAGTGTAGGTATTATACGCGGTTGGGGTCTCAAGATCTTTACGCGAGATCCTGCCGTCGTAGCGATCCCCCATACCGTAGATGACAGTCGGGTCTGTCTGCAGACGCATGCCAATGCGCAGACGGTTAATAAACACCGACGCCACGCGATCGCGCTCTTCCGCCACCGCGGTCTCTTTTTCAATAATCGAGGCCATGGTCACCAGTTGGTTCTTATCCTTGTACGGCAGATTGTCCATCCGCCCTTCCCAGACTTTATCGACCTGAGCCACCATTTTCTGATGCGCACGCTTGAGGATCGCCACGTCGGTGGTATGGGCGGTGTACATCCAGGTATCCGGCCAGAACCAGCCTTCCACCCACTGCGGGTTATCCAGCGCCAGCGCTTTGGCGACGGTGGCGTAGCTATCGTCGCTGAGCGTGTGCTTTATATAAGGAGCTTCACGCAGCTGCTTGAGGTAATCGCTCAGACGCATACCTTCGACGAAGCGCAGCGGGAACTGGGCCTCTTTACCGCTGGCCAGCAGCTGCAGCATCTCACGGACGGTCATCTGCGGGGTAAAGCGATAGGTGCCGGCCTTGAAGTGCGACAGTTCGGGTTCCAGGCGCAGCAGCCACTGGAAAACGCGCGGACGGTTGATCACCTTATCGGCGTACAGCTGATCGCCCAGCATCAGTCGCCCGGTGCCCGCTTTCAGCGTAAAGACGGTTTCCTCTTTAATCAGCAGCGTACTGTCCGCCAGCTGGCGTACCTTCCACATGCCGACGCCAGCGGCAATGCCGAGGACAACCAATATCAGGAGTACAAAACGTAACAGTTTCATCATGCTAATCAGACGACTCACAAAGTGGGGCTAAAAATTGATAAAGCTCGCGGGAAGGCCACTGCCACGCCGCGTAACGCTGCACGGGTATCACCGGCATCAGCGCGTTGCAGATAATCACTTCATCCGCCTGCGCCAGCGCCTCTGGCCGCGCATTCACTTCGACAACGCGATACGGCGAGTGTGCCAGCTGGGCGATAATAAATTGCCGCATAATACCGTTCACCCCCGCCTGGTCGAGGCGCGGCGTATACACATCGCGGTCACAGCGCCAGAACAGATTGGCGGCACAGCATTCCGTAAGCCACCCATCGCTGTCAAGGACAAGGGCCTCATCGGCGTTTGTCTGCTCAAGATGAGAACGAATCAGCACCTGCTCAAGGCGATTGAGGTGTTTAATACCCGCAAGATAAGGATTGCGTCCCAGGGGAACGGGACTGAGCGCCAGCGTGATACCCCGCCCCTTCCATTCGGCGTAATGTGCAGGTGCAGCGGCAGTCGAGACAATCCGTGTTGGCGTGTTACAACCGCTAGCGCTGTAACCGCGCCCACCGGGGCCACGGCTAATGATCACTTTAAGAACACCATCGGATTGCTGTCGCGCGAGCTGCTGCATTTCCTGCTCCAGCGTCACCCACTCATCAAATATCAAAGACAGCCGCTGGCAGGCCTGTTTAAGCCGCCCGAGGTGGGCAGCAGGCATCTGGATGCGTCCATTCACCACGCGTGCGGTGGTAAAACACCCATCCCCAAACTGTGAGGCACGGTCATTCACCGCGAGGGTATGCTGCTCGACGCCATTAATTAAGAACATAGCGGCTCCTTATTGATGGACGGGTAGTTTGGCAGGATGGAACGTCTTGAACAAGCAGAGAAAGCTGAATAAAAAAGGCCCGCCAGGCGGGCCTATATCAGCATAGTGACCGACAGCCATCAGGCCGTCTGGCTCAGACTTTTTTAAAGATCAGCGAGCCGTTGGTACCACCAAAGCCGAAGGAGTTACACAAGGTGTACTCCATGCCGCTCACCTGACGCGCTTCGTGCGGTACGAAGTCCAGGTCGCAACCGTCATCCGGGTTATCCAGGTTGATGGTTGGCGGAACGGCCTGATCGCGCAGCGCAAGGATGGAGTAGATAGATTCTACTGCACCCGCCGCGCCCAGCAGGTGGCCGGTCATGGACTTGGTGGAGCTGACCAGTACGCGGCTGGCGGCGTCGCCGAAGACAGACTTAACGGCCTGCGCTTCTGCTTTATCGCCCGCTGGCGTAGAGGTACCGTGGGCGTTGACGTAGCCAATCTGGCTGGCTTCAATGCCCGCGTCGCGAATGGCGTTAACCATCGCCAGCGCCGCGCCCGCGCCGTTTTCCGGCGGTGACGTCATGTGGTACGCATCGCTGCTCATGCCGAAGCCAACGACTTCTGCATAGATTTTCGCGCCGCGTTTTTTCGCATGTTCGTACTCTTCCAGTACCACCATGCCCGCACCGTCGCCCAGCACGAAGCCGTCGCGGTCTTTATCCCACGGACGGCTTGCCGCCTGCGGGTTATCGTTACGGGTAGACAGCGCGCGCGCTGCGCCAAAGCCACCCACGCCCAGCGGGGTACTGGCTTTCTCGGCGCCGCCGGCAACCATCGCATCTGCATCGCCGTAAGCGATGATACGCGCGGCCTGGCCGATGTTATGCACACCGGAAGTACAGGCAGTCGCGATCGAGATGCTTGGCCCGCGCAGACCGAACATGATGGTCAGATGACCTGCCACCATGTTAACAATCGTGGACGGAACGAAGAATGGGCTGATCTTACGCGGCCCGCCGTTGACCAGCGAACTGTGGTTTTCTTCGATCAAGCCGAGGCCGCCAATACCGGAGCCGATAGCGGCGCCAATACGGTGAGCGTTCTCTTCCGTCACTTCAAGGCCAGAATCCTGCATGGCCTGAACGCCAGCGACAATTCCATATTGAATGAAGGCATCCATCTTGCGCTGTTCTTTGCGCGAGATAATGTCTTCACAGTTAAAATCCTTTACTAAGCCAGCAAATTTCGTTGCATAGGCGCTAGTATCGAAATGGTCGATCAGGCTGATGCCACTCTGACCGGCAAGGAGAGCTTTCCAGGTAGACTCTACGGTATTGCCGACAGGAGACAACATGCCCAGTCCGGTCACAACTACACGACGCTTAGACACGGTTGTCCTCCAGGGAGGGAAAA